>DATJNQ010000018.1:0-273584 GCA_035507895.1 Solirubrobacteraceae bacterium | reverse complement strand
GAAGATCGGGGTCCTCGGCTACAACGGTTCCGGCAAGTCGACGCTCCTGCGGATCATGGCGGGCGTCGATCAGGAGTACCGCGGCGAGGCGCAGCTGGCCCCCGGCGCGAGCGTCGGGATGCTCGAGCAGGAGCCACAGCTCGACGAGAGCAAGGACGTGCGCGGCAACGTCGAGGACGGCGTCGCCGCGACGAAGGCGCTGCTGGACCGCTTCAACGAGCTCGCCGCCGACTACAGCGACGAGAACGCCGAGGAGTTCGCCCGCGTGCAGGCGCAGATCGAAGCGGCCGACGCATGGAATCTCGACACGCGCCTGGACTACGCGATGGACGCGCTGCGGCTGCCCCCCGCCGACGCCGGCGTCGCGACGCTCTCGGGCGGCGAGCGCCGCCGCGTCGCGCTCTGCCGCCTGCTGCTCAGCGCGCCTGACCTGCTGCTCCTCGACGAGCCGACGAACCATCTCGACGCCGAGTCGGTCGCGTGGCTCGAGCAGCACCTCGCCGAGTATCCCGGCACGATCGTCGCCGTCACGCACGACCGCTACTTCCTGGACAACGTCGCCGGCTGGATCCTCGAGCTGGACCGCGGGCGCGGCCTGCCGTACGAGGGCAACTACTCCTCCTGGCTCGAGCAGAAGCAGGCGCGCCTGGAGCAGGAGGAGCGCAGCGAACGTGCGCGCCGGCGCACGATCGCGGCGGAGCTCGAGTGGGTCCGCACCAACCCGAAGGGCCGGCGCACGAAGTCCAAGGCGAGGCTCGCGCGCTACGACGAGCTCGTCGCCGAGGAGCGCAACGTCAAGCTCGACGACGTCCAGATCCACATCCCGCCGGGGCCGCGTCTCGGCGAGAAGGTGCTCGCCGCAGCGAACCTCTCGAAGGGTTTCGGCGAGCGCCTGTTGATCGAGGACCTCTCGTTCGACCTGCCGCGCGCCGGCATCGTCGGCGTCATCGGCCCGAACGGCGCCGGCAAGACGACGCTGTTCCGGATGATCACCGGCGATGAGAAGCCGGATGCCGGCACGATCGAGCTCGGCGAGAGCGTCAAGCTCGCGTACGTCGACCAGTCGCGCGACGCGCTCGACCCCGGCAAGACGGTCTGGGAGGAGATCTCCGAAGGACTGGACCAGCTGCAGGTCGGCGAGCGGATCGTCAACAGCCGCCAGTACACCGCGGGCTTCAACTTCAAGGGCTCCTCGCAGCAGGCGCGCATCAAGGACCTCTCCGGCGGCGAGCGCAACCGCGTCCACCTCGCGAAGCTGCTGCGCAGCGGCGGCAACCTGCTGCTGCTCGACGAGCCCACGAACGACCTCGACGTCGACACCCTGCGCGCGCTCGAGCAGGCGCTCCTCTCGTTCCCCGGCTGCGTCGTCGTCATCTCGCACGACCGCTGGTTCCTGGACCGCATCGCTACGCACGTGCTGGCCTTCGAGGGCGACTCGCAGGTGACATGGTTCGAGGGCAACTTCGAGGCGTACGAGGAGCACCGGCGTGAGCTCCTCGGCGACGCTGCCGACCGCCCGCACAGGATCACCTACAAGCGGCTGGTCCGTGGCTGAACCGGATTTCGCCCGCGACACGGCGATCGCGGCGGGCGAGGACGACGGGGTGACGGCGCTCTTCCAGGCGCGGGTCGCCGACGGCTGGCGCGCGGGCCTCGGCCCGCACGGCGGCTACCTGGCCGCGATCCTCGCGCGCGCCCTGCTCGCGACGGTCGACGGGGACTCCGGGCCGCCGCGTTCGCTCACGATCCACTACCTGCGCGCGCCGCAGTTCGCGCCGCTCTCCGTCGCGGTGCGCCGCGAGCGCCGCGGGCGTTCGCTGACCTCCCTGTCGGCGCGCATGGAGCAGGACGGCCGGGCCGTCGCGCTCGCGCTCGCCGCATTCTCGCCGCCGTGGCCCGGGCCCGAAATCGTCCAGCACGAGATGCCCGACGTCGAGCCGCCCGACCCTGAGCGGCGCGCCGGCACGCTCTTCGTCGAGGGAGCGCCCCCCTTCACGCGCCAGATCACGCTCCAGCACCGCATCGGCGCGCTGCCGTTCGTCTCGCCGGGCGCGGCGATGGAGACCGGTGGCTGGCTCGGCCTCGCGCGGGCCGACCCCGTCGACTACCCGGCGCTCGCGTTCTTCACCGACGCGCTCGTGCCGACTCCCTTCATGCACATCGACACGCCCGCGTCCGCGCCGACGATCGACCTCACGATCCACTTCCGCGCCGACCTCGCCACGCTCGAGCCGTTCGACCTGTGCCTCGCGCACGCGCGCGCGAGGCTGATCAGCGAAGGCTTCTTCGAGGAGGACGTGCACCTCTGGTCGCCGGGCGGCGTGCTGCTCGCCCACTCGCGGCAGCTCGCGATCCTCGCGCCGCCGCGTACCTAGATCATGTAGGGTCCGCGCGTGCCCGAGTACAGCGCAAAGCGCATCGAGGACATGCAGGCCTCCTTCGGCGGCGGCTTCGTCAAGGCGCGCGCCGAGCTCGGCATCAGCTCCTTCGGCGTACAGGTGATCCGCATGCCGCCGAACGCCGACCAGTACCCGGAGCACGCCCACGAGGAGGACGGCCAGGAGGAGCTCTACGCCGTGCTCTCGGGCAGCGGCTACATGGACATCGAGGGCGAGCGCGTCGACCTCGACAGCGGCACGCTCGTGCGCGTCTCGAGCGGCACCAAGCGCAAGGCCTACGCCGGCCCCGAGGGCCTCACGATGCTCGTCGTCGGCGGCGTGCCGGGCGAGGCGTACGCGGTCTCGGCCCTGACCGAACTCGAGTAGTCCCTAGGGCGACAGGTCCGTCGAGCGGCGTAGCCGTAGCGCGGCGGCGCCGAGCAGCTTCGCCGCGTTTTCGACGTCCCTGACCTCGACGAGCTCGGTCGGGGAGTGCATGTAGCGCAGAGGGATCTCGACGAGCGCGGTGGGGATGCCGCCGCGCGACTTGTAGATGCCGTCCGTGTCGGTCCACGTCGATTCGGCGTACGCCGCGACGGTGTGCGGGATCCGCCCGGCCTTGCCGGCCGCTTCCAGCACGTCGCCGAGCGGGCCGCTGAGCGTCGTGCCGCGCCCGACGACCGGGCCCGTGCCGAGCTCGTGCGGCCCGGCGCTCTTCGGGTCGACCCCGGGCGCGTCGGTGGCGTGCGTCACGTCGATCACCACGGCGGCGTCCGGTTCGAGCGAGAACGCGCTCGTCGTCGAGCCGCCGAGGTCGATCTCCTCCTGCACTGCCGCGACGGCGATGACCTCCCACTCGCCGCCGCCGGCCTGGGCGACGATGCGGGCCGCCTCGAGCGCGACGTAGCAGCCGAGGCGATTGTCGAGCGCGCGGGAGACCAGGCGCCGGTTCGGCAGCTCCAGTGGACCCGAGTCGATCACGGCGACGTCGCCGACGCGCGCCATTTTCCTGGCCTGCGCCCCGTCGCGGGCGCCGATGTCGATGTGCAGCTCGCGCAGCTCGGGCACCTTTTTCCGCTCCTCCGCCTTCAAGAGGTGCAGCGGCTTGCGGCCGATGACGCCGCGCAGCTCGCCGCCGGCGCTCTTGACGACGACGCGCTGGCCGACGAGGACCTGCGGGTCCCAGCCACCGACGGGCGCGAACCACAGGTAGCCCTGGTCGTCGATGTGCGTGACGAGCAGGCCGATCTCGTCGATGTGCCCGACGAGGATGATGCGCTTGTGCTCGCCGCGGCCCTTGGCGGCGACGCTAGCGCGCGCCGAGCCGATGCGATCGACCGAGGTCGCGGCGAACTCGGCGGCGGCCGCGAGCCAGATCTCGCGCGCGTCCTGCTCGGCGCCCGAGGGCGCGCGTGCCGCGAGCAGTTCGAGCAGCAGTGGCGGGACGGGCGCCGCGCGCCCGCCGGCTCTGCGGGGCGCCGGGCTCATCGCGCCAACAGGTTACGCAGAACGTAAGGCAGGATGCCGCCGTGGCGCAGGTACTCGGCCTCGCGCGGCGTGTCGACGCGCACGACGGTCGTGAACTCGACGTCGCCGCCGTCGGGCCGGCGGGCGAGCACCCGCACGCGCTCGGGCGGCGCGCCGCCACCGGCCATCGCCTCCGCGACGCCGGCCACCGAGACGACCTCCTCGCCGGTGAGGCCGAGCGACTCGGCGTTCTCGCCGTCGGCGAACTGGAGCGGCAGGATGCCCATGCCGACGAGGTTCGAACGGTGGATCCGCTCGTAGCTCACGGCGATCACGGCGCGCACGCCGAGCAGCCGCGGGCCCTTCGCGGCCCAGTCGCGCGACGAGCCGGACCCGTACTCGGCGCCAGCTATGACGACGAGGGGGACGCCCGCGTCGGCGTAGCGCATCGCGGCGTCGTAGATCGTCGTCTGCTCGGCATCGCCGTCCCCGAAGAAGCGCGTGTAGCCGCCTTCGCGAAGCTGCTCGCCGCCGCCGATCAGGTTGCGCAGGCGAATGTTCGCGAACGTGCCGCGGATCATCACCTCGTGGTTGCCGCGCCGCGCGCCGTAAGAGTTGAAGTCGCGCGGCTCGACGCCGTGGGCCATCAGGTATTCCGCGGCCGGCCCGTCGCGCCGGATCGAACCGGCGGGCGAGATGTGGTCGGTCGTGACGCTGTCGCCGAGCAGCGCGAGGACGCGCGCGCCGGCGATGTCGCTGACCGGCGCCGGCTCGACCGGCAACCCCTCCAGGAACGGCGGCCGGCGCACGTACGTCGAGGTCTCGCCCCACGCGAAGCGGTGGCCCGCCGGAACGTCCATCGACTGCCAGCGCTCGTCGCCGGTGAACACTTCGCCGTAGCTCTCGCGGAACATGTCGGCGCGCACGACATCGCCGACGGTGCGCGCGACCTCCTGCGGTGAGGGCCAGATGTCGCGCAGGTAGACATCCTCGCCGTCGCGTCCGGTTCCTAGTGGCTGGCTGTCGAAGTCGAAGTCCATCGTGCCCGCGATCGCGTACGCGACGCAGAGCGGCGGCGAGGCGAGGTAGCTCATCTTCACGTCCGGGTTGATGCGCCCCTCGAAGTTGCGGTTGCCCGAAAGGACGGCGGCGAGCGCGAGCTGCTCGTCGGTGGCGGCGCGGGAGATCTCCGCGGGCAGCGGACCGGAGTTGCCGATGCACGTCGTGCAGCCGTAGCCGACGAGGTTGAAGCCGAGCTCGTCGAGCGGCTCCGTGAGACCCGCCTTCTCGAGGTATTCGGTGACGACCTTCGAGCCCGGCGCGAGCGACGTCTTCACCCACGGCCGGCGCGTGAGGCCCCGTTCGACGGCGTTGCGGGCGAGCAGGCCGGCGCCGACCATGACCGACGGGTTGGAAGTGTTCGTACAGCTCGTGATCGCGGCGATCACGACGTCGCCGTCCTTCAGCGCGAACTGCTCGCCGTCCACGGTCAGCTCAAGTTCGCCGCGCGAGCCGTTGCGCCCCGCCGTGTAGTCCGGCAGCGCGCGATGGAACGCCTCGCGCGAGGACGCGAGCGGCACGCGGTCCTGGGGACGGCGCGGGCCCGCGATGCTCGGCTCGACGCTCGCGAGGTCGAGCTCGAGCGTCTCGCTGAACACCGGCTCGGGCCCGTCCGCCTCGTGCCACATGCCCTGCTCGCGCGCGTAGGCCTCGACCAGCTCGACCTGCTCCTCGGGGCGGCCCGACAGGCGCATGTAGGAGAGCGTCTCGGCGTCGATCGGGAAGATCGCGCAGGTCGATCCGAACTCCGGCGACATGTTGCCGATCGTCGCGCGGTCCGCGATCGGCAGGGCGCCGACGCCGGCGCCGTAGAACTCGACGAACTTGCCGACGACGCCGTGGCGGCGCAGGAGCTCGGCGACCGTGAGCACGAGGTCCGTGGCGGTCGAGCCCTTGGGCAGCGCGCCGTGCAGGCGCATGCCGACGACCTGCGGGATCAGCATCGACAGCGGCTGGCCGAGCATCGCGGCCTCGGCCTCGATCCCGCCGACGCCCCAGCCGAGCACGCCGAGGCCGTTGACCATCGGCGTGTGCGAGTCGGTTCCGACAAGCGTGTCGGGAAAGGCGCGGCCGCTCTCCTCGTCGTGGAATACGACGCGGGCGAGGTACTCGAGGTTTACCTGGTGGACGATGCCGGTGTCGGGCGGCACGACCGCGAAGTGCGCGAAGGCCTGCTGCCCCCAGCGCAGGAACTCGTAGCGCTCGCCGTTGCGCTCGAACTCGAGGTCGGCGTTGATCTGGAACGCCGCGCGCGTGCCGAACGCGTCGACCTGCACGGAGTGGTCGATCACGAGCTCCGCGGGCGCGAGCGGGTTGATGCGCTCCGGGTCGCCGCCCATCTGGGCGATGGCGTCGCGCATCGCGGCGAGGTCGACGACGGCGGGCACCCCGGTGAGGTCCTGCATCAACACGCGCGCCGGGGCGAACGCGATCTCGCGACGCGGGGGCGCCGTCGCGTCCCAGGAGGCGAGCGCGCGCACGTCGTCGGCTGCGACGGTGCCGGCGCCCTCGTGGCGCAGCAGGTTCTCGAGCAGCACCTTCAGCGAGAAGGGCAGGCGCGCGACGTCGTACCCGTCCTGCAGCGCGGCGAGCCTGAAGATCTCGTACTCGCGCCCGCCGACGCGGAGCGCTCCCTTCGCACCAAAGCTGTCCTGCGTCATGTTCGGGGCCTCCTGTAGGGCCGGCCGCGGGCGCGGCAGCGCCATTCTCGCAGAGGAAAGTGGCTAGACGGAGGGCGTGTAGCCGCTGGTGACGCGGCCCTTGCCCTCGCGCTTGGAGCGCAGGAGGGCTTCGTCGCAGGCCGCGAGCAGCGCGTCTGCATCGAGGCCCTGCTGCCATTGGGCGGCGCCCACCGAGGCGGCGACGCCGGCGCGTCCCTCGCCGGAGCCGGCGACGAGCGCGAGCCGGTCGAGCGCCCGCGCTCCCGCGACGACCGCGTTCTCGAGGTCCGCGTTCGGCAGGATCACGACGAACTCGTCGCCGCCGTAGCGCGCGACACGGTCGAACGAGCGGAACTCGCTGATCAGCGCCTGCACGACACCGCGCAGCGTCGCGTCGCCGGCAGGGTGCCCGTGGACGTCGTTGACGCGCTTGAAGTCGTCGAGGTCGACGAGCAGGCACGACAGCGGCCCCCCGGTCCGCCGGGCGCGCCCGATCTCCTCGTCCAGGCGACGGTGCATGGCGCGCCGGTTCATCGCTCCCGTGACGGGGTCGGTGCCCGCCTCGGCGCGCGCGCGGCAGAGCGCGAGCGCCGTCGAGGCCTGTTCCACCATCGCGGCGCAGTACTCGACCTCGGCGACCGTGAACGGGCTCGCGGCGCTGCGCGCGAGGACCACGACCTCGGCCGTGACGCCGCGTTCGCTCATCGGCAGCGCGAGCACGCTCGCGATCTCGCTGTCGCGCGCGAGCCGCGGCATCGCGGCGGCGACGTCGCCCGCGCCGCGCGCGGCGAAGGGCTCGCCGGTTCGCGCGACGAGCGCCACGCCGGGTGGCCGCTCGGCCATGTCGACGACGTAGCTCAGGCGCGAGGCGCCGTCGAACATGTAGATGTCGACGTGCTCGTGGCCGTCGCCCGCCTCGGAGAGCGTGTGCACGTGGATCTCGTCCGCGCCGGGCGCCGCGAGGAGCTCGACGGCGAGCGAGCGGACGACGGCTTCGCCCTCGACGGCGGTCTGTGCCAGGGCCGCCATTCGACGCACGCCCGCGAGAAGGCGCTCGACCCCCGGGTGAGGATCAGCCGTCGACTCCATCCAGGACGAAATCTACGCCATTGTCTGTCCGCTACTGGACGAATGTTCGAGAGGAGCGGGCTTTTCGGCCAGACCAAAGCCGATCGTCAGGCACGCGCCGCCGCCCGGCGCGTTCGCTGCGCGCGCCGAGCCGCCGCACGACTCGGCGGCCTGGCGGACTATCGCCAGGCCGAGCCCGGAGCCAGGCATGCGGCGCGCACCGGGCGCACGGTAGAAGCGGTCGAAGACGTGCGGGAGATCCTCCTCCTGAAAGCCCGGGCCGTGGTCGCGCACGACGAGCGTGCCGTCGTGGACGGCGACCGTCACCGTGCCGCCGGCCGGGCTCCACTTGCGGGCGTTGTCGATGACGTTCGTGACGGCACGGCCGATGCGTTCCGGGCTGCCCTTGACGATCGTCGGTTCGATGTCGAGCTCGAACTGGACGTCGCCGCGCCGCCGCGCCTTCTGCACGGCGATCGAGACGATCTCATCCAGGCGCACGTCCTCGCGCGCGCCGTCGGGCTCGCTGCCGCGCGCGAGCTCGACGACGTCCGCCACGAGCGCGGTGAGCTCGTCGAGCTCATCGACGATGTCGACGCGCAGCGCCCGCTGGTCGGGCTCGGGCAGCCGCTCGGCCTCCGCGAGGAGCTGGATGTTCGCGCGCAGCGCCGCGATCGGGGTGCGCAGCTCGTGGCTCGCATCGGCGACGAGCTGACGCTGCGCGTCGAGCGCCCGCTCGAGCGCGTCGAGCGTGTCGTTGAAGCTGTGCGCGAGGCGGCCGAGCTCGTCACGGCGGCCTTCGCCCTCGATCCGCGCGGAGAGGTCGATGTGCCCGCTCAGCGCCTCGGTGCGGCGCGTGAAACGCTCCACCGGCGCGAGCGCCGTGCGCGCGACGAGCAGGCCGAGTAGCGCGGCGAGCAGCACGCCGGCGCCGGCGATCAACGCGAGCGTGATCACGAGCTCGCGTAGCTGGTTGTCGAGCGAGGTCAGTGGCAGCGCGACCATCACCGCGCCGCCGCCCGGGACGCCCTCGGTGAGCACGCGCACGTGGGTGCCGCGGATCTCGCGGTCCGTCACGCGGCTGCCGGCGCCGGTCGCCGCGATCTGGCGGTCCGTACTCGTCGGGACGAGCGACGGAGCGCTGCCCTGGCCGCCGGGCACGAACACCGCGCCGCTCGGCTGGACGACCTGCACGAAGCCCGAGGCGCCACCGAAGGGAACGGGGCTGACGTTGCTCGGAACCGGGTGTTCGCGGCCGAGGACGCGGTCGTCTTCGTCGCCGGGGGGCACGCCCGCGTGGCCGCCCGGACCGCCCGGACCGCTGTCGTTGTCGTTGTCGTCGTCGTAGTCGTGGTGGGGCACGACCGCGGCGGCACGTGCGCGCAGCTGGCTGTCGAGTTCGCCGCTGAGGTGGGAGCGGACGAAGAGGTACGTCGTGGCGGCCGCGACCAGCACGACGACCGCCACCGAGGCGCCCGCCGCCGCCGCGATGCGCAGCCGCAGGGACACGCTCAGGGCTCCCGCAGCGAGTAGCCGACGCCGCGGACCGTGTGGATCAGGTCGGGGGCGCCGGCGGACTGGAGCTTGCGTCGCAGGTAGCCGATGTAGACGCGCAGCGCGTTCGAGGTGGGCCCGAAGTCATAGCCCCAGACGCGGTCGTAGATCGTGGAGTGCGAAAGCACCGTGCGCGGGTTGATCATCAACAGCTCGAGCAGCTGGTACTCGGTGCGTGTCAGCTCGACGAAGTTTCCCCCGTAGGTCGCGCCGTGACGCGACGGGTCGAGCCGGAGCTCGCCGAACGTGAGGTTGTCCTGCGCCTCCCCGGCTCCGGTCCGCCGCAGCAGCGCGCGCAGCCTCGCCTGCAGCTCGCCGACGTCGAAGGGCTTGACCATGTAGTCGTCGGCGCCGGCGTCGAGCCCCTCGATGCGGTCGTCGACGGCGTCGCGCGCCGTCAGCATCAGGACCGGCACGCGGCTGCCGCTCTTGCGTAGCCGCCGGCACACCTCGACCCCGTCGAGCTCGGGCAGGCCGATGTCGAGCACGACGGCGTCGGGGTCGCCTAGCGCGAGGCGCTGCAGCGCCGCGGGCCCGTCCTCGGCCATCTCGACCTCGTAGCCGCCGAGGGTCAGCGCGCGCCGCAGTGCTTCGCGCACCGCGCGATCGTCGTCTACGACAAGGATGCTCACGTCGCGGATTCTCGCGCGAGCGCTTCGAGCTCGCTTGCCCGCCCCGCGCAGTCGTAGAGGGTGCCGCTGGTCGAACCGGTGGTTGCGACCTTCACGCATGCCTTCGCGGCGGCGTCGAGAGCGACGCGCGAGCCGACACGCGTGTCGCCCGGGACGCCGCCCAGCGAGCGGCCGAAGCCAGGTCCCGCGCCGCCGCCGAAGCCGCCGCCGAAGCCGCCTGCGCCGCCGCCGAAGAAGGACCGCGGAGCCGACGTTCCGGGCCCGGCGCCGCCACCTGCCGCGCCAGAGCCGGATTCGGCGAGCACCCAGCGGATCGCGCCCGAGCGCACACGGTCCGCGAGCCACGAGATGCCCACGGTGCTCTCGCGGCCCGAGAAGCCACCGATACCCGCCACTTCACCGCCGCTGTCGAGGATCGCCGTCGCCGCCTGCGACTGGCTCGCGACCGCGATCTCGCCGCCGCCGTGCTGGCGCACGTAGTCGACGACAGCGGTCAGCGACGCGCCGGAGAACATGCCGCCGCCGGCTCCCGCGCCGGCACCGCCGATGCGGTGCCGCGCGCCGAAGAAGGGGCCCGGCGGGGCTGCGCCCCGGCCGCCGAAGCCCCCGGCACCGGGGCCCGCGGCGCCTGGAGCGAAGGTGCCGGCGCCGCGGCCGAGGTTCGCGGCGCCGCCGCCGAAGCGGCCGCCGGCGCCGGCGCCAGCGGGCCCCATCGCGACAAGCGACGCGGGGCCGCCCATCGGGAAGGTGCCGTTCGTGCGGTGGCCCAGCGTTTCGACGGACCAGATCGCGGGTGCGACGAGCAGCGCCGCGACGAGCAGCACGACGGCGCCGCCGCGGGTGCGGGAGTCGCGCGCGATGAGGATCGCTGCCGCTGCGGCGGCGGCGATTACGATCAGGACCGCGGGCAGCCATGTCAGGTCGCCGGGGTAACGGCCGTGGACGACGATCTCGACGAGAACACCGGCGGCGGCCGCGAGGGGGGCGAAGATGCGCAGCGGCACGTCCCTCGCCGCGAGCAGCGCCGCGCCGGCGCCGACGAGAGCGGCGGTGAAGGGGGCGAGCAGCGCGACGTAGTACGGGTGGAAGATGCCGCCCGCGAACGAGAAGAGGACCGCGGTCGTCGCGAAAGTGCCCGCGACGGCGATGATCCAGCCGGTCCGCTCGTCCCTGCGGCGCAAGCGGCACGCGTAGAGCACCGCGGCGACGGCGACGAGCGCGAAGCCGAACAGCCAGCCGTCCTGGCCGCCGAGCGCGGAGTTGAGCAGGCGCAGCGGGCCCGGGGAGCCACCGAACAGCGTGCCGCCGCCGAGCCCTGCGCCGCCGGGGCCGCCGGTCTGGCCTTCGACGCGGCCGAGCCCGTTGTATTCGAAGATCAGCGAGAGGATGGTGTTGTTGCTCGTACCGGAGACCCATGGCCGGTCTGCGGCAGGCGTCAGTTCGACGAGCGCCGGCCACGCGCCGCCGACGACGACCATCGCGGCGCCGCCGTAGAGGAGCTGGCGCAGCGCGTGCAGCCTGCCCCGGCCCGCCGGGGTCGTCCACAGCCAGGCGACGGCGATCGCGGGTACCACGACGAGCGCGACGAGCATCTTGGTCTCAAACGCGAGGCCGGTGAGCACGCCGCTCGCGACGAGCCAGCCGGTGCGGCCGCGCTCCATGCCGCGCACCGCGCACCAGAGCGCCGCGACGCAGCACAGCGCGAGCAGCGCGTCGGGGTTGTTGTGCCGGGACACGGCGACCGTGATCGGCGTGAGCGCGAGCGCGAACCCCGCGACGGCGCCCCCGAAGCGCCCGAAACGCCTGCGCACGAGGTCGTAGACGAGTACGACGGTCGCGACCCCCATCAGCGCCTGCGGGATCAGGATGCTCAGCGAGCTGAAGCCGAAGATGCGCGCGGAGAGCGCCTGCACCCAGAGCGCGAGGGGCGGCTTGTCGACCGTCATCACGCCGTTCGGATCGAGCGAAGCGAAGAGGAAATCGTGCCAGCTGCGGCTCATCGAGCGGACCGCCGCCGCGTAGTATTCGTTCGCCCACCCGTTGCGGCTGAGGTCCCAGAGGTTGAGCACGGCGCTGACGAGGATCAGGCCGATGAGCTCGGGCCGCCGCAGCCGCAGCGTGCGCGTGCCCGCCCTGGTGCGCGCCTTCAGGACGCGGCGCGGCGCGGCCGCTGCCGCCGCTGTGCCGGTCTGCATCGAAAAGGTCATCGTCTGAGGGTGCACGCGTCCCATATGAACAGCGTCTGAATCCCATCAGCGCCCGCTAAGGGCCACGTGAAGGCGCCGACCGCAAGAATGGGTCCGTGTACGAGGTGGCGGAGCCGGACGCGCGCGGCGAGCTTGCGGTCGGCGACGGCCAGCTCGTCTACTGGGAGCGCGTCGGCGCCGCCGACGGGCTGCCGGCCGTCGTGCTGCACGGCGGCCCCGGCGCCGGCGCCGCGCCCTGGTGGCGCGCCCTGCTCGATCCGGCGGCGTTCCGCACGACGCTGTTCGACCAGCGCGGCTGCGGGCGCAGCACACCCAACGCCGGCGACCCCGGCGCCGACCTCGCGGTGAACACCACGGACCGCCTCATCGCCGACATCGAGCGCCTGCGCGAGCTCGCGGGCGTCGAGCGCTGGCTCGTGCTCGGCGGCTCCTGGGGCTCGACCCTTGCGCTCGCCTACGCGCAGGCGCACGCCGAGCGCGTCGCAGCGCTCGTCCTCTTCGCCGTCGTTACGACGACGCCGCGCGAGGTCGAGTGGATCACGGTCGAGATGGGCCGCATCTTCCCCGCCGAGTGGGAGCGCTTCCGCGCCGGAGCGGGCGAGCTCGGCGCGGGCGAGCGGATCGTCGACGGTTACGCGCGGCGCCTGTCCGACGGCGACGAGCGCGTCCGCGAACGCGCCGCCCGCGACTGGTGCGAATGGGAGGACACGCACGTGCGCGCGCTCGGGCCCGGCCACGACACGCGCTTCGACGACCCCGCATTCCGCGCGTGCTGGGCGCGTCTGGTAACGCACTACTGGCGCCACGGCGCGTGGCGCATGGACGGCGAACTGCTCGCCGGCGTGCGGCGGCTGGAAGGCACGCCGGCCGTCCTCGTCCACGGCCAGGTCGACGTGAGCTCCCCGCTCGGCGTGCCGTGGGAGCTCGCGCGCAGCTGGCCCGCCGCGGAGCTCCGCGTCGTCGGCGACGCGGGCCACGGCGGCCCGGCGATCACGGCGCAGGTCGTCGCCGCGACCGACGGCTTCGCGCGGCGGCCCGAGCTCTGGCGCTGACGCACGCCCGCCCCGCCGCTCCGCGCCGCCGGCCCGCTGCCGCGGCGCCTGCAAGAGTTCGGCACCAGAGAGGGGTGCGAACTTGAGCCTCCAGCCGCGTCGGCGCGAGAACGGCAGGCTTAGGGGCCTGGCGTCGGGCCGGCGCGCGGGCAAGCACGCGGACGCAGGCCACGAGCTGAACGTCGCCGGCGGCCTGTCCGCGCTGAGCCTCGACGCGCTCTCGAGCGTCGCCTACGGCCCCGAAGCGATGATGCTCGTCCTCGTCCTCGCGGGCACGAGCGCGCTGTACCTGACGCTCCCGCTGACGCTCGTCATCACGGCGATGCTCGCGCTGCTCGTCGTCTCCTACACGCAAGTCATCGCCGCCCACCCCGAGGGCGGCGGCGCCTACGCCGTCGCCAAGTCGAACCTCGGGCGGCCCGTCGCGCTTCTCGCCGCCGCGTCGCTCGTGGTCGACTACGTCCTGACCGTCGCCGTCAGCCTCGCGGCGGGCGCCGCGAGCCTCGGCAGCGTCTTCCCGTCGCTCTCGCACCATCTCCTGCTGATCTGCCTCGCCGGGCTGTTGCTGCTGACCGTCGTGAACATGTTCGGCATCGGCGAGTCGGCGCGACTTTTGATGGTGCCGACCGCGGTGTTCATCATCTCGATCTTCGCCGTCATCGTCGTCGGCCCGTTTCACCCGCAACCGGTCGCGACGATCGGCACCTCCCTCGCGCCCTTCCACGCGACCGAGGCGCTCGGCATCGTCCTGATCCTCAAGGCTTTCGCGTCAGGCTGTTCGGCCGTCACGGGCGTCGAGGCGATCGCGAACGGCGTGCCGGCCTTCAAGAAGCCCCGCGTGCGCCACGCGCGCCAGACGGAGATCGTGCTCGGCGCGCTGCTCGCGGCGATGCTGATCGGCCTCGCGGCGCTGATCCGCGCGCACGGCATCGAGCCGCGAGGCGGCGTCACGGTGCTCGCCCAGCTCACCGCGGGTGCGTTCGGAACCGGCTGGGCGTTCTATGTCTCGAACCTCGCCGTGACGCTCGTCCTCGGCCTCGCCGCCAACACCAGCTTCGGCGGTCTCCCGGTGCTGATGAGCCTGCTCGCGCGCGACCACCGGCTGCCGCACGTCTTCTACCTGCGCGCCGAGCGCCCCGTTTACCGGCAGGGCATCGTCGCGCTCGCGATCGCCGCGGCGATCCTGCTCGCGATCGTCGACGGCGAGACCGAGAAGCTGATCCCGCTCTTCACGATCGGCGTCTTCATCGGCTTCACGATCAGCCAGGTCGGCCTCGTGCGGCGCTGGCGCAGCGAACGCCCCGAGCACTGGCGGCGCAAGGCGCTCATCAACGGGGCGGGGGCGACGATGACCGCCGTCGCGGTGGTCGTGTTCCTGTTCAGCAAGTTCCTCGAGGGCGCATGGGTCGTCGTGATCGCGATCCCCGCCCTGATGTGGCTGTTCGCGCGCACCGAGGGCTACTACGCGCGGGTCGCACGCGAGCTGCGCATGGGACTGACGCCGGGCGTGCCCCGCGCGCGCGAAAGCCTCGTAATCGTGCCCACATCGACCGTCAACGAGCTAACCGAGCTCGCCCTCAGCGCCGCGCTGTCGATGGGCGACACGGTAGTCGCGCTGGCCGTCGCCGGCGACGAGGAGGAGCGCGAGCGCATCGAGCACGAATGGGACAGCTGGCCGTGCAACGTCTCGGTCGAGGTCGTCGTCGACCCGCGCCGGCGACTGATCCGCACGGTCGTGGAGTACATCAACCGCCTGCCGACGGACGGCCCCCAGGTGGTGGTCCTGATCCCCGAGATCGTCCCGCGCAAGCGCCGCCACGAGATCCTGCACAACCAGCGCGGCCTGTTGCTCGAGTCGGCCCTGAAGTCGCACACGCGCGATGTCGTCATCGCGACGCTGCCCTACCACATACACGATTGACCCACGCCACGGCGAGCCTTCCGCGGCGCGCGGGCAACGGCCGCTTTGCGGGTAGCGTTGAGACGTGGCGCAGCGATCGGCGACGATAGGCGGTGACCCGGCCCGCCCCGGCGTGCGCCTGGAGCGGTCGCTGGCTCTCCCTCCCGCCGACCTCTGGCTCTCGCTGACGGACCGCTCGCGCCTGGCGGTCTGGTTCCCCTGCGACGTCGAGGTTGCCGGGGCGCGCTGGGAGCCCGGCGCCGGGATCCTCTTCACCTTCCCGCCCGAGGTGATCGAGATGACGCTCACGGGAAGCGTCATCACGGTCGACGAGCCCGCCGAGCTCGCCTACAGCTGGGGCGATGAGGTGCTGCGCTTCCAGGTCTTTGCGGACAGCGAGGGCTCGCGGCTCGTGCTGGTCAACGAGCTCGCTCCGGCGCACGCGGCGCGCAACGCGGCGGGCTGGGAGTCCTGCCTCGACAGGCTCGAAGGACGCGAGCCGTCGACCGACGACTGGCGCGAGGACTTCGCGCGCTACCGCGACGCGTTCGAACCGGTGCTCGGCCCCCAGGAGGGCCCGCCCGCGGACTACAAGGGCGAGACGTAGACGCCGTTCACGTCTCGCCCGCGAGGCCCTGCAGCACCGCTTCGACGAACTCCGACTTCGCCTCGGTGTAGGCCTCGCGGTCCTCGCGATGGCGGCCGGCGAGCTCGTGCTTGAGCTGCGCGTAGCGCGCCGCGAGGGACGGGTCGGCGCGCAGCGCGTCGCGAAACTCGAGCTCCTCGCGAAAGCGCGGCGACGCGGCCGGAATCAGATGCAGATGGTGCGTGCGATGCGCGCGGCTCGGCTTGCAGAACCAGTGCATCTCCTCGGTCCGGTACGGCGCGTAGTGGTAGCCGAGCCCTTCTACGGCGCCGAAGAGGGCCCGCGAAGCCGCGAGGTCATCCACGCCGACGAGGATGTCGATCACGGGCTTCGCGTCGAGGCCCGGCACCGACGTGCTGCCGACGTGGTGGATGCCGCCGACGGCCTGCGCGCCGATCGCCGCGTGCAGCAGCGCGCGCTCGGCCGCGAAGCGCGCGGGCCACTGCGCGTCGTACGCCACGACCGTGACCGCCTCATCGCGTTCCTCGCCGCCCCGCCCGGCACCGCCCCCGTCGCCTGCCACGCCTCGAGGCTACCCGCAGCCGGCGCCGCTCGCACGAGCACAACGCGACGACCGCTGAAGGCGCCCTGCAGCCGCCTTGTATCGCCGCAGCAATCTAGAGCGGTGGCACCTGGTTGTTGACCTGCGTGCCGTGGTAGAGGCGGTTCTGGTCGCGGCACGAGGACCGGAAGGAGAACTGGACGCTGTCGCTGCGCACGCCGTTGTAGCTCGCGAAGAGCGTCGCGCGGCCGCGCGTGCCGACCTTGCACGCGGGATCGTTGCTCGCTCGCACGTAGACGTAGATCTTCATGATGTTGCCCGGGTAGCCCCACATCTGCGCGTAATGCGAGTGGTAGATGAAGTGGCGCCCGACCGTCATCGTGATCGCGCGGTCCGGATGGTCGCGGAAGTGCTCTTCCTGGCAGATGATCCCGGAAACCGTGTCGTTGGCGAAGTCGTAGTCGCCGTGGCCGCGGGCGTAGGTGCCCGTCGCGCCGATGCCCGGGCCGGTGTGAAAACCCCACGGCGGTATTCCGTGGACGATGGGGATGCCGCCGCAGCCAGGCGTGTAGGCGCTCGCACTTCCGGCCCCGGCGCAGAGGACGACGAGCGACGCGAGGGCCAGCAGGCCCAGCCAGCTATGACGAGCGAACGAGCGCGACGTCATCCCGCGGCGACTATATCCGCGCGGCGCCGGCGCCGAGCCGGGCGCTCAGTCTCCTCGCCTGAGGACCAGGAAACCGCCCGCAGCACCGGCGGCACCGTCGACGACCAGCTCGGCGCGCTCATCGGGGTGCTCGCCCGCGATGTAGCGCTCCTCGGCCGGCATCCACTCCGTTTCCCAGCGCGAACGCGCTTGCTCGCCGTCGCGTTCGATTCCGCGTCGCAGGCGCGCGGAACGCGGCGCCTGGACCCAGATCGCGTAGTCGATGAACGACCGGAGCGCCGCGCTGGTCGAGTACACCCCCTCCAGCACGACCGTGGCCGCGGCGGGCACGTCGCGCCACTCAGCGAGTCGATCCGACTCCCAGTCGTAGCGCCGGTAGAGCCCCGGCTTCGCCGCGGCGAGTGGTTCGAGGACCTCGGCGATGAGGCGCGGGATGTCGTAGCTGCCGCCGTGGGCGCTCGGCGCCCCGCGCTGGCCGTCCGCCGGCCTGTAGAAGTCGTCCATCGCGACGACCGCGGCGGCGGGGAGCGACGCGACCAGCTGGCGCGCGAGCGTGCTCTTTCCCGCGCCGCCGCAGCCGTCGATCGCGACGACCCGCGCGCCGCGCGCCTGCAGTTCGGCGGCGAGGCGGTGGACGTCCAGCACGTCCGGATCGTGCGCCGGGATCATCGAGGACCGACGGCGTCATGGCGCCAGAAGCTCTCGCTGTAGACGAGCGTGCCCGTCATCCAGGGCGCATAAGAACCCAGCCGCGCGACCTGGAAAGCCTCGTCCGGGATCCGCGGTGACGGCTTGCGGAAGCCGAGCGGGCCCGCGGCGAGGAAGCCGAAGCGCGCGTAGTAGGCGGGGTCGCCCTCCAGGAACACCGCGGGCACGCCGTCGTCGTCGAGGCGCTCCAAGGCGCTGCGCACCAGCGCCGAGCCCACGCCGCGACGCCGCGCATCGGGAGCGACCGCGAGGGGGCTCAGCACGCGCACGTCGACGCGACGCTCGGGCGCCTCCAACAGCGCGGGCGTGAGGAGCACGTGGCCGATCAGGCTGCCGCGGCGCTCGGCAACGAGCGAGAGCGCACCGTGGGGCGACGTCGTCAGCAGGTCGACGACGAGGTCGGCAACGACGTCGCCGCGAGGACCGAAGGCGACCCGGTGCACCGCGATGACCGCGGCGCGCTCGCCGGGGCGCTCGGGGCGCACGGCCGCTGTGCCTGGAGCGTCTTGCACGGGTCTAGTCCTATCCGACGGGCTCGCGGCGCGCGCACGCCCGCGCGGTCGCTGGTAGCTTGCGCGCCGTGGAGAGTCAAGTCATCGGCACCACGCTGCCGCTGCTCGAGATCAAACTCGCGCAGGGAGAGAGCCTGGTCTCCGAGGCGGGCGAAGCCGCGTGGTTCGACCACAACATCGACATCCGCACGGCTGCGACCGGTGTCGGGGGCGCGCGCTCCGGGCTTCGCGGGGCACTGGACGTCGCCAAGCGCGCCGTCGGCGGCTCGAGCATCTTCATGAGCGAGTACACCGCCGCAGACGGGCCCGGAATGATCTCGTTCGGCACCAAGGTCCCCGGCGAGATCCTGCCGATGCACGCCGAACCGGGCAAGGCGCACCTCGTCCACAGCTACGGCTTCATCGCCGGCGAGACCACGACCGAGCTCAGCGTCGGCTTCCAGAAGAAACTCGGCGCCGGCGTCTTCGGCGGCGCGGGCGTGATCCTGCAGAAGGTCGGCGGCAGCGGTGAGTGGTGGTGCGAGATGTCGGGCGTCGTCAAGGAAATCGACCTTCAGCCCGGCTACCACCTGCGCGTGCACCCGGGCCACCTCGGCATGTTCGAGGAGTCGGTCGAGTTCAAACTGACGATGATCAAGGGTGTCAAGAACAAGATCTTCGGACAGGGGCTGTTCTTCGCCGAACTGACCGGCCCCGGCAAGGTGTGGCTGCAGAGCATCTCGCTGGCTTCGCTGGCCGGAGCGATCGCGCCCTACATCGTCACCGACGAGAGCAGCGGCAACAGCTCGTCGTTCATCGAGAACATCGTCGGCAGCTGACACGCACCGGGTCCGCCTCGAAGTGGCGACCGGTCTCCGGCCGCGCGCAACGTTCTGGCGTGGCCCGTCTGTGGCGAGGTTGGCCTCCTGGGCTTGCCGCTCACACGCTCCGCCCGGTCGAATTGACCCGCATCGCGGCTCTACCGTCCGGCAGCGAAGCGGGCCACCTTGGCCTTGGTGACTTCCCCGTGGGTGACGCCGACGCACTCGTCGGCGGCCCGCTCGGCGGCTTCGAGCACCGCGGTCCGATGCAGGTCTATCCCCGCATCGGCAAGCATCTGGGGGGTCATCTGGCCGCTGCCGTCAGGGTTGGGGAAGTTGGGGATGCCGTGGTGGCGGATACATCGCGATAGGGCGAGCATGTTTCTATAGCGCTTCGGGTCTTCGGCTTGGCGCTCGCCACCCTGCATCTGTGTGGGGAGCAGCCTCATGCAGGCTTCCTGAGCCGCCTGGAACTGGGACGCGCTCACCGTGAGTTCCTGCGGCGTCTCCTTCGGGATCACTTCGCTGCTGTTGGGGTCGGGGTATTTCCGCACCCCGTGTGAGCGGATACAGCGCGAGTACGCGAGCGCTCGGTTCTGTGCCGTCCTCGCGGCGGTCGTGGAGGAGCCGCCGCCGCAGCCGGCCACGAGCAGCGAGAGCGCCGTAAGCGTTACGGCGCAGGCGGGGATCAGGGGACTACCGCAGCGCATCTTGTTCGCTTGCCTTCACCCACCACCGGAGCGAGGGTTGCGGTGCAACTCGACCATGGATGTGACCCAGTATGCGCCGAAGGCGTTCGCGGTGCTAGCGAGAGCCGCTGAATTCGCGCGCACCGCATTACGACCTCGGCGCACAGGGTGCCGGCGAGGGCCAGCACCCCTCTTAGCCGCCGACCACCCGCTCGAAACCGCGCGAGATCGGCTGGGTGAGCCGCGGCGAGATCCGGTGCAGGATGTACGGCAGCGCGACTTGGCGCCGCGGCACAGGCACGATCAGCGGGTGGTGCTCGACGGCGCGCAGCACGGCATCGGCGACCTCCTCGGGCGACGCGCCGCGGCGCGCGTAGAAGTCGACGGCGCGGCCATGAAGCGCCTCGATGTCGCCGCGCATGATCCCGTTCGCGACGATCGCCGTGTCGATGATTCCCGGGCAGATCGCGGTGAAGTGCACGCCGCGCTTGGAGAGCTCTGCGTTCAGCGCCTCGGTCAGCCCCACGACGCCGTACTTGGACGCGACGTACGGCGCCATCTTCGCGGTCGGCACGAGGCCGGCCATGGAGGCGGTGTTGACGACCGACGACGGGCGTCCTTGGGCGAGCATCCGCGGAACGAACGCCTGGATGCCGTAGGCGACACCGAGCAGGTTCACGCCGATCACGCGCCGCCAGTCCTCGACGGTCGTCGCCTCGACGTTGGCGGCGTGGCCGATGCCGGCGTTGTTGAGCAGCACGTCGACGGCGGGCTCGGACGCGAACACCGAGGCGGCGAACCCCTCGACCGCGGCCGGGTCGGCGACGTCGAGCTCATACGGCGATCCGTTCCCGCCCTGCCCACCGATTTCCTCGACGGTCCGCTCGGCGGAGCCGCGGTCGATGTCGGCGGCGTGCACGCGTGCTCCGCTGCGCGCGAGCGCGAGCGCGCTGGCACGGCCGATACCCGAGCCGGCACCGGTAACGACCGCCACGCGGCCTGCGAGGTTGATGCGGTGCGGCACGAGGGCCTCCTTTGCATGCTCGCGGGCCGCCACAAGACGGCCCCGGTCGCTGTGTTGTACACCTCATGTGCAATGGGCGAGCGCGAAGGTTGGTGAGGTGGACCTGCAGCACACCCTGTCGTCGCAGGGCAATTCCGCGGCGCGCCCCTTCCCGCGGGTCGCGGGCGTCGAGGTCGAGCATGCGTTCGTCGCCGCGCGTGGGCTGCGTTTCCACGTCGCGCTCGCCGGGCCAGACGATGCGCCGCCGCTCCTGCTGCTGCACGGTTGGCCGCAGCACTGGTACGAGTGGCGCAAGGTCCTGCCCGAACTCGCGCGCGAGCGGCGGTGCGTGATGCCGGACCTGCGCGGCCTTGGTTGGAGCGACGCGCCCGCTCGCGGCTACGAGAAGCAGACGCTCGCCGATGACGTTCTCGCGATCCTGGACGAGCTCGAGATCGAGAGAACCGATTTCGTCGGCCACGACTGGGGCGGCTGGGTCAGCTTCTTGATAGCGCTGCGCTCACCCGCGCGAATCGGCCGCCTGCTCGCGCTGAACATCGTGCCGCCGTGGCCGCCGTGGAGCGGCGCGCGGCCACGGCCCCGCGACGTGCTGCGCCTGCTGCGTCTGAGCTACCAGCCCGTCCTGGCGGCGCCGTGGCTCGGCGAGACGCTGATCGGGCGCACACGCCTCGTGCGAGCGATGCTGCGCGCCGACAACGTGCACCGTGACGCGTTCAGCGACGGCGATGCCGACGAGTTCGCGCGCGTCCTCGCCGAGCCCGCGCGCGCCCACGCGTCGTCGCTCTACTACCGCGACTTCCTACTGCGTGAGGCGTCCGCGATGATGCGTGGGCGCTACCGCCCCGAAGAACTGACGGTGCCGACGCACCTCCTTTACGGCACGCACGACGCGGCACTCGGCCCTGAGCCGCCGCCTGCGGCGGGTCCATTGACCGTCGAGGCGGTGCCGGACTCCGGCCACTTCATCGCCGAGGAGCGCCCGGACCTCGTCGTCGCCCGAGCACGCGGCGAATAACTGCGAACACGTACGGATCACGACGATTGGCACCGTGCGTTGGCGTTTACGCTCAGCGCAGCGCCGCGCCGAATCTGCCGGGCGGGGCGAAGGGCCGGGTCCCGCACTTGAAGAAGAACGGCAGCTGTTCGAGGTCGGCGTCGACGGTGTCGCTGCCCGGCCCGGTGAACTGCTTGCCCGTTTCAGGGTCCTGCCAGCAGCCTTCCGGGAAATAAACGGATCTCCCGGCCGCTTCTTTGACGACGATCGGCGCGACGAGGACGTCCGGCCCGAGCAGCCACTCCTGCCGTTGTTCGGCAGCGACAGGGTCGTCCGGATATTCGAGGTAGAGCGGACGCGTGACCGGCAGTCCTGTCGCGTCTGCTTCCCGCCAGAGGCTCTCGATCAGCGGGGCTGCAGCCTCGTGCAGCTGCGAGATGGCCCGGTACAGGTTGTGCGTCTGCGGGAAGCTCCACGGCGTGTGCTCGGTGACGATCGCTCCGTGCAGGCGGAAAACCGGGGTCAACGCGGCCCACTCCGCCCAGCGGAGGAAGAGTTCGCGCGTCGTCGGATCAAGGTAGAACTCTTCCTTGCCTTCGACGAGACTGAGAACATCGAGATAGCCGCCGATGTCGGTGCCAAAACCGTAGGCACCGGTGAGGGCACGGTTCAGCATGTCCGGCGTCTGAGCAGCCAGGCCTCCGGCCGCGGTCCAGTCGGTCGTCTCGTCGCCCGGGAAGTTGAAGTTGACGAAGGCCGCGCTGCCCGGTTCGCCGCTGTACCCGGCGCGGGAGTAGAAGATGATTCGCCTGCCCGGGTGTGTGGCTTCGAACTGTTCGACGATTTCGCGCGTTACGCGCTGCACGAGGACGGGATAGAGGTTGTGCATCTGTTCGCCGTTCATGCCGTTGGCGAACTGCATGTCGGGCTGCACCTCCTCGCCGAAGTCGAGCATGAAGCCTTCCGCGCCCAGTTCGAGAGCGTGGTCGATGCGTGATCGCCACCAGGCGACCGCCGCGGGATTCGTGAAGTCGATGATGGCCGCCGGTGCGGCGAAGTTGTCCGTGAAGATGTACGGTTCGCCGCTTTCCGTCGTCGCGACGAGGTGGTGTTCGACGGCGTATGCGAATTCGCCGGGCCGTTCGGTCCCGATCGGATCGGTGCCGGTGAACGGCCTGAAGTAGAGCAGCGTCTTCACTCCGAGCTGCTTGAGCTGCGCGATATCGCTTTCGACCGCGGCGTCGCTCATGAAGCCCCAACCCTCGATTCGGTATGCGGTCAAGGGAAGCCTCTTGGACCGGAAGTGCCGGATGTCGGAGCGGACCTGCGCTTCGTACTGCTTCGGGGACTCGACCGGTTCTTCGACCTCGCGGTCCATCATCGGCCCCAACGCCCATTCCGGGGGGGTCGGCTGACGCCCCGTGATCGCCGACACCTTCGCAGCCGCCGTCGACATTGACCCCGGCGCCACGACGTATTCGAGGTCGTGGCCCTCGGTCTGGACCTGCCAGGCTTCGGGCATCTGGGCGTCCATGCTCCAGCGGCTGAGGTAGTCGGAGTTCAGGTAGAAGCCGTAGCCGCGGTTGGAGACGAACGACGACTGGACGTAGTAGGCGGCCTCGGGCCCGTCCGGGTAAAGGAAGTCGTCTTCCGGCTGCGTCGGCGTTTCGGTCACGTTCTCCTGGTCGACCCAGTTGAAAAATTCCTGCCCATGCTGGTTCAGTGCGTTGTGGCGACCACCGAAGCCGTGGAACGCCTCGCCTGCGTCCGAGGCGAAGCTGTCGCCGATCGCCGCGACCCCTTCGGGTTCGCTGGGCTGCACGGCGACGCGGATCGCCTCGCCGGAGCTCGTCGCCTGCGGTGTGACGTGGACGTCGAGACTCCGTCCGGTCGGATCATTGGTCGACACGGTCAAGCGGACCCCTTCGCCTTCCGGCTGCACCGCGGTGACGTCCTGCGCCGAGTATTCGGTCCCGCTTTCCTGGACGCCGGCGAGGTCGCCGCTGTACTCGCCCGTCTGACGGCCGAGGAAATTCACGGTCTTGAACGCCGACGGGCGGGCTTCACCGACGAGGAAACTCAGCGCCGCAAAAAGTGTTTCGCCGGTCGGGCCGCTCGCGGGATCGATCGCGGTGCGATCAAGCGGCAGCCCGCTCGCCGCGGGCAGCCCGCGCAGCACGGTTTCGCCCGACGGCCCCGTAAAACGCAGCGAGAAGGGGCTGCGCGTTATCACGGCTCCAGCTCCGGGACCCGAGACCGCAATCGTCGAGGGGCCGACTTCCACGGCCGCGTGAGCGGCCGAAGCCTGGGCCAGCAGGCATGCCGTAGCGACGACCCCGATCGCCCCGGCGATTCGACGGCGTCCTGCGAACTGCGCCACCCAGCCTCCTGCTACAAGTGACATAGTGGCATGTCACACTACGAGCGATGGCTGAGCCTGTCAAGCAGCAACCGGCGGCCGGCCGCACCTATGGCGGGCGCAGCCACGAGGAGCGGCGCGAGCTGCGGCGTGAGCGGCTGATTTCTGGGGCGCTCGAGCAGTTTGGGACGCTCGGCTACGAGGCGACGACGGTTAAGTCGATCTGCGAAGCCGCGGGCCTCACCGAGCGATACTTCTACGAGCACTTTTCGAGCCGGTTGGACTGCTTCGAAGCGGTGTTCGAGCACGCTGGGGTGATCACCGCCGAGCGGTCCCTGTCGGCCGCCGCCTCCGCCCCGATGACGCTCGCCTTGCGCGTTCATGCGGGCCTCGAGGGGTATCTGTCGGCTCTTTCGGAGAGCCCGGAGCTGGCCCGGGTGCTGCTCATCGATGCTGTCGGCCGCAGCGAGAAACTCGAACGACGACGATTCGAGCTGATGCGCGACTTCGCAGCTGCGATCGAGAGGGAAGCTGTCGACCTCGACCCGGACGCCGATGCATCCGTCTCCGATCAAGCGCACGCGATCACGTTGGCCCTGGTCGGCGGCACCAACCATCTCGCAGTGGAATGGACTCGCGGTGATCTTCGGCTCACGAAGTCAGAGCTGGTAGACGCGCTGGCGTCGCTCTACGTCGCGGCCGCGGACGTGGGCCTCTGACGGCCGCACGTCAGCGGGCAAAACCACACCCCACACGCAATACATGACGGGGATTCTGAGTATTCCCGTCATCGCGTTGTCGCTCCGTTGGCTCGGTGGTGGCATACGCCGCAAACCGCGCTTGGAGCGCGTTGGCGCACGGGTCGTGCCATCGACTAACGCGCGCCGCGATCACCAGCAGCGTCGCATGCTGGCCCGCGCACGCGGCGCACCGAGACGGAGGGGGAGGAATTGCGAATCCTCGTCGGAGGTATGAATCCCCGCAGCGGTTTTCGAGACCACGTATGGCGAGCGTCGGTTTGCGCGCTGCTGCGGGGATGTCCGGGTCTCGGCTGCTACTCGCGCGATCGTGTCGCGATCGGGAGTTTTGCGAGTTTTGCGATACGGGAGGGGTTTTTTGTTCGCAGCGAGGCTCGTCGTCCGTGCCGCCCAGACCCCAAAATACGAGCGCGAAGACGACGAGAGCCGCACTCTGACGTACGCCAGCTCTCGTCGTCCTTCATTGGCCCTGCCTACGTCTGCTATCGCCGGAGGATGCGCCGGTTCAGACCGCAGCCTAGTGAGCGGCGTCGCTGTGAGCGGCCGTGTTCACTCCGGCTTTGAGCAGGCCGCCAGTGGCGATCTTCGTGAGGAGCCCGTCGGCCTGGCTCTCCTCGTCGAGCGTCTCGTCGAGCAGGTCCTTAGCCTTGTCGTATCCGAGCTCTCCGGCCAGCGCCTTCACTGTCCCGTAGGCGGCTATCTCGTAGTGCTCCACGCGCTGGGCCGCAGCTATCAACGCCGCGTCCTTGGCGGCGGGGTCGCCCTCGGCGGACACGATCTCCTCGCTCTCGCGGATCAAGCCGGCCATCGCCTCGCACTTCTCGCCGCTGGTGCTGAAGCCCAAGTCACGGGCGATCGTGTCCAAGCGACGGACATGCTCGCGAGTCTGCTCGAGGTGCTCGCGGACAGCATTCGTGAGCTTTTCATCGGTCGCCGCGTCGGCCACCTTAGGCAGCGCGGCCACCAGCTGGTTCTCGGCGCTGTGAAGGTCCTCAATCTGCTCTTGAAACACGTCCTCCAGAGATTGGAGTCTCATCGCTTGCTCCTTTGTGGTTGCAGGTCGTCAGCGGCACACCCGTTGGCTGACACTCTTTATCTGCCCGGCTTTGCATGAGGCAAACGAGGTGCCCCTGCGGGGGCGGCCGGCCCAACTTCAGCGCTCCGTGTGGAGCGAACTTCGTGTAGTCCGTGCTTCAAATGCCCACGGGGGACCTGATGGGGGACGGCTCAGCGTTCTCCAGCGTGCCCCGGCCTCCTTGGAGCGCCCGCCGTTCGCGCGGGCTGGATGTCCGACAAGCCCCGCCATCGGGGCCATCCAACCGAATCACGGAGGGGGAGGGATTCGAACCCTCGTCGGAGGTATAAACCCCCGAAACGGTTTTCGAGACCGCCGCATTCAACCGCTCTGCCACCCCTCCGGGTGGAAAAGAGAGGCTAGAGGATCACGAGGGCTCGCTCAGGCGTTGACATCGACCTGCGGCAGCGCTTTCAGTTCGTCCTTCGTGGCGGCAAGCGTCACGCCCTCGATGTCGACGCTCTTCACCGTCGACATCGGTACCGCGACGGTCTTGCGTCCCCACAGGCGCCCCTCGTCCAGCAGCAGGTGCGTTATGTGGTGGTCGCCGGCGTCGACGACGAAACCGTGGACGCGGCCGAAGTCGCCGTCTGCGGCGTGGACGCGTTCGCCGCGTCTGACCTCGACCTTGCCCGCGGGGACGCGGCTCGCAAAGTACGCGCGCGGCGCGTCCGCCATCTCGCGGGCCCCCATGTCCATGCCGAGGCCGTAGTAGGGCCAGTTCAGCGCCTCGCCCTCGCCGTAGCCGAGTTCCTCACCCGTCGGCGAGACGAACTGGGTCTCCTCGGCGAACTCGAGCTCGTCGAAGTCCGCCATCGAGCAGCTCAGGCACAGGCCCGCTCCCTCTCTGCCGACCAACTCGACGGGCACGAGGCGCCCCTGGCCGGGGCTGTGCTCGGGGTCGACGATTACGTGCGTGACCGCGCGGCGGACCGGGTCGACGACGACGCACGAAAGCGTCCCGCACGGCCCGTCGCTGCAAAGCACCGGTGCGCCGATGTCGAACGCGTCGCCCACGGCGCAAATGTAACGACAGGACCGGGCCAGGGCACGGTGCCCGCCCGTAGCGGCTAGGGTTCGACGCGTGCCGACGAAGGCGAAACCACGCCAGTTGAGCCACCCCACGCGCGCCGAACGGACGGAGCGCGGCAAAGCGGCCCGCAAGGCCGTCCCGCGCTCGAGCGCGGGCGTCTACGAGCCGGCCGCTGACCGCGCCGATCCCGTCTCGCTGCTCGAGGGGCAGGCAGCTTCGCGTGTGCCGGAGCTGATCCCGATCCGCTACGGGCGGATGCTGGCGTCACCGTTCGCGTTCTATCGCGGCGCAGCGCTGCTGATGGCGGAAGATCTCGCCCCAGCGCCGGTGTCGGGCATGAAGGTGCAGTGCTGCGGCGACGCGCACATGATGAACTTTGGCGTCTACGCCTCGCCCGAGCGAAACCTCGTCTTCGACGCCAACGATTTCGACGAGACGCTGCCCGGGCCGTGGGAGTGGGACGTCAAGCGGCTCGTCGCGAGCCTCTTCATCGGCGCTCGCGACGCGGGCTTCCCGCGCCGCGAGCAGGAGCGGGCTGTGCGCGAGGCGACCGCCGAATACCGCAACGCGATGGCGACGTTCGCGGGCCAGGGGAACCTCGTGGTCTGGTATGCGCACATCGACGTCGACCGCCTCATGAACGACCTCGCGCCACTGCTCAGCAAACGGATGGAACGGCGCACCGAGAAGACGCTCGCCAAGGCCCGCGGCCGCAACAGCTACTCGGCGCTCATGAAGCTCGCGCGCGACGTCGACGGCGAGCCACGCATCGTCTCGGACCCGCCGCTGATCGTTCCCATCGGCGAGCTCGACGGCACCGCCGAACGCGGCGAGACGTTCGAGATCCTGCACGAGCTGCTCAACGAGTACCGCGCGACGCTCCAGGCCGACCGGCGCGTGCTGCTCGAGCAGTTCCGCCTCGTCGACTTCGCCCGCAAGGTCGTCGGCGTGGGCAGCGTCGGCACGCGCTGCTGGATCGCCCTGATGCTCGGCACCGACCCCGATGACGCCCTCTTCCTGCAGATCAAGGAAGCGCAGAAGTCTGTGTTGGAGGGGGCGCTCGGCCCGAGCGAGTACCGCAACCACGGCGAGCGCGTCGTCGCCGGACAGCACCTGATGCAGGCCGTGAGCGACATCTTCCTCGGCTGGCTGCGCGTGCCCGCACGCGAAGGCGAACCGTCACGCGACTTCTACGGGCGCCAGCTGCGCGACGGCAAGGGCTCGTTCGAAGTCGAAGGCTCCGTCCCGGACGGCCTGGTGATCTACGGCCGCGTGTGTGCCTGGACGCTCGCGCGCGCTCACGCGCGCAGCGGCGACCGCATCGCGATCGCCTCCTACCTGGGCAAGGGCGACACGTTCGACCGCGCGATGGTGCAGTTCGCCGTCGACTACGCCGAGCAGAACGACCGCGACTACGCGGCCCTCAAAGACGCCGTCGAGAGCGGCCGCATCGCCGCCGAGAGCGGCATCTAACGCAACCAGACAGGAGACGAGATGCCCCCCGAGCATCACCGCGACGCGCTCGAACTAAAACGCGTCGCCCCGGAGATCGCGCGCGTCGGCGCGCGCTACGTCGTGCAGGACGCGCCCGAACACGAGCTCCCGCACGAGTCGATGGACCCCCGCGAAGCGCTGCGCCTGCTGCAGCAGGAGCTCGTCCTCGACGGCCTGCCGACCCGCAACCTGGCCACGTTCGTCACCACCTGGATGGAGCCCGAGGCCGAGGAACTGATCAAGGAAACGCTGCGCGTGAACTTCATCGATCACGCCGAGTACCCGCAGTCCGCGGAGATCGAGCAGCGCTGCATCCGCATGCTCGCGAAGCTCTTCAACGCGCCCGGCGAGACGACCGGCGCCCGCACCCAGGGCTCATCCGAGGCGATCATGCTCGGCGCGCTGTCGCTGAAGTGGAAGTGGCGCCAGCGCCGCGAAGCCGCCGCTGCGAGCACGGACAAGCCGAACCTCGTCTTCGGCGGCGACGTGCACGTCGTCTGGGAGAAGTTCTGCCGCTACTTCGACGTCGAACCGCGGATCGTTCCGCTCACCCCAGGCAAGTACACGATCGGACCGGACGACATCGAGCCGCACGTGGACGAGAACACGATCGGCGTGGCTGCCGTGCTCGGCACGACGTTCACAGGCCACGCCGATGACATCGTCGGCATCAACGCGCTGCTTCTACGCCTTAAGAACGAGCGCGAACTGGACGTCCCGATGCACATCGACGCCGCCAGCGGCGGGTTTGTGTGGCCGTTCCTGTACCCCCACTCGGAGTGGGACTTCCGCCTCGAGCAGGTCCGTTCGATCAACGTCTCGGGCCACAAGTTCGGGCTCGTCTACCCCGGCATCGGCTGGCTCATCTTCCGCGAGAAGGACGACCTCGCCCAGGACCTGGTCTTCAACGAGAACTACCTCGGCCGCGAAGACGCGACGTTCACGCTGAACTTCTCGACGGGCGACTCGATGGTGCTCGCGCAGTACTACAACTTCGTCCGCCTCGGCCACAGCGGCTACCAGGCCGTGATGCAGGCGATGAAGCTGAACTCGGACGCGCTCGCCAAGGACATCCTCGACACCGGCCATTTCGAATGCGTCGGCGACGACGACGAGCAACTGCCGCTCGTCGCCTTCAAACTGAAGAAGGGCCACAACTACGACGAGTTCGACGTCGCCGGTCAGCTCGCGGCGATGCGCGGCTGGATGGTGCCGGCCTACACGCTCCCGCCGAACGCGCAGGACGTGAAGATCATGCGTGCGCTCGTGAAGGAGACGCTCGGCGCGTCACTCGTGCGCTGCCTCGGCTCCGACCTCGCAGCCGCCTGCGAGATCCTCGAGAAAAAGGGGCCGCTGCACGAGCACGAACGGCGCCGCGCGAAACACAACCCGAACCTATAGCTCAGCGCCGCGCGGCGAAGAACTCGGTCAGCAGCGCGCCGCACTCGTCGGCGAGCAGGCCGCCCGCGACCTGCGGCCGGTGGTTCAGGCGCTGCTCGCCGAGCACGTCCAGGACGCTGCCGCACGCCCCCGCCTTGGGGTCCGCGGCGCCGTAGACGACGCGCGGAACGCGTGCGAGGACGATCGCGCCCGCGCACATCGCGCACGGCTCGAGCGTGACGTAGAGCGCCGTCTCCTCGAGCCGCCAGCCGGCGACCTCGGCGGCGCCCTGCCTGATCGCGACGATCTCGGCGTGCGCCGTCGGGTCGCCGCGGAACTCGCGTTCGTTGTGCGCCGCCGCAAGCACCTCGCCGCGGCGCACGAGCACCGCTCCGATCGGCACATCGTCGTGTTCCAGTGCGTGCCGGGCCTCGCGCAGAGCCAGGCGCATGAAATAGTCGTCGCGCGGAAAGAAGCGGTCACTCATCGCCGTCGCCGCGCGGTCTGCGAGATTGCCGCAGAATCCGGCGACAACGGCAATGATGAACGAACCGCGATGAAAGCCCGCCCCAAGCTCCTGATCGTCGCGCTCGTCGCGTTCGGCCTTGTCTTTGCGTTCGCGTCGACTGCCGCGGCCGCGAAATACCGGCACGGCAGCATCCTCGTGGGCTACGGCGCGCCGGCGGGCATCGCCTCCGTCGGGGGCGCCGGGCCGGCGCGCGTCGTACGTGTCCCGGCCGAAGCGGACAGCGGCGCACAGCTGCGCCGCCTGCGCGCCGAGCCCGACGTGCGGTGGGCCGTGCGCGACTACATCGCCCACACCAGCTCGGCGCCGTTCGTGCCAGACGACCCGGGACTCGCGCACACCCCCGGCGGCTGGGCGCAGGCGCAGTGGAACCTCACGGGGCAGTACGGCGTGGACGCCGAGGAAGCGTGGGGCAACCTCATCGCCGACCGCGAGGCCGGCGGCCGCGGCGTCACCGTCGCGGTGCTCGACACCGGCGTCGCGTACGCCAACCGCGGTCCCTACCGGCGCGCGCCCGACTTCGCGCGCCGCACGTTCGTGCAGGGGTACGACTTCGTATCGCACAACCGCTACCCCAACGACCGCAACGGCCACGGCACGTTCGTCGCCGCCGAGATCGCCGAGCAGGCGAACAACGGCGTCGGCCTCGTGGGCCTCGCCTACGGCGTGAAAATCATGCCCGTCCGGGTCCTCAACCGGCTCGGCGAAGGCGAAGCCTCCGAGATCGCCGAAGGCGTCTATTACGCGGTGCGTCACGGCGCGCGCGTGATCAACATGAGCCTCGAGTTCCCCCCCGGCGTGCAGGCGTCGGACATCCCCGAGCTCGCCGAAGCGGTCCGCTACGCCCACCGCCGCGGCGTCTTCGTGGTGGCGGCGGCCGGCAACGAGCACGTCGCGACCGTCGACTACCCAGCGCACCTACCGGGCGTCGTCGCCGTCGGCGCGACGACCGAACACGGCTGCCTTGCCGAATACTCGAACTTCGGCCGCGGGCTCACGCTCGTCGCGCCCGGCGGCGGCGGCGACATGGCGGTTCCAGACGACAGCGACTGCATGCCCGAAGGTCCGCTGGGGCGCGAACTGCTGCAGGTGACGTTCTTCGGCTCGCTGCGCCACTTCACCTACTCGCACGGCATGGAAGGCACCTCGATGGCGGCGCCCGAGGTCTCCGCGGCCGCGGCGATGGTCATCGCGAGCCGCGTGCTCGGACGCCACCCCTCACCGGCACAGATCACCGAGCGCCTGAAGCAGACCGCGCACAAGTTCGGCATCCCGAACGAAGCGCGCTACTTCGGCGCGGGTCTTCTCGACGCCGCAGCGGCGACGGCACCGAGAGCCTGACCGCCGTTGCAGGAGCCGCCGCCGAGCTGTGACGTCGCCGTCGTCGGCGGCGGCATAGTCGGCCTCGCCGTCGCGCGCGAGCTCGCGCGGGGCGACGTACGGCGCCGCGTCTGCCTGCTGGAGCGCGAGGTCGAGCTCGCGCTGCACCAGACAGCCCGCAACTCCGGCGTCGTCCACGCCGGCATCTACTACAGGCCGGGTTCCGCGAAGGCGCGGCTCTGCGTCGCAGGGTCGCGCCTGCTGCTCGCGTACGCCGAGGAGCGCGGCCTGCCCGCCGTGCGGTGCGGGAAGCTGATCGTCGCCGCAGACGCGCGCGAGCTGCCCGCGCTCGACGAGCTCGAGCGGCGCGGCCACGCGAACGGCGTCGCCGGGCTGCGCCGCCTCGCAGCCGGCGAGCTCGCGGACGTCGAGCCCCACGCGCGGGGCGTCGCCGCGCTCCACTCGCCGGCGAGCGCCGTCGCCGACTTCCGCGCGCTCGCGCTCTCCTTCGCGGATGACGTCCGCGAAGCGGGCGGCGCGATCGCCACCGGTTGCGCGGTGACCGCGCAGCTCCCGCGTGGCCGGGAGCTCGTGCTGACACACAGCCGCGGCGAGCTCGCTGCGCGCCACGCCGTCTTCTGCGGCGGCGCCTGGTCCGGCCGGCTCGCGCGACTGGCGGGCGCGGCCGCCGACCCGGAAATCGTGCCCTTCCGCGGCTCGTACATGCGCGTCAAGCGGAGCGCGCGGGAGCTCGTGCGCGCCCTGATCTACCCCGTCCCCGACCTGCGCCTGCCCTTCCTCGGCGTGCACCTGACGCGCACCGTCCGCGGCGAGGTCCTCGTCGGACCGACGGCGCTGCCGTCGCTCGCGCGCGACGCGCGCGCGAAACTCGACCTCGCGGACGCCGCCGCGTCCGTCGCCTGGCCGGGTGCGTGGCGCATGGCGCGCGCGCAGCGCCGCGTCGCCGCCAGCGAGCTCCGCTTCGCCCTGTCGCGCCGTGCGTTCGCGGCCGCTGCGGCGCGCTACGTCCCGGAGCTGCGGGCGAGCGACCTCGAGCGCGCGCCGGCGGGCGTCCGCGCCCAGGCGGTGGCGCGCGACGGCACGCTCGTCGACGACTTCGTGTTCGCCGCCGGAGAGCGCTCGCTGCACGTGCGAAACGCCCCCTCGCCCGCCGCGACCGGCGCGCTCGCGATCGCGGCCGTCGTGGCCGGCCGCGTGGAAGAGGAACTCGCGGGCGGCTTAAGGTGACGGGCGGTGATCGACCTGCACTGCCACATCCTGCCGGGCATCGATGACGGCCCGGAGGACCTCGTCGGGTCGATCGAGCTCGCGCGCGCGGCCGTCGCGGCGGGGATCACGACGACCGTCGCGACGCCGCACGTCAGCGCGAGCTACCCGAACCGCCCCGCGGAGATCGCACGCCTCCTGTCGCAGCTGCGCGCCGAGATCGCGCGTGAGGGAATCCCGCTCACGGTGCTGCCCGGCGCGGAGCTCTCCGCGCGCGCCGTCGGGGCCCTCACCGACGGTGAGCTCGCGGCCTCGCGGCTCGGCGACGGGCCGTGGCTGCTGCTCGAGTGCCCTCTTTCGCGCGTCGAGGGCTTCAGCGAGGCCGCGCTCGCCCTGAAGGGGCGCGGCTTCGAGGTGCTGCTCGCGCACCCCGAGCGCTCGCCGCTCTTCCGCAGCGACCCGTCGGCGCTCGAGGAGCTCGTCGCGGCGGGAATGCTCTGCTCGATCACGGCCGGCTCGCTCACCGGGCGCTTCGGCGAGACGATCCAGGACTTCGCGCTCACGCTCGCCGAGGAAGACCTCGTCCACAACGTCGTATCCGACGCGCACAACACCGCGCGCCGCCCGCCCGGCGCGCTGACGGAGCTCGCGCAGACCGCCCTCGCGCCGCTCGCGCGCTGGCTCACCGAGCAGGTCCCCGCCGCCTTGCTTGCGGGCGCGGCAGTTCCGCCGCGGCCCGGCTAGAGCAGGTGCACCAAGGCGATGATCATGCCGGCGACGACGAACACGATGATCGCGATCTGCGTCCAGACCCAGATCGGCGACACGCGCGCGTCAGCTCGTGCGGATGATCAGCACCGAGCACGGGGCGTGGTGCGACACCTTGTTCGGGACCGAGCCGAGCAGGAAGCGCTTGGCGCCCGTCATGCCCTTGTTGCCGATGACGATGAGGTCGGCGCCGATCTCCTCGGCGACATCGAGGATCGCGTCGGCGGGGTCGCCCTGGCGCGCCTGTCGTGACGCTTCCACGCCGGCGTCCGATGCGATCTGCGCGGCGATTTCGAGCGTCGCGTCGACATCCTCGCGCGGGTTGATCGTCCACGCCAGATCCTCCGGCGCGTCGCGGCGCTCGGCCTTGAGCCGGCTCTCCGAGATCGGCTCGTAGGCGCTCACCAGCTCGAGTTTCGCGCCCAGCGGCTTCGCGAGCTCGACCGCCTGGCGCACGGCCTCGGTGGCTGTCTGCGAACCGTCTGTGCCGACCACGATGGAACGGAACAAGGGACTCTCCTGCTCGGGGGGCGCCGCGCTGCGATCATACCCGCGCCCGATCAGCCGGGCGTGAACTCACGTTCGGCGGCCGCCTGTGCCCCGCGGGCGGGCGCGGAGGCCACCGAGGCGCGCGGCGCCGCGGCGGGCGCGGCGCTTCGGCCGGCGGCGGGCTGCTCGGGCCCGAACTCGCGTTCGGCGGCGGCGCTGGTCGCGGATATCCGCGCGGGCTCGACGGGGTTCGTTGCGCGCGCGGCGCGCGCCCGCGCCGCTGCGTGGGTGCGCGGCCCCGGCGCACTGGCCGCGAAGACCCGCGGCCACGCCGAAGCCGGCGGCCGCGCGAGAGCCGCGCGTGCGTGGGGCGCGGGCCTGTGCTCCGGGGCGTGTGCGGCGCCGCCGAGCACCGCGCAGCCGGCGCCGATGCCGAGCGCGAGCGCGCAGCCGACGGCGATCTTCCCCGCGCCGGTGCCGGACGCGACCAGCCAGCCGCCGCCCGCGCCGGAGCCCGCGCCGGCCCCGGCGTGCACGCCGCGGCCCACCAGCGAGCGCGCGACGGTCCACGGCACGAGCGTCGGCGGCAGCGCCGCCGCAAGGCCACGCAGCGCCGCGACCTGCGCGCGGCAGGCCGGGCACTCGTCGAGGTGCAATGCCGCCAGGCGGTGGCGCTCGCCGTCGGGGTCGAGCACGCCGAAGGCGTAGGCCCGCATCAGCGACGCCTGGCGCTCACACCACTCGTCGCGCACGACCGCGTCGAGCAGGCGCCCGACCTTCGCCGCCACGCCGGGTTTGCCGTCGCCGCGCCCCTCCATCAGTCTGCGCATGCGGCGCTCGGAGACGCCCATCCGCGACGCCGCCTCGGCGCGCGTGAGCCCGTGCAGGTAGCAGAGCACCGCCGCCTCGCGCTCGAGACCCTCGAGCTCGCCGCCGAGTCCCTCCATCACGGCGCGCAGGCGGCGGCGGTCGTCGAGAGCGCCCGCGAGGTCGACGTCGCGCCCGGCAGCCGCACCGGCCTCGAGCTGCGCGTCCAGCGACACGGCGCCGCGCCGCGCCCGCATCTGGGCGCGGTGCTCGTCGATGGCGCGCCGGTACGTCACGAGCACGAGCCAGCCAGCCGGGTTCTCGATCCGCGCGCCCCCGAGGACCTCGCCGTAGAGGCCGTGCCACGCCTGGGCGTAGCACGCCTCGAGGTCGGCGGGGTCGAGCGCGGCGTCGCTCGCGGCGAGCTTCGCCCGCGCGGCGCGCAACACGCGGCCGCGCAGCGCGTCGTATTCGCTGCGCAGCATTCTTTCGGCGCGCATCCTTCGCACCGCGAGCGGGCTCATGGCGGCAGGTTACGTTTCGCCCGCGCCGTCCTGCGCCGCTTCGGCGGCGAACGCGTCAAGCTGGCGTTCGCAGAGCTCGCGCGGCTGCGCGCCGCCGGCCTGCGCGCGGTACCAGGCGACGGTCTCCTCGAGCGCTCGCTCGAGCGCCCATGGCGGCCGCCAGCCGAGCATCTCGCGCGCCGCGCTCGCGTCGACCGCTAGGTGCGCCGTCTCGCGCGGGTTGTCGGCGGCGTCGAGTTCCCAGCGCAGCGCGGGCCCCCACAGCCTGCTGAGCTGTTCGACGACCCAGCGGACGGGGCGCGCGTCCTCCTTTGCCGGGCCGAAGTTCCACGGCCGCGCGGCCCACGGGTCGGCGGCGACGCGCTCGGCGAGCATCAGGTAGCCGGCGAGCGGGCAAAGCACGTGCTGCCACGGGCGCACCGCCGACGGGTTGCGCACGAGCATCGTCGTGCCCGCCGCACTGGCGCGCGCCGCGTCGGGGACCAGGCGGTCCTCGCTCCAGTCGCCGCCGCCGATCACGTTGCCGGCGCGGGCCGTCGCGACCGCGAGCGCGAAGCTCGCGCGGTACGCGCCCGCGACGAGCTCGGCCGACGCCTTCGACGCCGAGTACGGGTCCGCGCCCCCCAGCGCGTCCTCCTCGACGAACGGGCGGCGGGCGCCATCGTCGGCGTAGACCTTGTCGGACGTCACAACGATCACCGCGGCGGGCGGCGCCAGGCGCGCCGCCTCGAGCACGTTGACGGTGCCGAGCACGTTCGTCGCGAACGTCTCGGGGCCGCTCTGCAGCGAGCGGCGGACGATCGGCTGCGCCGCCATGTGGAAGATCACCTCGGGCCGCGTCTCTTCCACCGCGAGCGCGACGGCGCGCTCGTCGCGCACGTCTGCGGCGCGGCCCGCGACGAGCTCGTCGACGAGCGCGACGCGGAACAGCGACGGTTCGGTCGGCACGCCGTTCGCGAGCCCCGAGACGCGCGCGCCCAGCCGGCTCAGCCACAACGCGAGCCAGGAGCCCTTGAAACCCGTGTGCCCGGTCACGAGCACACGCCGGCCACGCCAGAAGTCTTCGTCGATGCGCAAGGACCGCCATCTTCACCGATCGGTCGGCGCGGAGCGACACGTCGCTAACCTGCGCCCGCAATGAGCCGGGTACTCGTGACCGGGGCGGGAACGCCGCTCGGCGACGCGATCGTCCGCCGCCTGCTCGCCGATCCGGACTGGGAGGTGCGCGCGCTGACGCTCGACGTGCCGGCGCAGTGGCTGCGCGAGAGCTGCGAAACGCGGCGCGCCGAGGTCGCCGGCGGCCGCGTGTCGGGCGCGCCGCTGGAGGGCTGCAGTCACGTCCTCGCCCTCGGCCCTGTCGAGCCGGGCGTGCGCGCGCGCGAACGAATGCCGTACAGCGTCGCGCGCGACGCGACGCTGCTCGTCCCGGCGCTGCTGCGCGACGCGCTCGAGGACGGCGCCGCACGCTTCCTGTACGTCGGGTCCGCCCTCGCGGCGGACAACGCGACGCGCTTCCCGTCGACGGAGCGGCACATCGCGTCGTGCCCGCCGCCGCGCACCGCGCTCGCGCTCGCCGGGCTGGCCGTCGAGGACCTCTGCCGCGCGGCGCAGGAGGAGCACGGCCTGGCACTCACGATCTGCCGCCCCTTCGGCGGCTACGGTCCCGGCGAACGCGCAGGGCCGCACGCCGGCACCGCCCACGTCGTCGCGGACCTCGCCGAGCGGGCGCTCGCGGGTGAGCGGCCGCTGCAGATCCTCGGCGACGGCAGCCAGCGGCGCGTGCTGACGCACTTCGACGACCTCGCGGACGGCATCGTCGCGGCGCTCGCCGCCGGCGACGCCGCCGGGGGCGAACTGAACGTCGCGGGTCACTGGGAGCTCACGGTCAGCGAGCTCGCGCGCCTCGTCTGGCGCGCCTGCGGCCACGATGAGGAGGCGTTCGCGCTGCGGGCGCTGCCGGCGCCCGCAGCGGATGTCGCCCGCCGCGCGCCGTCGGTGCGGTCGATCGCGCGCGTCGCGGGCTGGCGCGCGCGCATCACGCCGGCCGCGGGAGTGGCCGCGACGGTCGACTGGCTGCGCGCCGCCCGGGCCGCGGGGCGCATCGACCACGGGCTATAGGCTGGCGCCGATGGCGGAGCGCCGCGCGGCACTGATAACTGGCGTCACGGGCCAGGACGGCTCGTACCTCGCCGAGCTCCTGCTCGAGAAGGGGTACGAGGTGTACGGCATGGTGCGCCGCGCCTCGACGGAGAAGTTCGAGCGCATCGAGCACCTGCGCGAGCGCGTCACGCTCGTCCAGGGGGACCTGCTCGACCAGCGCTCGCTCGTCGACGCGATGCGCGAGTCACGTCCGACCGAGATCTACAACCTCGCCGCGATGTCGTTCGTCGCCGTCTCCTGGATCCAGCCGACTCTTACCGCGGAGTTCACGGGCGTCGGCGTGACGCGGATGCTCGAGGCGATGCGCGAAGTGTGCCCCGACGCGCGCTTCTACCAGGCCTCCTCGAGCGAGATGTTCGGCAAGGTGCGCGAGGTCCCGCAGACCGAGACGACGCCGTTCTACCCGCGCTCGCCGTACGGCGTGGCGAAGGTCTACGGCCACTTCATCACCGTCAACTACCGCGAGTCGTATGACCTGCACGCGACGTCGGGGATCCTCTTCAACCACGAGTCGCCGCGCCGCGGTCTCGAGTTCGTGACGCGCAAGATCACCTGGCACGCCGCCGCGATCAAGCGGGGCCTGGTCTCGGAGCTCCGTCTCGGCAACCTCGACGCGGAACGCGACTGGGGCTACGCCGCCGACTACGTCGAAGCGATGTGGCTGATGCTCCAGCGCGACGAGCCCGCGGACTACGTCATCGCGACGGGCGCGTCGCACTCGGTGCGCGACTGCTGCGCCGTCGCGTTCGACGAGGCCGGCCTCGGCGACTACAGCAAGTACGTGACCGTCGACGAGCGGTTCGTGCGCCCCGCCGAGGTCGACCACCTCGTCGGTGACCCCGGCAAGGCCGAGCGCGAGCTCGGCTGGAAGCCGCGCACCAGCTTCGAGGAGCTCATCCGCCTGATGACGCGCGCCGACCTCGAGCTGCTCGCGAGGGCGTGACGTTGGAACTGCCGCTGTTCGACACGCGAACGACGCTCGCGCCGCTGCACGACGAGCTGCGCGCCGCCGTGGGGCGCGTGATGGACTCGGGGCGCTTCATCCTCGGCCCCGAGGTCGAAGCGTTCGAGGAGGAGTTCGCCTCCTACCTCGGCGTGCGCCACGCGGTGGGCGTAGGCAACGGCACCGACGCGATCACGATCGCGCTGCGCGCGATGGGCGTCGGGCCGGGCGACGAGGTGGTCGTCCCGTCGTTCACCTTCTACGCCTCGGCGGAGGCGATCCCGCCGACCGGCGCCACACCCGTCTTCTGCGACATCGACCCGCAGACCTTCTGCATCACCGCGGAGACGGTGCGCGCCGCGCTGACGGAGCGCACGAAGGCTGTGATCGCCGTACACCTCTTCGGCAACGTGACGCCGGTCCGCGAGATCGAGGCGCTCGGCGTGCCGGTGCTCGAGGACGCGGCCCAGGCGACGGGCTCGACGCTCGACGGCGTGAAGGCCGGCTCCCTCGGCACCGCCGCGACGTTCTCCTTCTTCCCGTCGAAGAACCTCGGCTGCTTCGGCGACGGCGGGATGATCACGACCGACGACGACGCGGTCGCGGGCAACGCGCGCACGCTGCGCTTCCACGGCTCCCGCGACAAGGTCTCGTACGAGCAGCTCGGCTACAACTCCCGCCTCGACGCGCTGCAGGCCGCGATCCTGCGCGTCCAGCTGCCGCACCTCGACGCCTGGGCGGCGGGCCGCCGCGCGGCCGGCGAGCACTACCGGGCGGAGGGGCTCGGCGAGCTCGTCGAGCTCCCCGCGCAGAGCGCCGGTTGCCAGGCCGCCTGGCACCTCTACGTCGTCAAGAGCGACCGCGCCGAAGAGCTGCGCGAGCGCCTCGGCGCGGCCGGCATCGAGGCGCGCGCGTACTACCGCACGCCGGTCCACCGCCAGCCGCCGATGGCGCCGTGGGCGCGCGGCGTGGAGCTGCCGCTGACGGACGCCGTGGCCGCCACGCACCTCGCGCTGCCGATGAGCCCCGTGCTGACGCGCGAGCAGGCACGGGCCGTCGTCGACGCGGCGCGCGCCTAGCGCCAGCGCTCGAGCAGGTCGTCGTCGGCGACCTCGCGCACGACGCGCGCGGGCACGCCCATCACGACGGCGCGCGCGGGCACATCGGCGACGACGACGGCGCCCGCGGCGACGTAGGCCTCGGCGCCGACCTCCACGCCCGGCGCGATGACGGCGCCGCCGCCGACGCGGCACGCGCGCCGCAGGCGCGGACCGGCGAGCTCGAGCTCCGTCCCGTGGCGGCCCATCGTGTTGTCGTTCGTCGTGACGACGCCGGGGCCGACGAACACGTCCTCCTCCACGACCGTGTGCGCGGTGAGGTAGACCGACGTCTGGATGCGCGCACGCTCGCCCACGAGAACGTCGTTGTCGACGACGCTGCCGCGGCCGATGACGGCCCGCTCGCCGACGCGCGCGCGCTCGCGCACGTAGGCCTGGTCGCCGATTATCGCGCCGGCGCCGACGTGGGCGCCGGCGAAGACGATCGCGGCGGTACACACCGTCGCGCCGGCGCCCAGCTCGAGCCGCGCGATCGCGCTGCCCTGCGCGCGCGAGTGGGGCGAGAGCCGCGGCGCCTTGCCGAGCACCGCGTGATCTTCGATCACGCAGCGCTCGCCGATGACGGTGCCGCCGTGGACGACGACGAAGGCGCCGAACCTCACGCCCTCGCCGACGGTCGCGTCGGGGGCGATCGCCGGCTCGCCGCTCACAGGCGCACCACGTTCTCGGCGGGGCTCGCGACGCCGCGCAGGTCGAGCACCATTTCGCTCAGCAGCGCGAGCTCGTCGTGGTCGACGCCGGGGTGCGCCGTGACGATGATCGAAAGCTCCGCGCCCTGCGCGAGCTCCTTGAGCCCGGTGCTCTGCAGCCCGAGCTCCTCGACCACGGGCACGTGCGGATCGTGGTAGCCAACCTCGGCGCCGAGCGCGCGAAGCAGCTCGATGATCTTCAGCGCCGGCGACTCGCGCAGGTCCGAGACGCCCGGCTTGTAGGCGACGCCGATCACCGCGACGCGCGACCCCTCGACGGGGCGCCGGTGCGCGTTGAGCACGCGCTGCGCCTTGGCGACGCAGTGGTAGGGCATCTGCTGGTTGATCTTGCCGGCGAGTTCGACGAACTCGGCCGACATGTCGAACTCGCGCGCGCGCCAGCTCAGATAGAACGGGTCGACGGGCAGGCAGTGGCCCCCCATGCCGGGGCCGGGCGTGAATCGCATGAAGCCGTACGGCTTTGTCGCGGCGGCGTCGATGACCTCCCAGACGTCGATGCCCATGCGGTCCGTGAGCATCGCGAGCTCGTTCACGAGCGCGATGTTCACCGAGCGGAAGATGTTCTCCAGGAGCTTGGCGAGCTCGGCCGCCTCGGGACCCGAGAGGACGCGCACGTCGTCGCACACGAGCGCGTAGAGCTCCGCGGCGCGCGCCGCGCCCTGCTCGTTGACGGCGCCGACGAGCTTCGGCGTGTTGCGCAGCGTGAAGTCGGTGCGCCCCGGGTCGACGCGCTCCGGCGAGTAGGCGAGGTCGAAGTCCTCGCCCGCGCGCAGACCGCTCGCCTCCAGCGCGCCGGCGAGGCGCCCGCGTGTAGTGCCGGGGAAGGTCGTCGACTCGAGCACGACGAGCTGCCCGGCGCGCAGCACCTTCGCGAGCTCCGCCGCGCACGCGTCGAGCGGTCCGAGGTCGGGCTCGCGGTTCGCGGTCAGGGGCGTCGGCACGCAGAGCAGCACGGCGTCGGCCGCGCCGAGCCCGTCGTACGACGTCGAGGCGGTGATACGGCCGGCGACGGCGCGCAGATCCTCGTCGGAGATGTCCTCGACGTACGAGGTGCCGGCGGCGATCGCGGCGACGCGACGCTCGTCGGTGTCGACGGCGACGACGTCGCAGCCCTCGGCCGCGAACGCGGCCGCGAGCGGCAGACCAACGTAGCCGAGCCCGATCACGCCGACGGTCGCCATCCAGCGCGCCAGTCTACGGCCCGACGGGGCCGGTTAGCGGGCCGCGCTCGCGGCGCGCAGCTCGGCGAGGTCCGCGGCGACCATTTCCTCGATCATCGCCGCGAACGAGATGCGCGGCTGCCAGCCGAGCCGTTCACGGGCGCGCCGCGCGTCGCCGATGCTCGGCGTCGGCTCCGGCGCGCGGGTCAGCGAGGCATCGACGCGCACGTGACGCTCGACGTCGAGGTCAAGGCAGCCGAAGGCGACGCGCACGAGGTCCGCGACAGTGCGCCCGGTGCCGCTCGCGAGCACGTAGTCGTCGGCGGCGTCGGCCCGCGCCATCAGCCATGCGCCGCGCATCATGTCCGCGGCGTGCGACCAGTCGCGCACGGCGTCCAGCGAGCCGAGCGTCAGCTCGTCCGCGAGTCCGAGCGCGATCGCCGCGGCGCCGCGCGTCACGCGCCGCGTCACGAACTGCTCGGGCCTGCGCGGCGACTCGTGGTTGAAGAAGATCGCCGAGGACGCGTGCAGGCCGTCGTGAATGCGCAACGCCCCGACGAGCTGGTGGGCCGCGAGCTTGGCGACCGAGTACGGGGTCGTCGGGCGGAACGGCGTCGTCTCGCTCTGCGGGCTCTCGCCCGCGTCGCCGAACATCGCCCCCGACGACGCGACGACGACCCGCGCCGCCGGCGCGTGGTCACGCACGGCCTCCAGCAGCGCCGCGCACGACCCCGTTATCGCCGCGACATATTCGCCCGGGCGCCGCCAGGAGTCGGGCACGAACGACGGCGCCGCCAGGTGGTAGACGTGGTCGGGCGCGACGTCGCGCACGACGGCGGCGATCGTCGCGGGCGCGAGCAGCTCCCCGTCGACGAGCTCGACCGCGCCGCGCAGGTGCTCGCTGGCGCCGAGGTCCTGCTCGCCGGGCCGGCGCATGCCGACCACCGCGAGGCCCTCTTCGAGCAGCAGCTCCGCGAGGTAGGAGCCGTCCTGCCCGCTGATACCGGTGATTAGCGCCGTCGCCACCGGCGTGAGCTTACGGCGCGCCGCTAGCGCGGTGGCGCGCGATGGCGCGCAAACTTAGACTCCGCCGATGGCGCTCGTTGCCGTCATCGCGTCCGCATGGCCCGCGCCACGCGATCCCGTCGCCGGGCTCTCCGAGCAACGTCTGCTCGCCGCCGCGGCGGCGGCCGGCGCGGACCTGCGCGTCCTCGTCCTCGAACGCCACGCGCTCGGCCGCTTCGCTGCGCCGGGCCCGCTCGAGGGGGCCGCCGAGCCCGCGCCCGCGACGATTCCCTACCGCGGCGCGCCGGCGGGCCGCGGCGCCGCGGCCTCGCTGCGGCGCGCGCTGCGCCGCCTTGCCCGCGAGCGCCCGGTGGGGCTGCTCCACGCGCTCGGCCCCCTGCCCGCCGGCGCGCTCGCGCACCGTGCCCGACCCGACCTGCCGTTGCTCGTCTCGCTCGCCGGCGGCGAGGTGCTCCACGCCGGCACCGACGCGCCGTCGCACACGGCGCAGGTCAGCGCCACGCTCGCAGCGGCCGAGGTCGTCGCGGCGCCGAGTTCGGGGACCGCGGCGCTCGCCGCCGCCGCCGGCGCGCGGCGCACTCTCGTGATCCATCCGGGCAGCGACCTGCCGGCCGCCCAGCGCGCCGCGCGCGCCGAGCCGGCGTGCCTTGTCACGATCGGCCGGCTCGAGGCGAGCCGCCGCCACGGCGACGTGCTGCGCGCGCTCGCGGTCCTCGCGGACGCGCACCCCGACCTCCGGTACGAGGTGATCGGCGAGGGTCCGGAGCGTTCGGCTCTCGAAGCGCTCGCGCGGCGCCTCGACGTCGCCGGCCGCGTCCAGTTCAGCGGCGCGCTCGCCCCGGACGAGGCGCTCGCGCGGGTGCGCGCGGCGACGCTGCTCGTCATGCCCTCCGTCGACGAGGCCTTCGGCGTCTCCTATGTCGAGGCCATGGCAGCGGGCGTACCGGCGATCGGCTGCCGCGGCGAGGCGGGTCCCGAGGACATCGCGGCCGCCGGTGACGGCCTGACGATGGTTCCGCCGGGCGACATCGAGCGGCTCTCGCAGCGCCTCGACGAGCTCCTCGGCGACCCCGCCCGCCTGCGCGAGGCGGGCGAACGCGCGCGCGCCACCGTCAGCGAGACCTTCACGTGGGAGCGCTCGGGTGCGCAGCTCGCGGCGCTCTACGAGGAGCTCGCGCGAAGCGGCGGCTAGAAGCGCCTGCGCACGGCGCTCGCGAGCAGCGTCGTGCGGGCGCCCGGCACGCCGCCGGCGCGCCGCACATCGACGCGCTCGAAGCCGAAGTCGGCGAGCAGCGCGCGCAGCGAGCGCGCGTTGTAGAAGTGCAGGTGGTCGCCGACGGGGTCAAGGCGGCGCGCGGCGAACCCCGGCGAGAGAGCCATCGCCGCGAGCGTCAGGGGCCCCGTGTCGGGCGTCGTCAGCCCGATGCGACCGCCCGGCGCGAGCGCGCGGCGCAGCTCCGAGAGCCACGCCGCGGTGTCCGCGACGTGCTCGATCACCTCGCTCGCCCAGACGACGTCGAACGCGCCATCCGCGAACGGCCACGGCTCGCCCTCCTCGAGCCGCACGAGCTCCACGGCGGCGCCGCGGCCGCCGGCGCGGCGCAGCGCCTCGCCGGCGACGTCGGCGCCTGTCACGAGCGCCCCCGCGGCGGCCAGGCGCGCCGCGATCGCCCCGTCGCCGCAGCCGACGTCGAGAACGCGTTCGCCGGGCCGCACGAGCGAAAGCGCGAAGCGCGCACGGCGCTCGAGGTCGGGCGCGACCGCGCCGGGGGGTAGCGAACGCCAGATCTCTTCGTGCATGCCGCGGCGCGCCACCGGCGCCGGCGGTCTCAGCGGCCGCCGATGAGGAGCTCCACGCCGGTCTCCTCGATGGTGCGCTCGAGCCCTTCGCGCAGCCCCACCTCGGGCGACCAGCCGAGCAGCTCGCGCGCGAGCGTGATGTCCGGCTTGCGCTGTTTGGGGTCGTCGGTCGGGAGCGCCTCGAAGATGATGTCGGCGTCGGAGCCCGTGAGCTCCTTGACTATCTCCGCGAGCTGCAGCAGCGTGAACTCGTCCGGGTTGCCGACGTTCACGGGGTTGTGGTAGCCGGACTCGGCGAGCGCGATGATCCCCCGGATCAGGTCGCTCACATAGCAGAACGAGCGCGTCTGGCTGCCGTCGCCGAAAACCGTGATCGGCCTGTTCGCGAGCGCCTGGCGCAGGAACGTCGGGATCGCGCGACCGTCGTGCGGGCGCATGCGACTGCCGTACGTGTTGAAGATCCGCACGATCGCCGTGTCCACGCCCTGCTGGCGGTGGTAGGCCATCGTGAGCGCCTCGGCGTAGCGCTTCGCCTCGTCGTAGACGCCGCGCGGCCCGATCGGGTTGACGTGCCCCCAGTAGGTCTCCGGCTGCGGGTGCTCGTGCGGGTCGCCGTAGACCTCGCTCGTCGAGGCGATCAAAAAGCGCGCGCGCTTGGCCTTCGCGACGCCGAGCGTGTGATGCGTGCCGTAAGAGCCCACCTTCAGCGTCTGCAGCGGCAGGCGCAGGTAGTCGATCGGCGAGGCCGGCGACGCGAGGTGGTAGACGAAGTCGACCGGCTCCTCGACGTGGTAGGGCTCGATGATGTCGACGTTGAGGTGGACGAAGCGGTCGGGGTCGCGGATGTGGGCGATGTTCGCGAGCGATCCCGTCTCGAGGTTGTCGACGCAGACCACGCGGTTGCCGCGCCGCAGCAGCTCGTCGCAGAGGTGCGAGCCCAGGAACCCCGCGCCCCCCGTCACCAGGCAGGTAGCCATGGCTGGAGAGTAAAGCAACGCAACGGCGCGGCGGACGCAAGGCCGGTTGGCCGGCGCGCATATCATCTGGGCCGTGAGCACCGCGGACCCCGGCGAGGACCTCGAGCGGCTGACGATCGCGCCGATCGTCGGCCCCGACGACCCGCGGCGCTTCACCGACTCGGGCATCGAGATCGGCGAGCTCTACGGCGAGGGCGACCTGCCCGCCGAGCTCGACCTCGGCGAGCCGGGCGACTACCCGTACACGCGCGGCATCCACCGTGAGATGTACCGCAAGCAGACCTGGACGATGCGCCAGTACGCGGGGTACGCGTCGGCGAAGGAGTCCAACGAGCGCTACCGCTACCTGCTCTCGAAGGGATCGACGGGGCTGTCGATGGCGTTCGACCTGCCGACCCAGCTCGGCCTGGACTCCGACAACCCGCGCTGCCTGGGCGAGGTCGGCAGGACGGGCGTCGCGATCGACACGATCGACGACATGCGGACCGTCTTCGACGGCATCCCGCTCGACCGCGTCTCGACGTCGATGACGATCAACGCCCCCGCGGCGGTCCTGCTGCTGCTCTACGAGCTCGTCGGCGAGGAGCAGGGCGTCGCGAGCGAGAAGCTGCGCGGGACGACGCAGAACGACGTGCTCAAGGAGTACATCGCGCGCGGCAACTACATCTACCCGCCCGCGCCGACGATGCGCCTGACGACCGACCTCTTCCGCTACTGCGCCGAGCGCGTGCCGCAGTGGAACACGATCTCGATCTCGGGCTACCACTTCCGCGAGAAGGGCTGCTCGGCCGTGCAGGAGGTCGCGTTCACGCTCTCGTCGGGCATCGCGTACGTGCAGGCGGCGATCGACGCCGGGCTCGACGTCGACGCGTTCGCGCCGCGGCTCGCGTTCTTCTTCAACGGCCACAACAACGTCTTCCAGGAGGTCGCGAAGTTCCGCGCCGCCCGCCGCATGTGGGCGCACATCATGCGCGAGCGCTTCGGCGCGACGGGCGCGCGCTCGACGATGCTGCGCTTCCACACGCAGACCGGCGGCGTGACGCTGACGGCGCAGCAGCCCGAGAACAACATCGTGCGCGTCGCCCTGCAGGGCTTCGCCGCGGTCTGCGGTGGCACGCAGTCGCTGCACACGAACGGCTTCGACGAGGCACTCGCGCTGCCCAGCGAGCGCTCCGCGAAGATCGCGCTGCGCACGCAGCAGATCCTCGCGCACGAGTCGGGCGCCGCCGACACCGTCGACCCCTTCGCGGGCTCCTACTACGTCGAGTCGCTCACCGACGAGATCGAAGAGCGCGCCCAGCGCCTGATCGCCAAGGTCGACGAGCTCGGCGGCTCCGTCAACGCGATCGAGTTCATCACGGCCGAGATCGACGAGTCGGCTTGGGGCTACGAGGAGCGCTACCGCGTCGGCCAGGACATCGTCGTCGGCGTCAACGCATACGAGGAAGAGGACATCGAGGTGCCGGACCTGCTGCGCGTCGACCCCGAGTCCGAGCGCGAACAGCTCGAGCGGCTCGCGCGCTTCAAGGCCGACCGCGACGGCGCGCTCGCCGAGAGCCGCCTCGAGGAGCTGCGCGACGTGGCGCGCGGCAGCGAGAACCTCCTGCCGGCGATCCGTGCCGCCCTCGCGGACAGCTGCACCCTCGGCGAGGTGTGCGGCGCGATGCAGGACGTCTTCGGCCGCTACCGGCCGCGCATATGACGATGCCGCTCGCCGCTTCCTTCTACGACTTCGTCGTCGGCGTGCACGTGCTCGCCGTCACCGTCGCGTTCGGCGTCGTCTTCGCCTTCCCCGTGATCCGCCTCGCGGCGGCGCGCGGCCCCGACGCCGCGGGCGCCCACCGCCTCGAATACACGGTCGCGCGCTACATCGTCAACCCCGGGCTCGTCGTCGTTCTCGCGGCCGGCATCTACCTCGCGTCGTCGGGGCACCACTGGCACCAGTTCTTCGTGCAGTGGGGGCTCGCGATGGTCGTCGTGATCGGCGCGCTCGTCGGCGCCGTGCTGATTCCGACGGCGAAAAAGGCCGAGGCCGCCGTCGGCGGCACCGACTACGAGATGCTCAGCCGGCGCCTGGTCGCCGTCGGCTGGGCCGTCAGCCTGCTCGTCACAGTGACGATCGTGCTGATGGCGGTGCAGGCGTGAACACGCCGCGCCGGTAGCCTGGGGCCATGGGCTCCGCGTACCGCATCGCCGTCGTCGGCGCGACCGGCCAGGTCGGCACGCTCATGCTCGCGCTACTGCGCGAGCGCGGCTTTCCCGCCGGCGAGATCGTGCCTTTCGCGTCCGCGCGCTCCGTGGGACGCGAACTCGAGGGCGGCCTCACCGTGAGGGCGCTCAGCGACGACGCGATCCAGGGCTTCGACCTGGCGCTCTTCTCGGCCGGCGGCGCGACGTCGGCCGAGTGGGCGCCGCGCTTCGCGGCGGCCGGTGCGACCGTGATCGACAACTCCTCGCGCTGGCGCATGAACGACGACGTGCCGCTCGTCGTCAGCGAGGTCAACCCCGAGGCGCTCGCGCACCACCACGGCATCATCGCCAACCCGAACTGCTCCACGATGCAGATGGTCGTCGTGCTCAAGCCGATCTACGACGCCGCCGGCATCGAGCGCCTCGTGATCAGCACCTACCAGGCCGTGTCGGGCACCGGCCGCCGCGCCGTCGACGAGCTGCTCGACCAGTCGCACGCGCTGCTCCACGACACCGACCACGAGCCGCCCGCGGCGTACGCGCACCGCATCGCGTTCAACGCGCTGCCGCACGCCGGCAGCTTCGCCCCCGGCGAGGACCACACGGACGAGGAGCGCAAGCTGATGAACGAGACGCGCAAGATCCTCGCTGACGCCGATATCCGCATCAGCGCGACGTGCGTGCGCGTGCCGGTCGTCACCGGCCACTCGGAGGCCGTCAACGTGCAGACGCGGGACGCGCTCGAGCCGGACGCCGCGCGCGAGCTGCTGCGCGCCGCGCCGGGCGTCGTCGTCGCGGACGACCCGCAGGCGGCGCTCTACCCGCTGCCGATCGACGCCGCGGGCCGCGACGAGGTGTTCGTCGGGCGCATCCGCCGCGACCCCGGGAACGAGCGCGCGCTCGACATGTGGATCGTCGCCGACAACCTGCGCAAGGGAGCCGCGACGAATGCCGTGCAGCTCGCCGAGATCGTCGTCGAGCGCGGCCTTCTGGCGCGCGGCGCGCTCGCCGAGCGCGCCTGAGCGCAGCGGCTAGGATCCCGCGCGATGTCGGAGACGAGCAGCGAGCACCTCGGCACCGCGCGCACCGGCACGGCGCGCAGCGGCAAACGCAAGGAGACGCGGCTCACCGCGCCCGAAACGTACGAGGAGAAGCTCGCCCAGCTCGAGGAGCTGCGCAGCGCTGCGCTGCACTCCGCTCCCGAGGCCGAGGAGAAGCAGCATCAGCGCGGCAAGAAAACCGCGCGCGAGCGCATCGAAGGGCTGCTCGACCCCGGCTCGTTCCAGGAGCTCGACACGTTCGTGCGTCACCGCACCTACGAGTTCGGCATGCAGGACAACCGGCCGTGGGGCGACGCGGTCGTCACGGGTCACGGCACGGTCGACGGGCGCACCGTTTGCGTCTTCAGCCAGGACTTCACGGTCTTCGGCGGCTCGCTCGGCGAGGTGATGGGCGAGAAGATGTGCAAGATCATGGATCTCGCGGCCAAGATCGGCTGCCCCGTGATCGGCATCAACGACTCCGGCGGCGCGCGCATCCAGGAGGGCGTCGTCTCGCTCGGCGCCTACGGCGACGTCTTCGTGCGCAACGTCAAGTGCTCCGGCGTGATCCCCCAGATCTCGCTGATCATGGGGCCGTGCGCCGGCGGCGCCGTCTACTCGCCGGCGATCACGGACTTCATCTTCATGGTCAAGGAGACCAGCCACATGTTCATCACGGGCCCCGACGTGATCAAGACCGTCACCGGCGAGGAGGTCGGCTTCGAGGAGCTCGGCGGCGCGATGACGCACAACACCAAGTCCGGCGTCGCCCACTTCGCCTCCGAGGACGAGGACGCGTGCCTGCAGGACTGCCGCTACCTGATCGGTTTCCTGCCGCAGAACAACATGCAGAGCCCGCCGCGTGTCGCGAGCGGCGACGACCCGATGCGGATGGACGCCGAGCTCGACCACGTCGTGCCCGACAACCCGAACAAGCCGTACGACATGCGCGACGTCGTGCGCCACGTCGTCGACGACGGCGAGTTCTTCGAGGTGCACGAGCACCACGCGAAGAACATCATCTGCGGTTTCGCGCGCCTCGACGGCTACGCCGTCGGCGTGGTCGGCAACCAGCCCTCGCAGCTCGCGGGCGTGCTCGACATCGACGCCTCCGCGAAGGCGGCGCGCTTCGTGAGGACCTGCGACGCGTTCAACGTCCCGCTGATCACGTTCACCGACGTGCCCGGCTTCCTGCCCGGCACAGCGCAGGAGTGGGGTGGCATCATCCGCCACGGAGCGAAGCTTCTCTACGCCTTCACCGAGGCGACGGTGCCGAAGATCACCGTCATCACGCGCAAGGCATACGGCGGCGCGTACGACGTCATGGCCTCCAAGCACCTGCTCGCGGACTTCAACTTCGCCTGGCCGACCTCCGAGGTCGCGGTGATGGGCGCCGAGGGCGCCGTGAACATCATCTACCGCCGCGACCTCGCGGGCAGCCCGACGCCGGAGGTGCGGCGCGAGAAGCTGATGGAGGACTACAAGGCGCGTTTCGCCAACCCCTACACGGCCGCCGAGCGCGGCTACCTCGACGACGTGATCGTGCCGCACGAGACGCGGCCGAAGCTGATCGTCGCGCTGCGCACGCTGCTCTCCAAGCGCGAACCGGGCCCCCGCCGCAAGCACGGCAACATCCCGCTCTAGCGCCGTGAACCGCCGTCCGCGCCTCACGCTCCACGCGCCGTCGGCGTCCGACGCACAGGCCGCGGCGATCGTCGCGGCGCTCGAACGCTTCATGCGCGACCACGCCCCGGCGCCGCGCGGCCGCGGCCGCGAGCCGGACGGATGGCTGCGTGCGGCCCTCGCCGAGGGGGTAGAGCGGGAGCCCGGCTTCGACGGGCGCGACCCCTGGCTGGCCCCCTAAATACCTAAAAGCAAGTCGGCTTTTGTGTATTATGCTGTGGGTCCCGAGTCCCAGGCGATGACCCAGCTCACCGACAACCCACGCGGCACGCTCGAGGACCCCGAGGTCCTGCAGAACGTGCCGGGCCACGTGATCCCGATCCTGGTGCGCGAGTTCGACGACTTCGCGACCGAGGCGGGTCGCTTCATGGCCGGCGACGTCGCCGAAGACGAGTTCATCAAGTTCCGCCTGCGCCAGGGCGTCTACGGCCAGCGCCAGCCCGACGTGCAGATGATCCGCGTGAAGCTCCCGTTCGGCGGCGTCACGCCCGACCAGCTCGACGCCTTCGCGAGCGTCATCGAGCGCTACGTGCCGCTGCGCAAGGGCCACATCACCACGCGCCAGAACATCCAGATGCACCACATCCCGCTGCCCGAAGTCGAGGCGCTGATGCGCGAGCTCGGCGAGGCGGGTCTCTCGAGCCGCGAGGGCTGCGGCAACACGATCCGCAACGTCACCGCCGACCCGTGGGCGGGCGTCGCGCCCGACGAGCTCTTCGACATCACGCCCTACGCCGCGGCATACGTGCGCTACTTCGTCCGCCACCCCACCACGCAGGCGATGCCGCGCAAGGTCAAGACCTCCTTCGACGGCAGCCCGGAGGACCGCGCGCTCAGCACGATCCACGACATCGCCTTCCGCGCCCGCGTGCGCGAGATCGAGGGCCGCGGCGAGGTGCGCGGCGCGCAGATCCTCGTCGGCGGCGGCACTTCGATCATGCCGCGCACGGCGCAGGAGCTCTTCGACTTCGTCGAGCTCGACAACGGCGACTACCTGCGCGTCGCCGAGGCCGTGTTCCGCATCTTCGACCGCCAGGAGTGGCTGCGCGCCAACCGCGCCCGCGCCCGCATCAAGGTCTTCGTCGACAAGTACGGCATCGACGAGCTGCGCCGCCAGGTCGAAGAGGAGCTCGCCGGCGAGTGGGTCGCCGAACGCGACTTCTCGATCGAGGACCGCCTCTTCCTCGACGACGAGCAGGCGTCCGCCCCGCCCCCGCCCGTCGGCGCCGGCGGCCCCAACGGCGACCTGCGCGAGTACGAGCGCTTCGCCGCCTCGAGCGTGCGCCCGCAGCGCCAGGAAGGCTTCGTCACGGTCGAGGTGCGCGTCGAGCGCGGCGACCTCACGCCCGAGCAGCTCCGCGGTGTCGCGCAGGTGATGCGCGAGCACTCGGGCGGCTATGCACGCACGACGGTGAACCAGAACATCGTGCTGCGCTGGGTGCGCGAGCAGGCCGCGTACGACGTCTACGCCGCGCTCGCGGAGCTCGGCCTCGCCGACGCCGGCGCGCGCGAGGTGACGGACGTCGTCTCCTGCCCGGGCACCGACTCCTGCAAGCTCGGCATCACGAGCTCGATGGGGCTGAACGCCGCCGTGCAGCAGCGCCTGGAAGAGATGGCCATCACAGATCCGCTCACGCGCAGGATGCAGATCCGGATGAGCGGCTGCCCGAACGGCTGCTCGCAGCACCACATCGCCGACATCGGCTTCTACGGCGCGTCGATCAAGGCGGGCGAGCACACGATCCCCGCCTACATCCCGCACGTCGGCGGGGTCGCGCTCGGCGGCGAGGTCGCATTCGGGACGCGCCTGAAGGTCAGGCTGCCCGCCAAGCGCGTACCCGAGGCCGTCGAACGGTGGCTGCGCCACTACGAAAACGCGCGCGGCGACGGCGAGGGCTGGAAGGAATTCGTCGAGCGGGAGGGAACGGCGCCGCTCGAAGAGCTAATTAAGGACCTTACGCTCCCGATCGAGTTTGACCTGCAAACCATGGACAATTTCATCGACTGGAACCGGCAAGTACCATTCAAAGTCATCAGAGGAGAGGGCGAGTGCGCAGTCTGACCCCAGATCACAGCTCGGCCGACTCCCGCTCCGGCGGCGAGACCGGCGGCTACGCAGCACGCAACCACGCGGCGACGGACGCCGCGCTCAGCCTCACGCACACGTTGCGCGAGGCCTCACGCCACGGTTCCGGCGCTGTACTGCTGTGCTCCTTCCAGAAGGAGGAGTCGGTGCTGATCGACGAGCTGCTGCGCCTGGACCAGGGCACCGGCCGCGCGGTCCGCATCGTCACGATCGACACGGGCGTGCTCTTCCCCGAGACGCTCGCGACGTGGCGCGCGTTCGAGGAGCGCTTCGGCGTCACGATCGAGGTCGAGGACGCGAGCAACCGCGAGCAGCCCTGGAGCGGGCCCGAGCACTGCTGCTCGGCCGCCAAGGTCCAGGCGCTCGACCGCTCGCTGGAGGGCGTCGCCGGCTGGATCACCGGCATCCGCCGCTCGCAGGGGCCGACCCGCGCGGGCGTCGAGCTGATCGAACACGACGACCGCCGCGGCCTGTGGAAGTACAACCCGCTCGCCCACTGGACCGACAAGGACCTCTGGCGGCGCATCCACGAGCGCGACCTGCCCTACAACCCGCTCCACGACCAGGGCTACGAGTCGATCGGCTGCGCGCCGTGCACCCAGCCCGGGAGCGGCCGCGAGGGCCGCTGGGCCGGCACCGACAAGACCGAGTGCGGGCTGCACACCTAGCGCAGCCGCGAGGCTGGGCACCGCCCGCGGCACTGCGTTAGGATCGCCGCGGGCGCCTGGGCGCCCGCCATCGCGATCCACCGGGGGCATCGATGTGCGCTGACGTGGACAGTCGACCATCGCGGCGCGGCCGCAGGGCACGCCGCCTCCTGGCCGCAACGTGCGCCGCGGTCGCCGCCATGGCCGCTGCGGCTTCGGCGGCGGGCGCCGCGAACCTCTACGTCACGACCACCGGCAGCGACGCCAACACCTGTACCAGCCCGGCGACGCCCTGCCTCACCGTCGAGAAGGCCGTTGAAGAGGCCCGCGACGTCGCGGGCGACGCGACGATCCACGTCGCCGCGGGAACCTACACCGGCGAGGTCCTCTTCAGCGACGAGCGCGACAACCGCGACGTGATCGTCGGCGCATCCCCGACCGCGACGGTCCTCGTGAACCCGAGCGGCAAACCGGCCATCACCGTCACGGCCCCGGCCCACGTCACGCTCGAAGACATCGGCATCCGCCACGAAACGGCCGACGACGAACCCGCCGTCGGCGCGCTCAGCGGCTTCGTCACGCTGCGCAACGCCGACGTGACCGCCACCGGGACCGGCGAAGAGGCGGCCGTCAGCAACTCGTCGCCGGTCGGCGAAGGCACGCTGAGCCTCATCGGCTGCCACGTCGTCCAGGGCAGCGGTGAAGGGCGAGGCGTCGTCTCGCGCGACAGCGTGCTCTCGATAGCGGGGTCGACGATCGAAACGTCGGGCGGCGGGGGCGACGCCGTGATCGGCGGCCTCGTGCCCGTCACGGTCTCGAACTCCAAGCTCGTCACGCGCGGCGGCAGCGGTAACGCGTTCGTGGACGCGGCGGGGCCCGCGGCCCTCTCCGGCGTGACGATCGAAATGGAAGGCGGCGGCACCGCGGCGGTCGCCGGCGAGTTCGCCGCGATCGATGCGACGAACACCCACATCTTCGAGCGCGGCGGCGGCGACGTGGGCTTCGAGACGACGGCGGGGCAGCTGAAGCTCGAACACGACACAGCCGAAATCGACGCCGACGCCGTCGCTGTCAGTTCAGGTGGCACCTCGAGCACGCTCACCTCAGACACGTTCACCATCAACGCGCCGGGAAGCGAAGCGCCCGCGATCATCTTCGAAGGAGGATCGAACCAGACCCTCAGGCGCGTCCGCGTGCAGGGAGACTGGCAGGGCGCCGCGGTGCTCGGATTCGTATCGGGCCGTGTGCAGCTGCTCGAAAGCACGCTCGACGACCCCGGCACGAAAGACGCCGCGGCGCTCCTGATCGCCGTCGAACCCGAAGGTCTCGGCCTGCTGGTCCAACGCACCCGCATCATCGCGTCGCCAACCGCGAACGCCGCCATCGCAGCCTTGGCCGCGAGCTCCATCGCGTTCGACTCCTCGCTCGTCCAGGGCGGCCTCGCCGCGGTGCGCATGGAGCAGATCGGCCCCAAGAAGCTCACCGCGACCTTCGACGGTTCGACGATCGACGCCGGCACGCCCGGCGTCTCGGACGAGCCCGGGATCGACTCCATCGCGAGCGAAATCGGCGCCGTCGGCCACACGATGAACGTGAACGTCGAGGGCTCGATCCTGCTCGAGCCAATCGCCGCGACGCTCGCCGGTGGCGCCTCGGGACTGACCGTCAACTGCGCCAACAGCGACGCGCCGAGCGAGGTCCAGACGGCGACCGCGACGCTCGGCCAGATCAACTGCCGCGCCGGCTCGCACGGCAACGAGAACCTCCCCGCGCTCGGCTCGCTCTTCTCCTCGCCGTTCACCGACTACGCGCTCAGGAAGCACACCAAAGCCGTCAACAGCGTCCCGTCGAACACGATCGCTTTGCCCGCGGGCGCGAAACCCGCCCCGTACGACCTCGACGGCCGCAAGCGCGCCCTCTACGAGCGCGTGGGGCGCAAGTGCGAGCTTGTGCAGGATCGCGGCGCGCTGCAGATCCCAGGCCAGAAGGCCGACTGCAAGCCCCGCCGCCGGCGCCGGCGGCGCTGAACCGCGACGGCGCCCGAGCAGGCGGCGCTAACGTTTGCGCCCGAGCGCCACGGCCCCGCGGACGCACCGCGCGGCGCCGCGGTTCCGCGCCACGGCGCTGAGGCAAAGCGGGCAAAGGAGCAGCGGTGCAGCCAGCGCGACAGATCCTCCTCACGACGCTCGCCGGCGCTGCGCTGCTGGCCGCGAGCGCAACCACGGCCGCGGCGGCGACCGACCTTTACGTCGCGCGCGACGGCAGCGACAGCGAACCGTGCACCAGCGCCGCGAAACCGTGCATGACGATCGCACGCGCGCTCGAAGTCGCGCGCGAAGACCACGGCAAAGCGACGATCTACGTGGCGCAGGGGACGTACAGCGAAAACGTCGACCTCGACAGCGCCCGCGACGACGGCGACGCGATCATCGGTGCCGGCAACGAAGAAACGGTGCTCGAGAACGAAGGCGCCCACGCGACCGTGAGCGTCTCCGGCGCGATCGCCGTTCGCCTCGAATACCTCACGATCCGCCACGACACGGCCGACAGCAACGCCGCCGTGAGCGCCGAAGGCGCGCGGCTCGCGCTGCGCTACAGCGACGTGAGCGCCAGCGGCGCGAACGGCGAGTCGGCTGTCGCCGACGCGAACGCCCCCGCCGGCAGCCCGCTGACCGTCGCGGGCTGCAAGATCAGGCAGGGCGGAGAAGACGGCGCCGCCGTCGCCGCGCCCGGGACCGCCGTCGACGTGTCGACGTCGACGCTCGAAACCACGGGCGCCGGCGACGAAGCGATCGCCGGCGCGAATGCCGCGGTCACCGTCGAAGGGTCGGCGCTCGTCACGCGCGGCAGCGAAGACGAGGCGCTCCGCGCCAACCTCGCCGCCGTCACGCTCGACGACTCGACCATCGAAGCGCTCGGCACCCGCGGCGACGGACTCTCACTGGTCCGCGGCAGCCTCGCGGCGCGCGGGACGCGGCTGGTCGAGGCGGGCCGCGAAGCCGCCGCGGTCGACAGCGAAGGCGCCCGCATCGCGCTCGAAGGCGACACGTTCGAAGCCGACGAAAACGGCGACAGCGCCCTCCTCGCGCAGGGCGGCAACGCGACCCTGACCGCGGACATCGTCGCGATGAACGCGCCGGCCGACGCGGCCGCGGCCCTGCAACACGAAAGCGGCGGCTACACCACGCTCAGGAAAGTCCGTGTGCGCGGAAGCTGGAACGGCGCGGCGCTCACCGCGCGCGCCACGGGCCGCCTCTCGATCCTCGAAAGCAGCCTCATCGACACGGCGGGGCTCGCCGGGACGCCGACCGTCGTCGCCGACACCGCGCAGCCCGGCGGCCTCGCCGTCCTCGTCGAACGCTCACGCATCGCCGCCGCGCCGACCGCCTCCGCGGCACTCGACTTCGACGCGGCCGGCGCCTTCGCGATGGACTCGTCGCTGGTGCAGGGCGGCGACGCGGGGATCTCACTCGCCGCGCCGGCCGCCGAACACGACGTCGGCGTGATCGCTGGGTCGACGATCGACGCCGGCGAATTCGGCGTCGAGCGCGAGGGCGCCGTCGCCTCGGTCGCGGCGAGCGCCGGCCCGGCGTCCAGCCTGAACGTCGCCGTCGAGGGCTCGATCCTCTTCGAGCCACTGGCCGCGACGCACACGGAAGGTGGCGGCGGAAGCACAGTCGCGTGCCGCAACAGCGACACGCCGAGCCAGCGCCAGGTGGCGAGCGCGACCGAAGGCGCGGTCGGCTGCCGCGCCGGCGCCCACGGTAACCACAACCTGCCCGCGCTGGGCTCGCTCTTCTCCTCGATCGGCGGCTACGAGCTGCGGCGCCACACGACCGCGGTGGACAGCGTCCCCGCGTACACGGTCGCGCTGCCGCTCGTGCGCCCTGCCCGCCTCGACCTCGACGGGCGCAAACGCGACCTCTACGCGCGCGTCGGGCGAAAGTGCCTGCTCGTCCAAGACCGCGGCGCGTTGCAGATCGCCGGCCAGCGGGCGGATTGCAAACCCGGTCGACCGCGCCGCGGGCGTGGCGTGCGACGCCGCACCCGCGTCCGGCGCTAGAGTTTCGCGCGGCCACACTTCGCAAGAGGACGTCGAGCCGCGCGGCGTCAGTGCCCGCAAGCGACATGAAGGAGCTTGGATGCGTCCAGCGCGAACCGTCGTCCTGACAGCACTCGCCGCCATCGCCGTCCTCGCCGCGAGCGCCGCGTCCGCATTCGCGACGAACCTCTACGTCTCGACCTCGGGCAGCGACTCCAACAGCTGCACGAGCGCCGCCTCACCCTGTCTCACGATCCAGAAGGCGGTCGAAGATGCGCGCGCGACGCCCGGCACGCCGACGGTCTTCGTCGCCGCCGGCACGTACAACGGCTCCGTAAGCCTCGGCTCCAACGTCGACGAAGGGACCGCCATCGTCGGCGCCGGCCGCAGCGCGACGATCCTCACCAACACGGCGACCGAACCGACCGTCAAGAGCGGCGAGCTGATCGGCTTCCGCCTGGAAAACCTGACCGTCAAGCACGAAACGGCGGACGGCGCCCCGGCCGTCAGTGACCAAGGCGGGCCACTCACGCTCAAGAACGTCGACGTGAGCGCCACCGGAACGTCGGGCGAGACCGCGGTGGACGTGGAGGACGAGTTCCTCGAAGCTCCCGTCTCGATCACAAACACCCAGATCAGCGACGGCGCGCCCGCCGGGCGCGCGATCGAGGCCACCAGCGCACCGCTCGCAGTCTCGGGCTCGACCGTCGAAACGACGGCCAACAAAGGCGTGGTCCTCGGCGCGGACGTGGCACCGCTCTCGGTCACCAACTCGACGCTGGTCGAGCGCGGCAGCCAGGGCAAAGTGCTCGAAGACGAGTTCGGCGCGGTCAAGATCTCGCGCTCGACCGTCGAACTGCCGTCGCCGGAAACCACCGGCCTGCTTGACGACTTCGGCTCGCTCGTCGTCACCGGCTCGCATGTCATCCAGCGCGCCAACGAACAGGTCGCGGTCGTGAGCGAGGAGGGCACACCCGTCCTCGAACACGACACCTTCGAAGTCCTGGGCGCCGGCACTCTCGTCGAGGCCGAGGGCGCACACCTCAGCATGACGTCGGACACCGTCCACCTGGACGACGCGAGCGCTACCGGGACTCTGATCCAGCTCGAGGGGCCCGGCGCGACGCTGCGCAAAGTCAACGTCAGCGGCCCCTGGGACGGAGCGATCATCGAGGGGTTTGCCAGCGGGCGCGTCTCGATCCTCGAAAGCGACATCAACGACGCCAGCGACGAAAAACTGCCCGTCGTGATCGAGCAGACCCTCGGTTCCACGCGCTTCCCGCTGCTGGTCCAGCGTTCGCACCTGATCAGCGCGCCCGCGGCCCCCGACGTGATCGACGAGATCGGCACGGGGTCGCTGGCGCTCGACTCCTCGCTCATCCAGGGCGGCGTGTCGGCCGTCCGGTTCATCGACCTCGCGGGCGCGAAGATCGAGCCGGCCGTCATCTCCGGTTCGACGATCGACGCCGGCACGCCGGGGCTCTCCGGCGAGGCGGGCGTGACCTCGATAACCGCCGAACTCCTCGGCCCCGACCAAGCGCTGAACGCCGACGTCGAGGGCTCCGTCCTCTTCGAGCCGATGACGGCCACGCTCGGTGGCGCCGTCGGCCTCGCCGTCAGCTGCCAGAACACCGACGCGCCGAGCCAGAGCCAGGCCGCGAGCGCCACGGAAGGCGCGATCAGCTGCCGCTCCGGCGTCCACGGCAACGAGAACCTGCCCTCGCCCAGCTCGATCTTCGCCTCGCCGATCACAAGCTACGTGCCGAAAAAGCGTGGCCGGCTCGTCGACAGCGTCCCCTCCGACACGATCTCAATCGGCTACGGCATCAAGCCCGCGCCCTACGACCTCGCCGGACACAAACGCGACGAGTACGGCCGCTTCGGACGCAAGTGCGAGCTCGTCCAAGACCGCGGCGCCCTGCAGATGAGCGGCCAGAAAGCCACCTGCAAACCCAAGAAGCGCAAACGCAGGCGACGCTGAGCTGCACCACCCGATCGCCGGCGGCGGTAAGCTTGCGCGGGCCCTCGGGGCCGGGGGATTGCGGCAAGGCCCGCCGGGGCGGGCGGAGCAGTCGGCAGTCGCACCGAAAGGAGCAGCGATGCAGCCAGCGCGAAAGACAGCTCTCACGGCACTGCTGGCGAGCGCGCTCCTCGCAGCCAGCGCAACGGCCGCGTCCGCGACGAACCTCTACGTGGCCACCAGCGGCAGCGACGCGAACAGCTGCACCAGCGCCGCCGCGCCGTGCCTCACGCTCCAGAAGGCGGTGGAAGACGCACGCCTCACGCCGGGCAGCGCGACGATCTTCGTCGCCGCCGGCACGTACAACGGCAGCGTGAAGCTCACGTCCTCGCTCGACAGCGGCGACGCGGTCATCGGCGCCGGCCGCACGGCGACCGTACTCACGAACACCCCGTCGGACCCGACCGTGGCGGCGGGCCCAGTGGTCGCCTTCCGCCTGGAAAACCTCACCGTCAAGCACGAAACCGCCGACAGTGAACCGGCCGTCCAGGCCGAGGGCGGCTCCGTGACGCTGAAGAACGTCGCGGTCGACGCCACCGGCACGGTCGGCGAGAGCGCCGTCTTCGCGGACGACGAGTTCGCCGAAGCGCCGCTCAACGTCATCAACAGCACGATCGCCGACGCCGGCCCCTCCGGGCACTGCATCGAGTCCGAGGGCGCGACGCTCGCCGTGTCGGGCTCGACGGTAGAAACGAGCGCCGAAAAAGGCGAGCCGCTCGAGGCCGCGCTGGCTCCCGCGAGCATCACGAGCTCCACGATCGTCGCGCGCGGCAGCGAAGGCCGCCTGATGGCGACCGAGTTCACGAGCGTCGCTATCTCCCGCTCCACGCTCGAAACGGTGATGCCCAAGACCGAGGGGGTGACCGGCAATTTCGGCAACCTCTCCGTGACCGGCTCGCGCGTCATCGAGCGCGCCTCGGAAGAGTCCGCCGTCGAACAGAGCGAGGGCAGCCTCACCCTCGCCCACGACACCTTCGAAGTTGCCGGCGCATCGACGGTCGGTGGCGTCGAGGGCGGGTCACTAACGATGACCTCCGACACGGTCCGCGTCAACGACGCAACCTCCACCGCGTCGCTGTTCGGCGTCGAGGCAGGCGGCGGGACACTGCGCAAAGTGAACGTCAGCGGTCCCTGGGGCGGACCCCTGCTCACCGGGCTCGTCACCACCCGCGTCGCCTTCCTCGAAAGCAACCTGAACGACGGCAGCGACGACACGGCGCCCGCCGTCGAGCTCGAGACGGTCGGCCCAACGTTGCTCCCGCTCCTCGTGCAGCGCTCGCGCGTCATCGCGGGCGCGGCAGCCCCCGCCGACGTCGAGCTCCTCGGGAGCGGCGCGCTGGCACTCGATTCCTCGCTGCTGCAGGGCGGGATCGCCGGCCTGAAGCTCGTGGACGACACCGGCGCGAAGAAGGGCGAGGCCGTCATCTCCGCGTCGACGATCGACGCCGGCACGCCCGGACTCTCCGGCGAGACGGGCGTGACCTCGATCGAAGGCGAGCTCAGCGAACCGGGGCGCACGCTGAACGTCGACGTCGAGGGCTCTGTCCTCTTCGAGCCGATGACGGCGACTCTCATCGGCGGGACGGGTCTCTCAATCGGCTGCCAGAACACCGACGCGCCGAGCCAGAGCCAGGCGGCGACGCCGACCACCGGCGCGATCAGCTGCCGCTCCGGCGTCCACGGCAACGAGAACCTGCCCTCCCCCAGCTCGATCTTCTCCTCGCCGATCACCAGCTACGTGCCGAAAAAGCGCGGCCGGCTCGTCGACAGCGTCCCCTCCGACACGATCTCGATCGGCTACGGCATCAAGCCCGCGCCCTACGACCTCGCCGGACACAAACGCGACGAGTACGGACGCGTCGGGCGCAAGTGCGAGCTCGTCCAAGACCGCGGCGCCCTGCAAATGAGCGGCCAGAAAGCCACCTGCAAACCCAAGAAGCGCAAACGCCGGCGCAGGCGGCACTGAAATCGCAGCGCCCGCAGCCGTCTGCGGGTCCGGCCTGACCGGGATCGACTGACGCATCGGGGGCGTCGGGCGACCGGAGCGCGTCGCGCGACGGCCGCTAAGCTTCCGCGCGTGTTCGGCAAGGTCCTCATCGCCAACCGCGGCGAGATCGCGGTGAGGATCGTGCGGGCGCTCGAGGAGCTCGGCATCGCGAGCGTCGCCGTCTACTCCGAGCTCGACCGTGACGCACCGCACGTCGCCCGCGCCGACGAGGCGTACAACCTCGGCGACGGCCCCGCCGCCGACAACTACCTGAACGTCGAGAAGCTGCTCGACGTCGCCGCCCGGTGCGGCGCCGAGGCCGTCCACCCCGGCTACGGCTTCCTCGCCGAGAACGCCCCGTTCGCGCAGGCCTGCGAGGACGCGGGCGTCGTCTTCATCGGGCCGCCGGCGTCCGCGATCGAGGCGATGGGCTCGAAGACCCGGGCGCGCGAGCTGATGAAGGCCGCCGGCGTGCCGATCGTCCCCGGCACCACAGAGCCCGTCGCGACCGTCGCGGACGCGCTGCGCATCGCGTCGGAGGAGATCGGGTTCCCCGTAGCGGTGAAGGCCGCCGGCGGCGGCGGCGGCAAGGGGTTCCGTGTCGCCCTCTCCGCCGACGAGCTGCCCGACGCGTTCGAGGGCTCGAGCCGCGAAGGCGAGAAGTTCTTCTCCGACCCCACCGTCTACCTCGAGCGCTACCTGCACGACCCCCGCCACGTAGAGGTACAGATCCTCGCCGACCGCCACGGCAACGTGATCCACCTCGGCGAGCGCGACTGCTCGGTCCAGCGCCGCCATCAGAAGCTGATCGAGGAGGCGCCCGCGCCCGTCGTCGACGCGGCGATGCGCGCGCGGATCGGCCAGATCGGCGCCGAGGCGGCGCGCGCCGTCGACTACGTCGGCGCCGGCACGATCGAGGGTCTCTTCTCAGCCCAGGCCGGCGCCGCACCCGAGTACTTCTTCCTCGAGATGAACACGCGCGTGCAGGTCGAGCACTGCGTCACGGAGATGGTGACCGGCGTCGACATCGTCAAGGAGGGCATCCGCGCCGCCGCCGGCGAGCCACTCTCCTACGCGCAGGAGGACATCGAACTGAAGGGCCACGCGATCGAGTGCCGCATCAATGCGGAGGACGCGAGCAAGAACTTCGCGCCCGCGCCCGGCAAGATCGGCACCTACCGCGAGCCCGCCGGCCCCGGTGTGCGCGTCGACTCGGGCGTCGCCGAAAACGGCGAAGTCTCGCCGATGTACGACCCCATGGTCGCCAAGCTCATCGTCTGGGACGCCGACCGCGAGCAGGCGACGAGCCGCATGCTGCGCGCGCTCGGCGAATACGAGATCGAGGGACTGAAGACGCTTATCCCGTTCCACGCCGCGCTGCTCGCCACCGAGGAGTGGGCGGCGGGATCGACGTGCCGCGAGCTGGTCGAGGACAAGGCCTGGCTCAAGCAGCTCGCGTTCGACGCGCCCCCGGCTGCGGGCGCGGACGCGACCGCCACCGTCGAGCAGACCTACCAGGTCGAGGTCTCAGGACAGCGCTTCGACGTGCGCGTGGTCGGCCCGGCGCCCGTCGCCGGCGTCGCCGTCGACGGCGCGGCGGCGGCGCAACCGCAGACCAGGCGCGCCGAGCGGACGTCGTCGAGCGCGGGCGGCCCCGACACGCTGCCCTCGCCGCTGCAGGGGAACATGTGGAAGGTGCTCGTCAAGCAGGGCGACGCCGTCGAGGAGGGCCAGCTGCTCTGCATCATCGAGGCGATGAAGATGGAGAACGAGATCGCCGCCCACAAGTCGGGCACGATCGTCGAGCTGCCGATCGCGGAGGGCGCGCCGATCGCGGCCGGCGCGCCGATCGCGACGATCCGCAGCGACGGCGACTAGAGCGCCGCGGCGTTGGCCGCGTGCAACGCCACATCGCGCGAGGTATCGCGCCCCGGCGGCAGCGAAGCGCTCGGGCCCTGCGCGACGAGTCCCTGCAGGTATTCGCGGTCCTCGGCCAGCACCGCCAGCGCGCGCTCGGGAGCGAGCACCGGACCGTGGCCCGGAACGACGTGGCGCACGCGCCCGACCAGCTCGGCGAGGCGGTCCAGCGTGTCGAGATACGCCGACACCGAGCCGCCCTCACCCAGCGAGGGAATCTCGATGGGCGAGAGGTAGTCGCCGGCGATGAGGACGCCAGCCCAGCCCGCGAGGAGCGCCATGCCGTCAGCGGTGTGCCCCGCCGTGGCGTGGACCTCGAGCTCGAGCTCGCCGATCTCGAGGCGTCCGGGGACGGGCAGCGCCTGGATCTCCCCCAGCGCGAGGCCCGCGGGCCGTTCGATGAGGAGCTCGGCGTCGAACTCGCGCAGCTCACGCTCCGTTTCGCCCGCCGACGCGGCGAGGCGCTCCGCCGTCGCCGGCGAGCAGCCGAGCGGCGCGCCGGGGAACGCCATGCCGGCGAGCAGGTGGTCCCAGTCGCCGTGCGTCGCGAGCAGCGCCGATGGCTCCGGCAGCCCCGCCTGCTCGAGCAGCGACGGGAGCGCCGCGATCTCGTCCGGGAGCACGGGCGAGTCGACGATGAACACCTCGAGCGCCGCCTCCTGCTCGCTGTCGATCACTCGCAGCGGCCCCTTCTCCGCGCCGCGCACTGCGGTCCCGCGGATCACCACGCAGTTCGTCTGCAGCACGCTGCCCGCGACAACCAGCACGTCGGCGTGCAGCGCGACGGCGCGCACGGCTCAGACGCCGAGGAGCTTCGCGGCCTCTTTGAGGTTCGCGACCTCGGCCGTCGGCTTTTTCTGCGAACCCTCGAGCTTCTCTTTGTGCCGGTTCACCCAGATGACGGGGATTTTCGCTTTCAGGCACGGGCCGACGTCGTGGTAGTAGCTCGAGCTGACGTGGACCCAGCCGCGCTTGCCGCCGATGCGCCGCGCGCACTCGGTGAAATGGGCCGGATCGGGCTTGTACGCGCGCACCTGCTGGGCGGTCACAACGAGGTCGAAGTCGGTCTGGATGTGGCGGCGCGTCTGGCCCAGGAGCTTGTCGTCGATATTCGAGATCAGACCGAGGCTGTACTTCTTGTCGAGCTTGGCCAGCTGCGCCGCCGTTTCCCTGAACGGCATCCAGCGCTGCACCGAATCGGGCAGAAAACCCGAACGCGACGGTTCGAGCGGCCAGTCCATGCGTTTGGCGATCTCCATCGCGGTGCGCCGCAGCACCTCCGCGTAAAGCTCGTAGGAGCCGCCCTCGATTTCACGCACGATCTCCGTGAACATCGAGATCAGCGTCGCGCGGTCGAGCTCCACGTCGTCGCGCGCCGCCTCGCGCGCGAAGGCTTCGTACACGCCGGTCTCCCAGTCGATCAACGTGCCGTACACGTCGAATGTGACAAAAGTTACGTTTTTGGGGAGCGCCATCGCTCCGGCATTATGCCGCGCGTTATCGACTTTCCCGCTCGCGCGGCTGCTGCACCCATCGACGCCGGCTTTTAGTTAGAGTCCGGCGCCGCCATGGACCTGCTCGAATACCAGGGCAAGCAGCTCTTCGCGCGCCACGGCCTGCGCGTCTCCTCCGGCGAGGAGGTCGAGAGCGTCGAGGATGCCGTCGCGGTCGCGGACCGCGTCGGCTACCCCGTCGTCGTCAAGGCCCAGGTGCTGATCGGCGGACGCGGCAAGGCGGGAGGCGTGAAGCTCGCCGCCGACGCCGGCGAGACGCGCGAGCACGCGGCGAACATACTCGGCATGAACATCGGCGGGCACACCGTGCACCGCCTGTGGGTCGAGCACGCCTCCGACATCGCGTCCGAGTACTACGCCGCGGTGCTCCTCGACCGCTCCGCCAAGCGCCCGCTAGTGATGTTCAGCACCGAGGGCGGCGTCGACATCGAAGAGGTCGCCGAGCGCACGCCCGAGAAGCTCGTGCGCAGCCACGTCGACGCGCTCGAGGGCCTCGGCCGCGAGCAGGCGCTGCAGATCGCGCGCGACGGCGGCGTCGACGAGGACGTCGTGGAGGGCGTCGCCGACGCCCTGCTCGCCCTCTACGACGTGTGGATCGGCGAGGACGCGACGCTCGCGGAGATCAACCCGCTCATCGTCACGCCCGAGCGCGAGGTGCGCGCGCTCGACGCGAAGGTCTCGCTCGACGGCAACGCGCTCTTCCGCCACCCCGAGAACGCCGACCTGTCGGACCCCGAGAACGAAGACCCGATCGAACGGCGCGCCCGCGAAAACGGCGTCCAGTACGTGGCGCTCGACGGCGACATCGGCATCCTCGGCAACGGCGCCGGACTCGTGATGTCCACGCTCGACGTCGTCAGCCTCGCGGGCGGCTCCCCCGCGAACTTCCTCGACGCCGGCGGCGGCTCCGACGCGAAGAAGGTCGAGCAGGCGATCGGCCTGATCCTCTCCAACCCGAACGTCAAGGCGGTGCTCGTCAACATCTTCGGCGGCATCACGCGCGGCGAGGAGGTCGCGGGCGGCCTGATCGCCGCGTTCAACGAGCTATCGCCGAGCGTGCCGTTCGTGGTGCGCCTCGACGGCACGAACGCCGACCAGGGCCGCGCGCTGCTCGACGACGCGGCGCTCGCCGGCGTCCACACCGCGGGCTCGATGAACGAGGCCGCCGAACTGGTCGTCGCGCTCGCGAAGGACGCCGGCTGATGTCGGTCCTCGTCGACGAGACGACGCGCCTCGCGGTCGCCGGCATCACCGGCCGCGAGGGGTCGTTCCACACGCTCAACAACCGCGCGTACGGCACGAACGTCGTCGGCGGTGTCACGCCCGGCAAGGGCGGCCAGGACGTCGAGGGCATCCCCGTCTTCGACAGCTGGGAAGAGGTCGTCGCCGCGGCGCAGCCGAACACGGCGATGATCTTCGTGCCGCCGCGTTTCGCCGCCGACTCGATCCTCGAGGCGGCCGCCGCCGGCGTGGAGCTGATCGTCGCGATAACCGAGGGGATCCCCGCCCACGACGAGCTCCGCGTCTACAACACCCTCGTCCGCGACCACCCCGGCACGCGCCTGATCGGCCCGAACTGCCCCGGCATCCTCTCGCCGGGCAAGGCGAACGTCGGCATCATCCCCGCGGCCTTCTTCACCGAGGGCGCCGTCGCCGTCGTCTCGCGCTCCGGGACGCTCACGTACCAGATCGGCAACGAGCTCGCAAAAGCGGGCGTCGGCTGCTCCACGATCGTCGGCATCGGCGGCGACCCCGTCCCCGGATCCTCGTTCGTCGACATCGTCGCCCTGTTCGAGCGCGACGAGCAGACCGAGCTGATCGTGCTCGCGGGCGAGATCGGCGGCTCCGCCGAGGAGGAGGCCGCCGCGTACATCGCCGAGAACATCGCCAAGCCCGTCGTGGCCTACATAGCGGGCTTCACGGCGCCGGCGGGCAAGCAGATGGGCCACGCCGGCGCCATCATCTCCGGCTCCGCCGGCACCGCACAGGCCAAGGCCGACGCGCTGGAAGCGCGCGGCGTGCGCGTCGGTCGGACGCCCACCGAGGCCGCCGAGATAGCCGTCCAGTTACTGGGCTAGCGCACCGGCGGCGCCGGATACGCTAGGGGCCCATGGACCCGGCGCAGCGCACGATCGAGGAACTCGAGCACAAGCTCTCCGAACTGGAACGCACACTGGTCGCCATCAACGGCGGCGGCTCCCCCGCCCGCATCGTCGACGAGGCGCTGCCCGAGGGCGCGGCCCCCGCAGCGAAGGCCCAGGAGGTGGCGCGCTTCCGCGAGCGCCTGGAGCGGGTCAGCGCGGACCTCACGCGCGAATACGACGCGCTCGTCGGACCCATAAGCTCTGCCCCCGTGCCCGACACGATCTCCTTCGCCCGCGGCGCCCCCTCGCTCGACATCGTCGACGTCGAGGGCCTGCGCGCGGCCGCCGCGGCGGCGTTCGAGAACGACCCGGGCGGGACGACGGCGTACGGCACGGCCGTCGGCTACGGGCGCCTGCGCCAGTGGATCGCGGACCGGCACGGCGTGGAGGTCGAGCGGGTGCTCGTCACCAACGGGTCGATGCAGGCCGACGCCTTCCTCTTCGGCGAGCTCGTCACGGCGGGCGACGACGTCGTCGTCGAGCGCCCCACGTACGACCGTACGCTGAAGTCGCTGCGTCAGCGCGGCGCGCAGATCCACGCCGTCGAGCTCGCCGCGGACGGCGTCGACACCGCGGCGCTGGCGGAACTGCTCGCCGGCGGCACCGTGCGCCCGACGCTCGCGCACATCATCCCGAACTTCCAGAACCCAGCCGGTTACACGCTCTCGCTCGCGAAGCGCCGCGAGCTCCTCGAGCTCGCGCGCGAGCACGACTTCGTCGTCTTCGAGGACGACCCGTACGTCGACCTGCGCTTCACCGGCGAGAGCATGCCGACGATGCTCTCGCTGGACGGCGACCGCGTCGTCTACGCCTCCTCGTTCTCGAAGACGGTCTGCCCCGGCATCCGCGTCGGCTACCTCGTCGGCCCGCGCCCCCTGATCCGGGCGATCACGGACACCGCGACCGGGACGTACATCTCGCCGAACATGGTCGCGCAGTCGATCGTCTACGAGTTCTGCGCCTCGGGCGCCATCGACCGCTCGATCGAGCGCGTGCGGACCGCGCTCGCGCGCCGCGCGCGCACGCTCGCCACCAGCCTGCAGAGCGCGCTGCCCGAGGCGCGCTTCGTCGAGCCCGAGGGCGGCTACTTCATGTGGGTCACGCTGCCCGAGGGGACGCGCGTCGCGGACCTCGAGCGCGCCGCGAACGAGCTCGGCGTCGCGATCGTGAAGGGCACCGACTTCGTCCTCGACGGCGGCGAGAACACGCTGCGCCTCGCGTACTCCGGCGTCAACGAGGCCGAGATCGAGGAGGGCGTCGCCCGCCTCGCACACGCCTACCGCTCGCTCTAGCGTCCGTAGCGCTGACCGAGCACGAGCCTGTCCGGCAACGCCGTGCGCGGCGGCGGCGACGGGTCGGCGACCACCGACACGGTCTCGGCGACGCTCGGCGTGACGTCGACCTCGCGGCCGTCGGCGGCGATTCTCACGCTCTCGGCGTCGCTCGCCACCACGGTGCCCGACAGCCCGGGCTCAAGACCGGCCGCGCGCAGGTAGTGCAGGAGGTCCTCGGCCTCGTTCTCAAAGCGCAGCACGCGGACACTCGCGCCGACCTGCACGTCGGCGAGCGGAACGCCCTCGACCCTCGTGCCGGCACGAATCGGATGCCCGTGCGGGCACGTGTCGGCGTCGCCGATCGCGGCGAGCATGCGTTCCTCGAGGATCGGCGACATCGCGTGCTCCAGCCGCTCGGCCTCCTCGTGCACCTCGTCCCAGGGCACGCCGAGCACGTCGGTGAGGAAGCGCTCGATCAGCCGGTGGCGGCGCACGATCGCCTCGGCGTGCGCGACGCCGCTCTCCGTGAACGCGATCGAGCGATCGTCACCGCGCGTCACATAACCGTCGCCTTCCAGGCGGCCGATCATCTCGCTCACCGTCGGCGCGGACAGCTGCATCGCCCGCGCCACGTTCGCCGCCGTCATCGGCAGGCCCGCCTCCTGCAGCCAGAAGAGCGTCTGCAGGTACTCCTCCTCGGCTGCGGAAGCACCGGTATCGCTCACCCCGCGATGCTAGCCGCTCGCGGTCACTAGGGTCCCGGCGTGAGGTCAGCCCCGCCAGCGGCCGAGCGCCCGGTCCTCATCGCGGGCGAGCTCGGCGTGCGCGGACTCGATCGGGGCCGCGCCGAACGCGAACTCGCGCGCGGACTCGGCGTTCCGTGCGCGCCGCTCGCCGTCGGGCTCGCGCCACGCGCGATCGAGCGCGCCATCCGCGAATCGCGCGCGCTCGTCCTGCTCGCCGCGCGCCTGGACGAGCGCGCGCTCGCAGCGGGGGCGACCGCGGAGCTCGCGACCCGCGCGCGACAGGCCGGCGTTCCAGCCTTCGCGGTGGCGGGCGAAAGCACGCTTTCGGCGTTCGACGCGCGCGTGCTTGACCTGCAGATGGTGCTCACGGCGCGCACTGCGGCGGGGCTGCGCGCCGCGGGACGCGAGCTCGCGAGCGCGATCTAGCGCTGGCAGGCCGGGCACCAGTACGTCACGCGGCCGTTCTCCCACTGGGCGCCCGCGCTGATGCGGCCGCCGCAGCGCGGACACGGCCTCCCGGTGCGGCGGTAGACGGCCCGTGGACGCGTCAGGATCCCCTCCCGCACGCAGCGCGCCATTTCGCTGCGCGCGAACGCGATCGCGGCGAGCGCCTCCCCGTCGCTGACCGCTGCGACCGGCCGGCACGGGTCGACGCCCGCCGCGTGGCAGCTCTCGGACTTCCACACGTTGCCGATCCCGGCGACCGTGCGCTGCTCGAGCAGGGCGTCGCCGAAGGGTCGGCGCGGGTCGTCGGCGCGCAGCCGCCGCAGGAACGCCCCCTCGTCGAAGTGCTCGGCGAGCACGTCCGGTCCAAGCGCCGCGATGCGCGGATCGGCGCGCAGGCGCCCGTCCTCCGCGAGCTCGAGCACGGGCCCGCCGAACTGGACGGCCTGCCGGCCGGCGCGTTCGATCACGAGCCACGCCGAGCCGCGCGACCGGCGCCACGGCTCGCCGGCGCCGTAGATGCGCCACGCACCCGTCATGCGCAGGTGCGAGTGGATCGTCAGGCCGCCCTCGAAGCGGATGAAGAGGTGCTTGCCGTGTGCGTCGACGGCGGCGACGCGCCGCCCCGCGAGGCGCTCGGGCCACGCCGCGGCGCGCAGGCGCGGGTGGGGAGTCCTGATCGCGTCGGGCGCCCGTCCGGCAAGCGTCTCGCGGATGCGCGCCGCGGCGATGTGGATCGTGTCGCCCTCGGGCACCCCGTCAACATCGCACAGCGCCGCGCATGGCGGCGACCGTCCGGCGCGCGCCGCCCCGCTACGCTCGCCCCCCATGTCCGCCACGGGCGACCAGGAGGCCTCGGGCCTGCAGAGCCGCATGCGCGCGCTCACGCCGCCGGGCGCGCGGCGCGCGAGCGTCATCGGCGCGGGCTCGTTCGGCACGGCGCTCGCCGTGCTGCTCGTCCGTGGCGGCGTGCGCACGACGCTGCAGGCGAAGAGCGAGGAGCAGGCGCAGCTGCTCGAGGCGGCGCGGGAGAACACTGCCTACCTGCCGGGAGTCGAGCTACCGGCAACGCTGCGCGTCGAGCCCGCCGCCGCCGGTGTCGCGCGTGCCGACTACGTCTTCCTGGCCGTCCCCACGCAGGGCATCGGCGAGGTGATCGCGGCGCTCCACTCGCGCGGCCTGCCGCGCCGGGCGGCGCTCATCTCGACCGCGAAGGGTCTCGTCGGCCCCGAAGGCCTGCCGCCGACGATGGTCCTCAGCGCGCGCTTCGGCCCGCGCCGCGTGGCGTGCGTCGGCGGGCCCGCCCACGCGCAGGAGATGGTCCACGCCGGCGCGGCACTCGTCGCCGCGTCGACCGAGGAGGACCTCGCGTCCGCGCTGGCACAGATCTTCACGCGCGCCGGCGTCGTCTGCGAGCGCTCCGACGATCCCCTCGGCGTGGAGCTCGCGGGCGCCGCCAAGAACGCGGCGGCCCTCGCCGCCGGCGCCACCGAGGCGCAGGGGCTGAATGCCGCCGGAGCCGCGGCCGGCCACATCTTCGCCGAGGTGTGGCGCTACGCGGAGGGCATGGGCGCGCGGCCGGAGTCGATGATCGGGCTCGCGGGCGCCGGAGACCTCGTCGCGACCGCACTCGCCAGGGAGAGCCGCAACCGCCGCGCCGGCGAGCTGCTCGCCGCGGGCGTGCCGGCACACGAGATCCCGGGCCGCATCGGCCAGGCCGTCGAGGCGCTCGAGTCGGTGCCGCTGCTCGCACAGGCGCTCGAGCGCGCTGGCGTCGCAGCGCCCGTGACGGGCGGCCTCGGGCGGCTCATATCGGGCGAGCTGCCGCTCGACGACTGGGTTGCCCTCGTGCGCACCACGGTGCCGCCGCCCGCCCTCTGGCAGCGCAGGCCGCGGCCGGGGGTGCTCTCGCGCATGGCGCGCGCCCTGCGGCGCAGCTAGCCGGCGGCGAGCGCGCCGACGACGGCCTCGTACACGCCGGCGCCGTGCGCGGCGTCGGTGACACGGACGTTCGCGGTGCCGGCGAGCGACGCGGCGATCGCCGGGTCGCGCTCGGCGCCGTTGGCGACGAGATAGAACGTGCCCACCTCGGGCGCGCACGCGAGATCCTCGCGCGAATCGCCGACCGCGATCAGCTCGTCGCGCTCGTAGCCGCGTACGCGGCGGTGGAAGGCGATCGCGGCGGCCTTGGAGACACCCGCGGGCAGCAGGTGGTAGCAACGGACGTGGTCGAGCTGCGCGAGGCCGGCGGAGCGCACGTTGATGACGCCGTTGTCGACGAGGCGCAGGTTGCCGTGGCCGGCGCGAGCGAGCTCGCCGTCGGCCTCGGCGACGTCGACGAGCCCGCGGAAGAGGTGCGAGACCTCGCGGTCCAGGTGCCACGGCGCGTGGTACTCGAGCCGCCCGGGGTAGAGCCCGAGCAGCAACTCGGGCGCCCCGGTACGGGCGATCTGCTCGGCGATCGTGAGCTCACCGGGGGTCAGGTCGCCGGTGAGCCAGTGCTCCTCGCCCTCCAGCACGACGCATGCACCCGCCTCGTAGATGTACGAGCGCTGACCGAAGAGGCGCGCGACCGCGCCCACGTTCGCGTGACGGCGCCCGGAGAGCAGCATGATCTCGACGTCCGCGCGCAGGCACGCCTGGATCGCCCGCACCCCCTGGAGCGTCACGCGGCCGTCGGCGTCGTGCATCAGCGAGCCACCCGGGCCGAGCAACGTGCCGTCCAGGTCGATGTAGGCGCAGCGGACCGTCACCGGCGCGCGAGCGCGGCGTGCGCCGGCCGTTCGACGATCCGGGACGGCTCGACCGCAAGCCTTCCCTCGCGGCGCAGGCGCTCGGCGACCGTCGCGAGCACCGTCTGCGCCATCTCGCTCAGGGCGGCGATCGGCTGGTGGCTGTTCACGTGTTCGTCGAGATCCACCTGCGCCATGCGCTCCAGGCCCACGCGGCGGCAGACGTCGATCAGCATCGCGACCTCGACGCCGTACCCCGCGGCGAACGGGATCTCCTCGAGCAGGCTGCGGCGCGCCGCTACCTCGCCCGCGAGGGGCTGGCGGAAGCCCGCAAGCTCCGGGTAGAAGAGCGCGAGCGCGGGGCGCGCAGTGAGGTGGTTCACGCGTCCCCCGCCCTCCTCGACGCGGACCTGCGCGAGCGCGAGCGGGCGTCGGTAGTGCCCCTTGACGAAGTCGGCGTCCCGCTCGCAGACGAGAGGTCCGAGCAGGCCGCTCACGTAATGGGCGACTGGCCCGTGGCTGTCGGCGTCAAGGAAGCAGACGACCTCGGCGTCGGTGGCGGCGAGCGAGCGCCACATCGCGTCGCCCTTGCCCATGACGGGCCCGAACTCGGCGAGCAGATCGTCCTCCTGCACGACACGGGCGCCCGCGGCGGCCGCGAGGCGGGCCGTGCCGTCCACCGACGCCGCGTCGACGACGAGGATCTCGTCCACGGCGCCGGCGGCGATGAGCGGCGTCAGCTGCCCGACGACGGCGCCGATGCTCGCGGCGCATTCGCGCGCCGGCAGCACGACCGCGGCCGAGCACTCGCGCTCGGCGGCGACGCGGCCGGGCGGGAAACGCGAATGGTGGAATGAGCGTTCGCGCGTCCAGCGCTCGGACTTCGTTTCGGTCATCGTCTCTACTATCACAGGCCGCTTGACCGACGATCGCGACGAGGAGCCCTGGCGCGCACTGCTCGAGGCGGCGCGCGCCGACGGCGCCGTGGCCCACGAAGCGCTCGAAGCGGGCCGCCCGGCGCGCACCGCGGCGATCCCCGACGGGCTTCACCCGCAGCTTCGTGCGGCGCTCGCGCGCAGCGGCGTGGAGCGCCTCTACAGCCATCAGCTCGCGGCCCTCGAGGCGGCGGTCGACGCCCCCACGATCACGACCACCGGCACCGCATCGGGCAAGTCGCTGTGCTTCAACCTGCCGACGCTCGAGACGCTCGCGCGCCGGCCTTCCGCGCGCGCCATCTACCTCTACCCGACGAAGGCGCTCGCTCAGGACCAGGCGCGCTCCCTCGCCGCGCTGCGCATGCCCACCCTGGTGCCGGCGATCTACGACGGCGACACGCCGCGCGAGGCCCGCGCGCAGGTCCGCCGCACGGCGAACGTCGTCCTCACGAACCCCGACATGCTGCACGTCGGCATCCTGCCGAACCACGCCGCGTGGGAGAGCCTTTTCACGAACCTGACGGCCGTGGTGATCGACGAGGCGCACGCCTACCGCGGCGTCTTCGGCTCGCACGTCGCGAATGTCCTGCGCCGCCTTCGCCGCATCGCCGCGGCCTACGGCAGCGAACCGCGTTTCATGCTCACTTCGGCCACGGTCGCAAACCCGCTCGACCTCGCGCAGCGGCTCACCGGGCTCGACGGCTTCGCCGCGATCGACGACGACGGTTCGCCCGGCCTCGCGCGGCGCATCGCCCTCGTCAACCCGCCGTTGACCGACGAGCGCACCGGCGCACGCGCGTCGACGCTCGCCCAGGCGGCGGCGCTCGTCAGCGAACTCGTCCGCGGCGGCACGCGCACGATCTGCTTCATGAAGTCGCGCAAGGGAGTCGAGGTGCTCGTGCGCATCGTGCGCGAGCACGTCGGCGCGGAGCTCGGCGGGCGGGTCGCACCGTACCGCGCCGGATACACCTCGCAGCAGCGGCGCGAGCTGGAGGCGCGCCTATCCGCCGGCGACCTGCTCGCCGTGGTCGCCACCGACGCCCTCGAGCTCGGTATCGACATCGGCCGCCTCGACGCGGCGATCGTCGTCACGTTCCCGGGCACGATCGCGTCGCTACGCCAGATGTGGGGCCGAGCTGGGAGACGGGGCACGGGTCTCGCCGTGTACGTCGCTGGCGAGGACGCGCTCGACCAGTTCCTCTGCCGCCACCCGGCGGAGCTGCTCGAGCGCCCCGTGGAGGCGGCGATCCTCGACCACGAGAGCGGCGAGATCTACGCCGAGCACGTTCTCTGCGCGGCACACGAGGGCCCACTCGCAGGCGCCGACGCGGAGTTCCTGGGGCCGCGCTGGCGCGGCGCCGCGGAACGGCTCGAGAGCGCCGGCCGGCTGCGCTCCCGGCACACGGCGACGGGAACCCAGTACGTGCCGGCGAGCCCCGGCGACTACCCCGCGGCGTCGCTTTCGCTTCGCTCCGCCGGCGGCGAGTCGATCGCGATCGTCGACGTCGCGAGCGGCGAGCTGCTCGGCACCGCGGAGGCCGCGCGGGCGCCGTCCGCGGTCCACGACGGCGCCGTGTACATGCACCTCGGCCGCCCGTACCTCGTGCGCGAGCTCGACCTGGGCCGCGACCGCGCGCTCGTCGAGCCCTTCGACGGCGACTGGTACACGCAGCCGCGGCAGGAGGCCGACACGGAGATCCTGGCGCTGCTCGAGCGCCGCGAGATCGGCGACGTGCGGCTCTCGTTCGGCGAGGTCGCGGTGACCGAGACGGTGTTCGCCTACCAGCGCCGGCGCCTGTCGGACCACACGCCGATCGACATGCACTCCCTGCAGCTGCCGCCGTCGAGCTTTACGACGCAGGCCGTCTGGTTCGAGCTCGACGGGAGCGACCTCGCGGAGCTCGTCGGCCAGGAGGCGGTGCTCGGCGCGCTCCACGCCACCGAGCACGCGCAGATCGCGGCGCTGCCGCTGCTCGCGATGTGCGACCGCTGGGACATCGGCGGGCTCTCCACCGCGGCGCACGGCCAGACGGCCGGACCGACGGTTTTCATCTACGACGGCCACGCCGGCGGCGTCGGCATCGCGCGGACCGCGTTCGACCGTTTCGCCGAGCTCTGCGCCGACGCCGCCGAGCTCGTCGCGGGCTGCACGTGCGAGCGGGGCTGCCCCTCGTGCGTGCAGTCGCCGAAGTGCGGCACGCTCAACGAGCCGCTGTCGAAGGCCGGGGCGCTGCTCGTGCTCGAAGTGCTGCTCGACGCTCAGGCGGCGTTGCCGCGCGCGATCCGGGCGAGGTCGATCGTCCGGTCGTAGAGATCGGCGTCGACGCCCATCTCGAGCGCGACGTCGCGCAGCGGGCGTCCCGACTCGGTCGCGGCGGCGACGATCGCGGCGCCGCGGTCGTAGCCGATCGCCGAGTTCAGCGCCGTCGCGACGGCGAGCGTCGCGCCGGCCGAGGCGTCGGTCCCCTGACGGTTCGCGCGGATCCCGTCGACGCACTTCTCCGCGAACGCGCGGCACGCCGCGGCGAGCAGCCGCTCGGACTGCAGCAGGTTGCGCGCGATGAGCGGGATGCGCACGTTCAGCTCGAACTGGCCCTGCATGCCGCCGACGGTGATCGCCGCGTCGTTGCCGATCACCTGGGCGCAGACCTGGAGCACGACCTCAGGGATCACCGGGTTGACCTTGCCGGGCATGATCGAGGAGCCCTTCTGCAGCTCGGGGAGATAGAGCTCGCCGATGCCGGCGCGCGGCCCCGAGCCCATCAGCGCGATGTCGTTGGCGATCTTCGTGAGCGACACCGCGAGGACCTTCAGCGCGCCCGACAGCTCGACGAGAGCGTCGCGGTTCGCCTGCGCCTCGAAGGGGTCGGCCGGCGGCGCGATCTCCTTCAATCCCGACTCGCGGCGCAGCCGGGTGCGAACCTTCGCGGCAAAGCGCGGGTCGGTGTTCAGGCCGGTTCCCGTGGCAGTTCCGCCGAGCGGGATCTGGCCGACGTGCACGAGCGCCGCGGCAATCCGCTCCTGCGCGAGACGCACCTGCGCCGCGTAGCCGGAGAACTCCTGGCCGAGCGTCACCGGGACGGCGTCCATCAGGTGCGTGCGGCCCGCCTTGACGATGCGCGAGAACGATTTGGCCTTGCGCGCGAGGGCCCGTTCGAGCTCTTTGAGCGCGGGGAGCAGATCGCGGTGAGCCGCCTCGAGCGCCGCGAGGTGAACCGCGGACGGGAAGACGTCGTTCGATGACTGGCCCATGTTCACGTCGTCGTTGGCGTGGGTTTTGGCGCCCGCGAGAGCGGCGATCACCTCGTTTACGTTCATGTTCGACGACGTGCCCGAGCCGGTCTGGAAGACGTCGATCGGGAACTGGTCGTCGTGGCCGCCGTCGGCGATCGCGCGCGCCGCGCGATCGATGCGCCGCGCCGCCGCCTTCGGCATCAGGCCGAGTTCGGCGTTCACCTCGGCGGCTGCGCCCTTGATCCGCGCGAGCCAGTGGACGACGGAGACGGGCACCGTCTCGCCGGAGATGGGGAAGTTCTCGACTGCCTTCGTCGTCTCCGCGCCCCAGAGCTTCTTAGCGGCCATCGCTTCTTCTCCCGTCGTCGATCATTTTGCCGGCTGCACCCTATCCGCAAAACGCGGCTATCTCGCGGGCGAGCGAGACCGGGTCGTCGTAGGCCATCAGGAAGCCGGTGCCGCCGACGACGCGCAGCTGGCCCGCCGGCAGCAGCTCGAGCGCCTCTTCGGCTACCGCGAGCGGGTGGAGGGGGTCGCGGTCGGCCCAGAGCAGCAGGACGGGCATCTGCAGGCGCCCGTATTCGGAGCGCAGCGAGCTCTGCGCTCCTCGCGGCCACGCCGCCGCTACCTTGGCCCACGAGCGCGCGAGGCTCGAGTTTCCGGGGACGTCCGCGAACGCGTGGCGCATTAGGTCGGCTGCGGCGGGGTTCCCGCGCGCGGAGAGGGCGCGGCCGCGCGAGGGGCTGAAGAGGAGCGGCGCCGCGTACGAGAGCAGGCGGTCGACGCCCGGCACTGCGCCGGCCATCGTCGTCGCGCGCCACAGCCGCCGGGCTCGCTGCGCGCCGTCCTCCCCGTGCAGGCGCGAGCTCATGATGACCATGCGGCGCGGCGTGAGGCGCCCCGTCAGCGTGGCGTGCAGGACGATCTCGGCACCCGCGTCGTGGCCGCCGATCAGCGGCCTGGGGCCGAGAACCTCGTTGGCGAACGCGGACATCACCTCCGCATACCAGTCGAGTGTGTACGGGTGGCGCGGGCGGTCCTCGCTGTCGCCGTGCAACGGCAGGTCGGGCAGGACGACGCGGTAGCGGCTCGCCAGCTCGCGCGCGGCTGGCTCGAACTCGAGGTGGCTGAGGAGCGCCGAGTGCAGCAGGCACAGCGCTGGACCGGCGCCGATCTCGCGGTAGGCGACGCGCGCTCCGTCGCGGTGGTGGTACAGGCGCAGGCGCATGAATCCATCGTATGTGGGCACCGGCACCGGCCTACAATCCCTGCCCGTGCCCGATGACGCCAACCGCGAGCTGCTGCCCCGCCGTGCGGTCGACCTGCGCCAGGAGCTGCCGGCGCTGGAGCTCGAGGTGCTCGCCCGTTGGAACGAGCGCTCCGTCTTCGAGCGCTCGATCGCGCAGCGCGCCGACTCGCCGCGCTGGGTGTTCTACGAGGGCCCGCCGACCGCGAACGGGCCACCGGGGGCGCACCACGTCCTCTCGCGCGTCTTCAAGGACATCTACCCCCGCTTTCAGACGATGCGCGGCCACCGCGTCGACCGCAAGGGCGGCTGGGACTGCCACGGCCTGCCGGTCGAGATCGCCGTCGAAGAGATGCTCGGCATCACATCCAAGGCGCAGATCGAGAGCGAGGTCGGGATCGAGGAGTTCAACCGCCAGTGCCGCATGTCGGTGTTCGCGTTCCTGGAGGACTGGAACCGCCTGACGGAGCGGATCGGCTTCTGGATAGACCTCGACGACGCGTACCGCACGCTCGACGAGACGTACATCGAGTCGGTGTGGTGCGCGATCGCGCAGATCGCCGCGATAGGCCTGCTCTACGAGGGCAACAAGGTGGTGCCGTACTGCCCGCGCTGCGAGACGACGCTCTCGTCGCACGAGGTCGCGCTCGGCTACCGCGATGTCGTCGACCCGAGCGTTTACCTGCGCCTGCCGACCGAGTCCGGCGACCGCCTGCTCGTTTGGACGACGACGCCCTGGACGCTGCCCGGCAACGTCGCCGTCGCGGTCTCCCCGGGGGCGCAGTACGCCCGCGTCAAGCTCGGCGGCGACGTCTACGTCCTCGCCGCGGACCGCGTCGAGGCGGTCCTCGGCGAGGGGGCCGAACGCCTCGAGACGTTCACCGGCGGCGAGCTCACCGAGCGCTACGACCACTATCTGGGGCCGATCTTCCCGGCCAGCGACCGCGCGGACGGCGAGTTCCCGATCCTCGCCGACGACTTCGTGACGACCGAGGACGGCACGGGCATCGTGCACCTCGCGCCGGCCTTCGGCGAGGACGACTATCGCGTCGCGGGCGCGTCGCCGCGCGTCCCGTTCGACCCGACCAGGGCGGGTTCGCTGTACAACCCGGTGCGCCCCGACGGCACATACGACGAGCGCGTCCTCGCGCTCGACGGTTCGAGCTACGGCGGGCGCTTCGTGAAGGACCCGGCGCTCGGCGAGGAGCTCACTGCCGAGCTCGAGGCGCGCGGCCTGCTGCTGGCCGTCGAGGAGTACGAGCACAGCTATCCGCATTGCTGGCGCTGCTCCACACCGCTCATCTACTACGCCAAACCGTCGTGGTACATCGCCACCTCGACGCTCCGCGACGAGCTGCTCGCCGCCAACGAGACCGTCGAGTGGTACCCGGCGCACGTCAAGCACGGCCGCTTCGGCGACTGGCTGAAGAACAACGTCGACTGGGCGCTCTCGCGCGAGCGCTACTGGGGCACGCCGCTGCCCGTCTGGCGCTGTCCCGAAGGGCACACGCACGTCGTCGGCTCGTTCGCCGAGCTCGCGCGGCTCGGCGGCAGGGAGCTCGCCGACCACCACCGCCCGTACGTGGACGAGATCGAGATCCCCTGCCCCGCCGACGGCTGCGGCCAGCTGATGGGGCGCGTGCCGGAGGTCATCGACGTCTGGTTCGACTCCGGCGCGATGCCCTTCGCGCAGCACCACCACCCGTTCGAGAACGAGCTCGAGTTCGAGCTCGGCTACCCCGCCGACTTCATCTGCGAGGCGCAGGACCAGACGCGCGGCTGGTTCTACTCGCTGCTCGCGATCGCGACGCTCCTCGGCCGCGCCGCGCCGTACCGGAACGTCGTCTGCCTCGGCCTGATCGTCGACGCCGACGGGCAGAAGATGTCCAAGTCGCGCGGCAACACCGTGGACCCCTGGAGCGTGCTCGAGAAGTACGGCGCCGACGCCTTCCGCTGGTACTTCATCACCGCGAAACAGCCCTGGGACAGCTACCGCTTCTCGGAGGAGGCGATCGCCGACGGCGTGCGGCTCTTTTTGAAGCAGCTGTGGTCGACCTACTACTTCTACGTCCTCTACGCCCGCGCCGGCGAAGCGCAGCTGCTCGCCGCGCCGCCACCCGGCGAGCGCGACGAGCTCGACCGCTGGATCCTCTCGCGCACCGCAGCAACCGTGGACCTCGTCGCGGACCGCCTCGAGGGCTACGACGCGACGAGCGCCGGCCGCGCGATCGCCGGGCTGCTCGAGGACCTCTCGAACTGGTACGTGCGCCGCTCGCGCAGGCGCTTCTGGGACGGCGAGCCCGCCGCGTTCGCGACGCTGCGCACGTGCCTGCTCGCGATCAGCAAGCTGCTTGCGCCGCTCTGCCCGTTCATCGCGGACGAGATCTACGACAACCTCGACGGCTCCCGCGAGAGCGTTCACCTGTGCGACTTCCCGAGCGGCGCGCAGATCGGTGAACGCGACGAGGAGCTCGAGCGCTCGATGGAGCTCGCGCGCGAAACGGTCCGGCTCGGGCTCGGCGCGCGCGGCAAGGCGACGATCAGGGTGCGCCAGCCGCTCGCCGAGGCCGTCGTCGTCGCCGACGGCGCGGAACGCGCGGCGATCGAAAGCCTCGCCGACGTCGTGCGCGACGAGCTGAACGTCCGCGCCGTCCGTTTCGTCGCCGCGGCCGACGAGATCGGCAGCTACGAGATCAAGCCCAACTACCGCACCCTCGGCCCGCGCTTCGGTGCCGAGATGCCGCTCGCGGCGGCCGCCGTCGCCGCGCTCGAGCCGCTCACGGCGGCGCAGACGCTCCGTGACGGCGGCCACGTGCACATCAACGTCGCCGGCGGCGAGCACGCGCTGGGCGAAGAGGACGTCCTCCTCACGCTCCGCGCGCCCGAGGGTTACAGCGTCGAGCGCGAGGGCTCGCACGCCGTCGCGCTCGAGCTCGCTCTGGACGAGGATCTCGTGCGCGGCGGCAGGGCGCGCGAGATCGTGCACGCGGTGCAGAACGCGCGCCGCGACGCGGGGCTGCAGGTCGAGGAGCGGATCGACCTGAACCTCGACGGCGACGGCGAGCTCGTCGCCGCGGCCCGCGAGCACACCGACCACATCGCCGGCGAGACGCTCGCGCGCAGCCTCACGTTCGGCCCGCCGTCACAGCCGGGCGAATTCGGGGCTGTGGCTGTGATCGACGGGCTGGAGCTGCGGATCTCGTTCGCCCGCAGCGCCTAGACGCCGGCGAGCTCGGGCTCGAGCTCCTGCTCCAGGCGCTTCTTGGGCTGCGCCCCGATGATGGTCTTCACGGGGCTGCCGCCCTTGAAGAGGATCATCGTCGGGATCGACAGGACGCCGAACCGCTGCGCTGTCTGCGGGTTGTCGTCGATGTCGAGCTTGACGACGCGCAGACCGGGGCGCTCCTTGGCGATCTCCTCGAGCACCGGCGCGACCATCCGGCACGGGCCGCACCAGGGGGCCCAGAAGTCGACGAGGACGGGCCCTTCGGCCTCCGTGACCTCGGCGTCGAAGTTGGTGTCCGTGACGGGCGCGATGTCTGCCATCTGTCTCTCCTTGTCTCGTCGGCGGCCGGCCGGCCGCCGCCACAACTAATACTATACAAAGTAAAGCATAGGCTGCGGGCGGAGCGCACCGGCTATCGTCTGACCATGGTCCTGGCAAGCTCGGGCCCCGCCATCATCGCCGCGGCGGTCCTCTTCACGATCGTGCTGCTCGTCTACCTGCTGCGGCAGGAGGACAAGGAATACGACCGCGAAAAGGCGGCCGACGAAACGTACGACGAGGAGGACGTCGAGGCGGACCGCCGGGCGGGCGCTACCTGAACCTGAGGGCCGGCACGAGCCAGAACGCCTCCGCCGCGATCCGCCACGACATCTTGCTCTCGCCCGCCTCGCGGTCGCGGAAGACGATCGGCACCTCGACGACGCGGAAACCGGCCTGCACGGCGCGGTACGTCAGCTCGATCTGGAACGCGTAACCCTGCGAGCGCACCGATTCGAAGTCGATCGCTTCGAGCACCTCGCGCCGGAAGCACTTGAAGCCGCCCGTGAGGTCACGGACGCGCAGGCCGAGGATGAGGCGCGCATACGTCGACCCGCCGTAGCTGATGAAACGGCGCAGCGGCCCCCAGTCCTGCACCCCGCCCCCGGCGACGTAGCGCGAGCCGAGCGCGAGATCGGCTCCGCCGCGGACCGCGTCGAGCAGCCGCGCGAGATCGGCGGGGTCGTGCGAGAAGTCGCAGTCCATCTCCATCGCGTAGGCCGCGCCGCCGTCGAGCGCGACGCGGAACCCCGCGAGATACGCGGGGCCGATGCCGTTCTTCTCCGTGCGGTGCAGGACCTGCACCCAGTCGTGCTGGGCGGCCAGTGCGTCGGCGATATCGCCGGTCCCGTCGGGCGACCCGTCGTCCACGATCAGGATCTTGTAACCGTCGGGCGCGGCCGCGGCGAGCACCGACCCCGCTGCGGCCACCATCCGCTCGATGTTCTCGGCCTCGTTGTAAGTCGGCAGGACCAGCCACGGAACGTCGCTCATGAGGCGAGGAAGCCTAGAAGGTCCGGGCGCCGCTTTGCCCCGCCGGCGAGCGCGTAGGCTGCGGGGCGTGGCAGAGGGTGACCCCACGAACGCCGACATAGCGCGGGCGCTCGACGAAGTCGGCGACCTCTACGAGCTCGACGGCGCCGTGAGCCATCGCGTCCTCGCGTACCACACGGGTGCGCAGTCGGTGCGCGAATCGTCCGCGTCGGTCGCGCAGCTCGCCCGCGAAGGCCGCGCCACCGAGCTGCCCGGGATCGGCGCGACGCTGCAGGAAAAGATCCTCGCGCTCACCGAAAACGGGGAGATACCTGCCGCAGTCGAGCTCCACAAGCGATGGCCCGCAGGCGTTCTCGACGTGACGCGGCTGCCCGGCATCGGCGCCAAGCGCGCGCGGCTCTTCTACACCGAACTCGGCATCGCCTCGACGGACGAACTGCGGGCCGCAGCGGAAAACCAGGCGCTCCGCCACCTGAAGGGCGTCGGGCCGAAGATGGAGGAGGCGATCCTGCAGGCGCTCGAACGCCGCACAGGCGACGACGGCCGCGAGCGGATCCTCGCCTCGCGCGCCCTCGCGATCGCCGAAGAGGTCGCGGCGGCACTCGAAGCCGCCTGCGGCAAGGGCGTGCGCGCCACGCCCGCGGGGTCCGTGCGACGGCGCACCGAGACCGTCGCCGACATCGACATGATCGCGACAGGGCCCGACCCGGCGGCGATCACCCGCGCCTTCTGCGAACTGGACCTCGTCGAGCGCGCGGAGTCCTCCGGCGAGCTCGCGGCACGCGTCGTTCTGCACTCGGGCACGGCGGTCGACCTGCGGGTCGGCGACGAGGCGCGCCACGGCAACCTCCTGCAGCACTTCACGGGCTCGGCGGCACACAACACGGCGCTGCGCGAGCGCGCCGTCAAGGAAGGCTTGCACGTATCGGAGTACGGCATACGCGGCGATCGCGCCGACCGCCTCGAGCTCTTTGCGACAGAGGCCGAGGTCTACCGCAGGCTCGGCATGGACTACATCGAGCCGGAGCTGCGCGAGAACCGCGGCGAGCTCGACGCCGCGCGCGAGGGCACGCTGCCAGCGCTCGTGTCGCTCGCGGACCTGCGCGGCGACCTGCACACGCACACGACCGCCAGCGACGGACAGGCGTCGATCGCCGAGATGGCCGCCGCGGCGAAGGCCCTCGGCCACGAGTACCTGGCGATCACCGACCACTCCGCAACCCACGGCTTCGGCAACGACGTCTCGCCCGAGCAGCTCGAACGGCAGATCGAGCTCGTGCGCGAGGCGAACGAGCGCATCGAGGGGATCGAGCTCCTCGCGGGCAGCGAGGTCAACATCCTGCCCGACGGCAAGCTCGACTACGCGGACGACCTGCTCGCGCGCCTGGACTGGGTCGTCGCGAGCATCCACACGGCGTTCAAAGCGAGTGCGAGGGCGATGACCGACCGTATGCTCGCGGCGATCGGGCACCCCCTCGTCGACGCGATCGGCCATCCGACGGGAAGACTCATCGGCAAGCGTCCGCCTTACGAGCTCGAACTGGGCCGCGTCTTCGCCGCCGCGGCCGAGACGGGGACCGCGCTCGAGATCAACTCCTCGCCGAACCGGCGCGATCTCTCGGAGATCGACGCTCGTGCCGCTTCCCAGGCAGGCGTTCGTTTCGTGATCGACTCCGACGCCCACCGCGAGGCGACGCTCGCGAACCTCCAGTGGGGTGTCGCGACGGCGCGCCGCGCCTGGCTCGGCGCCGACGCGATCCTGAACGCCCTGCCACTCGACGCCCTGCGCGCGAGCCGGCCCCGCGCGCGCGGCTAGCGGACGGCTCTAGGTCGCCGTGCCGGCCGTCTGCTCAGGACGCCAGGAACGAAAGCCCGGCGCGCGGATCAGCGACATCGGACGCACCGGCGAGGCGCGCTGGACGTAGAAGCAGACGCCGTCGCGGTCCTCGATCGCCTGCACCGCGGCGTCCTGGTGTCGCCACGCGAGCGCCCAGATGACGGCGAAGCCCGCGGCGATGCCGGGGATCTGCGGCGCGAGCAGGCCGAGTACCCCCGCGACGACGGCGAAAAGCAGCAGCGGCCAGAGGCGGTTGAGCAGGATCGCGCTCGGGTGCACCTCCGGCAGCGTCGTCGAGGAGCGCGCGCCGGCGAGGAGTTTCGCGATCGGCGCGGTCGTCTGCGCCGAGCGCCCCATGCGGGCGCCGAGGATCGCTGAAACCGCCCACCAGCCGACGCCGAGCGCGGCGATCGCGAGTTGTTCTTCGGCCGCGGCAACGACGACGCAGATCGCGGCAAGTGCTGTCGCCGCCGCCGCGCTGAGGAGCACCGTCGCGCGCAGGAAGTCGACGAACCGCACGGCCTACAACAGCGCCTCGAGCAGCGCCCTCACGCCGTCCGGCCCCTCGACCGTCATGTCGGCGAGCGCGAGCAGCCCGGGAGGCGCCTCATCCGACCGCACGGCGACGCACAGCGCCTCCTGCAGGATGTCCTGTTCGCGCAGCTCGCGCAGGGTGCGGAACGCGTCCTCGTCGGTCACGTCGTCGCCGACGTACATCGCGCCGCGAAAGCGCCCGGACGCCAGCAGCCGACCGATCGCAAGGCCCTTGGAGATCGCCACGGGCGGGCGGATCTCGAGCACCTTGCGCCCCCAATGGACGGCGAGCCCCTCTTCGATCGCGAGCTGCGCGATCTCTTCGAGCCTGCGCTGGGCGGCCGGTTCGTCGGGCGCGCCGCGCCAGTGGAACGCGACGATGCCCGACTTGTCCTCCGTGCGCACGCGCAGCCGGTCGAGTTCGGCGCCGCTGACGGTCGCGGCGAAGGCCCGCACCTGGCCGTCCCACTCGCGCAGCTCGGCGTCGACTTCGACCGTCGTGCCGCCCGGCGCGAGCAGCTCGCCGCCGTGGTTGCCGACGTATGCGATCGTGCCGATGCCGACGATCCGCCGCGCGTCGGAGGAGCCGCGCCCCGTGACGCACGCGACGAGCCCGTAGCGGCGCGAGACCTCGATCAGGAGCGACCGCGTGGCCTCGGGCACGAGCGCGTCGGCGGCGTGGCGCACGATCGGCGCGAGTGTGCCGTCGATATCGAGCAGAACCGCGCACTGCGCCGGCTCGGAGCGGAGCCGTTCAAGCGCCTGCGGGGGCGTCTGAGCCGATGCCACGGGTCTAGTATGGCGCGCGACGTGGCCCCGGACCCTTCGCGCAGCGATGTTGGCACAGCGCCGCTCTGACGCCGTCGGGCGGCTCGCCGCGATCGGCCTGCTCGCCGGGCTCTTCAGCGGAATCTTCGGCGTCGGCGGCGGCGCCGTCGCCGTCCCCCTGCTGGTGCTCTGGCTGGGCTACGACGAGCGCCGTGCGGCGGCCACCTCGCTCGCGGCGATCGTCCTGATAGCCGGCGTGGGCGCGGCAGCGCAGGCCGCGCACGGCCTGGTAAGCGTGCGCGACGCGCTGATCGTCGGCGTGCCCGCCGTGGGCGGTGTGCTGTTCGGAACCTGGCTGCAGCAGCGGGTGCGGGTCACCGCGATCGCCGTGAGCTTCACCGTGGTCGCTGTCGTCGCGGCCGTGGAGCTCGTTCTCAAGTGATCGGGCTGCTCGCCCTCGGGGTGCTCGGCGGCATCCTCGCCGGCCTGCTCGGCGTCGGCGGAGGTGTGATCTTCGTGCCGGCGCTCGTGATCATCGCGGGCCTCGGCCAGCATGAGGCGGAGGGCACGTCGCTGCTCGCGATCATCCCCGTCGCGCTCGTCGGCGCGTGGCGCCAGGACCGCTACGGCAACGTCGAGCGCCGCTCAGCGCTGACGCTCTCGCTGATCGCCGGCGCCGGCGCGTTCGCGGGGGTGCAGATCGCGGATGCGCTCAGCGGCCACGCACTGCGGATCGCGTTCGCGGTGCTGCTGGTGCTCATCTCGCTGCAGCTCGTGCGTGACAGCTTCGCGCGCGACCGCGCGCGCAAGAGGTGATCGCCTCGCCTGCATGGTCTAACATCGGTGCCAGACCGGAGTGTTTGACAATCCCGTCCATATAGCGATCCTCGTCGTCGTGCTGCTGCTCGTCTTCGGCGCGCGGCGGCTACCCGAGATCGGCCGCTCGTTGGGGAGCGGCATGCGCGAGTTCAAGGAGGGGGTCACCGCCGAGTCGAAGCCGCGCCCGGCGCTGACAGCCGAGCAGCAGGGCGCCGAGACGCAGGCGCCGCCCGCTCAGCAGCCCGCCCAGGCTCCGCCGGTCGAGACGCCGGCGCCGAAGGCCTAGCGCGGCGGGTCAGCCGCGTTCGGCTCGCCCGGAGCGACCGTCGGCCGCGCCTGCTCCTGGAGCGGCGCGCCGCAGTGCCAGCAGTAGGCCGCGCCGCGGCTGTGGACCGCGCCGCAGGACGTGCACTGGCCGTCGATGCCGGCCTCGGCGGTCGAGAGCAGGCGTTGCAGCTCGGCGAGCTCGGCGTCGGCCTTCTGCAGTTCGGCCGCTTTGCGCGCCAGCACGTCGAGTCGGTAGTGGTCGCGGATCGCCATCTCGTAGGCGAGGCCGCCGAGGTCCCAGGTGAGGGCGGCGACCTGCTCGGCGAGCTCGCGCCGCCGCTCGCGCAGCTCCGCCATCGTTCCGCCGCTCGCGGACATGCCGCCCGACGGTAGCACCAGCGGCGGTGCCGCCTCTATCGTCTCGGGGCTCACGGGACTTCTATCGGCTGGTCGCCGAGTTTGTTGACTTCTTCCTCGTGCTTGCGGCCGTGCGTGTGCTCAAGTTTCGAGATCTTGCTGGAGCTGACCTTGACGGGTTTCGGCGGCGCGACGTGCTTGGTTTCTTCTGCCGCGGCTTCTTTCAGTTCCTTCTTTTCTTCGGCGGGGCTCGTCTTTTCTTCCTTTGGCGCTTCCTTGCCTGCTTCCACGCCCGAGCTCTTCGAGGACGTCTTTGCGGCTTCGCTTTCGGGCGTCGCCGACGCCGCGTCGGCAGTGGGGAGAGCGCTGAGGCCGACGATGCGGATCGTCTGCTGCCCGCTGGAGTTTTTGCCCGACACCCAATGGCCGACCAGCAGGCCGATCAGCATCGCGAGCAGCAGCACCGCGCCGACCGCGAACAGCGGCGCGTAGCGCCGCAGCCAGGGCGGTCCGACGGGGTCGCGGGGCGGACCCGAGTCGTACGCGACGGGCAGCGCGGCGGGCGTGACGGCCTGGACGTCGCCTTCGCGCTGGAGCACATCCAGGAACGCGAGGCGCACCGGCGACACGGGCTGCCCGCAGGAGAGGCAGTAGCGCTGGTCGGCGACCAGCGGGGAGCCGCAGTGCTCGCACGTCGGCTGCTCGGGAGGGAGTGGGGTCAGGGAGCTCATCGCTTGTGCCTTCGGTCGTGGCGGTGCTGGTGGCGCCGGCGCTCGAGTTCTTCGTGGCGCTTGGCGCGCTCGAAGGCGAGCTTGTTCGCGCGGCCGATCGCGGCGCTTTCCTGCTCGGTCGTCTCGCACGCCGCGAACGAGACGCTCGCGATGCCGCAGAGGGTGATCAGAGCCAGACGGGCACCCGCGGCTTTCGTGTCGATGGCCATCGCTGCGCCGCCCTGGGTCAACCGAACGCGCCCTGCACGTATTCACGCGTGCGCTCGGCGCGCGGGGCCTCAAAGACGTCGCGGACGCTGCCGTACTCGACGAGGTCGCCGAGGTACATGAACGCGACCTTGTCCGCGACGCGGTGGGCCTGCGCAAGGTTGTGCGTGACGATCACGACGGCGAGCTCGCGGCGAAGCTCGCCAATCAGCTCCTCGATGACGCCGGTGGAGATCGGGTCGAGCGCGCTGCACGGCTCGTCCATCAGGAGGACCTCCGGCCGCATCGCGATGGCGCGCGCGATGCACAGCCGCTGCTGCTGTCCGCCGGACAGGCGCAGCGCGGGGCGGTCGAGGTCGCCGTGCACCTCCTCGTAGAGGCCCGCGCGCTCCAGCGCGTCGATCACCTGCGGTTCGAGCTCCCGGCGGCCGGGCTTGCGGCGGCCCTGCTCGCGCAGCGCGAACGCGACGTTGTCGAAGATCGACATCGGGAAGGGGTTGGGCTGCTGGAAGACCATCGAAACGCGCGAGCGCAGCTCGGTGTCGACCAGGTCGTGGATGTCCTCGCCGTCGAGCAGGATCTCGCCGCTGCGCCGCGCGCTCTGCGTCAGCTCGGTGAGCCGGTTGAGCGTCCGCAGTAGCGTCGTCTTGCCGCAGCCGGACGGTCCGATCAGTGCGAGCACCTCGCCCTGGTGGATCGAGAGTGACACGTCGCGCACCGCGACTTTGCCGGCGTAGGAGACGCCGACGGACTTCAGCGCGAGGCGTTCGGGGCCGGCGGTCTCCTGGACGACGCGCACGGCCTGGCGCTCGTCCGGCGGGCGAACCGGGGTCGGCTCGCGGTCCAGGACGATGGTGCGAACCGGCGGAACCGTCTCGCCGACCGGGGCCTGGGGCGTCGCGACGCCGGCGCCGCTCAGCGACTGGTCGCGCAGGTGCCGCGCGCTCTGAAGCTCGAAGATCGTCTCGCTGCCCATGTGTTCTCTATCTTGTCGACCCTAAGGACTTTGCTTACCGGTTTCATGAGGATAGCGATGATTCCTCCACGGCGCAAGCATTTGGAAGAGGTCTCTCAGACCACGCCCTGGGTCAGCGCGGCACCCGAGTTCGCCGCGTCACGACGGCCGATCCGTTCGACCGTCAGGTTCAGGACGAGGACGAACATGAGCAGCACGAACGCCGCGGCATAGGCCTTCTGCGGAGCCCCGCCTTCGCCGGCCGGAGAGTTTTCGTAGACGTACGTCGTCAGCGAGCCGGTGGTGCCGCGCAGGACGTTCAGCACGGGGACGCCCCCCTGCGTTTCGATGCGCAGCGTGCCGCCGGCGAGGAGCAGCACGATGGCCGTGTCACCGATGATGCGGCTGATGCCGAGCGTGACGCCCGTCGAGATGTTCGAGCGCACGCGCGGCAGCAGCACGCGCCGGATCGTCGTGATGCGTGTCTTGCCGAGCGCGAAGGCCGCCTCGCGCAGGTGCACCGGCACCTGTTGCAGCCCGTCGCGAGACGCCGCGAAGATGGGCGGGATCGCGAGCAGCGACATCATGATCCCGGCGATCACGAGCGACTGGCCGAAGACGCCGCCCTTTTCGGACGTGAACGACAGCGGCGCGAAGACGCCGAGCTCGAAGACTGAAAGGCCGAACAGCGCGATGACGATGTCGGGCGTCCCGGCGATCACCTCGATGGTGGATTCGACGACGCGGGCGAGCCACGACGGCCGCCCGTACTCGACGATCCAGAGGGCGGCGCAGACGGCGAGCGGAACCGCTACGGCGGTGCCGATGAGGGCGAGCATGCACGTGCCGAGGAGCGGATCGAGGAACCCGCCGGAGCCGGCCTGGCTCGCGCTCGTCTGCGGGCGCGAGAAGACCAGGGTCGGGCTCAGGTAGCGGATGCCCTGAACCGCCAGGTAGACGACGATCCCGGCGGCGATCGCGCAGAGCAGGATCCCGACGGCCCAGGCGAGCACGAGGACGATGCGGTCGCTCCAGCGCCAGGAGCGTGGGCTCGAGCGCCGCCCGCCCTTCAGCGTGCCGTCAGGCTGGGCGTAGGTGCTCATCCGCGTGTTTGGTAGCGCCGAAGCGGCAGCTTGATCAGGTATCCCGCGACCGAGAAGAAGAGCGCGGCGAACAGCAGCAGCAGGGCGAACGCGTACAGCGACGCGCGCAGCGGCGGCGACGCGAGGCCTTCGTGGAAATCGACGATCGTCGACGCGAGCGTCCGCAGCGGCTCATAGAAGAAGACGAGCCCGTCGATCGGCTTGGGCGAGAAGAACTTGCCGCCCGAAACCATCGAAATCATGATGGCCTCGCCGACCGCGCGGGCGGACGCGAGAACGGCCGCGGCGACTATCGCGGGGCGAATCGCGCGCAGGTGGACGGACCGGATCGCCCGCAGCGGGTTCAGGCCGAGCGCCACCGCCCCCTCCTTCCAGGAGACGGGCACCGTGATCAGCGCCTCGCAGATCAGCGCGATCATGATCGGCGTGATCATGATCGTGAGGATCAGGGAGGCGACGCCGAGCCCGCCTCCTGTGAGCTGCACGACGTTGTCCACCGATTCCTGCTGGCCCGTCGTGATCAGGTGCTCGTTGAAGAACGGCACGAGCACGAGCACGCCGATCAGCCCGTAGATCACCGACGGCACCGACGCCAGCAGACGCACCACGGGAACGGTCACGCGCCGTAGCCGCTCGGGGGCGAGCTCGACGATGTAGACGGACGCGAGGATCGCGATGACGAGGCCCACGGCAACGGCGATCACGCTCGTGATCACTGTGCCGTAGATGATCGGCCACGCGCTCAGCGCGTACGTCGAAGGGCGCGCGCCGACGGACGCGTTCGTCATCGTGCTGACCTGGTTTTCCAGGTTGCCGCTGCCCGTCAGCCAGCTGAGCCCGTCGTAATGGAAGATCGGCACGGCGCGCACGGCGACGAACACGATCATCGCGAGCACGAAAACGGCGAACAAGAGCGACACCGCGCCGAGCATTCGCTCGGCGCGGTGGTCCGGCCAGGGCTTGCGCAGGCGTTCGCGCAAGTCGCTCCCTAGGCGGTGATCCAGCGGGAGTCGATGATCTTCGCCGCGGCGCGCGAGTGCTCGATCCAGGAGATGAACCACCGCGCCGCGCCTGTCGCGTCGTGGTGCGTCACCTCGTAGAAACGAGCGACACCCGGGTAGGCGCCCGAGATAGCCTCGGCTTTGTCGCACGTCACGCTGCCGATTTTGGCCGCGTGCACGCCGCCGAGCTCGACCTGGTAGTTCGAGACGAAGCCGATCGCAGCCGGGTTGCCTTTCACGGCCTGCTTCTCAAGGCCCTCGGTCGCCTCTTCCGTCGCGCTTTTCTCGACGCTTTTGCCTTCCAGCAGGAGCGTCTTGAAGCTCGTCAGGACGCCCGCCACGGAAGTGCGGGTGACGACTGAGATCGGGCCGGTCGCCGTGATGCCCGAGACGCCGTCTGAAGCTAGTTCGCTCCACGTTTTGATCGTGCCGGTGAAAACGCCGGTCAGCTGCGATTGCGTCAGGCTCGCGACCGGGTTGCTGCTGTTCGTGATGACGCAGATCGCGTAGCGGGCGATCGGGTAGAAGACGAGGCCCTTCCCAAAATCGCTCGAGATCGGTTCGCGCGAGACGTCGGCCATCGTGACGCGCCCGGAGGCGACGTCGCTGATGCCGACGGTCGTGCCGCCCTGCGTGATCTTGAAGCGAATCTTGTCTTTCTTCGGGTGCAGCTTGACGTAGCGCTGCGCGAGCAGCGAGACCAGCGGATAAGAGGCCGTCGCGCCACTGATCGTCACGGTGCGCGTGCGAGCGCTCGCGACGGCCGGCGCTGCGGCCGCGACCAGGCTCACGGTGAGCGCGGCGACTGTGATGCGGGTGATTCTCGTCATCGGGGTGAAGCTCCGTTTCGTTCTGGGGATCGGTTGCCGTTTGACGGCCCTCGTGGCCGACGGTAGCATAAGTTCATCAAGTCGATGGACTTTGGCTACGATGTCGTAATAGTAGGTGAAGTCGAAAACTATGGCAAGCGAGAACCTTCACAACGAGAACGAGACCGAGGCGGCGCCTGTGCGCGGCGACGCGTCGCGCCCGCCGCTGCCCTCGCGAGGTCTCACGGCAGCGCTCGCGGCGGTCATGCTGGGCATCGGCCTCGCGCTCGGCGTGGCGCTCGGCCCCGGCCCGGCGACGTCTTTCGGCATCGACGCGCCGCTCGCGGCGCTGCTGCGCTCGCTGCTCGCCGAGCACCCGGCCCAGCACGCCAAGGTCCACCCAGCGTCGGGCACGACGCCCGCGACCTCGACGCCGACGAGCGGTAAGACGCCCGCGACGACGAGCGGCGAACCGACCGAAACGACGAACGAACAGGGCGGCGGCAGCGGGAAAAACACACCTGCCAACAAAAAAGCGGCGACGAAGGAACTGCCGCCGATCAACCGTGTCTGGCTCGTCGAGCTCTCGGGCGGCGGCTTCTCCGAAGCGCTCAGCTCGCCGTCGAAGGCGCCGTACATCGACGGTCAGGCGTTACACGCCGGCTCGTACCTGAGCGGGTGGTCGGCGCTCGCCGCCTCCTCGTTCGCCACCTCGGTGGCACAGATCGCGACGAGCGAACCGGCGCTCGTGCAAACCGTCGTCCAGCCGGTCTGCACCTCCGGCGAAGAATGCGCGCCGGGTACCCCGGGCGGCCTCGCAGCCGCCGACGCCTTCCTGGCGAAGACGCTCCCGAAGCTGACCTCGAACTCCGCGTACCGCTCGAACGGGCTGATCGTGGTGACGTTCGGCACGGTCGCAGCGGGCCCAGAAACCGAACTTCCAACCGGCTCGACGACGTCGCTCCTGGCGTCGGAACCGCCGGCGGGGACGCTGCTCGTCTCGCCTTACGTCGCGGCGGGCAAGCGCCCCAAGACGACCTTCGACCCGGCATCGCCGAGAGGGAGCATGGAAGCGCTCCTGAGTCGTTGAACAGCCAGTACCTCTACCCCATCCACGAAGTAGACAGGAGAGAACCCGTTGCACACGACAGGTAACAACCGAAGGACCGCCGCGACCTGGCTCGCCGCGATGCTCGGCGCGCTCGGTCTGGCGCTCGCGCTACCGGCCGCCTCCATGGCGGAAGAAAGCAACCCCAACAACTACTCGTGCTGGGGGCACATCAAGCGCGGCGCGCCGGAAGTGGGCAGCGAAGAACCACAGGTCGCCTACGCGTTCCACTGCGACGGGCCAATCACCGGCTACGAGATCCTGCCACGCGTGCCCGTGACGGGCGTGGGCGCGAACGGCGAAACGAAAAGTCTCGCCACGGGCCTGCCGCTGACCGACCTGTTCAGCTGCTCGGGCGAATTCCCGGGCATCGCCGTGAACTGCGTCGGGGCCACCAAAGAAGGAGGCGAGGAGATCGAGGGCGAGTTCGCGATCGAACACAACGCCTGCAAGGAGAAAGACCTCGAGCCGCTCCTCACGATCGTCTACGCCGTCTACGAAGAAGAAAAGAAAACAGTCACCCAGGCGATCTCCGGGCCCTTCGGGCTCGGCAGGACCGAGGGCTGCCCCAAGCCGAAGCCGAAGAAACACCGTCGCCGGCGCCACGAGCGGCGGCGCTAGCCGCACGGCCGACGGCTGGCGCGCGCACCCCGGCGCGCGTCAGCCGCTCGGCAACCCGCGCTCCAGCGCTCCCTTCACGCCCGCGTCGAGCGCATTGATGCGGTGGAGCGCGAGCGCCTCGGCGCTCTGGAAGCGCCGTCCGGCGGCGGCGTCGCTGCCGTGGTGCAGCAACACGCAGTGTTCGAGCGCGAGCCGCCGTTCGCCCGCCAGCGTGGCCGGCGCATGCGCGGCGATCTCGCGCAGCGACAGCTCGATGTGACCGACCATCGCACCCTCCCGTGAAAGCGTGATCTCGGCGCCGTAGCGGAACTCGCGTGCGCGCCCGAGGTCATGCACGAGCGCCGCAGCCAGCAGCAGGTCGCGGTCGAGTTTCGCGTGGACGGCGCAGACCTCGATCGCGAGTGTCGCGACCGCGACGGTGTGCTCGAGCAACCCGCCGAGGTACGCGTGGTGCCCGGCGCCGGCGCGCCCGGGCGCGGCGGGCACAGAGCACGGCGCGCGGCGCAGCTCGCCGCGAAGCGCGGCGTCGCCGAGGACGGCGTCGAGCAACTGGCGCAGCGGCGCGTCATAGACCTCGCGCGCGAGGTGCTCGAGGAAGCCGTCGAGTTCGTCCACGTCGCGATAGGCGGCGGGGAGAAAGCGAGCGGGATCCGCGTCGCCGGCGCGCTCGATCTCCTGCACACCGATCTGGAGTTCGTCACGGAAGCGCTCGACCCGGCCGCGCACGCGAACGACATCGCCGCGCTCGAACCGCGAAGCGAGCCGGTCGGCATCACGAAACGCGCGCCCCACGATCGAGCCGGAGCGGTCGCGCAACTCGACCGTCAGGTACGGCGCTCCCGACCGCGAGATCTGGCGCTCCTTGCGCGTGCATGCGAACACGCCCTCGACGCTCTCGTCGGCGCGAAGGGTCGCGACCGCACCGCTCTCCTGGGCATCGCCGACGGTGTCGTAGTCGGTGGCCGTCATCGCTGCATGATGTACCGTGACCCGGATGCAGCCATTGGTGTGGGAGCGGCGCCCGGACGGCCTCCGTGCCCCCGCGCTGGTGTGCGCATTCGCCGGCTGGAACGACGCCGGCGACGCCGCGACGAGGGCCGTCGACTGCCTGGCCCGCGGTCTGTCGGCGGGCCGCTTCGCGCACCTGGACCCGGAGGAGTTCTACGACTTCCAGACGACACGGCCGACGATCCGCCTCGCCGACGACGACGAGCGCAGGCTCGAGTGGCCCACGATCGAGCTGTTCGAGGCGCGCGCGCCACGCGCGCCGCGCGACTTGATCCTGATGCGCGGCACCGAGCCGTCGCTGCGGTGGCCGACGCTTGCCGCGCAGGTCGTCGAGCTCGCCGAGGCGCTCGGCGTGCAGCTCGTCGTCTCGCTGGGGGCGCTGCTCGGCGACGTGCCTCATACGCGGCCCGTCGCGATGACGGGGCACGCCTCGGACGTGGCGCTGATGGAGCGCCTCGGCATCCAGCCGACGCGCTACGAGGGCCCGACTGGCATCGTCGGCGTCGTGCACGCCGCCTGCGCCAACGCGGGCCTCCCGGCCGCGACGCTCTGGGCCGCCGTGCCGCACTACGTCGCCTCGGCGCCGAGCCCGAAGGCAGCGCTCGCGCTGCTGCGCAGGACCGAAGCGCTCGTCAACGTCTCTGTCGACCTGTCCGAGCTCGAGTCGCAGTCGCTCGAGTACGAACGCCAGGTCGGCCTTGCGGTCCAGAGCGACTCCGACATCCAGGCATTCGTCGAACGTCTTGAGCGCGCCGTCGACAGCGAAGAGGACGACGCGGCGTTCGACGTGCCGTCCGGCGACGCGATCGCGCGCGAATTCCAGCGCTTCCTGCGCCAGCGCGGCGACGCGAGCTAGCTCTCGGCGGCCGGACAGATGATGCGGTAGTCGCAGATGCCGCACGCCGCAGGCGACGGCGTCGGCTCGAAGCGCTCCGCGAGAATGCCGGAACCGGCATCGAGCACGAGCTGCGTCACGGCCGCGGCGTGCGAGGCAGCCGCGGGAACCGCGGTCTTCGTGTCGTCGAGGACGTAGTAGTACGCCTGCCGCGAGCTCTCTAGCTGCCACGCCTCGCGCGCGGCGAGCGCGTACAGCGACAGCTGGACGTCGTCGTCGAGCTGCTCCGGCGTCTTCGGCCGCGAGGTCTTGTAGTCGATGAGCTCGTACCCCTCGGCGCCGTCGATCGCGACGCGGTCGACGCGGTCGACGCGTCCGCGGACCTGGTGCGGCCCCACACGGAAGGCGAAAGGGCGCTCGAACCACAGCGGTTCCGCCCTGTCGCGCTCGAGGCGCTCGTGGTAGCGCCGCAGCGCCGTGCGGCCGCGCTCTAGCAGCTCGCCCTCGTCGTCGCCGAGGCCGCTCCGCCGCCAGCAGGAGTCGAGCAGCGCGAGGAGCTCCTCGAGCGTCGTCCCGCCCTCGGAGTGGAAGCGCTCAAGGACCTGGTGCATGACGATGCCGAAGCGCTGGGCCACCGTCTGCGCCGTCGGGATCCGCAGTACGCGCGCGTACTTGTACCGGAGGGGGCAGCTGCGGTACGTCTCTATGTCCGAGGCCGAGAGGGCGAGCCCGCCACCGCGCCGGGGAAGGAAGGGGCCGAGGGTTCGCTCATCGCGCGAGCGACGCGAACGCTCGGGTCGCGAGTCCGGCGCGCCGAGCAGCGTCGCATCGAGCCCCGAGCTCTCAAGGATCTCTCGCTGCAGCGCGGTCACTGCGACCTGCAGGCGGCTGTTCGCGTCAGCGAGCGCGTCTTCGACGCTCATGCCGTCGGGCCGCTGCAAGACCGCGGACAGCTTCACGAGCTCCAGGTAGCGAACCACGCCGTGAGCGATGTCGAGTTCGGTGTCCAGGCGCAGCTCGTGCAGCTGCGCCCCGAGCGAAGCGACTTCGGCGAGCAGCTCGTCGCGGAGGGCGCCCATCATCTCCTCCGGCGTCTCAGCGCTCGCCGAGCTGTCGACGGCGGGCGCGCCACGTTCGACGGCCTCGAGGTCGGCGGCGAGCTCCGTCAGCGTGGCGTCGGGCTTGCTGCTCGCATACTCGCGTGCCGCATTGCGCAGCAGGTCGACGTCGCCGCCAGCGTCCCGCTGCGGCGACAGGCCCGGCGGGCGCCTGCCGAGCGCATCGGCGATCTGCCCGAGCAGCAACTCCGGTGCCACGCGACGCGCCTGTGCCGAGAGCGCGCCGTGCAGCGAAAGGAACCGCGCGATCCGTTCGCGCGCCTCGGGCGGCACCTGCGGTGACTCGCTCGCGGCCTCCAGACCCTCAACGAGGTTCAGTTTGCGTCGCCGCGCGATCTGGATCACGCGCGCGAGGTCGGCTTGGCGCAGGTCGATCGGCGGGCGCGTCAGCGCGCGCACGACTGCGGCGGCGTCGCGCGGATCGGCGAGCAGTCGCAGCCAAGCGAGCACGTCGCGTGTCTCGGCGCGCTGCAGCGGCGCGGCCGACGCCGGCTCGGTCGACCTACCCGCGGCCTGCGACGAGCTCACGCGCCAAGCATAGGCCCTGCCGGCAAACGCCGGATAGGCTCAGTCAATGGGCATGATCGATTGGAACGCCGCCCAGCGCATCGGCGAGATGTTCGCCGGCGACGCGCCGCGCGGGGGCGTCGCGCTCGCTGAGCTCGAGCCGCGGGCGCAGCACTTCGCGGCGCTCGTCGCCACCTACAGTCACATGCCCGAGCCGCAGCGCCTGCCCCCGCTGGAGGCCGTCGACCGCCCCGCGTGGATCGCGGCGAACCTGACGACGATGAAGCCGATGCTCGCGCCGCTCGAGAGCCGCGCCGAGGGACACTCCGGCCCTTTCGCGGCGCAGCTCGCCGTCGCGTCGGGCGCCGTCATGGGAGCCCAGGTTGGGGCACTCACGGGCCTCCTGTCGCAGCGCGTGCTCGGCCAGTACGACCTCGCGCTGCTCGAAAGCGACATTCGGCCGCGCCTGCTGCTGCTCGAGCCGAACCTCGTCCAGGCCGCCCGCAACCTCGGCCTGCCCCGAGCCGAGCTGGTGCTGTGGGTGACGATCCACGAGATAACCCACGCCGTCCAGTTCGAGGGCGTCGCCTGGCTGCGCAGCTACCTCGGCGGGCTCGTGACGAGCCTTCTCGAGGGCATGGCGGCCGGCCCACGCATGCCGCGCATGAGCCGACTCCCGACTCTCTCCGAGCTGAGAGCCGGCGTGGAACGCGCGGGCGCCTCGGACCTGCTGCGCATGACGCTCGGCGAGGAGCGCTGGGAGATCGTCGAGCGCATCCAGTCGACGATGTCGCTCGTCGAGGGCCACGCCGAGCACGTCATGGACGCCGTCGGCGCCGAGGTCCTGCCTTCGATGGAGCGACTGCGCGAGGCCCTGAACCGAAGGCGCGCGGATCGCGGTCTGTCCTGGCGCGTGCTCGAGCGGCTGCTCGGCCTGGAGCTGAAGATGCGCCAGTACCGACTGGGCAGATCGTTCTGCGATGAGATCGTGCGTCGCGGCGGAACCGAGACGCTCGCACTCGCATGGCGCGGTGCAGACTCGGTGCCAACGGGTAGGGAGCTAGAGGAACCCGGCTTGTGGATGGAGCGCGTCGCGGCGTAGCCTTGGGACTTTGTGGCAAGTGTGTAGTCACGACACGTAAGCCACGCGCCGATCCTGAACGTCGGCCCCTCGCCGTCCGAGACCGCGAGCTTCGACTCTTCTGCCAAGGCGATGAGGTCGTTGCAGGCCAGGTGCGGAGGTCGAATACAAGACCGACTACCTGCGCCCCGTAGCGGCCGAAAAAGTGCCTTTTGCAGGACACATCGTGCTTTCCGCACTGCGCAAATACCGTCGTTAACTGCGCGCCGACGGGCGACCCGGCACGCGGGGCTGGTACACAGTTGGACATGAGTGGTGTAGCACTCACGACCGCCCCCGCGTGCCGGGTCGCCCGTCGGATGCAGGCGCACAACTGCGCCGCGCCGCTCAGCTGGTCTTGTGCTCAGGGAAGTCGAGCGCAAGAACGACCCGGCTCCGGCCCCATGCGCGCTGCAAAGGGGCCGGAGCCGGTGACCAATAGGGAGAGGGAACCGCCGAGGTGGCGGCCCGGCCTTAGAACCCAGGGGGCCAGCCTCAACGGTTGGCTGCGGATCGTGTCCGCCCCTCTCCGCTACTAGACTACGCACGATGCCGTCACGGAAGCGTCCCGTCAAGACTTCGCCCACAAGGCCCGAGAAAGATGTTCGGAAGCTGCAGGGCGGACAGTCCGAGTCGGACTTCCTACGGGACCTAGGCCGGGCGTCTACGAACCGGTCGGCGGAGAAGCTAGCTGCGGCTTCTCGACGCGCTCCAGCATCGCCCAGAACATAGGCTGCTCCGAGTCGCGCCGGTTGTACCGGAACGTGTACTCGTCCAGGTAGGCCTGCAGGTACTCCGTGCTGATCGAGTGGTACACGCCCCGCACGCCGTTCTTGAACAGGCCGAAGAACCCCTCGATGGTGTTCGTGTGAACGTCCCCGTCGACGTAGATCCGCTCGGAGTGTTTGATCCGCTTGTGGCCCTTGAAGTGGCTGCTGAGCGGACCCTCGCGGTAGCCTAGGTAGTCGTCCGTGAAGATGATCGAGTCCGGTAGTACGTGCGTGTAGATCGGGCCCTCGATGTCCTTCGTCGCGCGTGACTTCACGACTTTCGCGCGGATTTCCCCGCCGCGTTCCGCCGCCCCCCAAACAGTCGGGCGTTCCGTGCGCTGGCGGTACACGTAGTCCCGGCCCCGCGCCCTGTCGCCGGCCCGCACCTTCCCGCCCCCGGCCGTCTCGTCCACCTCGACGTCGCCCTCCAGCGGCCGGGCGTCGCCGTCCTCGCTGAGTAGCGTCCTGATCTGCTTGAACATCCGGTGCGCCGTCTTGTACGTCACGCCGATCTCGCGCTCCAGCTGCTTCGCGCTGATCCCGCACCGCGTGCTGCTCATTAGGTAGATCGCGAAGAACCAAAGCTGCAAGCTCACGGTGGACTTGTGGAAGATCGTGCCCGCCGTGGGGTACACCTGATGGCGGCAGTACTGGCAGCTGTACGCGGAGCGGCTCTTGATCCGGTGGAACTTCGTCGGTTTGCCGCACTTCGGGCACACGGTGCCGTCCGGGAAGTACTTGTCCTTCAAGTACTCCAGGCACGCGTTGTTGTCCGGGAATAGCTCCAGGAACCGGCTGTACGTCATCGTGCTTTCGCTCGACTCTGAGGGGAGGACACAGTCGCGGCTTCGTGCTGACATGCTCCGTATGATACCAGAGACACGTACGTGCGTCAAGTACCATCGCCGCGCCCCCTTGGCGTTCGTACGTCGGCCTGCCGGATCTTATCCGCGAGTACTTTGGCGCGCTCGTAGCCGGCCGCTTTTGCCTGCTTATCCACCTGTTCGGTGAACTTGAAGATCGCGACCCCGATCAGGAAGAGGGCGAGCGCCGGAACAACTGCCCACGCGCTTGGGGAAGGTGCTTCCTTGGCTGTGTAGGTCACCAACAGCCCAAGGCCAAAGAACACCGCAGCAACCGACAGGCCGATGCCTGCCGACTTCCAGAGCCCGGGAGCCTCAATCGGCGTTCGCAAGACGCGTTCCACCTCCGCAGCCCAGTCGCGAAGCTCCCCACGCCGCACCGCAACCATCTGATTGGAATCGTGCTCGATCGGCGGTACTTCTATTCCCGCGGCACCACCTGTCGATACGTTCGCGAGCGGATCTACCTCCCCCTCGGCGTCGCCCTCGACCATTACAGAGGCTCCCCCCCGGTGGCCCCTTTGGGCTCCGCGTCGGAGAAGTCCCGCGGTTGCCGGATGCCCGCGATGACGGCGTTGATCGGCAAGCTGTAGCCGCAGACATTGCAGTAGACGAAGAGGATGGGCGTCCTCGACTGCATTGTTTCCAGCTCGTAGAGGCCGTTGATGATCTCGTTGGCCCTCCAATCGTTTGAGTGGCATACGGGACACTCACCGTGCTTCCAGTGCTCCTTGAACCACGCGCCGACCCTGTTGCGTTCTTGTTGATCCATACGCGCAGCCTACGTGTTACGCCTAAAGCCGTAGGGCCCGCAAACCGATGGTTGCCGTGGTTGCACAACCGTTGACTGCTAGCTAGGCGGTGTGCTACCTTCAGTCCATTGAGTCCCCGTCCAGGGCTTTGTCCCTGGGCGAATGGTGTCCCCGGGGAGCGCGAGAGCGTTCCCCGTATTGTTTCCCGGACCCTTTCGCCCAAGCCGCAAGGAGGACTCAAGTGCCGTACAGGACACGCGTTTTCATCGACTTCTGGAACTTCTCGCTGCAATGGCGAGAACGCGCAAACGGCGAGCGGATCGATTGGCGCCAAATGCCGAGCGTGCTTCTGCAGGAAGGGGAAAAGAAGCTCGCGACGGTCGGCGTCACAGACGGCCTCCATCTTGAGGAAACGCTCGTGTACGCCTCCTACGGGTCGGATGAAGCCGGGCGAAAGCTCAAGGGCTGGCTGGACTCGTTCCTGGACAAACAGCCCAGCTTCCGAGTCAAGACACGCGAACGAAAAGCTAAGCCACGGCCCGTGCATTGCCGGGCGTGCGGGCAAGAGCACACCGCGTGTCCCCATTGCCAAGAGGCGCTGACGTGGTCGCCCGAGAAGGGCGTTGACGCCGCAATCGTCACGGACATGCTGGCCCTCGCGGCCGAGCAGGCTTACGACGTAGCGATTCTGGTCTCCAGCGACGCCGACTTCGTGCCCGCCGTTGAGTGGCTCCAAGGACGCGGACTCAAAGTCCTGAACGCGACATGGACGAACCACGGCTTCGAGCTTGCGAAGATCTCTTGGGCGTCCATGACCCTGGACTCGGTCATCCCAGAACTGACTCGCTCCAGCTGAAAGCGCAGGCGCTCGCCCCGGTGGCCTACGTGCAGGAAGCTGTGCGCGACATGACGCGAATCCACGGCGCGGCGTAACGTCTAAGGCGTGTTCACGGATGAACAGCGCTTCGCGCCCAAGGACGGCGCGACGCCGAAGGATGGCGCCTGCGGGCGCTGCAGCGGACGCGGCTGGGTACTGATCCCCGCCGCAAGCTGCCAGACACCGGAGTGGCGGCCCTGCTGGGGCTGCGGCGGCACTGGCGCAAAGGAACCCGAGCCGGACACGCCGCAAGCAGTGAAGCCGTAGGGGGGGAACCGCGGCGCGTAGGGGGGGAACCGCGGCGCAGTCCGTCGCCTCCGCAGCCCTCCTCCCCGTACTGGCAACACCGGCATCCGTGCCGCCGCAAAGCCTACCCACCGGGTGGTTTATTGGCGGTCCGGGTGCCAGCCCGGACCGCCCCAGCGTTAGGAGACGAAGAACCCCGAGGGGTCCGCGCGATGCTCTCAGACCCTCCGGATGGTCGTTACGTCCGCGCCCGCGAGCAGCATGTCGGTCGAACGGCTCAGGCTTACGGGTCCGTGCCAGCGGACGGCCCGAGCAACGATGCAAGCAAGGAGCACGAAGATGACCTACGTCAACCCGTTTCACACGGACACGACGCTGTACCGCACGGAAGACCAGCTGGTCTACCACGACCAGGAAGAGTGCGGGTACGGCAAAGAGATCAAGAAGGACGGCAACGCGCTCGACGGCACGGCTGGACGCCGCCGGTGCGACCGGTGCAACGACATCGCGACGGGCGTCGCCAGCTAGCACCCGCTCGCCCTCCAGAACGCCAGTTCCCAATCCGGGCCGTGAGGACACCCGTCCTCATCGACCGTCCAAATGCGCCGCACGGCGCGCACCGGGAACCCATGCTGCAACGCGACGGCTAGGGCACGGAAGCCCTCGCCCCGCACCCCGTAGAACCTGACCGCAGGCTCCGCGTACGAGTGCCCCGGACCGCCTTCGCAGGACTCGTAGGTCTCAATGCCTGCGGCGTCCAGAACGTCGACGTAGCGCGCGACGCCGGGATCGAGTGTCGCGAGCCATTCGTCGCGAGACTGGGGGCGGTCGACGGTCATCGCGCCCCCGCCGAAGCGCTACGAGTACGAGTGCGCCCCCGATCAGCAGGTGGGCATCCGCGATTGACGCGGCGAAGGCACCGAGGACTAAGCGTTGTGTGTCGTTCAAGCGCGGCATTGCATTTCCCAATGCGCGCAACCTGCGATGCGGAACGCCTCGCAGGGTGCCTAACATTATTCCCGGTTCGCCCCAAATCTCTGAGAAGAATTTGGGCGTCTGGCTCTGTAGAGCCAAAACCGCGGAGCGCCGACCGTTGGGGCGCAGCTTGGTGGCATACGTGTCGTGAAGACACACTTGCCGACTTTGTGAGCGAACGCACGTTCTATGCTCACAATGTCTGCCCTGAAAATGCCAGTAGATTAGGGCGCTTTCGACATTGGCGTCCGCGATGTGTAACTATCTGTGGGCCACGGGTTACAAACAGGTGTTCGGTCGACCGCCGAACGATGTTCATACCGACGGCACTCCCCGTCGGCCGCCCAACAGAAAGGCACAAGATTTCGATGGCCACAACCACCTCCAAACCGAGCAAAGCCAAAACGCCGAAAGCAAAAGCGGCGAAAACGCGTCGCACTGTGAAAGGACCCGCGAAAGCGGCGTCCCGTGCGCGCACGACACGCACCACGAAAAACGCCCGCAAAGCCCCGACGGCGACCTACTACACGGCTCCCTCCACCGGCCGTGACGCGGTCGCCAGCGTCGGCGAGACGGCGGAGCGCGCCGTCATGATTCCCGTCGGCGCGGCCCTGATCGCGCGCGAACGAGTCGTTTCCAGCGTGAATGACACGTTCTCCACGTACACCTCGCCCAGCAAGACGCAGGCGCAGCTCAAGAAATTCGAGCGGCGCGGCGTCACCGCGCGCAGGCGCCTGGAGCGGGAGATCCGCAAGACGCGGGTCCGCGTCGAGCGTGATCTTCGCCACCGCCGCCGCGAGATCGAGAAGGCGATCGGCGACATCGAAGAGCGCGGCGAGGCAATCGCCTCGAGCCTGCAGGACATCCCGTCGCTCGCCGAGCGGGTCCAGGAGCGCCTCCAGGGACTCGTCTGACGTCTTAACCGGCGCCGCCCCGAGAGGTCGGCGGCGCCGGGAGTCTGCCGGCCACATACCCCGCCGGCAGGAGTAGGACCTCTCCTCCCCCGACCCGCGGGCGGCTCCCCCCGCCCGCGGGTCCTTTTAAGGACCGCCTTCATGGTCGACGCGCGCGGTTTGTCAGAATGCAGCCATGCCCGACCAGGACACGATCCGCAAGGCGCTTGAGGCGGTCATCGATCCGGAGCTTCGCCGTTCGATCGTCGAGCTCGACATGGTGCGCTCGATCGACGTCGGCGCCAACGGCGTCGTCGACGTCACCGTCTCGCTGACTACGGCCGGGTGCCCGATCCGCAGCCACTTCCAGAACTCGGTCGCCGAGGCCGTGGGCGCGCTCGAAGGCGTCTCGCACGTCAACGTCTACTTCGACGTCCTTACCGAGGAGCAGAAGTCGGCGCTGAAGCAGAAGCTCGGGCGCGGCTCGCTCCCCGCCGGCGCGCTCGCGCAGGTCGCGAACGTGATCTGCATCGGCTCCGGCAAGGGAGGCGTCGGCAAGTCGACGCTCACCGCGAACCTCGCGGCGGCGCTCGCCGCCGAAGGCCACAGCGTCGGCGTTCTCGACGCCGACGTGTGGGGCTACTCGATCCCGCGCATGTACGGCCTCGGGGGCCTGCGGCCCGACGTGTCGGCGGAGCGCAAGATCATCCCTTTGCGCTCCTGCGACGTGGGCGTGATGTCGATCGGCTTCTTTGTCGAGGAAGACGCCGCCGTCGTATGGCGCGGCCCGATGCTCCACAAGGCGCTCACGCAGTTCCTCCAGGACGTCGAGTGGGGCGCGCTCGACTACCTGCTCATCGACCTGCCGCCCGGTACCGGCGACGTCTCGATGACGCTCGCGCAGCTGCTGCCGGCAGCCCACTTCCTGATCGTCACGACACCCCAGGCGACCGCGCAGAAGGTTGCGCGGCGCGCGGCGGAAATGGCGCGGCGCGTCGACCTGCCGATCCTCGGCATCGTCGAGAACATGAGCGCCTTCGTGACCCCCTCGGGCGAGCGCTTCGCGATCTTCGGCCAGGGCGGCGGCGGCGAGCTCGCCGATGAGATCGATGTCCCGCTGCTCGGTCGCGTGCCGCTCACGATGCCGCTGCGCGAGCAGGCCGACGAGGGCCTGCCGCTCGTGGTCGAGAATCCCGACGACCCCGCCGCGCAGTCGATCCGCCAGATAGCGCGGGGAATCCTCGCCGCACTGCCACCCGCACCGCTTGAACTGACGCTGCTCCAGAGCGAGGTGCCGCAGGCTCCGAAACCCGTGGGCATGTCGCTGCCGATGGCCTGAGGCCAGTCGCGCGAGCCGACATGCCCGACCCGACGGGGCGAGCCGATCAGGCTCGCGGCGCGCGTCGGCGCCCTGCGTGACGCGCTTGACAAGCACCGATCAACTGGGAGGATCGAACCGAGATGTCAACGACAGAGCAACTGGGCGAGGACCGCGGCGAGGAGCGCCCCGGTGACGCCGCGGCACCGGTCGCCGAATATGACGAACGGCGGGCAAAGATGGAGCGGATGCGCGAGCAGGGGATCGACCCCTACCCGCCCGTCAGCCTTCCCGACCGTGAGCTGATCGCCGACGTCACCGCGGCCCACGACCCGGCCACCCTCGAGCAGGGCGAGCACCCCGAGCTCCCCCACCTGATCTCGGGACGGCTTATATCGCGCCGCGGCCACGGCAAGACGGCATTCCTGGACATTCGTGACCTTTCGGGAACGATCCAGCTGGTCGTCCGTGAGGACTCGCTCGGCCGAGAAGAATTCGACCGCGTCATGAACCTCGACATCGGCGACATCGTCGCCGTGACCGGATGCGCGTACGTGACACAGCGCGGCCAGCTCGCGCTCGCCGTGAAGCAGGCGACGCTGCTGACCAAGTCGCTGCGGCCGCCGCCGGACAAGCATCACGGCCTCGGCGACACCGGCACGCGCTACCGCTACCGCGAGCTCGACCTGCTCGCGAACGAGGAGACGCGCGAGCTGTTCATCAAGCGCCACAAGATCGTCTTCGAGATCCGCAAGTGGCTCAACGAACGCGGCTTCATCGAGATCGAAACGCCCGCGTTGCAGTCGCTCGCCGGCGGGGCGGGGTCGCGGCCGTTCACGACGTACCACAACGCGCTGGACCGCGAGCTCTACCTGCGCATCTCCGTCGAGCTCTTCCTCAACCGCTGCATCGTCGGCGGCATGGAGAACGTCTACGACATGGGCAAGGTATTCCGGAACGAGGGCATCTCGCCGAAGCACAGCCCCGAGTTCACGATCATCGAGTTCATGATGGCCTACGCCGACTACAACGACGTCGCCACGGCAACCGAAGAGATGTTCCGTGACGTCGCCCAGCGGGCGCTCGGACGGACCGTCGTGCAGCGCGGCGGCGAGCAGATCGACCTCGCCAAGCCCTGGCGGCGCGTCACGATGCGCGAGCTGATCCTCGAGCGCACGGGACTCGACTTCATGGAGTCCACGCGCGATGAGCTCGCCGAGGTGCTCGACGAACCGGTCGAAGAGGACGCGACGTGGGCCGAGGTGATCGCCGACATCTACAGCAAGCTGATCGAGCACACCATCAACCAGCCCACGCACGTCTTCGACTTCCCGCTCGAGCCGTTCCCGATCACCAAGCGCCACTCCGTCTACCCCGAGCTCGGCGAGCACTTCGACGCCGTCATCGGCGGCATCGAGCTCGTCAGCGGCGACACCGAGCTCAACGACCCCGTCGACCAGTGGCAGCGCTTCGTCGACCAGCGCAAGCGCCGCAAGCGCGACGACGCCGACGTCCCGCACCCCAACGACGAGGAATACGCGCGCGCGATCGAGTACGGCTACTCGCCGACAGCCGGCGGCGGCATGGGCGTCGACCGGCTCGTCATGATCCTCACCGAACGCGAGACCCTGCGCGAGGTCATCCCCTTCCCCATCGTGAGGGACCTGCGATGAACTCCAAGCTCGGGCTTGACAGCGCACTCGTCGAGGAGTGCCGCCAGGCGGCGCGCGCCATCGCCAGCGACGCCGGCGAGCGCATCGCCGGCCAGACGTCCGTCTCGGTCGAGCGGACCGTGACGAGGATGCTCGGCGTCGACGGCGTCGACGACCTCGACGCCCCGCTGCCGAACGTGCTCGTCGACCATGTACACGGGCGCGGCGAGCTCGCGCGCGGGGTCGCCTACTGGCTCGGCGCGGCAATGGTGCAGACGGGGCTTGAGGCACAGCAGGTCGCTGAGGCCGTCAGCGCCGGCGAGCTCGACCTGCTGGCGCTCGAGCCGGCCGATGCGGCGCAGGTGCGGGAGCGCGTCCGTGAGGCCTGCGCCGCCCGTCTCGGCGAGATCTCGCGCCGCTTCGACGAGCGCCGCGAGATGCGCGACCGGCTCGGCCCCAGCGCCGAGCCGCTGCGCTACGTGCTCACCGCCACGGGCAACGTGTACGAGGATGTGATCCACGCCCGCGCCGTCGCGCAGGCGGGGGGCGACATCATCGCCGTCATCCGTTCGACGGCGCAGAGCCTGCTCGACTACGTGCCGTATGGCCCCACGACGGAGGGCTACGGCGGCACGTTCGCCACGCAGGCGAACTTCCGCATCATGCGCGAAGCGATGGACGAGTGGTCGCTCGAACACGGCCGCTACATCCGCCTGTCGAGCTTCTGCTCGGGGCTGTGCATGCCGGAGATCGCGGCGATGGGGGCCCACGAGGGCTTCGACAACATGGTCAACGACGCGCTCTACGGGATCCTCTACCGCGACATCAACCCGATCCGCGGGCTGATCGACCAGCGTGTCTCCCGCATGGTCAACGGCTACTTCGGCGTCGTGATCAACACCGGCGAGGACAACTACCTGCGCACCGCGGACGCGATCGCCGCGGCGCCGTCGGTGACCGCGTCGCAGTTCATCAACTACGAGCTCGCGCGCGCGAGCGGGGTCCCGGACCGCCAGATCGCGCTCGGCGACGCGTTCGAGATCGACGTGCCCGTGACCAACGGGCTGCTGCTCGAGTGGGCGCAGGCGCAGCTCACGCGCGAGCTCTTCCCCGACTGCCCCGTGAAGTACATGCCACCGACGCGCCACATGGACGGAAACCTCTTCCGCACGCACGCCGTCGACACGCTCTTCAACCTCGTGACGGTCGCCACGGGACAGGGCATCCAGACGATCGGCGTGCCCACCGAGGGCATCTTCACGCCGCACGTCCAGGACCGCGTGCTAGGCCTGCAGAACGTCGACTACGTCTTCAACGCCGCGCGCGACCTCGGCGAGGAGATCGAATTCCGCCCCGGCGGGATCATCCGCACCCGCGCGCAGGAGGTTCTCGCCGGCGCGCACGCGCTGCTGGAACGAATCGCCGGGCAGGGGCTCCTCGCCGCGATCGAGGCGGGGACATTCGGCGACGTGAGCAGGACCGTCGACGGCGGCCGCGGCCTCGAGGGCATCGTCGACACCGCCGAGGACTACTTCAACCCGGTGATCGAGCTGATGGGAGCGGCGAGCCATGCGTGAGGTCGACCTGACAGCCGTCCGGCCCTACGGCGACCAGCTCGGCGACGGCCTGGTGCAGTTGAGCTTCACGCTGCCGGTGCCCTACTCGCTCGCCGCGCGCCGCGCGGCCCTGGAACTGATGACGCGCGTCGGGTTCGAGGAGCCGGAGGTCGTGCACTACGAGGAGCTCACGCCCGGCTATACCTACTTCGTGATGTACGCGCGCTGCGTGGAATCGGTCGACTTCGAGGCGATCCAGGGCGCGGGATTCGACGTCGAGTACATGTCGGAGGACGAGATCGAGCGCTTCGCCGGCGAGCGCATCGGCCGGCCGATCGTCGTCGTCGGCGCGAGTACCGGTTCGGACACGCACTCCGTCGGGATCGACGCGATGCTGAACCTGAAGGGCTACCACGGCCACCACGGCCTGGAGGGCTACCGCTCGTTCCGCTCGTACAACCTCGGCAGCCAGGTAGCGAACAGCACCCTGCTCGCCAAGGCGATCGAGGTCGATGCGGACGCGATCCTCGTCTCGCAGACGGTGACGCAGCAGAACCTTCACATCCAGAACCTCACGGAGCTCGTGGAGATGGTCGAGGCCGAGGGTCTGCGCGGCAGGATGGTCCTCGCCTGCGGCGGCCCCCGCGTCACGAACGAGCTCGCCAAGGAGCTCGGATTCGACGCCGGCTTCTCCAAAGGCACCTACCCGTACCACCTGGCGTCGTTCCTGGTGCGCGAGCTGGCCGCGCGGGCTGCCGCAGCCTGAGCGGTGCTGGCTGAGCTGACCTCCGCGGCGCGGCGCCTCGCGCTGGCGGGGCTCGCGAAGAACACCGGCAAGACGGTGGCGCTCACGGCGCTGCTCGGCGAACTGCACGCCGCCGGGGAGCGCGTCGGCGTCACGTCGATCGGCCGCGACGGCGAGGAGCACGACGTGATCGATGCACGTATCGACAAGCCCCGTGTCGAGCTCGCGGCCGGCGACCTCGTCGCGACGACCGACGCGCTGCTGGAGGCCAGCGGGGCGGAGCACGAGGTGCTCGAACACACGGGCGCGCGCACGCCGCTCGGCCGCGTCGTGGTGGCGCGCGTCACAGCCCCGGCCGCGATCGAAGTCGCGGGACCGTCGGCTGCCGTCCAGGTGCGCGAGGCGGCCGACGCGATGATCGCGCACGGCGCCGCGCGTGTCCTGGTAGACGGCGCCATCGACCGTCGTGCGGCGTCGAGCCCGAGCGTCGCGGACGGGCTCGTGCTCGCGACGGGCGCCGTCCTCGGCGCCGACGTCGAGGAGGTGGTTCTCGCGACGCGCCGCGCCGTCGAGCTCGTACGGCTGCCTACGGTGCCCGCGGCACTCGCCGACTCGCTCGCGCCCCTGTGCGCGCTGCCCGGCAGCGGCGCGCTCGTCGGCGCCGGCGTCGCAACCGAGCTGGCGCCGCGCTTCGCCCTGACCGCCGATCAGGGCGCGCTGGAAGCGCTGCTCGACGAAAACCCTGACGCCGAACGCCTCGTGCTGCCCGGCGCAGTGCCCGAGGCGCTCCTCGCACAGCTCGCGGCGGCGCTGCGCCAGCGTCGCCGGGAGCTCACGGTCGTGGCCGGCGACCCCACGCACATCTTCCTGACCGAGCGCGAGCCGGGATGGTACCGGCGCCAGGGCCTCTCGCTCGAGACCGTACGCGCCATCTCGCTGCTGGCGCTGACCGTGAACCCGGTCGCGCCGATGTCGCACTCGCTCGACTCCGCGGCGCTGTGCGCCGCGCTGCGCGAGGCGATCCCGGACGTCGCCGTGCTCGACGTGCTGAGCGCGGCGTGAGCGGACGCGCTAGGGCTAGGCGCCCTGCTTGTAGTAGTCCGCGTTGATCTGGATGTACTTCTGCCATTCGTCGGGGAGCTGGTCCTCGGCGAAGCAGGCGTCGACGGGGCAGGCCTCAACGCACGCGTCGCAGTCGATGCACTCCTCGGGGTCGATGTACAGCATCTCCGCCTCGGCGTGACCCGGCTCGTCCGGGGTCGGGTGGATGCAGTCGACCGGACAGACCTCGACACACGAGTTGTCCTTGGTTCCGATGCACGGCTCTGCGATGACGTAGGCCATTTCCTTCCTTCTGTAGCTCGTTGGCGGTCCTTGCGACCGGGGGCCAACATTCTATGGAGGAACGGCTCGCGCCTAGCTACCAGGGCGCCGGAGTGCCCACGGCTGCGCCCTTTCGAGCTGCGCCGCGAGTGCGAGCAGCGGACCCTCCTCTGCGGGCCGTCCGATCAGCTGCACGGCGAGCGGCAGCCCGTCGGCGCCCTGCTCGAGCGGCAGCGCCACCGCGGGCTGCCCGGTCGCGTTCACGATCGGCGTGAAGGGCGTGAAGAGACCCGAGCGCGTGAACGTCGACATCGGATCCGGAGCCGCCGTGTCGAGCGTCCCGAGCGGCAGGGGCCGTTCGGCGAGCGCGGGGGTGAGCAGGGCGTCGAACGGAAGCAGCGCGGCCACGACCTCGCGCGCGAAGCCCTGCAGCAGCGTGTTCGCGCGGAGCTGGTCGAGCGCTCCCGTGTTCGCGATCATCGAGTAGATCGCCCAGCTCATCGGCTCCATGTCCGCGGGCGTCGGCTCGCGCCCGGCGACGCGCCCCGAGTAGGCGATCAGGGAGGCGATGTGCGACGCGAACACGACGCCGAAGAGCTCGCCGACATCGTCGCGCCGCCACGGCGGGTCGAACTCGACGACCTCGTGACCGAAGGAGCGCAGCAGCTCCGCCGCCCGGTCGACGGCGGCGGCGCAGACCTCGTCGACGACCGCGGCGGGCGGCGGCGGGAGCGTCGTAAATCCGATGCGAAGCGACCCGGGCTCGCGCTTCGTCGCCTCGGAGAACGGCTCCGCGGGCGCCGGAGCCCAGGTCGCGTCGCCCGGCTCGTACCCCGCGAGGACGTCGAGGAACGCGGCCGTGTCGGCGACCGTCCGCGTGAGCATGCCGTCGATGCCGAGCGCCGAGTCGCCGAGCTCGGGCGCGGGCGAGATGCGCCCGCGCGCGGGCTTCAGCCCGACGAGTCCGCAGCAGGCCGCCGGGATGCGGATCGAGCCGCCGCCGTCAGTCCCGTGCGCGACCGGCACCATGCCGGCCGCGACGGCCGCGGCGGAGCCGCCCGAGGAGCCGCCGGGGGTGCGCGTCGGATCCCACGGGTTGCGGGTGGGCCCGAACAGCTTCGCCTCGGTCGTCGGCAGGATCGCGTACTCCGGCAGCGTCGTCTTGCCGACGATGACGCAGCCCGCGTCGCGCAGCCGCCGCGTGATGTTGTGGTCGTAAGGCGCGACGTACTCGGCCATCAGCGGGCAGCCGTCGGTCATGCGCAGGCCGCGCACGGCGCGGCTGTCCTTGATCGCGACGGGCACCCCGGCGAACGGGCGCGTGTCGCCCGCCGCGATCTCCCGCGCCGCGGCGAGCGCGCCGTCGTGGTCGACCTGGACGAACGCGTTGATCTCGCGGTCGAGCTCGTCGATCTGGCGCAGCGAGACCTCGGCGAGCTCGCCCGCCGTGAGCTCGCCTGCGCGCACGAGCTCGGCGAGCTCGAGGGCGGGGCGGTACATCAGGTCGCTTTCGGGCACGATGCCTCCTCGGGTCGGGGGCCGCCAGCGTACTCGGACGACGATTCCTGCGACGATATGGCTCTGCCCACAAGGCAGCCAACCGGTTGAGCATCCAGCCCAGAAAGCGAGTGCAATGAACGCGGTTCAATCTGATCCAGAGGTGAGGTCCGGGCTCGAAGGCGTCGTGGCCTTTGCGACCGAAATCGCCGAGCCCGACAAAGAGGGCGGGGCGCTGCGCTATCGCGGCGTGGACATCGAAGAACTTGTAGGCACGGTCCCGTACGAGCAGGTTTGGGGGCTGCTCGTCGACGGGCACCTGAAGCCGGGGCTCCCGCCGGCCGAACCGCACGGCCTGACCGTGCGCTCCGGCGACCACCGTGTCGACGTGCAGTCGGCACTGGCGATGCTGGCGCCCGAGTGGGGGTTCGGCCAGCTGATCGACATCAGCGACGAGCAGGCGCGCGACAACCTCGCGCGCGCATCGGTGATGGCGCTCTCGTTCGTCGCGCAGTCCGCGCGCGGCATCGGCCGGCCGCCGGTGCCGCAGTCGACCGTCGACCAGGGCAGGACGATCCCCGAGCGCTTCGTGCTGCGTTGGCGGGGCGAGGCGAACCCGGACCACGTGAAGGCGATCGACGCCTACTGGGTGTCGGCCGCCGAGCACGGCATGAACGCGTCGACGTTCACGGCGCGCGTGATCGCGTCGACGGGCGCCGATGTCGCCGCCGCGCTCTCCGGCGCGGTCGGCGCGCTCTCGGGCCCGCTGCACGGCGGCGCGCCGTCACGCGTGCTGAAGATGCTCGAGGAGGTCGAAGCGTCCGGCGACGCGGCGAAGTGGGTGGCCGACGCGCTCGACCGCGGCGAACGGCTGATGGGCTTCGGGCACCGCATCTACCGCGCCGAAGACCCCCGCGCGCATGTGCTCAGGCGCACCGCGCGTGAACTGGGATCGCCGCGCTTCGAAGCCGCCGAGGCGCTCGAGCAGGCGGCCCTCGCCGCGCTGCAGGAGCGCAGTCCCGATCGCGTGCTCGCGACGAACGTCGAGTTCTGGTCGGCGATCGTGCTCGACATGGCCGAAGTGCCGCCGGACCTCTTCACGTCGCTGTTCACGTGCGCGCGCGTCGCGGGATGGTCGGCGCACATCCTCGAGCAGAAGCGCGAGGGCAAGCTGATCCGCCCGACCGCGAAGTACGTGGGCCACGGCCCGCGCAAGCTGAGCGAAGTGGAATAGGCGTTAAGCGACGAGGGCCCGGCGCGTGCCGGGCCCTCGTACGCCAGAAGCCCTCAGGCTCCTTACATCATCCCGCCCATGTCGGGCATGCCGCCGCCCGCGCCGACGGCTTCCTTCTCCGGCACCTCGGCGACGATCGCCTCGGTCGTCAGGATGTTCTTCGCGATCGAGGCCGCGTTCTGCAGCGCCGAGCGCGTGACCATCGCCGGGTCGATGATGCCCGCGGCGACCAGGTCGACGATCTCGTTGGACGCGGCGTTCAGGCCGTAGCCCTTCTTCGCCTTGCGCACGTCGGAGATCACGACCGAGCCCTCCAGGCCCGCGTTCTCGGCGATCTGGCGCAGCGGCTCCTCGACGGCGCGGAGCACGATACGCGCCCCCGTCCGCTCGTCGCTGTCGCCGTCCTCGCTCAGCTTGACCGAGTTGGAGGCCTGCAGCAGCGCGACGCCGCCACCGGGCACGATGCCCTCCTCGAGAGCCGCCCGCGTTGCCTGCAGGGCGTCCTCGACGCGGTGCTTCTTCTCCTTCATCTCGGTCTCCGTCGCGGCACCGACCTTGACCACGGCCACGCCACCGGAGAGCTTGGCTAGGCGCTCCTGCAGCTTCTCGCGGTCGAAGTCCGAGTCGGTGTTCTCGATTTCGGCTTTGATCTGGTTGATGCGGCCCTTGATGGCGTCGCTCTTGCCGGCGCCGTCGACGATCGTCGTCGTGTCCTTAGCGACGACGACGCGGCGGGCGCGCCCGAGCTGCGAGACCTGCGTGTTCTCGAGCTTCAGGCCCATCTCCTCGGTGATCACCTCACCGTCGGTGAGGATCGCGATGTCCTCGAGCATCCGCTTGCGGCGGTCGCCGAAGCCGGGGGCCTTGACCGCGACGCCGGTGAAGGTGCCGCGGAGTTTGTTGACGACGAGCGTCGCGAGGGACTCGCCCTCGACGTCCTCGGCGATGATCAGCAGCGGCTTGCCGCTCTGGATCACGGCCTCGAGGACCGGCAGCACGTCGCGCACCGAACCGATCTTCTGGTTGGCGATGAGGATGTAGGGCTCCTCGAGGATCGCCTCCATGCGGTCCTGGTCGGTGACCATGTACGGCGAGATGTAGCCCTTGTCGAACTGCATGCCCTCGGTGAACTCGAGGTCCATGCCGAACGTCTGGCCCTCCTCGACGTTCACGACGCCGTCCTTGCCGACCTTCTCGATCGCGTCGGCGATCACGTCGCCGATCTCCTCGTCGCCGGCCGAGATCGTCGCCACGCGGGCGATCTGGTCCTTGCCGGAGACCTCCTTGGCCTGCGAGGCGATGTTGCCGACGACCTCGTCGACGGCCTTCTCGATGCCGCGCTTGAGCGCCAGCGGGTTGGCACCCGCCGCGACGTTCTTCAGGCCCTGCCGGACGATCGCCTGCGCGAGCACGGTCGCCGTCGTGGTGCCGTCGCCCGCGACGTCGTTGGTCGCGGTCGCGACCTCGCGCACGAGCTGGGCGCCCTGGTTCTCGAAGACGTCCTCGACTTCGATCTCGCGGGCGATGGTCACACCGTCGTTGGTGATCGTCGGCGCGCCGAACTTCTTGTCGAGGACGACGTAGCGGCCCTTCGGGCCGAGCGTCACCTTGACGGCGTCGGCGACGGCGTCAACGCCGGCCTCGAGCGCCTTGCGCGCTTCGGAATCGTACTTAAGCTGCTTGTGAGCCATATTCGGTCTCCTTAGGACTCGACGCGGGCGAGGACGTCGGACTCGCGCAGCACGAGCAGGTCCTCCCCGTCGATCTTGATCTCGGTCCCGCCGTACTTGCTGTACAGGACCTCGTCGCCCTTCTTGACGTCGAGCGGGACGCGCTTTCCGTCGTCGTCGAGGCGGCCGTCACCGACGGCGAGCACCTCTCCCTTCTGCGGCTTCTCCTTGGCGGTGTCCGGGAGGACGAGGCCGCTGGCCGTCGTCTCCTCCTCGTCGATCGCCCGCACGATCAGCCGATCGCCCAGGGGCTTGAGCTTCATGTTCAGGGAACCTCCGTCGTTCTAGGCTTTTTCGGCGCCGCCGCTCGGCGGACCGGAATTGGCACTCTCACGTGGAGAGTGCCAGCTGTGGGGAGAATATATCGGATCGGCGGGGCTTTTGAAGGGCCCGCGCCGAATTTTCACGGGCGCGGCGATCTAGTTCTGCGCCCCGCCGAACCCCTTCAGCGCCTCCGCGACCCCGGAGGGCGCGTCGATGATCTGCGAGAAGCGCACGACCGTCACGGTGTCGTCGAGCGACACCTCGCGCCCGTAGATGTTTTCCAGGAAGCTCACGAGCTCGTCGTGGCGCCGGAACTCCGGGTTGTCGTGTTTGATGTCGCGCGGCGAGAGGGCCCCGAGCTTGGTCACCTCGACGTGGTCGATCACCGCTTCGAAGATGCGGTGACGGGGCGAGTACTGGTAGCCGATCGTGACCAGGACCAGCTGGTTCTTGCGGTACTTGCCGGACTTGTCGCCGAGACGGATCGTCGCCGTCTTGCGCCCTCGCGTCAGCTCGTCGGCGAAGATCGTTGAGTAGAAGTTCAGGACCTGCATCTCTTTGGCGCCTCCGGGGCTCGCTCGCGCGAGAGGAGGCTACCGATCTGCGGACAGGTAGTCGATCGCGGCGCGCACGATGTCCCGCTCGGCGTCATGGGTCAGGAGCTCCGGCGCCTGCGCGATGGGGATCCAACGGACCTCCTCGACCTCGTCGTCGTGGTCGGCGAAGCTACCCGAGACGTAGTCGAACAGGTAGAAGGTCACGATCTTGCCCACCGTGCGCCCGCCGCGCCGGTACCAGTAGCGGCTCTCGCCGAGCTCGCGGACCGGCTCGCCGACGATGCCGGTCTCCTCGCGCACCTCGCGCACCGCCGCCTGGATCGGCGTCTCGCCGGGGTCGACGTGGCCCTTCGGCAGCGCCAGCACCTTCGACCCGTCCGCGGCGCGCCGGGTCGGGACGATCGCGACGATCTGGCCGTCGCGCACGACGACGCCGCCTGCCGAGAACTCGCGCGCCTGCGAACGCCGCGGCCGGCGCCGCTCCCTCGGCGAATCAGACGACATACCGCCCGAGCGCCTGCGTGTCGTGGATGACCACGCGCCCGCGGCCCTGCGTGATGACCCCGGCGCGCTGCAGCACCGCGAGGAAGCGGCTCGCCGACTCGCGCGAGGAGCCGGCGAGCTGCGCGATGTCCGACTGGGTCGCGTTGACGACGACGTCGCCGCCGTTGACGGCCGCCTGGCGCGAGGCCAGGTCGCGCAGCGCCCCGGCGACGCGGCTCTGGACCGTCTGGAAGGACTGGCGCGAGAGGCGCTCGTTGCTCTCGCGCAGCCTCCTGCCGAGCGCGATCACCAAACCGACCGTGATCTCGGGGTGTTCGCCCATCAGGCGGCGCATGTCGCCGCCGAGCACGGCGACGAGCTCGGTGTCCTCGAGCGCCTCGATCGTCGCCGAGCGCAGCTCGTCCTCGAACATGGCGAGCTCGCCGAAGAAGTCCTCTGGGCCGAACGTCGCGAGCGTGATCGTGCGCCCACCGGTGTTGACGCGCACCGCGCGCACTGCGCCGGAGCGCACGACGTAACAGGTGTCGCTGGCGTCGCCCTCGCGGAAGAGCACCTCGCCGGGTTCCAGGCGACGCGGCACCGCGACCTGCGCGATGCGCTCGAGGCTCTCCGGCGCGAGCGCGCCGAACACCGGCACGCGCGAGAGCAGCTCCGCCACCGGAGTCGGTCGGGCGCGTTCCATCTGCCACGAATAGCACACGATCGACGGGACGGGAGTACCGGCGGCCGCGCGCAAAGCCGCCGCTATCGTCGGATCATGCGACCGCTTCTGCCCGCCGCGGCGCTCGCGGCGCTCGCGCTCGCATATCCGGCTGTGAGCGCGGCGCGCGTGGCCCGCGCAAGCCAAAACGAGCCCCTCTGGGCGACGATCGACGAGTGCCGCACGACGGGGGGCGAGGCGACCGTCGGCGTTCTCGCGCGAATGAGCCCGGCCGGCGGGCCGAAGGCGAAGATGTACGTACGCTTCCAGCTGCAGTACCGCGACGGGACCGGCTGGCGCGACTTGCCGGGCCTCGCGGCGCGCTTCGAAGGCATCGGCCGCGGGGAGCGGGGCGTGACGCACGGCGTGCGCCTTGAGCTGCGCACCCAGCAGGCGCGGTCCTTCACCCTGCGCGCGACGGTCACGTTCCAGTGGCGGCGCCACGGCCGCGTGCTCTACCAGCACGTGCGCTACACGACGGCGGGCCACGGCAACGGCCGCTACGGCTCGCCCGCGGGCTTCAGCGCCGCGGAATGCGTCGTCAGCTGAAGAGCCGCGGGTCGTTCGTGATGATGCCGTCGACGCCGAGGGCCTCGAGGCTCTGGATCCGTGCCGCGTCGTCGACGGTCCAGACGAACAGCTCGCCCCCGGCGCGCCGGACGGACGCCAGCAGCGCCGGCGTGACGACGCGCCAGTTCGCCATGATCGCGTCGCAGCGGCCCGCGCGGATCGCGCGCCCGACACGCCGCGGCAGCGCGGCGCGGTAGGCGACGAGGGCCGCGTACGCGGGCAGGCGCGTCGCGCGGCGCTCGGTGTAGTCGCGCTTCACGCGCGGCACGGACCAGCCGACGCGCAGGCCGGGCTGCGCCGCCCGCATCGCCGCGAGCCCGTCAGGGAACATGCCGCTCACGAGCACGCGGTCCACGAGCTCACGCTCGCGCAGCATTTCGAGCACGCGCGTCTCGTAACCCGGAAGCTTGATGTCGACATCGAATTCGACCTCATCGAAGCGGGCGTCCGTGAGGTGGTCGAGCGCCTCAGCGAACGTCAGCGGTCCACGCGAGGCCAGATCCTCGTAGTCGTGGGCGACGTACAGCTCGCCGGTGCCGTCCGGGCGCGCGCTGAGGACGTCGAACTCGATCATGTCGACGCCGAAGGAGAGGGCGGCGTCGAAGCTCGCGGTCGTGTTGCCGTGCTCGATCTCGGCGGCACCCTTGTGCCCGACGCGGCGCGTGCGGACGCTCGTCATGACGCCACGGTATCGGCAGCTCAGGCGCTGAGCGTGAGCCGCCGCGGGCCGGGCTGGAAGCCGAGCTCGACCAGCAGCGCCCGGAGCGGCGAGGCGACTGCGCTCTCGCCGTCGATCCGCTCGAGCGCGAGGCGCGCCGCGCGGCCCTCGCGCACCGCCTCCGCGAGCGCGCGCAGCGCGCGCTCCACGAGCTCGGCGTCGCCGTCGGCGGCCGGCAGCGAAGTAATCGCGCGGCCGCCGCGCTCGACGAAGAGGACGGGCTCGTCGCCGACGATCACGACGTACGCGCCGTCGGCGCGTGCCGCGCGGGTCGGCGCCGCGTCCCGTCGCGGCCAAGGCAGCGCCGCGCCGAACGGCTGGGCCGGGTCGACGGCGGCGAGCACCAGCGTGCGCTCGCCGCGGTCCGGCCGCTGTTCGCGCAGCCTCTCGACAGCGCCGGGCAGCGCGAACTGCGCCCCGCCCATCCCCTCTATGAAGTAGCCGCGGCGGCACAGGCCGAGCGTCTCGAGCGCCCTGAAGCTGTCGTAGAGGAGCGAGAAGCCGCCGCGGATCCCCTCCGCGAGCACCTGCTCGCGCGTGACGATTCCGTAGCGCTCGAGCAGCACCTCGGCGAGCGCGCGGCGGCGCTCCGCCGCTCCGGCGGCGCCCGCGTGGCCGAACACGGGGGCCGTCAGCGACCAGCGCCCCTGGACCTGCGTCGGCGCGCCGCGGCGGCCGGCCGCGAAGCGCGAGCGCGTCACGCGCCGCGCCGTGCGTTCGCTCGAGCGCGCGAGCGTGAGTCGCGTGGCGCGCAGCGGCGCCCACGCGTCGTTCGTCGCCTCGCCCGCCCAGACCAGGTCCCAAAGCGCCTCGGCGACCTCCTCGGAAGAGCCGGGCAGCTCGGCCCGCAGTTCGGCGAAGAAGGCCGGCGCGCGGGCGAGGCGCTCGCGCAGCGCGACGTGGAGCTCCCCGGACGGCGCCGGCGCCGGCGCGAGCGCCGCCGGCGGCCCGAGGGCCGCCGCGTCCTCGCGGAAGTACAGCGCCACGCGCCCGCTGCGGCCGAGCGGGCCGGCGCCGACCCAGACGACCTCGCCGGAGGCGCAGAGACCGTCGAGCCAGCTCTGCGAGTAGGCCCCGACGCGTCGCGGCAGCACGTCGCGCTCCCATGCCGCCGCCGGCAGCGCGAGCCCCTGCAGCGGCACGAGGACCTCGCGCAGGCGGTCGACTCCCGCCCCCGCGCGCGCATGGCGGTCGACGCCCTGCCAGGCGGGCAGGAACGCCACGAGCCGCCGCGCATCCACGGGCTCGATTTCACGCCTCAGTGCCGCGAGCGAAGCGCGGCGAAGGCGGCGCAGGACCTCCACCTCACACCACTCGCGCTCGCTTCCGCCGGGGCGCAGTTCGCCGCGGACGATCGTCCCGTCGCTCTCGAGCTCGCGCAGCGCCGTCGAACAGTCGACGCCGAAACGCGCCCGCACCTCCTCGCCCGTGAACGGCCCGTGCGTGCGAGCGAAGCGCACGACGAGCAGCCGGAGCGCGTCGGGAACGTCACGCAGAAAGCTCTCCGGCAGGCCGCCCGGCGGGACGCAGCCGAGCGCGTCGCGGTAGAGGCCGGCGTCGTCGGCCGCGATCCAGCGCTCGGCACCGGCGACGCGCAGGCGGATGGCGCGCCGCTCGCCCTCGAGCGCCGCGAGCAGGGCGCCCGCGTCGACGCCGGCGAGAACCCGCTGGTCGATCTCCTCGCGGTTCAGGTCGCCGACCGCGCGGAGCGTGTCGAGCAGCGCGTCGCGGCCCGCGGCGCGCTGCAGCTCCGCGCGTCGCTGCAGTTCGTCCTCGACCCGTTCGAGCGCGCCGGCATCGATCAGCTCGCGCAGCTCCTCCTGGCCGAGCAGCTCGCGCAGCAGGTCGCGGTCGAGCGAGAGCGCGGCCGCGCGGCGCTCGGCGGTCGGCGTGTCGTCCTCGTACATGTACGCCGCGACGTAGTCGAAGAGAAGCGAGGACGCGAACGGCGAGGCGCGCTCGGTCTCGACCTCGACGAGCGCGATCTCGCGCGCGTGGATGGCGCGCAGCAGCCATGTCAGCCCGTCGACATCGAGCACGTCGCGCAGGCACTCGCGGTAGGTCTCCAGCACGATCGGGAAGTCCGCGTAGCGCTGCGCGACTGCGAGCAGGCTCTGGGCCTTCAGCCGCTGCTGCCACAGCGGCGTGCGCCTGCCCGGGTAGGCGCGCGGGATCAGCAGGGCACGTGCGGCGTTCTCGCGGAAGCGGGCGCCGAACAGAGCCGAGCCGGCGAGCTCCTCGGTGATGAGGCGCTCGACGTCGCTCGCGTCGGGCAGCATCAGTTCGGCGACGGGCGGCAGCGACTGCTCGCCGTCGCTGTCGATGTCGGGCAGGCGCACGACGATCCCGTCGTCGGACCAGATGGCGTCGGCGTCCGCGCCGAGTCGCTCGCGCATCCCGGCCGCCATGGCGAGTGCCCAGGCGGCGTGGACGCGCCCGCCGTAGGGCGACAGCACGCACAGCCGCCAGTCCCCGATCTCGTCGCGGAAGCGCTCGATCACGAGCGTACGGTCACTCGGCACGACGCGCGTGGCGGCCTGCTGCTCGGTCAGGTACTCGAGCACGTTCCTGGCGGCGCGCGGGGCGAGGTCGTAGTCGCGCGCGAGCGCGCCGTCGTCGAGCTCGATCGCCTCGCGGCAGAACGCTCCGATCGCGGCGCCGAGCTCGCGCGGGCGCCCGAGCGTGTCGCCGTGCCAGAACGGCACGGCCCCGGGCACGCCCGGGGCGGGGTTGACGATCACGCGGTCGCGGCCGATCTCCTCGATCCGCCAGCTCGACGCGCCGAGCAGGAAGACCTGTCCGGCGCGCGCCTCGTGGACCATCTCCTCGTCGAGCTCGCCGACGCGCCTGCCGTCGGGGAGCGTCACGGTGAACAGGCCGCGATCCGGGATCGTCCCGGCGTTGGTGACGGCGAGCTGCCGCGCCCCCCGCCGTGGCCGGATCGTGCCGGCGAGGCGGTCCCACGCGACGCGTGCCCGCAGCTCCGCGAACTCGCTCGACGGGTAGCGGCCGTCGAGCATGTCAAGGACGTTCTCGAGCAGCGCGCGCGAGAGCTCGGCGTACGGGTAGCTCGCGCGCGCCATCGCGTGCAGCTCGTCGACCGTGAGCGGCGCGCCGTCGTCGTCGCGCTCCACGGCGAGCGCGACGATCTGCTGCGCGAGCACGTCGAGCGCGTTGCGCGGCACGACGGTCGACTCGATCGCGCCCTCGCGCATGCGGCGCGCGAGAACCGCGCACTCGACCAGGTCGCCCCGGTACTTCGGGAAGATGATGCCGCGGCTGACCTCGCCGACGGCGTGCCCGGCGCGCCCGATGCGCTGCAGCCCGCGGCTCACCGAGCCGGGAGACGCGACCTGCAGCACCAGGTCGACGGCGCCCATGTCGATGCCGAGCTCGAGCGAGCTCGTCGCGACTATGCAGCGCAGCGCGCCGCTCTTCAGCTGCTCCTCGACCTCCGTCCGCTCCTCGCGCGCGAGCGAGCCGTGATGGGCGCGCGCGGTGGGCTCCCCCGCGAGCTCGTTGAGGCGCAGTGCGACGCGCTCGGCCGAGCGGCGGTCGTTGACGAAGATGATCGTCGAGCGGTGCGAGCGGACGTTCGCGAGCAGCTCCGGGTAGATCGCGGGCCAGATGGAGCCGAGCGTCGTCTCGCCGCCGGCGAGCGGCGCGAGCTCCGCGTCGGCGGCGGGCGCCGACATCGACTCGACGGGAAGTTCGACGCTCAGATCCAGACGCGGCTCGCGCGCCGCGTCGACGATCGTCACGGGGCGTTTCGCGCCGACGAGGAAGCGCCCGACCTCCTCGAGCGGCCGCTGGGTCGCGCTCAGGCCGATCCGCTGGAGCTCGCCGCCGCCCGCCGCCGTGACGCGCGCCTGCAAGCGCTCGAGCGTGAGCGCGAGATGCGATCCCCTCTTGCCCGGCGCGAGCGCGTGGATCTCGTCGACGATCACCGCCTTCACCCCGTCGAGCGCCGTGCGCACACGCGCGGTCAGCATGAGGTACGCCGACTCGGGCGTCGTTATGAGGATGTCGGGCGGCCGGCGCGCGATCGCAGCGCGTTCGCGCTGCGAGGTGTCGCCCGTCCGGATCGCGACGGTGACCGCGTCGGCGCCGATACCGCGCAGCGGGGCGCGCAGGTTGCGCTCGATGTCGTACGCGAGCGCCTTCAGCGGGCTGATGTACAGCACGCGCGTGCCGGTGCCGCCGCCCTCGGCCAGCAGACCGTCGAGCGCCCACAGGAACGCCGCGAGCGTCTTGCCCGAGCCGGTCGGCGCGGACAGCAGGATGTTCTCGCCGCGGGCTATCGCGGGCCACGCGAGCGACTGGGCCTCCGTCGGGCGGTCGAACGACCGCTCGAACCACTCCCGGACCGCGGGCGTGAAGCTCTCGAGCGCCACGCCAGCGAGGCTACCGCTCCCGGGCGGCCAGGCCCGGACGCATAGACTTGCCCGTCGATGAGCTGCGCGAAAGAGCCGTGACGCAGAGTCCCGTGGAAGGCGTCCTGCCGGCGCAGAGCCTGCGCCGCGCGATCGAGCAGGGCTGGCTCTCGGCTGGCGAGTGGCGGATCCCCGACAGTTCGGTCCAGCCGGCCAGCGTGGACCTTCGCCTCGGCGAGCGGGCGCTCGCGCTGCGCTGCAGCTTCCTGCCCGACAGCACCTCGACGGTCGCCGAGAAGGTGGCGGACCTCGCGTTCGACACGATCGACCTGCGCGACGGCGCGACGCTGGAGCGCGACCGCCCCTACCTCGTCGAGCTCATCGAGCACCTCGAGTTGCCCGCGCCGATCCGGGCGCGCGCCAACCCGAAGAGCTCGACCGGCCGCCTCGACGTCTTCACGCGCGTGCTGACCGACCGCAGCCACCGCTTCGACGAGGTCGCGGGCGGGTACGCCGGCGCACTCTACCTCGAGGTGGTCCCGCGCACGTTCGCGATCCGCGTGCGCACGGGGCTCGCGTTGAACCAGGTGCGTCTACTGACGGCCGACCATCGTCTCGCCGACGGCGAGCTGCGCGAGCTGCACGCCCGCACGCCGCTGCTCTACCGTTCGGGCAAGCCGGTGGACGTCGCCGAGCTCTCGCTCGGCGACGGCCTCTTCGTCAGCCTTGACGTCTCGGGCGACGCTTCGCGGATCGTCGGCTACCGCGCGCGCAAGAACAGCTTGCCGATCGACCTGACGCGCCCGGGTACGCTGCGCTGGCAGGATTACTGGGAGCCCGTCTACCCCGAGCGCGGCGGGCGCATCGTCCTTGAGCCCGAGGTCTTCTACCTGCTGCTCTCCGCGGAGGGAGTGTCGATCCCGCCCGAATACGCCGCCGAGATGCTGGCCTACGACCCGACGGCCGGCGAGCTGCGCACCCACTACGCGGGCTTCTTCGACCCGGGCTTCGGCTATGCACCCGACGGCTCCGTCCATGGCAGCCGCGCCGCGCTCGAGGTCCGCGCGCGCGACGTCCCCTTCATGGTGGAGCACCGCCAGCCCGTCTGCAAGCTGGCGTTCGAGCGCATGGCCGAGCGCCCCGACGTCCTCTACGGCGCCGAGATCGGCTCGAGCTACCAGGGGCAGGAGACGATGCTCAGCAAGCACTTCCTCGCGGCGGCCGCCGGCGACGGCGAGGCGGCCGGCGCGGCCGTCTAGGGTAGGGACCGATGAAGGGCCGCCTCTACGCCCCCGCCGCGTGCGCGCTGATCGCCGCCGTCCTCGCCGGCTGCGCGTCGACGTCGAGCGTGTCGAGCTCTTTCAAGGGCGAAGAACACGGCGTCGCGCAGGCGATCGCCGACTTGCAGACGGCGGCGACGGCAGGTGAAGAGAAGAAGATCTGCGCGCTCTTCACGAAGGCGAACGTGGCGGCACTCGGCGGGCAGTCGGGCTGCGAAGCGGCCGTGAAATCGCAGCTCGGGCAGCTCGACTCGTTCGAACTCGCGACGAAGGCCGTCCATCTCGAAGGCGACGACCGCGCGACCGCGACCGTCGAAGCGGTCGTGTCGGGCAAGAAAAAGGATCAGACCGTCAAGCTCGTCAAGGAAGGCGGCAGCTGGCGGATCGACGAACTGGGCTGAGCACCGCGCGCTCAGTAGCTGCCGCCGAGGCGCCGGTGGTCCCAGCTCGTGCGGCGGCGCTCGACGAACTCGAGCGCGACGCGCTTTGACGCCTGGGCGTCGACCGCGGCCTGCGCCTCCGGCGCGAGGTCGAGCGGCGGCTCTTCGCCGGGCGCCACCGAGTAGCGGCGCATCAGCTCCCCACCGACGTCGGCCACGACTTCGGTGTCGCGATGCAGCCGCACGTCGCAGTCGAGGACGACGCCGCGCAGCTCCTCGTACCGCTCCCCGTCCTCGACCTGGATCGTCGCCCGCGGGTCGCGTTCGAGGTTCACCACCTTCTGCGACTTCGCGTACGTCCAAGCCCAGATGCGGGGCCCCGGCTCGCCGCCGCCCGCAGCGCGCAGCACGTACCAGAGCGGCGCGAGGTGCGGCCAGCCGCGCGGGCCGATCGTGGCGCAGGTCGCGGTGCGCGCGTGCGCCAGGAACGCGTCGACTTCGCGCTCGTCCATCTTGATCGCCTCGCGACGGTTCACGCGGCGCCCCGCTCGTTCAGGCGGCCGCCGGGTCGAGCAGCGCGGCGACCGCGGCGTGGACCGCGTCGCGCGCGTCCTCGGGCTCGAGCACGGCGGCGTCGCCGGCTTCCTTGAGGATCTCGCGGACGAGCCAGTCGATGCCGGCGAAGCTCAGCTCGACGACGACCGAACCGTCGGGCCACTCCTCGACGACGCGGCGCGACTCGCGCGCCCAGCGCGCCCGCTCGGGCGAGATCCAGACCCGCGCGCTGCGCGACGCGGCGACCTCGCCCGTGCGCAGCCAGCCGTCCACTTCCGCCGACGGGTCGATCTCGGGTCGCGGGCGGAATTTCTCGCCGCTCACGGTCGCGGTCTTGATCCGGTCGAGGCGGAAGTGCCTGACGTCCTCGCGTTCGGGGTCGAAGGCCGCGAGGTACCAGCCCTCGCGGCCGTTGATCAGCGCGTACGGCTCGACGCGGCGCGTCGTCAGCTCGTCCTCGTTCTCCTTGTAGTACTCCATCTCGAGCAGGCGGCGACCGACGATCGCCTTCGACACGACCCGCGAGACGTCGGTGTCGTCGCCGATCGCCTGCACGACCTGCAGTCCCTGGTCCATCGGGTCGAAGCCAAGCGCGGCGACGATCTTGCGCCGCGCCGACGTGAGCGATCCCTCGGGGATGTGCTCGCCGATCAGGTCGATCGCGGCTACGAGCGCCTTGCCCTCGACTGGCAGAAGACGGGCGGGGCGGTCGAAGTTGTCGCTGTACGGCTCGGGGTCGACCTCGATCTCGGCGCTCGCCTCGTCAATTTCCGCGTACAGCACGTACGATCCGCCGCCGAAGTTCACGACGTTGAGAACGTTCACGTCCTCGCGCAGTTCCTCCTCGCTGATCTTCAGCTCGGCGCACACGCGCGCGATCGAGAGGCGTTCGCCGCTGCGCCCGGCGGCGATCAGGATGCACGCGAGCGTGACGAGCCGTGCGAAGCGCTCGGAGCGGATCGCCACGGCCGGCTTGGCGTCCTCGTCGTCCTCGCTGCGGCGGCTGCGCGGCCGCGCGATGCGCCGCCGCGGCGCCCGCTCGTCGGCTGCGCGGCCGCGCCTGCGCGGCGGCTGCTCGCCGTGCCGCTCCTCGATCAGAGCGAGGCGGCGGTGCAGCTCGTCGACCAGCTCGAGCGGGGCGATGAGGCGCGCGTTCTGCCCGAGGCCGAGCACCCAGGAGATGATGCCGGCGGGGCTCGCGTACGGCGTGGCGAAGATGACGCCGTCGTCCTCGGCGGCGCGCATCTCGCCGTACTCGCCGAAGTGGCGCTCGATGAGCCACGCGATGCGGTCGCCGATCTGGACCTCGGCCACGTCGATCTCGTCGCCGAGCTGCCAGTCCGCCCGCGCCGCGAACTCGCGCGGGTCAAAGTCCGCGGGGCGGTGGAAGTCGTGCTCGGCCTTGCTCGCGTAGGAGACCTTCCCGCGCATGCGTGAAAGGCGGAAGACGCGGATCGCGTCACGCTCGTGCGAGTAGCCGAGCAGGTAGAACTGAGACCCCTTGTACAGCAGGTGATACGGGTCGACGCAGCGCGCGCTCACCTCGTCGCGCTCGATCGTGTAGTAGTCGAATTCGATCGTCTTGTTGCGGAAGATCGCCGTCTCGACCTTCGCGAGGCGTGCGGAGAGCTCGTTCCCGCCCGCGTCGGCGGTGATCGCGAGCGCCACCGTGCGCTGGTCGACGTCGCGCAGAGGGCTCGGCCGGCCCCACGTGATCTGCTGCAGCGCCAGGCGCAGCGGCTCGGCGTACGCGAACTGCCCGTCGAGCAGCGTCAGAGCGGTACGCAACGCCGCGAGCTCCTTGTCGGTGAACGCGATCGGCGGCAGGTGAAAGTTCTCGGGCCGCAGCGAGTAGTTCTCCTGCTCCGCGGCGCCTTCGGAGGGCCGGTCCACCGCGAGCTGGATGCCGAGCGCGTCGAGCTCGGAGCGGTCGGCGTAGAAGCGGCGCGCGAAGGCATCCTCGTTCATGCCGCTGTAGCCCTCGACGTCGCGCCGTATCTCCAGGGCCGTGACAGGCCGGCGCTCGGCCATCAGGTAGGAGATCAGCGACAGCTGCCGGATCAGCTTCTCGGTGTCCTTAGCCATGGACGAGAACCATAGAGGGCCGTATGTAGCGGGTCATCCGTAACCCCAAGGGTGGCACGGTATTTGCGCCCTTTCAGGCCGCGGCGAGTTCGGCGGGCGGATCGCCGTCGGCGGCGGCGCGCGAGCCGAAGTGGGCGCTCGCGCCGATGCCGTTGTCGTACGAGGACCAGCTGCTGCCCGGCGAGAGCTGGCGCTCGAGCCGGTCGAAGCTGCCGAGCCGGCCACCGAGGTTGTCCATCATGTGGACCAGCGTCGCCTCGCGCGTGCACGGCACCACGGGGCTGCCGTGCTCGAGCGACCCGTGGTGCGAGAGGACGATGTGGCAGACGCCGCGTGAGAGCTCGTCGGGGAAGCCGTCGATCGACGCGATCGTCGAGCGGACGAGGTGGTGGCCGAGCGCGATCTCGCCGAGCATCCGCCCGTCCTCCGTGAAGTCGATCGCCCCGGACTGCATCGCGTACGCGTGCGTCTTGCCGATGTCGTGCAGCAGCGCGCCGGCGACGGCCACGTCACGGTCGATGCCGGGGAACGTCGTGGCGACGGTCCCGACGGCCTGCGCGACACCGAGCGAGTGCTCGAGCAGTCCGTGCCGGTACGCCTGGTGGTAGTGCTTGGCGGCCGGCGCCTCGCGGAAGCGCAGCCAGGTCTCGGTGTCGGGGCCGAGCAGCCGCTCGAGCAGCGCAGCGAGGTGGACGTCGCGCACCGTCGCGACGAGCTCGCGCAGTTCCCGCTCGAGCTGCTCGGCGCCGCGCGGTGGCGCGACCTCGAGGTCGCCGCGCTCGAAGGAGCCCTCGCGCGGTGCGGCGAACCGTGCCCTGCCGATCTGCTTGCCGTAGCGCGCGTGCTCCTCGTAACGGCCGCGGACGTGTACCGGTTCGCCGGCCGTCAGCACCGCGAGCGCCTCCTCGACCTCGTCCCAGACCATCGCCGCGACCGAGCCGGTGCGGTCGCCGACCGTCACGCGCAGGAACTCGCCGCCGTCGGCTTTGCGGCGGCGGTCCAGGCTCTGCACGAGCAGCACGCCGTCGAAGTCGTCGCCGTCCACGTAGTCCTTCAGCGCCATCGGCCGAAGGTAAAGAGCGCCGCGGACGCCTCTATCGCCCCGCCGCCAGGAAGCGGACGGCCTTTTCGGCCGCGGCGACGAGCATCGCGGTGCGCGCCGCGAGGGTCGCGCTGCCGATGTGTGGCAAAAGGATCGTGCGCGGGGCAGCGAGAAGCGCCGGGCTCACGTTCGGCTCGTCCTCATAGACGTCGAGCCCGGCGGCGAACAGGTGCCCGCTGGCGAGCGCATCGACGAGCGCCGCCTCGTCCACCACCGCGCCGCGAGCGGTGTTGACGAGCACGGCGCCGCGGCGCATCGCGGCGATGCGTCGCGCGTCGATCATGCCGCGGGTCTGGTCGGTCAGCGGGACGTGCAGGCTCACGATCTCGGCCCAGGGGAGGAGCTCATCCAGGCTCGCGGTCCATCCCGCCTCGCCGGTGTCGAAGCGCGTGTGGTGGCGCGTCTGGATCGCGAACGCGTCGGCGCGACGTGCGACGGCCCGGGCGATCCGCCCGAAGCCGATCAGGCCGAGGCGCGCGCCGTGCACGTCGATGCCGAAGCCGGGCTCGACGTAGCTCCAGCCCCGCCAGCGGCCCTCGCGCAGGCGTGCTTCTGCGGCGGCGAACTGTCGTGCGGCGGCGATGATCAGGCCGAAAGCGAGGTCGGCGGTCGTCTCGACGAGCGGCTCGCCCGAGGCGAAGACCGCGATGTCGCGCGCGGCGGCGGCGCGCTCGTCGACCGCGTCGAGCCCCGCACCGGCCACCGAGATGACCCGCAGGCGCTCCATCGCGGCGATCGCGCCGGCGTCGACGGGCTGGGTGGCCGCGCAGACCAGCGCGTCGGCAGCCGAGTCCGCGCCGGGAGGGCCCTCGACGACGTCGTGGCCGGCGAGCACCGCCCGCGCCTCGGGCAGCGGCGGGACGGTCAGCAGGATGCGCGCCACGGCCGCGAGCTAGGGCGTGAGGCGGTGCGGGCCCCGGTAGAGGAAGGTGACCTCGCGCACGTTGTCCTGGGCCAGCAGCTGCATCAAGAGGCGCGTGAGCCCGAAGCCGAAGCCGCCGTGCGGCGGCGCGCCGTAGCGGAAGAAATCCAGGTAGTAGCCGATCGGTCCGGTTTCGACGCCCTTGTCCTCGGCCTGGGCGAGCAGCCGGTCGTGGCGGTGCTCGCGCTGCGCGCCGGTCGTGATCTCGATGCCGCGCCAGAGCAGGTCGAAGCTTTTCGTGAGCGTCGGCTCCTCGTCGTAGCGCATGTGGTAGAAGGGCCGCACCGTCGTCGGGTAGTCGGTCACGAAGGTGAACTCGTGGCCGTGGCGCTCGGCGATCAGCGCCGAGAGTGCCCGCTCGCCTGCGGGATCCAGGTCATGCGTGACGGGCGAAACGTCGTGGCCGGCCGCCGCCAGCTCGGCGCGCGCGTCGGCCAGGCTGATGCGCGGGAAGGGAAGCGTCGGAACGACCACCTCGGTGCCGTAGGTGGCCGAGATCTCCTCTCCGTGACGCTCGGCCACGGCCCCGAGGACGTGTGCGAGCCACGCCTCCTCGAACGCCATGACGTCCTCGTGCGAGTCGATCCACGCGATCTCGACGTCGACGCTCGTGAACTCGGTGTCGTGGCGCGCCGTGAAGGAGGGGTTCGCGCGGAAGACGGGGCCGATCTCGCAGACCTTTTCGAAACCTGCCGCCATCGCCATCTGCTTGTAGAACTGCGGCGACTGGGCCAGGTACGCGTCGCGTTCGAAGTAGTCGACGTGGAAGAGCTCGGCGCCGGACTCGCTGGCGGAGCCCATCAGCTTCGGCGTGTGAATCTCGATGAAGCCCTGTTTGCTCCAGTAGTCGCGCATCGCGTGCTCGGCCGTCGTCTGCACTTCGAAGATCAGACGGCGGTCGGGGCGGCGCAGGTCGACGTAGCGCCAGTCGATCCGCTTGTCGAGCGCCGAGTCCGCCGACACCGGAAGCTCGGGTTCGGCGGCGGCGTCGACGTGCAGCTCCTCGATGCGGATCTCCAGGCCGCCGAGCTTCACGCGGTCGTCGTCGACGACGGTGCCGACGACGGTGACCGCCGACTCCGGTGCGAGATGCGAGATCGACTCGTTGAGCGCGTCCGGCGTCTCGCCCTTGGCCAGGGCGGCCTGCGCCAGGCCGCTGCGGTCGCGCAGAATGACGAACTGGATGCGCTTCTGGTCGCGGATCGACTGCGCCCAGCCGCGCACGCGCACGCGCTCACCGACGTGTGCCCTCAGGTCGCCGATCACCGTCCGCCGCATCGCCGCCACCCTATCCGAGCTAATCGTCTGCGCCGTCAGCGAGCTCGACCGCGACGGCGAACGCGTCGGCCGCCTCGCCCTCGAGCAGTTCGATGGCCCCGGCGAGCCGAAGGTCGCCCGCGGCGAGCTCGAGCGCGCCGACGCGCTCCGCGCTGTCGCGCACCACGACGCGTGCGACCGGCGCGCGCATCGGGCGGCGCGCGTCCGACTTGGCCTTGCGCACCTCGTGCAGCACGGCGGCCGCCACGTCGAGCGCGCGGGCCTCGAGCTCGCCGTCGCCGCCGGAGAGGTCGCGCTCGAGCTCACGGGCCTGGGGCCACGCTGCACGGTGGACGGAGCCCTGCTGCCACCACGACCAGACCTCCTCGCAGACGAACGGCAGGAACGGCGCGAGCAGCCGTTGGAACACGGAGAGCGAGAGCGTCAGCGCGCGCGCCACCGAGCCGCTCACCTCGGGGTCGCTGTCGTAGCGCCGTCCCTTCGCGAGCTCGAGATAGTTGTCGCAGTACCACCAGAAGAACTCCTCGGTGCGCTCCAGCGCGCGCGTGTAGTCGTAGGCGTCGAAGCTCTCCGAGGCTGCGCGGATGACGTCCGCGAGGCGCGCCAGGAGCGCGCGGTCGAGCGGGTGACTGACGCGCGCGGCCGGCGTGGGCGAGTCCTGGAGGACGAACTTCGACGCGTTGAGGACCTTCACCGCCAGGCGCCGGCCGATCCGCATCTGCTGCGGGTCGAACGCGGTGTCGGCGCCCGGGCGGCCGCTCGCGGCCCAGTAACGCACGGCATCCGAGCCGTGCTCCTCGAGCAGGTGCATCGGCGTCACCACGTTGCCCTTCGATTTCGACATCTTCTTGCGGTCGGGGTCGAGGATCCAGCCCGAGATCGCAGCGTTGCTCCACGGCAGCTCGTCGTGGTCCAGGTGCGAGCGCAGGATCGTCGTGAAGAGCCAGGTGCGGATGATGTCGTGCGCCTGCGGGCGCAGGTCCATCGGGAAGACCGCCCGGAAGAGCTCGTCGTCGATCCACTCGCGGCCCGCGATCTGCGGCGTCAGCGACGACGTCGCCCAGGTGTCCATCACGTCCGGGTCGCCGATGAAGCCGCCGGGCGTGCCGCGCTGCGACTCCTGGAAGCCGTCGGGAACATCGGTCGACGGGTCGACGGGCAGCTGCTCCTCGCGCGGCGTGATCGGTGCGTCGTACTGCACGACGCCGCCCGCGTCGACGGGGTACCAGATCGGGAACGGGACGCCGAAGAAGCGCTGCCGGCTGATGCACCAGTCGCCGGTCAGGCCGTTCACCCAGTCCTCGAAGCGCGCGCGCATGTAAGCGGGATGCCACTTCAGTTCGCGGCCGCGCGCGATCAGCGCGTCACGGTGCTCCATCGTGCGGATGAACCACTGGCGGCTCGTGACGATCTCCACCGGCCGCTCGCCGCGCTCGTAGAACTTCACCGCGCGCTTCACCTCCTGCGGCTCGCCGATCAGGTCACCCGACTCGGCAAGCAGCTCGACGATGCGCCGCCGCGCCTGGTTGATCGTGCGGCCCGCGAGCTCCCCATAGGCGGCGCGCGCCGCATCGATGTCGGCGGACTCCCAGCCGGGCTCGCCCCAGGGGATGGGCACGAGCCGGCCGTCGACGCCGAGCACCGGGCGCACCGGAAGCGAGAGCTCGCGCCACCACGTGACATCGGTGAGGTCGCCGAACGTGCACACCATCACGAGCCCCGTCCCCTTGTCGCGCTCGACGAGCTCGTGCGTGAGGACGGGAACCGCGGTGCCGAACAGCGGCGTGCGGACCTCGCTCCCCACGATCGCCGCGTGGCGCGCGTCGTCGGGGTGGGCGAGCAGGGCGACGCACGCGGGGATCAGCTCGGGCCGCGTGGTCTCGATCAGCGGCTGCGCACCTTCGCCGTGGAAGCGGACGCGGTGCATCGCGCCGGGCCGCTCGCGGTCCTCGAGCTCGGCCTGCGCCACAGCGGTCTGGAAGTCGACGTCCCACAGCGTCGGCGCCTCGACCTGGTAGGCGATGGCGCGCCCCAGCAGGCCGAGGAACGAGCGCTGCGAGATGCGCCGCGCATCGTCGCCGATCGTCGCGTAGGTCATGCCCCAGTCGACCGAAAGGCCGAGCCGGCGCCAGAGCTCCTCGAAGGCGCGCTCGTCCGTTTGGGTGAGCCGCAGGCAGAGCTCGACGAAGTTCGGGCGCGAGACCGCGATCGGCTCCTCGGGCGGCTCGGCGGGCGGCTCGAAGGCGGCGTCGTAGGCGACCGTCGGGTCGCAGCGCACACCGAAGTGGTTCTGCACGCGGCGCTCGGTCGGCAGGCCGTTGTCGTCCCAGCCCATCGGGTAGAAGACCTCCATGCCGCGCATGCGCCGGTAACGCGCGACAAGGTCCGTGTGGGTGAACGAGAAGACGTGACCGACGTGGAGCGAACCGCTCACGGTTGGTGGCGGCGTATCGATCGAGTAGATCCGCTCGCGCGGCGCGGAGCGGTCGAAGCGGTACACGCCCTCGCTCTCCCACGCCGACGCCCAGCGCTCCTCGAGTCCGTCCAGCGTCGGGCGCTCGGGGACGCGGGTGCTCCACGCGGGCCCCGCAGCAGCGTCCTCTTTCTCGCTCACGGACAAGGTTCGATCGTACCCTGCGCCGCGCCTCGCGGCCGCCGTGGAGGCGCCCGCACGATGCGGCAAAAATTTCCCGACGCGGCCGTCGATCGCTGTGATAGGTTTCTCACGGAGCCTCCGATTTCGGGCTGCAGACGCGATTTGGCGCCGCGGTTTGGGACGGAGTGGGGAGCTGTTGACGACGGGGGTGAGTCGGTGAGCAGCATGGGGAAGCGGATCACGTGGACGACAGTCCTGCTCGTGATCGTCTGCGCCCTCGTCGCGCTCTACATCAACAGCTACACGAGCGCATGGCCGAAGGTCATCACCGTCACGAACGTCCCCGCGACGCGCACCGCGAACCTCGAACTGCAGACGGTCGGCGCGGTCGGCGAGAAACTCGACCAGAAGAACCCCGACTGGGTGTCCTACCTGGTCCGCAGCCACGGCGAATGGGTCCACACGACGATCTGGCAGGTCCCCGCGCACACGCTGATCCACGTGACGATCTACCAGTACGACTCCGAAAGCGGCCTGCGCAACCCGTACCTCGGGCAGGTCCAGGGAACGATCGGCGGCGTCATGACGCTCAACGGCAAGGTCGTCAACCAGATCAACCCCGATTCGGCGGCCCACAGCTTCGCGATCCCCTCGATGGGTGTCTTCGTCCCGCTCGAAGGGGTCAACGAAGAAGAAGCCGAAAAGAAGCACGACTTCTGCGAAGAAGCCCCGTGCGAACTCTCACAGGCGCATAACACGATCAGCTTCTCGTTCCGCACCGGCGCGCCGGGCCACTACCGCTGGCAGTGCTTCGTGCCGTGTGGCGCCGGCTACACGTTCGGCAACGGTGGCCCGATGTCGACGCTCGGTTACATGGGCGGCTTCCTCTACGTCGTATAGGGCTTGATGGACGAGATCAACCACGGCAGACGGTTCACGATCATCTGGGCCGTCTGCACGATCATCGCCGTGCCGCTCGTGATCTGGGTGCTCGGCCCGAACCTCGGTTACGGCGAAGCGAGCAACGCGGGCGAAGACCAGGCGACGACGCTGACCGTGCTCGCGGCGATCGCGACACCGTTCCTTTTGCTCGTCGGCCTCTACCTCGTCTACGCGGCGATGTTCTTCCGCCAGCCGCGCGGCCAGATGCTCGAAGGGCCCGCGGTGCGGGACGACGCGAAAGTTCAGATCAGCTGGATCGTCGTCACGAGCATCACGGTGCTGATCCTCGCCGTCTACGGCTCGGTCGCCCTGATCCAGAACTACGGTGACGGGACAGGATCCGGCGCCTCGCCGCTGAACCGCCCGTCGCACGTCGGCCTGCGAGTACAGGTCATCGGCCAGCAGTGGACCTGGACCTACCGCTGGCCCGAATACGGCGGCGTCGAGACGCCCGGCATCGAGATCCCCGTCAACACGATGATCGAATTCAACGTCACGTCGCTAGACGTCATCCACTCCTGGACCGTGAAGGAACTCGGCATCAAGGCCGACGCCAACCCGCAGGTCAACAACATCGCGTTCGCCGAACCGAACCGGCTGTTGAGCTTCGAATACCGCTGCACCGAGCTGTGCGGCATCTGGCACGGCGCGATGTACGGCTTCGGCAGGGTCGTCACGCGTCCGCAGTTCGAAGAATGGATCCACAAGATGCAGATCAAGTACCGTCCGGCCGAGAAATACCTGCCGCCCTTCGCGCTGACGTACCAGCCGAAATTCGGTTCACACCGCGCCGGCTTCGAAGAAGAAAGCTAAGGAGGGACATGAGCCTCGCATACCCGCACCAAAGCTCCTCCTCGGTCGAGCGCCCCGGCTGGCGCAAACTGGTCGGCTTCAACATCTTCACGGGCATCATCGGCGCCGTCATCGGCTACATCATCGGCTGGTACATCGGCAAGGCGCTTACGACGACGCCGTACTACGAATACATCCGGGTCAACACGCTCGAAGACGACCTCGCGCTGATCCTCGCGTACAGCTTCGGCGTGATCGGCTTCCTCGTCGGCATGGGCTTCGCGAACTACCCCGTCGGGCGCATGCTGGGGCGCCCCGCGTCGCTGCGCGAGAAGGAGACGGGAGGCGCCTGGCGCTACTTCGGCCTCTCCACCGACCACAAGGTCGTCGGCATCCAGTACCTGGTCGGAGTCGGGTTCTTCTTCTTCGTCGGCGGCCTGAACGCGATGCTGATCCGGACCGAGCTGCTGCACAACACGCCCGAGTTCGTGGGGCCGGAAAAGTACCTCACGATCGTCGGGCTGCACAGTGTCGTGATGCTCGGCACGCTCACCTCGGCGGTGCTCGGCCCGTTCGCGAACTACTTCGTCCCGATCATGATCGGCGCGCGGCGCATGGCGTTCCCGCGCATCGAGGCGCTCACGTTCTGGCTGCTGATGGCGGCCGGCGTGATCCTGCTGTCCACGATCTTCTTCGGCGGCTTCCCGACCGGCTGGACCGGCTACGAGCCGCTCAACGACCAGGCCCTGATGGGCATGGACTCGTACATCCTCTTCTTCGCCCTCGTCGGCATCTCGATGGTGCTGCTCGGGATGAACATGATCGTCACGATCGTGACGATGCGCGCCCCCGGCGTCACGTGGGGGCGCCTGCCGATCTTCTGCTGGGCGACGTTCGTGACCGCCGTGCTGATGGTGCTCGCCGCGCCGATGCTGATCGGGACGCTGCTGATGGCGGCGCTCGACCGCGCGATCGGCACTTCGTTCTTCCTCACGCTCGGGGGCGGGAGCGCATACCTCTTCGAGAACCTCTTCTGGTTCTTCGGCCACCCCGAGGTCTACGTGCTCGCGCTGCCGGGGTTCGGGCTGATTCTCGAGATGCTGCCGGTCTTCGCGCGCAAGCCGCTCTGGGGCTACCGCATCGCCGTCGCGGGCTTCCTCGGCGTCGGCCTGATGAGCTTCTTCGTCTGGCAGCACCACCTCTTCGTCAGCGGCATCAACGCCGACCTGAGGCCGTTCTACATGCTCTCGACGGAGATCATCTCGATCCCGACCGGGTTCGTCTTCCTCGCCTTCATCGGCACGATCTGGCGAAGTCGCATCACGTTCACCGTGCCGATGCTCTTCTGCTTCGCCTGGGCCTTCAACTTCCTCATCGGCGGCGCGTCCGGCGTGGTGCTCTCAGACGTCCCGACGAACGCCCAGCTGCACGGCAGCTTCTTCGTGATCGCTCACTTCCACTACACGATCATGGGCGGCCTCGGGTTCGCGTTCGTCGGCGCGATCTACTACTACGTCCCGAAGATGTTCGGCTTCAAGCTCAACGAACGGATCGGCAAGTTCCAGTTCTGGGCGATGTTCCTCACGTTCAACGCCACGTTCCTGCCGATCTTCGCGCTGGGGCTGAAAGGAATGGCCCGCCGCGTCACGTTCTACCCGGCCGACCTGATCACGCTGAACCGCGTCGTTTCGATTGCCGCCTACCTGCTCTTCGCTTCGATGCTGCTGCTCGTCTACAACGTCGTCTACTCGCTCGTCTTCGAGCGTGAGCGCGCCACCGACAACCCGTGGCACTCGAAGGGCATGGAGTGGCAGGTGCCGACCCCGGTGCCCGTGGACAACTTCCCGGACAAGATCCCGGACATGAGGGACTTCGACCCGTACGACTACGGCGTCCCGGTGAGCGGCGGCGGCGCGGCGCCGGCGCCGGCGGGCGCAGGAGCCTGAGATGGCGGCTGAAGAACAGAACGCACCGTTCACGCTCGCCGGCCCGAAACCCCAACCGGGCGAGGAGACGCCGGAGGTACGCCGCGCGAGGGGGGCGAATGCCCTCTCGGTCGCGGCGCGCCTGATGGCTGGCGCGATGACGTTCTTCTTCCTCTCGTTCGGCTTCGCGTTCGTCTACCTGAAGACCTCCAACATCGAAGGCAAGTGGCGGCCGGCGAATGTCGCACCGATCCAGTCGTGGGGCGTCGTCTTCGTCGTCTGCCTGGTGCTGAGCGCGATCGCGATCGTGATCGCGAACCGCCGGCAGGGGCAAGGCAAAGCGTGGCTCGGCGCGGCGACTGCCTGCCTCGTGCTCGGCCTCCTCGCGATCATCGCCCAGATACTCGAGTACACGCAGCAGACGTTCGGGCCGACGAACTACGCCTACGCGAGCGTCTTCATCGGCTGGACCGGCTTCTACATCCTCGTAATGCTCATGTCCATCTACTGGATCGAGATCCAGGTCGCGACCGAGGCCCGCGAACTGCGCGAACAACGCCAGCCGCACGAGGGCAAAATCGTCTACGAGCACCCCGACCGCCTGCTGCCGCGCGGCCTGGACGCCGCCGCGTTCTTCTGGACCTACCTCGTCGGGCTGGGCGTCATCATGTGGGTCCTCGTCTACTTGGTCAAATAGGCTGGAACGCGAGTACGAGCAAGGGAGACTGAGGTGGCGGCATTGATCCTCATCGCGACGACGGTCTTCACCATCGGCCTGCTGACGCTCCTCATTCCGGGGCTCATCCTCGCGGGGGTGTGCCTCTGGTACTACTTCGTCTGGCGCGGCCGCATGGCCCAGCCCTGACGAACCCGGTTCACTCGGCCGCGAGCAGGCTCGCGTCGTGGACGAGTTCGTATGGCTGGAAGGTCGCCGAGTAGATCGTCGTGATCTTCCCGGTGGCTGAGATCCCGTAGACGAGCGCCGTGTGCGCCACAAGGTCCGGGTTTTCGACCTCGCGTGCGGCGCCGACACCCCACTGCTTCCAGATGGGCGCAAGTTGACCGGCGCTGCCGATCAGGTACTGCATCTCGCCCGTGAGCTGGTGGGCGGCGAGGAAGGCCTTCACGGCGGCGGGCGTATCGCCGCGCGGATCGACCGAGACGGCCATGACCTGGACGTGGGCGGCGCGCGGGCCGAGCATCTTCACGACGCGGTGCAGGCCCGCAGCGATCAGCGGGCAGACGTTGGGGCAGTGCGTGTAGATGAACGTGAGGAAGACGGCTTTGCCGCGATACTGGCCGAGCCTGACTTCCTTGCCTTCGTCGTTATGCAGGCCGCTGATTTCCGGCGCGGTCCTGACCGGTACCGCGCGGATGCCGTAGTAACCGCCGCCGCGCGTACCTTCGTGCGCGCCGCCGGGCAGCGTCGTCGAGTTCGACGTGGCGCCGTGGCTGAACGCGAACAGGACGATCAGCAGCGTGACCGCGACGAGGGCCGCGGCTGGAAGCAGGAGCTGGCGCGGCGTCACGCCCTTGTGCTCCGGCTGCTCGTCCATGGGCCGAGCTTAGTCCTTTTTACCGCCCCCGCTCGAGCCCGACGCGCGGACGGGAACCCGGCGCCGCGACCGGCGTCTCAACGCGCGACGAGCGCCGCGAAACGCTCACCGCGCTCCTCGAAATCGCGGAAATGGTCGAAGCTCGGCGCCGCGGGGGAGAGCAGCACAACCGCGCCCGCCGGCGCCACGGCACGCGCCGCGTCAACCGCCTCCTCGAGGTCGGCGCACTCCACGACGGTGCCGGCGCCCGCAGAGCGCGCCGCGGCGGCGATCCGCGCGCCGGTCGTCGGGATGCCGACGAGCGCGGCGTCGCGCGCGGCGAGCTCGCGCGCGAGCTGCGCGTAATCCTGGCCGCGGTCCTGGCCGCCCGCGATCAGCACAAGCTCTGCCCCGGGGAAGCTCGCGAGCGCCGCCATCGCAGACTCGGGGGTGGTGGAGATCGAGTCGTCGACCCAGACGACGCCGTCGTCGCGAACGACCTGCAGGCGGTGCGGCAGCGGCGCGAAGTCGCGCAGCAGCGCCGCCGCTTCGTCGACGCCGAAGCCCGCGGCGCGCAGGCCGGCGAGGGCGGCCGCGAGGTTCAGCGCGTTGTGGCGTCCCGGCAACGGCAGCTCGGCGGCCGCGACGACGACCTCCCCGTCGAGCACCACACCGCGCTCGTCCGCGTCGTAGCCGCCGCCCCCGCCGAAGAGCGCGTCGGCACGGGAGCCGACGCGCGACATCAGCCGCTCGTCGCCGCCGTTCAGGACGACAGCCTCGACCCCCGGGAGGTCGAGCACGCGCAACTTCTCGTCGGCGTAGCGCTCGGTGCTGCCGTGCCAGTCGGCGTGCTCGCGGTAGAGGTTCGTGACGACGACCGTCTGCGGACCGACGGTCAGGTCCGCGATCTGGAAGCTCGAGAGCTCGAGCACGACGAGCTCGTGGCGCGTCCCGAGCAGGTCGAGCACGGGAACGCCGATGTTGCCGGCGAGCGCAACGTCGACGCCCGCGCCGCGGGCGAGGTGCGCCGCGAGCGCGGCCGTGGTGCTCTTGCCCTTCGTGCCGGTGACCGCGAGCACGCCCCGCCCCTCGACCTCCGCGAGCCAGAGGCCGGTGGCGGTCACGATCGTCGTGCCGCGCTCGCGCAGCGCTGCCATCTCGGGCCGGTGGATCGTCACGCCCGGCGAGCGGACCAGCACGTCGCACGCCGCGAGCGCACCGACCGCCTCGGCCGCGCCGACGCCCCTCGCCCCGCCGCCGGGGAGCACGTCCGGCACGTCGCCGTCGAAGACCGCGACGTCGATCTGCGCGCTTGGCAGCCGCGCGTTCAGCTGCGCCGCGAACGAGCTGATCTCGCGTCCGGCGCCCCAGACGCCGACGCGCGCGCCTTCAAGCTCCGAGAACTTCACGCGCGGCGGCCGCGATCTGTGCCGGAACGTCGTGCTCCCCGGCGAGGGCGAGCACGGCCGCGGGGTCGCCGGCGTCGCCGGGGACAGCCGCGAGGACCTCGTGCGTCAGCTCGCGCACGACGACGTGATCGCGCCACCGAGGATCGGCGGCCAGCAGGCGCAGCGCGGCGATGCTCTCCTGCTCCTCGCCGACGCACTCGAACGGCTTGTGCCCGCCGGTCGCCGTCAGCAGCGCGAATGCCTCCGTCTGGTCGCCGTCCGCGAGCAGGTCACGGCCGAAGATCCCCGCGAGATCCTCGGGCTCGCTGAACGGCGCGAGCGCGAGGAACACGAAGCGGCACTTCGGGCACGAGCAGCACCACGAGCTCGCCCGCAGCGAGGGGTCCCGGCGGAAGATCGCATTACAGCTCGTGAACGCGCCGTGGTAGACGCCAAGCCGGCTGAACGCGCGCGCCACCGCAAGCTCGCTCGCCTGGCGTAGCACCGAGAAGGGCTCAGGCGCACCCGCCTCCGCCGCGGCAGCCCGCAGCAGCACTTCAGCCTCGCGACCCTTGCTGAACTGGTGGTTGATCTCGACCCCGTGCCAGCGCAGGCTGCCGTGCGACGCCGAGCGCTCGTTCGCCAGGGCGACCGCGTCGAGCCCGCGCAGCGACGCGGTCAGCAGGGCCGTGCACGCGACGATTGCGGTGACCGGTACGTGGCCGTTGTACGCACCGTGGGCGTTCAGCTCGGCGAGCGAGGCGTCGAGCGCCCGCGTCGCGACGAGCCACGGCAGTCCCGCGGCGCGCACCGTCCGCTCGATGGCGGGCGCCGAGCCGACGGAGAAGAGGACGGGCTCCTGCGCGGCGCGCCGCACGATCTCGATCGCGACCGCCGAATCCTTGCCGCCGCCGACGGGGACCAGGACGCGCTCGGGCGCGGCGGGCCACGACCGCGCGGCGCCAGGTGCGCCGCCGACGGCGAACGACGGTTCACAGGGCGCTTGGAGCCCCGCCGTGTAGGCGAACTCACCGAGGCCGTCGCGGTAGAGCGCCCTCAGCAGCGCCGCCGCCGCGGGCGGCGGCGCGCCGCCCGCGAACTCGAGCGACGGGGGCGCCGCGACCTTGTAGTACGAGACGCCGGCGACCCAGTGCAGCAGCGCAAGGAGCGGCTCGACGCTCTCGCGGCGCGCGTCGTCCAGCGGGGCCGCGACGGGGAGCTCCAGCACCTCGGTGAATTGAAGGTCGTCGTCGAGCGCGTAGCGAAGCTCGACGCGGCCGCTGTCGTCGATCGAGCGGGAGAGGAAACGGAAGACGGCGAACGAGGTCGGGTCGATCGCGCGCTCTGGCTGCGCCGCGCCGGTCGTCATCGCATCCAGCCTAGAGGCATGCGCGGCCACGCAAGCTGGCGCTAGGATCGGCGCGTGACCGATCAGCTGCACTTCACGGCCTCCGAGGAGGCTAACCGGCTGATTGCGACGGATCCGATGGCGTTGCTCATCGGCTTCGCGCTCGACCAGCAGGTGACGGTGCAGAAGGCCTTCAGCGGGCCGCTCGTCCTGCTCGAACGCGTCGGCTCGCTCGACCCGGGGCGGCTCGCCGAAGCCGACCTCGAGAGCGCGATGAGCGAGAAGCCCGCGGTGCACCGCTTCCCGGGCGCGATGGCCAAGCGCGTGCACGACCTCGCCGTCTACATCTGCGAGCACTACGACGGCGATGCGGCCGCCGTCTGGACCTCGGCCAAGACGAGCGACGAACTCGCGGCGAACATCCGAGCGCTGCCCGGCTTCGGCGACATGAAGGTCAAGTCGCTCGCGGCGACGCTCGCCAAGCGGATGAACGTCAAGCTCGCCGCCCCGCTCGTGCCGAGCCACCCGACCCTCGGCGACGTCGACTCCGCCGACGCGCTCGCCGCCTACCAGGCGGCGAAGAAGGCGCATAAGGCGGAGTGGATGGCCGCGAACAGCTGACGAAACAGCCGGCGGCGGAGCGCGCCGGGCCGGTGGCGGCGCGGTCGATGTACGCGCTCTTCGCGGCCACGCTGCTCGCGTTCATCGCGGTCGGCGCGGCGCTGCCCGCCCTCTCGCCTTTCGTGCGCGGTCCGCTCCACTCCTCGGACCTCGCAGCCGGCATCGTCGTCGGCTGCTACGCCGCGACGTCCGTCTTCTCGCGTCCCTTCGCCGGACGCTTCGCCGACCGTCGCGGACGCCACGCCGTGTTCATCGCCGGCGCCGTCACGATGTCGCTGGGCGGCATCGTCTACCTGCTGTCGACCGACGTCGCCGAGCTGATCGCGGGCCGCCTGGTCGTCGGCGCCGGCGAGGGTGCCCTCTATACCGCGGCCGCCACTTGGACCGTCGACGTCGCGCCACCGGGGCGGCAGGGCTTCGCCCTCGGCCGGTTCGGCCTCGCCGTCTGGGGCGGCCTGGCGCTCGGCCCGCTCGTCGGCGAGCTCGCTCGCTCTCTCGCCGGCTTCGATGCGGTGTGGGCGATCACCGCCGCCCTGCCCGCCCTCTGCGCCGCGGTCGCATGGCCGCTCGAGGAGCCCGCGAAAGCGCTGCGCGCCGCGGGCGAGGCGCACCCACTGGTACCGCGAGCGACGTGGCGCCCGGGCGTCGCGCTCCTCTTCGGCAACGTCGGCTACGGCGCGCTGGCGGGCTTCGTCGTGCTGCTGCTCGCAGCGCAGGGCATCGGCGGGGGCGCCGTCGTCTTCACCGCGTTCGCCGTCGCGGTCGTCGCGAGCCGGGTGCTCTTCGCGCACGTCCCCGACGCGATCGGGCCGCGGCGCGGCGGGCTGATCGCAGCCGGCACGGAGACCGCCGGCTTCCTGATCGTCGCCGCGGCGCATTCCCTCGCCGCCGCGATCGTCGGCGCAGCCGTCGTGGGAGTCGGCTTCTCGCTTCTCTTTCCGTCGCTCGCGCTCCTCGTCGTCGCCGGGGTACCGGACGACGGGCGCGGCGCCGCGATGGGCGCGTTCAGCGCCTTCTTCGACGCCGGCGTCGGTATCGGCGCGCCGCTCGCCGGGCTCACGGCGACACTCGCGGGCTACCCCGCGGTGTTCGTCATGGCCGCGGCCGCGTCTGCGCTCGGCGGCGCGGTGACGCTCGCGGGCGCCTACGCCCCGGCGCGCTTGCGGCGCACCGTGTAGTGCATCGGCACGAACCGCTGCGTTTGCTTCGGTGGCCGCACGTAGGGGCGCTCCTGGCGCGGCGGCAGCTCCGGCAGCGCCCCCTCGTGGACGTGTTCGTATGGGACGAGCGACAGCAGGTGCGCGATCAGGTTGATGCGCGCCTCGCGCTTGTCGTCGGCCTCGATCACCCACCACGGGCTTTCGTCGGTGTCGGTGTAGGCAAACATGCGGTCCTTCGCTTCGGCGTAGTCCACCCACCGCGCGCGGGCCTGCAGGTCCGTGGGGCTGAACTTCCAGCGCTTGCGTGGGTTCGTCAGCCGCCGCTCGAAGCGGCGCTCCTGCTCCTCGTCGCTGACCGAAAGCCAGTACTTCACGAGGCGTATCCCGTCGTTCTGGAGCGCCTGCTCGAACTGCGGGCAGAAGCGCAGGAACTCTTCGTACTGCTCCTGGCTGCAGTATCCGAGTACGTGCTCGACGCCGGCGCGGTTGTACCAGCTGCGGTTGAAGAGGACGATTTCGCCGGCGCTCGGCAGGTGCTCGACGTAGCGCTGGAAGAACCACTGCGTCTTCTCGCGCTCGTCCGGTGTCGGCACGGAAACGGTGCGGCAGGTGCGCGGGTTCAGGTACTCCGTGACGCGCTTGATCGCACCGTCCTTGCCGGCGGTGTCGCGTCCCTCGAAGAGCACGACGAGGCGCGCGCCGGTGGCGACGAGCCACTCCTGCATGAACACGAGCTCGGTCTGGAGCTTCAAGAGCTCCTTGTCGTAGCGGCGGGCGTCGAGCTCCACGGCGCTCAGCGCGTCGCGACGGCTGCCGTGTGCTCGAGCGTGCGCGCCATCACGTCGCCGAGCAGCTCCAGTTCCTCCTCGCCGGTCACAAGCGGCGGCGACACGGCGACGCCACGGCCGAGCTGGCGCACGAGGACGCCCTCGGCGCGGCACGCGTGAACCCAGCGCTGGACGAAGCCTGCGTCGCGTGCGAGCAGCTCGGGGTCCACTTCGGCCGCGGCGAGGAAGCCGAGCCCCGAGCGGACCTCGACGATGGCGGGGTTCTCTGCGAGCGGCGCGAGCGCATCCGCGAGCGGCGCCTCCAGTTCGCGGCCGCGGGCAATCAAGTTCTCGTCGCGGTAGATGCCGAGCACCGTGTTCGCGGCCGCACACGCGGTCGGGTGGCCGGCGTACGTCTGGCCGTGGCGCAGCGTCGGCGCGCCCGGCTCGCCCGTCCAGAAGGCCTGCGCTACGTGCGGGGCGACGATCAGCGCGCCAAGCGGCAGCGTGCCGGCCGTAACGCCCTTCGCGAGCGTCACCATGTCTGGCTTCACGGGCCAGCGGTCGATGCCGAGCCACGTGCCGAGGCGGCCGAAGGCGCAGATGACGCAGTCCGCGACGAACAGGACGCCGTGCCGCGCGCAGATCGCGGCGACCTCCTCGATGTAGCCGTCGGGCGGCGCGTAGACGCCCCCCGCGCCGATAACCGGCTCGCAGAAGAACGCCGCGACGCGCTGGGCACCGACGCGTTCGATCTCGGCCTCCAGCGCGGCCGCGTCGTCGTACGCGACGGTCGCGGCGTCCTCGACCAGCCCGCCGAAGCCGAGCGCGTTGGCGGGGATCCCGCCGACGCTGGTACCGATGCCGTGCGTGCCGTGGTAGCCGTGTTCGCGGCCGATCAGGTAGGTCCGTTCCGCTTCCCCCCGCTGAGCGAAGTAGCTGCGTGCGATCTTCGCCGCGCCGTCGACCATGTCCCCGCCGCCCGAGCCGAGGAAGACGCGGCTGTCGGGCAGCGGGGCGAGCTCCGCGAGGCGCTCCGCGAGCTCGAGCGCCGGCTCGTTGGCGAAGTCGGCGAAGATGCTGTACGCGTCGAGCGTGCGCAGCTGGCGCCCCACCGCCTCCGCGATCTCGGGCCGGCCGTGCCCGAGGTTCGCGTACCAGAGCGCCGCGGTCGCGTCGAGGTAGCGCTTGCCGTCGCGGTCATAGACCCAGACGCCCTCGCCGCGCGCGAGCACGAAACGGTGACCGTCGACGGCACCCATGTCGGCAAAGGGGTTCCAGAGAGGGTTGTGCACGCTCAACGCCCCCGCCTCTCTTCCGCCGTCAAGGCCATCGCGGCAAGCATAGATCCTGGCCGGCGGGGCGAACTATCCCTCGCCGAGCTCGGGCGGCGCCGCGCGGTACGTCGCTGGCGTCACGGAGAGACGGATCGGGTTTCGTGCAAGACGCGCCGCGGTGCCGTCGGGACGCTCGATGGAGGCGACCGGCTCGAGCCCGAGCCGTTCGGCGAGCGCGAACGCGCCGCCGATGTCGTTTATCTGCGCGGCGGGGACGCGCGCCCGCTTGAGGAGCGCGACCCAGTCAGCGGCGCCGCGCGTGGCGAGCGCGCGCTCGAGCTCCGCGCGCAGCTGCGCGCGCGCGGCGACGCGGCCGCTGTTCGTGCGAAAGCGCTGGTCGCGCGCGAGCGCGTCGTCCTCAAGCGCGGCCGCGAGCGCCGCGAACTGGCGATCGTTGCCAACGGCGACGACTATCTCGCCGTCGCCGGTGGCGAGAACTTCGTAGGGGGCGACGCTGGGGTGCGAGTTGCCCATGCGCTGCGCAACGACGCCGGCGAGCGTGAACGCGCTTGCCTGGTTGACGAGCGCCGCCAAAAGGCTCGAGAGAAGGTCGATCTCGACCCGCTGTCCCTCGCCGGTCCGCTCGCGGTGTCGCAGCGCCGCGAGGACGCCGACCGCGGCGAAGAGGCCGCTGATCACGTCGACGAGCGCGACGCCCACCTTCTGCGGCTCGCCGTCGGGGTCGCCCGTGATGCTCATCAGGCCGCCGACCGCCTGCAGCAGCAGGTCGTACCCCGGCATGGCCGCTCCCTCGCCGCGCGATCCGAAGCCCGTCAGCGAGCAGTAGATGAGGTCCGGACGCTCGCGGTGCAGCTCGTCGTAGCCGAGCCCGAAGTCGTCCATGACGCCCGGCCGGAAGTTCTCGACGAGGACGTCGGCGCGCAGCGCCAGCTCGCGCGCCGCTGCTGCGCCGGCAGCGTCGCCGAGATCGATCGCGACGCTTCGCTTGTTGCGGTTCACCGCCTGGAAGTACGTCGCCTTGCCCCGCTCGTCGAACGGCGGACCCCAGCCGCGCGTGTCGTCCCCCGTGCCGGGGCGCTCGACCTTGACGACCTCGGCACCGAGGTCGGCGAGCACCATCGTCGCGAGCGGTCCCGCGAGGACGCGCGAGAAGTCGGCGATCACTATCCCTTCGAGAGCTTCCGCCATCACGCGCCCAGTCAGCCGCCGCCCTCCAGGCGGCCGAGCCGCGCCTCGAGTTCGGCAACGCGCGCGGCGAGGTCCCGCTCCGCGGGCCGGTGGACGAGCTCGAGCTTCAGGCCGTCGGGGTCGTAGGCAAAGACGGCGTAGTACCCCGGCGTGTAGGAGTACTCGGCGGGGCCGCTCTCGATCTGCGCGCCGGCGGCCCTCAGCCATGAGGCGCGCTCGTCGACGCGCGCGCGGCTGCTCGCGGCAAAGGCGATGTGGTGAACGCCGACGGCGTAGCGGTCGTACGGGACGCCGTGCGCGTCCGACTGCCGCTCGCGCAGGCTGAGCGAGCCGCCGCCACCGTGACGGCTGAGATATACGACGCGCTCGCCGCGCTCGCCCGCGATCTCGCTCTCGTGGACGAAGCCGAGCGGGCCGAGCAGGCCACGGTAGAAGTCGAGGCTGCGCCCGAGCGAGCTGACGACGAGATCGAGGTGGTCGATGGCCTCCACGCAGCGATGCTACGTGATCGGCGCCGCCACGAATCAGACGGCCGCGGGACGTCCGGATGCGCTACAAGGGTGTCGATGCGAGCGGTGAGGTTCGAGCGTTACGGAGGCGTCGACGTGCTCGATGTCCTCGACGTCCCGGCGCCGGAACCGGGCGCGGGCGAGGTGCTCGTCGAGGTGAAGGCGGCCGGGATCAACCCGGGCGAGGCGTCGATCCGGGAGGGCCGCATGCGCGAGCGCTTCCCGGCGACTTTCCCGTCGGGCGAGGGCAGCGACTTCGCCGGCGTCGTCAGGGAGGTAGGCGCCGACGTGCGGGCGTTCGGCGCCGGCGAGGAGGTGATCGGCTTCACCAACGGCCGCGCCTCGCACGCCGAGCAGGTCGTCACCGAGCAGGCGCTCGTCGTCCGCAAGCCGCCGGCGGTGCCGTGGCAGGTCGCCGGCGCGCTTCCGATCGCGGGCATGACCGCATATGCCGCAGTGCGCGCCGTCGCTCCCGCCGCGGGTGAGACGGTCGTCGTCAGCGCGGCGGCGGGCGGCGTCGGCTCGCTCGCCGTGCAGCTCGCGCGGCACGCCGGCGCGACCGTGATCGGCCTCGCCAGCGTGGAGCACCATCCGTGGCTTCAGTCGCATGGGATCGTCCCGCTCGAGTACGGCGACGGCGTCGCCGGGGGGATCCGCACATCCGCGCCGGACGGCGTGGACGCCTTCATCGACGCCTTTGGAGGCGGCTACGTTGAAATGGCCGTCGAGCTCGGCGTGGCGCCCGAGCGGATCAACACGATCATCGACTTCGAGGCAGCGCAGAAGTACGGGGCAAAGACGGACGGGAGCGCAGCCGGCTCGAGCGCGGACGTCCTGGCCGAGCTAGCGCGTCTTGTCGCGGCGGGCGAGCTCGACGTGCCGATCGCACGCGCATACCCGCTCGAGGACGTGCGGATCGCCTATACGGAGCTCGAACACCGGCACACGCTCGGCAAGATCGTCCTCGTCCCGTAGCCGGCGAGACCCGCCGCCGAGTGCGACCTGAACAGCCGGCCTGGAGGCTCTCGCAAGCCGTCGCACGCGAGCAATGGCGAGACCCGGATTCGAACCGGGGACACCACGATTTTCAGTCGTGTGCTCTACCAACTGAGCTATCTCGCCAGGGGTGCACGCTTCGAGTCGCACGTCGGCGCCGAGTGGAACCTTACCGGCATCGCTGCGCGTCTCCGTAGGGGAGCGGTCGGGAGCGGTCGGCGCTACAGCGAGCGCTGGTAGCGGCGGAAGGCGCGCGTGGCGAACGCGGCGGCCAGCAGCGCGAAGGCGAGCAGCAGGCCGAGCCGCGGCAGCACAAGCCCCCAGTCGATGTGCTGCATCGCCGCCGAGCGCGCCGACTGAACCGCCCAGTTGACGGGGTTGTATTTCGCGACGTCCTGGATCCAGTGCGGCGCGAGGCTCTGCTGCATGAGCGCACCGGAGAGGAACGTGAGCGGCAGGATGATGAAGCTCACGGCGCCGATGAGAGTCTCCCGCTGGCGCGTGAGCAGCCCGACGCCGTTCGAGAGCGACGCGAAGATCGCGCCGAGCAGTGCCGCGACAAGGATCATGAGGGCTACGCCGCCGACGCCGCCGCGGTAGTTCGCGCCGAGCACGAGCGCGAGTACCACGATCAGCAGCGACTGGATCACGATCGTGAGCACCGCGTACAGCACGGTCCCGGCGTTCAGCGCGCCGCGCCAGACGGGCGAGGTGAGCATGCGGTCGAGCACGCCGTGGCCGATGTCTTCGACGAAGCCCATGCCGGTCCAGCCCGCCGAGGAGATGGCGAGCATCATCACGATGCCCGGTGTCAGGTAGTTGATGTACGAGCCGCCGTGGAAGCCGGGGATCGAAGCGATCGATTTGAAGAGCGCGCCGAAGAGCAACAGCCAGATGATCGGCTGCGTGAGCGTGATGCCGAGGTAGCCGGGCTGGCGCAGCAGGACGCGCACGCCGCGCATGGTGACCTGCCAGGTCTGTCTGAGTGCCGCGCTCATCGCTGCCCCCCTTCGTCCTCCGCTGCGTAGGCGTGGCCGGCGTAGCGCAGGTAGACCTCGTCGAGCGAGGGTCGCGCGACCGTCACAGAGGCCAGTTCGCTGCCGGCGGCCGACAGCGCGGCGAGCACGCCGGGTATCGCCGCCCCGCCGTCGGCGACGCGGGCGTGCAGCGTGCGCCCGTCGCGCGTGACATCGCTGACGCCGTCGACGTCCGCGAGCGCGCCTGCCGCGCGATCGTCCTCGCGACCCGCGAGCTCGATGTGGATCGTGTCGCCGCGCAGGTCGCTCTTCAGGCCCTCGGGCGTGCCTTCGGCGACCACGCGTCCGTGGTCGATGATCGCGATCTGCGAGGCGAGGCTGTCCGCCTCCTCCATGTAATGAGTCGTCAGGAGGATCGTGATCTCCTCTTCGCGCGCGAGCGCTTCGATGCCGCTCCACATTTCCAGGCGCGCCTCGGGATCAAGGCCCGTCGTGGGCTCGTCCATGAACAGCACGCGCGGCCGGTGCAGGAGGCCCATCGCGACGTCAAGGCGCCGCGCCATGCCGCCCGAGTAGGTCTTCACCTGGCGGTCGGCCGCGGACTCGAGTCCGAACGTCTGCAGCGAAGTGCGGACCCGCTCGCGCAGGTCGGCGCCCGTGATGCCGTAGAACTCGCCCTGCAGGACGAGGTTCTCGCGCCCCGTGGCTTCGGGGTCGGCGCCGTGCTTCTGACCGACGACGCCGATCGCGCGCCGCACCGCCGCCGCTTCGGACGCGGCGTCGTGACCGGCTACGCGGACGCTGCCGCTGTCGGGCTGCGAGAGCGCTGTCAGGATCCGCACCGTCGTCGACTTGCCGGCGCCGTTCGGCCCGAGTAGGCCGAAGATCGAACCGGGCTCGACGGCGAGGCTCACGCCGTCGAGCGCCGTCACGTCCGGCGGATACTTCTTGATCAATTCGTTTGCTTCGATCGCCGCGGTCATCGCCCCTCCGCTACTGTTGACTTGGTCGTCCAGTAGCTTTAGCATCAAGGTTCTTGTATGTCAAGTGAAAAGAGGGCGCTCTTCGAGCAGCTCGTCGATGAGATCCGCCGCTCGCAGAGCGCGACCGACCGCTACGACCAGGCGGTCGCCGACGCGATCGGCCTCAACCGGACCGACATGCGCTGCCTCGACACGATCCAGCGCGAGGGGGCCGTGTCGGCCGGGCGCCTGGCCAAGGTGACGGGCCTGACGAGCGGCGCGATGACGGCGGCCCTCGACCGCCTGGAACGGCGCGGTTTCGCGCGCCGCACGGCCGACCCCGCCGACCGCCGCCGCGTCCTGGTCGAGCTCGATCCGGCTTTCGGCGGCGTCGTCGAGGACTTTTACGGCGAGCACATGGCGCGCGGCGAGGAGCTGTACGAGCGCTACGGCGAGGCCGAACTGCGCTTCCTGCTCGACTTCGTGCGCCAGGGACGCGAACTGAACGAGCGCGAGGCCGAGCGCCTCGAGCGCAGCAACCGCGACGACGGCGCGCCGGGCTAGCGCGCGGCGGCGAGTTCCGCAGTCAGCGCCTCGTAGCTCCGCGCGAGTCCCTCACCGATCGCGGTCCGCGCCCGCCAGCCGAGCTCCGCCCTGGCGCGCGAGGCGTCCAGGCAGCTGTGCTGGAGCTCCCCGGGCCGCAGTTCGGCGAGCTGTGCCTCGGCGTCGACGCCGGCGGCCGCGCACAGTCCCGTCCAGATGTCGGCGACGCTCGTTTCGACGCCCGTCGCGATGTTGAACGTCCCGCGCGTGCCCGACGCCGCGAGCACCGCGGCGACGACGTCGTCGATGTAGATGTAGTCGCGTGTCGGCCGGCCGTGCCCGTAGAGGACGGGGCTCACGCCCTCGTAAAGCTTGCCGGTGAAGATCGCGACGACCCCGGCCTCGCCGTGCGGGCTCTGGCGCGCTCCGTACACGTTCCCGAGGCGCAGCACGGCGTGCGGGATGCCGGACGACAGCGACCACGTGTTGACATACGCCTCCCCGGCCCACTTCGAGGCCCCGTAGGGCGACAGCGGAGCCGGGATCTGCGACTCCGGTGTCGGCCGTGGCGCGCCGTCGCCGTAGAGGGCGCCGCCGGTCGATGTGAACACGACGGGCGCCGAAACCGCGCCCGCGGCGCGCAGGACGTTGAGCGTGCCGACCACGTTCGTCGCGCAGTCGCGCCCCGGATCCTCGACGGAGACCGTCACGGATGACTGCGCCGCCAGGTGGTACACCGCGTCGGGCGCGAGGTCGCGGACCAGCGCCGCGAGCGCCTCGCCATCGACGATGTCGAGCTCGAAGAGCTCGGCGTCGGGGGCTACGCGCGCCTTCTCCCCGGTCGACAGGTCGTCGACGACGCTCACCGCCGCGCCCTCACGCAACAGGGCGTCGACGACGTGCGAGCCGATGAAACCGGCGCCGCCGGTCACGAGAGCGCGCCTCGGCATGGCGGGACCCTATATCGAGCCTGGTTGCGGCGCGCTCCCGAGCAGTGACTCGACGGTGCCGACGGTGGCGTCGATTCTGTCGAGCACGGCGACGCCCCGCGGCGTCTCTTCCGTCAAGCCGGTGACATGAAGCGCCGCGAGCACGACCGGTGTGCCGGCGGCGGCCGCCACGGCGCTCTCGAGCTCGCCGTTCAGCGCTCCCGGCGCGGCGCCGACCACGAAGGCGTCCGCCTCTTCGGCGCCGATCAGCTCGGCGAGGCCCTCGGGGCGATCGCGTTCGCGCAACTCGGCCCGGAAGCCGGCCGCGGCAAGCTGGTCGCGCACCATCTGCAGCGCAAGCATGTTGCCGTTGCCCGCGAGGCCGACGACGACGACGCGCTCGCGGCTCTGGTCCGCGCTCGCCGAGTAGCGCGCGAGCGTCGCGAGCACCCGCCGCACGATCGTCTCGGCGCTCGGATCCAGGTCCGCGTCGCCGCGCTCACGCGAGAGGGCAGCGAGGCGCAGCAACGAGGGCGCGATCACCTCGGCGTGAAGCGTCGTGGGATCGATACCGTCGTCTATCGCGGTCGCGATGACGCTCTCGGCCGACTCGGCGTCGCCGTGCTCGAGCGCGACGGCGAACGTCTCGAGCGTTGACTCGACGACGAGCTGCGGGTTCGAGCGCAGCTGCGCCCGTGCGTCGGGGCCCGACGCGGCGAGTACGTCGAAGAACGCGTCGAGCAGCACCGGGTCGAAGTGGGTTCCGCGCTCGGCACGCATCATCTCCACGGCCTGCTGCGGCGTGAAGGCGCGGCGGTAAACGCGGTCTGAGGTGAGGGCGTCGAAGACGTCGACGACCGCCACGATCCGGCCCTCGATGGGAATCGCTTCGCCCTTCACGCCGCGCGGGTAGCCGGTGCCGTCCCAGTGCTCGTGGTGGCTGAGGGCGATCGAGGCCGCCATGTCGAGAATCGCGGAGGAGGAGCCGCGCACCAGGCGGTAACCCTCCTCGGCGTGGGTCTCGACGATCGCGCGCTCCTCGGCGCTGAGCTGCCCGGGCTTGTTGAGGATCGCGTCCGGGATCGCGACCTTGCCGACGTCGTGCAGCGGGGCCGCGTACTTGATGCAGCCGCAGAAGGCTTCGTCCATGCCGATCTGTTCGGAGAGCAGGACGGCGAAGCGGCCGATGCGCTCGATGTGGGCGCCAGTGTCCTCGTCGCGGAACTCGACGGCCATCGACAGTCGCTTGACGGTCTCGGCCTGCGCCGTCTCGAGCTCGCTCATCGCGCCGTTCAGCTCCGCGGCGCGCGTCTCGACCTCCTCTTCCAGTCGCGCGCGCCCGCGTTGGCTGAGCGCGAACCCGGCGGCGAGACCGGCGAACAGGACGAGCGGCACGAGCACGAAGTCGACTGGGTGGGCGCCCGCGACGAAGATCGCGGCGAGCGCGAGGAGCCCGAAGAGGCCCGCGCCGACCGCGCCGACTGTCGCTGCGCGCTGCCCGATGACCGGGCCCGTCGGCTGCCAGTGCGCGTGCCTGCGAGCGGCGGCCGGACGCGGATCCGGGCTCATCGGCTGCCACCGCCTTCGAGATTCACAAAAGAGCGCGGCGCCGCGACCCGGACGCGGCCGTCCCAGTCTTCGAGGTCGAGCCGCGAGCCGCCCTTCGCCGATTCGATCGCGAGCGGGTACGGGGTCCCCGCGGACGCCACGTACAGCGAGCCGCCGCGCGCGTCGCGCAGGCGGATCGCCGGCCGGCCGTCGATGTCGTCCTCGCCGGCGTCGTACACGGCGCCGTGCGCGGTCAGGGCCGCGTTCAGAAGCGATTCGAGCGACGAGAGGTCGCGCAGCTCGCTCGCCGCGCCGCCGCCGCGGCGCGGCAGGCGCACCCAGCGGCCGGCGAGCTCCGCGCCCGCCGCTGCGGGCGCGAACGCGTCGTAGGCGCCCGCGGGAGCGCGCACGTAGGCGCGCCCATCGAGCTCCCGGAACTGCACGGCGTCGCCGCGCACCGTCACGCGGCCGGCGCCTGCGTTGTCGGCGGCAATTCCCACATCAACCTGTATCGGTCCGTTTGGAGCGGAGATTGAGCCTTTGAGGCGCACCGAATGCGCTGCAAACGCAGCGTTTCGCGCCTGCGCGAGCAGCTCGCGCGCGCTGCGCGTGACGACCGGCGCGTCCCGGGGCCGCCCCGCGGCGGGCGCGGGCGCGCCGCCGCAGCCCGCGAGGAGCACGGCGGCGGGCACGAACGCGGCGCAGAGGGCGCAGCCCCTGCGACACGCGGTTCCCGAGAGCAGCTGCTCAAGGCCGTGTTTTGCACCGCTTAGGATGACCTCTGGATATCAGCCCGGCCGCCGCCGGGAGGTATTGAAGGACGCGCGCCGAACATCTTCGGTGCATGGCGCGCCGAAAGTGCAGGCGCGCTTGCAAGCGGACGAAGGAGGAGCACGGTCGTGGCAAGTGAACGGGTGAGCGCGCACGAACTGCGCAAATTCTCGGGCGTCGTCGGCTGGTTCGCCGTCGCTCTCGGCGTCGTGATGCTCGGCGTCGGCATCTGGCTGATCGTTTCGCCGAAAGAAGCCCTCAGCACGATCACGGTGGTCGTCGGGATCCTGCTGCTGCTCGACGGCGTGATCGCGATCTGCGGCTCGATCTTCGGCGGCGGCGAAGGCCGGGGGCTGCTCGCGATCATCGGCATCCTCAGTGCGATCGCCGGCCTGATCCTGATCAAGAAACCCTTCGACACGCTCGTCGTGCTTGTGCTGATCGTCGGGATCTGGCTGATCGTCGTAGGCGTCGCGCGCTTCGCCGAGACGCTCTCCGAGCCCGGTGACCGCGGCATGAACATCTTCATCTCGATCGTCGACATCATCGCCGGCATAGTCCTTTTGGCGGTGCCGCACATCGGCGTCTCGACCTTCGCCGTCATCTTCGGCATCCTGCTCGTCATCCGCGGGCTGCTGTTCATAGTCGGCGGCTTCGCCTTCCGCAGCATCGGCCGCGACGCCGCCGACGCCCTCGGGTAAAAGCGTCCCGCCGTGCGGCCGGCGGCCGCCGTTATGCTCCGCGCCACGATGTCTGGCGCGGCGGCGTGAGCGACGAGGGGGCACTGGCCGCGTCGGTCGGCGCGATGATGGGCGAGCTCCGCGGCGAGCTCGCCGAGCTGATCTCGATCCCGTCCATCGCCGGTCCGGACCGCCCGCATGAGCCGATCCTCGCCGCCCACGACCGCGTCGCGGCGCTGCTCTCCGACGCCGGTGTCGAAGAGGCCGAGCCGTTCGATCTGCCCGACGCCTCGCCGCTAGTGACGGGCCGCATCCCGGCGCCCGACGGCGCTCCGACCGTCTTGCTCTACGGCCACTACGACGTCGTGCCCGCGGGCGACGAGGACGCCTGGCTCACGCCCCCTTTCGAGCCGGTTGAACGCGACGGCGCGATCTACGGCCGCGGCTCGGCCGACTCCAAGGCCAACGTGATTGCCCACGTCGGCGCGCTGCGGGCCTGGGAGGGCCGGCCTCCCGTCGGCATCGAGATCCTGATCGAGGGTCAGGAGGAGCTCGGCAGCTCGCTGAACGACATGCCCCCGGGCGGCCTGGACCGCTTCGCGTGCGACGCGATCCTCGTCGCCGACTCGGGCAGCGTTCGTCCCGGCGTGCCGACGCTCACGATCGCCCTGCGCGGCGTCGCGCAGGCCACCGTGGAGGTGCGCACGCTGCAGAGCCCGAAGCACAGCGGCCAGTACGGTGGCGCGGCGCCCGACGCCCTGCTCGCGTTGATCAGGGCGCTCTCGAGCCTGCAGGACGATCACGGCGACGTCGCTGTCGCAGGGCTGCTGCGCGACGAGTGGGTCGGCGCACCCCAGGACGAGGCAGAATTCCGCGAACTCGCCGAGGTACTCCCCGGGGTGCCGCTGACGGGAACGGGCGACGTGGCAACCCGCATCTGGTCCGCGCCCGCAGTCACCGTGACGGGACTCGACGCCCTCCCGGTGTCGGGTGCGCTCAACGCCGTGCCGGCCCGCGCGCGGGCGCGCGTCAGCCTGCGGGTTCACCCGGCGCAGGAGGCCGCCGAGGCCCAGCGCCTGCTCGTCGAGCACCTCGCTCGCGCGCTTCCCTTCGGCATCGAGGTCGCTGTCGAGCCGGGCGAGATCGGCGACGGCTTCTCGGCCGATCCGTCCGGGCCCGCCTACTCGGCTGCGCGTGGTGCGCTGTCAGCCGCGTGGGGTGCGCAGACCGTCCTCGTTGGCAGCGGCGGGTCGATACCGGTGGTGAGCTCGCTGCAGCGCGCGATCCCGCAAGCGGAGGTCCTCGTGCTGGGCGCGTGCGACGGGCACAGCAACATCCACGGACCGAACGAGCGCGTGCTCATCGACGAGCTCGAACGGTCGATCGTCGCGGAGGCGGACTTCTTCGCCCGCTTCGCGGCGGCGTAGGCGCGGCGCCGGGCGGTGCCCGGCGCCGCTGGGGGGCCGCCTACTCGGCGTCGCCGCCGGCGCCCTCCGGGCTCTGCTCGCCCTCGGCGAGGATCCGGTAGAGGTCGCGGCGAGTAGCGGTCAGGACCTCGCGCGCCTGCGCGATCTGGCCTGGGCCGCCGCTGTGCAGCAGCTGTGCGAACGCGAAGCCGACCTCGCGGCCGAGCTTGACGAGCTCGTGCGCGTCGCTGCCCCAGCCGCCCCTGACCTGCTCCCAGGGCGAGGGGTCGCCCTGGCGGGACTCGACGTACTCGCGTCCCTCGTCGGTCAGCGCGTAGGCGCGGCGTCCCTCGGCCTCCTCGGAACGGACGAGGCCCTCGTCTTCGAGCTGCTGCAGGGCCGGGTAGACCGAACCGGGGCTCGGCCGCCACAGGCCGCCGCTGCGCTCCTCGACCTCCTGCATGATCTGGTAGCCGTTGCGCTGCTCCTCGGCGAGCAGGCGCAGGATCGCGCTGCGGATGTCACCGCGGCGCGCCTTGCGTCCACGGCCTCGCGGGCCGCCGCCGAAGGCCATCGGGCCGAAGAACGGCGGCCCTCCGTGGGCGCCTCTGGGCGCCTCGGCGAAGGACCGGCAGCGGGCGGCGCGCCGGCCGCGGGGGCCGCGTGCGTGCCCTTCGTCGTATGGGTTGGGGTGTCCCTTGTGCATCTAACTACTCCTTATATTGACCTATCAGGACAACATCACGATATATCGTTATGCATCGTTTGTCAAGTCCCCATCCGGCGCTGCGAAAAGATAGGCTTGCGCGCGTGTCCCATTCGGTCATCTGCATCTCAAGTCAGGACGGCGCCGGCGCACACGAGACGGCGCAGGCCGTCTCGACGACGCTCGGCCTGCGGATCCTCGACGAGGACATCATCACCACGGCCGCGCGGGAGGCCGGCGTCGACGAGCACACGATGGCCGACGTCGAGCGGCGCAAATCACGCCTGCAGTCGATCATTGAAGGCATCGGCGTCGCTGGCGGCGGCGTGTACACAGCGCCGGGCGCCGAGTACATCGGCACCACCGAGCCGGCGAGCGAGGGGCTGCGCAGCCTGATCAGCACGGTGATCGAGGAAACGGCGGCGCAGGGCAGCGTCCTGATCGTCTCGCACGCCGCTTCGATCGCCCTCGGCGCCCGCGAGGACGTGCTGCGCGTCCTGCTCACAGCGCCGGTCGCGACGCGCACGGCGCGCCTGGCCGCGATGCTCGGCGCCGACGAGAGAGAGGCCGCGAAGGTACTGAAGCGCTCCGACGACGCGCGCGGCGACTACATCAAGCGCTTCTACGGCGTCGGCGACGAGCTCCCCACGCACTACGACCTCGTCATCAACACCGAGAAGCTGTCGCCCGACCAGGCCGCCGGCCTGATCGTCAGCGCCGCCGCCGCATAGCGCGCTAGGCGCGTACCTCCCCCGGCGGCGCCGCGACCCCGTCGTGGGCGCAGAGCGCCGTCGCGTCGATGAAGAATTCGCCCGCGAGCGTCTCGATCATGCGCGCCAGGCGCTCGTCCTCCTGCGGGCGCCACTCCTCGAGCAGGTCCGCGAGGCGTTGTTCGCCGGTCTTCGTCAGCTTAGTCAGGGCTTCGCGCCCCGCATCGGTCAGCGGGCCGGCGTGATCGCCGCTTCCAGGCTCGACGAGCCCGCCGCCGACGAGCTCGTCGCGGGCGATCGCAAGACGCGACGGGCTCACCTGGACGTGCTCCGCCAGCTCCGGGATGCTCCTGTCCGCTTCGACGCTGAGGCGTGCGAGCAGCCAGCACGCGGCGGGGCTGAGGTCGACGCCGGCGCGTGCAGCGACGCGCGAGACGATCTCGCGTTGGCCTTCGCGGCGGTCCATGCGGCCGATCATCCGCACGATGTTCGCGAGCGACGTGTCGTCGGTCGGTGCCGGGAAGGCGTCGCCGGCGTCGCGCGTGGCGACTGTCTTGCGCAACGGCAGCTCGCGGATGAGCCAGCTGAGCACGAACGCGAAGACGCCGATCACGGCCGCGACCAGGAAGACGCTGTTGAGCGATTTCGTGAACGCCTCCAAGTAGCCCGCGTGGAGCGCCGGCGGCAGCCTGTCGATCTCGGCGGGGTCGACCGACGAGCCGCCACCTGCGTGCGAGACGGCGGCCGGCGGCAGATGAGCCGCGAGCTCGTGGCGCAGGCGATTCGCGAAGACGGCGCCGAGCACCGCCGTGCCGAGCGAGCCCCCCATCGAGCGAAAGAGCGTCGCACCGGATGTCGCGACGCCGAGGTCGGAGTAGTCGACGGCGTTCTGCACAGCGAGCACGAGGACCTGCATCACCATGCCGAGCCCGAGTCCGACGACGAACATGAAGAGGTAGATCGTGCCGTTGCTTGAGCTCGCATCGAGCGTCGAGAGCAGGTAGAGGCCGACGACCATCACCGCGGTGCCCGCGATCGGGAAGGCCTTATAGCGGCCCGTGCGCGAGATGATCTGACCCGAAGCGATCGAAGTGATCAGCAGCCCACCCATGAGCGGCAGGAGCTGCAGCCCGGACTCGGTCGGCGTCGCGCCGCGCACCACCTGCAGGAAGAGCGGCATGTACGTCACGGCGCCGAACAACGCGAAGCCGACAATGAAGCCGACCGCGCTCGTCATCACGAAGACCCGGTTGAAGAGCAGCCGTGGCGGCAGGATCGGCTCGCTCGCGCGCCGCTCGACGGCTGGGAACAACGCGATCAGGATCAACCCGACCGCGACGAGGCCGATGATCACCGGCGAGCCCCAGCCGACCGAGGTGCCGCCGAGCGACGCGGCGAGCACGATCGCGCTGAGGGCGCCGCCGAGCACGACGGTGCCGAGGTAGTCGATGCGGTGCGCGATGCGCTCCGTGCGCGAGGGCAGCGTGGCGGCGAGGACGAACAGCGCGAGGACTCCGAGGGGCAGGTTGACGTAGAAGATCCAGCGCCAGCTGAGACTCGTCGTCAAGAAGCCGCCGAGCAGCGGTCCGGCAACGCTCGCGAGACCGAACACCGCGCCGAACAGGCCCGAATAGCGACCACGTTCACGCGGCGGGACGACATCGCCGATGGCGGCCTGCGCGCCCACGATCAGCCCGCCACCGCCGAGCCCCTGCAACGCACGGAACGCGATCAGCTCGTCGAGGCTCTGGCTGAGACCGCAGAGGGCGGAGCCGGCGAGGAAGATCACGAGCGCGACCTGCAGCACGATCTTGCGCCCGAACTGATCGCCCAGCTTGCCGTACAGCGGCGTCACGACGGTCGACGCGAGCAGATACGCGGTGACGACCCACGAGATGTGATTCAGCCCGCCGAGATCGCCGACGATCGTCGGCAGCGCCGTCGCCACGATCGTCTGATCGAGCGCCGCGAGGAACATGACGAGGAGCAGCCCGCCGAAGACCAGGCGCAGGTTGACCTCGCTCTCGGGAACGGGCGGCTCACGAACAGCCGTCGCGCTCACCTCGCCGCGCCCCTTGAACGGAGACGGTCATCCGGGAGGGTGCGCTTGCGAACGGCGACCGGCACGACATCCAAACCGTACCTGTGGCGCTAGGTTGGCGTGGTGGCGGGCGGCGAGCGCATCGTGACCGGCCGGCTCATCCTGCGCCGCTGGCGGGAGTCCGACGCCGAGCCGATGGCCGCGATCAACGCCGACCCCGAGGTCACGCGCTACCTCAACCGTCCCGCGCCCGTCGCCGACCACGGCGCGTTCGTCGAGCGCGCCGAGTCGCACTGGCGCGAGCACGGGTTCGGCTGGTACGCCGTCGAAGGAACGGCCGGCGGCGAGCGCGGCGCACTGATCGGCTTCGTCGGGATCGCCCTGCCGACGTTCATCCCGGCGCTCGCCCACCGCCAGGAGCTCGGCTGGCGCCTCGCGCGCTCGGCGTGGGGCAAGGGCTACGCCACCGAGAGCGCGCGCGCCGTTCGCGACGACGCCGCCGCGACCCTCGCGTTCGACGAGCTCATCTCCATCATCGATACGCGCAACGTGCGCTCGCAGCGCGTCGGGACAAAGCTCGGGATGACAGTCCAGGAACAGGTGCTGAACCCGCTGTCGGGCCGCCACGTCGACGTGTGGCAGATGCCGCTCGCGGCGTGAGCGGCCTGGCCGATGCGGCTCGGTTATCGTGCCCCCGTGGCCGAGATCTTCAACCTCCACGGCGACGAGTGGGACCGCGACGAGCAGCGCCCCGGCTGGATCAACCGCCGCGCATGGGTCGGGCGGCGCATCGGTGCGGACCTGATCGGCGCCACGCTCTGCGAGGTAGAGCCAGGCTCGCGCCTGTGGCCGTACCACACGCACCACGCCAACGAGGAGTGGCTCATCGTCGTCAGCGGCGAGCCGACGCTACGGACACCCGATGGCGAGACGCGCCTTTCGCCTGGCGACGTCGTCGCCTTCACCCGCGGCCCCGGGGGGCTGCACCAGGTCCGCAACGACAGCGCCGAGCGCGTCCGCGTGCTCATGCTGTCGACCGAGATCTACCCGGAGGTCATCGAGTACGCCGACAGCGGCAAGGTCGCGACCGTCGACGCCGCAGGCGAGGACCTGCTGCGGATCCGCCCCGGCGCCCAGCTCGACTACTGGGACGGCGAGGACTAGCGGCCGCGCCCGGCGGCGGGCTGGCGGCCGGGAAAGGGATGCGCGCCGGCCCGCGCCGTGGTATCAATTCAACGTTCCCGTCGAGGCCGGGAGCATCCGAGGAAGTCAGGGAGGATCGCCGCATGGCGAGGACCATTGCTAGGGAGGGCCGTGGCTTGGCGCGACTGTACGCGCGCGGCGGGTTGGTCGTGTGCGCCTGCGTCGCCCTGCTCGCCTCTGTCGCGCCGGCGGCAAACGCCGCGGGCAGCAAGCCGAAGATAACCGACCTTGCGGCCAGCCCCGCGACGGTCCCCTCGGGCGGCGCCACGACGATCACGGCGACGGTCACGAACGCAACGTCGTGCACCCTCTCGTCGACCGCGTCGCGTCCCGTCTCGGGCCTGCCCGTCACCTTCCCCTGCGAATCCGGGAGCATCGACCGTGAACTCACGATGCCGGCCAACACCGGCAAGAAGGCGGTCGCCTACAAGCTGAAACTGGTCGCCACGGGCGGCGACGGATCGACGTCGAGCAAGCTGACCGTGAAGGTCAGCGCCCAGGAGACCGGCCTCGGGGGGGTCGCGCAGGTCGTCGCGGGCGGCGGCAGCACGTGCGCGCTGCTCTCCAGCGGCCGCGTCGACTGCTGGGGCGACAACAACGACGGGCAGCTCGGCACCGGCAACACCAAGAACGCCGAACTTCCCGCGGAAGTGCGCGACCTGACCGATGCGACGCAGATCGCGCCGGGCGGCACCCACAGCTGCGCCGTGCGCTCGACCGGCCACGTCGCGTGCTGGGGCGACAACGAATACGGCGACCTCGGCGACGGCAGTACCGTCAACTCGAGCACGCCGGTTGAAGTCGACGGCATCAGCGACGCGAGCGCGGTCACGGTCGGCGTCGAGTTCTCCTGCGCGTTGCTGACGACTTCGCACGTGCGCTGCTGGGGCTACAACGACCACGGCGAGCTCGGCGACGGCAACACGAAAAGCTCCGACACCCCGACCGAAGTCTCCTCGCTCGCCGACGCCACCTCGGTGTCCGCCGGACAGGTCCACGTCTGCGCGCTGCTCTCGACCATGGCGGTGGACTGCTGGGGGGCCGATGAAACGGGTCAGCTCGGCGACGGCGTCGAAGAAGTCGAAGCGCTCACGCCGGTCGAAGTCGACGGTCACCTTGCGGCCAGCGAGGTGAGCGCCGGCGGCTACGGGACGTGCGGGCGCCTCACGACTGGAACCGTCGACTGCTGGGGCTTCAACGAATACGGGCAGCTCGGCGACGGCTCGGAGGTCGGCTCCGACGTGCCCGTCGAAACGCTCGAAAGCTCAGGCGCGAGCGCCGTCGCGTCCGGGTGGATGCACGCATGCGCGCTGATGCCCGCGGGCCGCATCGAGTGCTGGGGCGAAAACGAGGCCGGCGAGCTCGGCAACGGAACGATGACCACCTCGCCGAACCCCGTTCCCGTCGAAGTTCACGGCATCGAAGGCGCGACGTCCGTCACGGCGGCGGTCCAGTTCAGCTGCGCGTTGATCCCCGCCGGCCACGTCGTGTGCTGGGGGCAGAACTCCTACGGGCAGCTCGGTGACGGCTCGACCAAAAGCTCCGCGACGCCCGTCGAAGTGCACGCCTGAAGCGCCTGTGGCGCACCGCCGCGCCGGTGCGCCGGCGTGGCCCCACGCGCTCGCGCTAGTGGACGCGACGACGCCGCGCACGCCGTGATCGGCTGCCCCACCGCACGCCAACCAGGAGAACCAGGAGCACGACCAGGAACACCAGGAAGACTCCGCCTCCGCCGAGCGCCAGAACCGCGACGGCCGCAAGGCCGAGGGCCAGCATCGCGATCGCGGCGAGCCGGGAGCGCCGCCGCGCCGCCGCGTCGACCCGCAAGCCGAGCTTCGGCGCGTACCACATCGCCAGCCCGTAGGCGGCGAGCGCGCATGCCGCGAGGATCGCGGCACTCGCGGCCAGCGCCGCCGCGCTCGAGGTCGCCTCTGTCACCACGATCGCCGCGCCACGCGCCGGAACTGCGCGGGCCGGGGACGAGGTCCCCGGCCCAGCGTCAGATGCTGAACAGCAGAACTACGGCGTGTCGGTCCAGCTGAGGTTGCCTTTGGCGACTTGCTGGGTCAGTTCGCCTTCCCACGTGCCGGACTTGAGTTCTTCTTCGGCTTTGACGAATTCTTCACACTGGCCGCCACCAAATTCGGAGTGAATGCCTTTCACCTCGTTTTTGACGTGCAGCCGTGTGTACGTGTGCTTGCCGGACGTGAACATTTCGTTCGCGAAGCTCACGAGCGAGTATTCGTTTTCGGGGTCCTTTTCCGCCTTCGTCGGCAGCGTCTGTTCGTACAGGTAGATCGTGCACGCGCCCGATTCACTCGTGTTAAGCGGCGGCACCTCAATTTCAACTTCGCCGCCCTTCAGAACGATCCCTTCTTCGGATTCCGACCCCAGTTCGAGGAAGCCGTTGGCGTGGTATTCGACGTCGACCATCGACTTGAAGCTCGTCTTCAGTTTGATGGGGTTCGATCCCACCTTGGCGATCGTCGAGCATTTCCTCATCTTGATTTCGGCGAACAGCGTTTTGGTCGTCCCCGCTGCAACGCTGCCTTTCGTCTTGGCGCCTTCGCATTCGATGTCGAACGGGCCGATCTTGAAGCGCTGTTCTTCGCCCGTGCCCTTTGTCGCCCCACCCGTCGATTCAAAAGTTGCCGTACTTGTCGCCAGGGCCGGCGCGGCGAATACCGTCATCGCGGCGAACACCACGGCCGTCCCAATCGTCGTCTTGACGCGTCTCATTCCAGTCGCTCTCCTTTTGCGTTCCCCCGCCGTTGCCTTACGGCGATGACCCTCCAACCGGTGCGGCGCCCGGCGATTCGCACAAGTTACCAGCGAACGCAAGGCCCGGTTCGGGTTACCGGACGGACGGCGGCCGACGCGGTGCCGCGCGAACTGTTGCGCCGCGGTCCTAGAGCGCGACCGCGACGTACTTCGTCTCGAGGTACTCCTCGATGCCCTCGAAGCCGCCCTCGCGGCCGAACCCAGACTGCTTGACGCCGCCGAACGGGGCGGCGGCGTTCGACACGATCCCCTGATTCAGGCCGATCATGCCGGTCTGCAGTCGCTCGCAGACGCGCAGCGCGCGGTCGAGGTCCCGCGTGAATACGTACGCGACGAGCCCGTACTCGGTGTCGTTCGCGGCGGCGATGACTTCGTCCTCGCTCGAGAACGGCACGACCGGCGCGACCGGGCCGAAGATCTCCTCTTTGAGCAGCTCCGCGTCGGGCGGGACGTCCGCGAGCACGGTCGGCTGGAAGAAGTAGCCGGCTCCGTCGAGCGGTGCGCCGCCCGTCAGGGCGCTCGCGCCGCGCGACACCGCGTCCTCGACGAGCTCGGTTACCTTCGTGCGCTGCGCCCCGTCGATCAGCGGCCCGACTTCGACGCCGTCATCGGTGCCGCGACCGATCTTCATCGCGCCCATGCGCGCTGCGAGGCGCTCCGCGAAGTCGCCGGCCACCGTCTCGTGGACATACAGCCGGTTGGCGGCCGTGCAAGCCTCGCCGACGTTGCGCATCTTCGCCGTCATCGCGCCCTCGACCGCGGCGTCGAGGTCCGCGTCGGCGAACACGATGAAGGGCGCGTTGCCGCCGAGCTCCATCGAGACGCGCAGCACCTGCCCGGCGGATTGCGCGATCAGCGCCCGGCCGACCTCGGTCGAGCCGGTGAAGGACAGCTTGCGCGTGCGCGGGTCCTCCAGCAGCGGTTTGATCACGGCGCTTGAGCTGCGCGAGGTGATGAGGTTCAGTACGCCCGCGGGCAGGCCGGCGCGCTGCAGGATGTCGGCGAGCGCGAGCATCGACAGCGGCGTCTGCTGCGCGGGCTTGATCACGACGGTGCAGCCCGCGGCGAGCGCCGGCCCGATCTTGCGCGTCCCCATCGCGGCGGGAAAGTTCCAGGGCGTCACGAACACGCACGGGCCGACCGGCTGCTTCATCGTGAGGATCCGCCCCTTGCCGGTGCCGGCCACCATGTAACGGCCGTGGATTCGCACGGCCTCCTCGCCGAACCAGCGCAGGAAGTCGGCCGCGTAGAGGATCTCGCCGCGCGATTCGGCGACGGACTTGCCCATCTCGAGCGTCATCAGCAGCGCGAGCTCGTCGGCACGCTCGACCATCTCCTCGTACGCGCGGCGCAGTATCTCGCCGCGCTCGCGCGGCGGGTGCTCACCCCAGGCTTGCTGCGCGGCGTGCGCCGCGGAGAGTGCGTCGAGCGCGTCCTGGGGCTGCGCGTCGGCGACGTCGACGAGCCCCTCGCCGGTCGCCGGGTCCTCGACGGTGAGCGTGCCACCGCCGCTCGCGGGCCGCCACTCGCCGCCGATCAGAAGCTCACGCGGGACGCGCTCAAGGACAGCCTGCTCGCGGTCGATGACAGCGCTCATGCAGTCCTCACAGCGGCCGCGGTGTCAGACGAACGGGTTGTCATGAAGGTTGCGCAGGTTTGCACAGCAAAGATCCCTTCCCGCCGAGCGCTCGGCCCAATCTATCAGCGCCCCGCCGGCCGGCCGCGGCGGCTCGCGGCGCCGCTCGCGGCGGCGATCGCGCTCGCGGCGGCGCCCGCCGCGCACGCCGAGAACCTGGTCGTCGAAGGCGCAGGCTGGGGTCACGGCGTCGGCATGAGCCAGTGGGGCGCCCTGGGTTACGCGCGGCACGGGTACAGCGACCGGCAGATCCTCGCGCACTACTACAGCGGCACATCGCTCGGCAGCGTGAGCGAGCGCACGAAGATCAAAGTCCTCGTCGGCCGGCGCGTGCTGACGCTGCCGATCGAAACGTACGTGCGCGGCGTGGTCGCCGCCGAGATGCCGTCCAGCTGGCCCGCCGCGGCACTCGAGGCGCAGGCGATCGCGAGCCGCACGTACGCGCTCACGACCGACGCCGGCGGCGCCCGATTCGACGTGTACTCGGACACGCGCTCGCAGGTCTACGAGGGGCGCGCCGCCGAAACACCGGCTTCGAACGCGGCGGTCGCGGCGACCGCGGGCCAGGTCGTGACGTACGCGGGCAAACCGGTCACGACGTACTTCTTCGCGAGCTCCGGGGGGCGCACGGAAGACGTCCAGAACTCCTTCATCGGCTCGCCGCCCGAGCCGTGGCTGAGAGGCGTCGTCGACCGCTACGAATCGAGCGCGAGCGACTGGAAGGTGACGATCCCCTTCGCGCGCGCGCAGCGGCTGCTCGGCCGGCTCGTGCGCGGCACGTTCCGCGGCATCGAAGTCCTCGCGCGCGGCTACTCGCCACGGATCGTCACGGCGCTCGTGCTCGGCTCCGGCGGGTCGACCGCGGTCAGCGGCCCGGAACTCGAGTGGCGCCTTGGCCTCTTGAGCGCGTGGGCCCATTTCTTCGTCCAGAACGGCACGAGCGTGACGGCGGAGCCCGACCGCTCGGGCCGCGCGGCTTCGCACCGGCGCCACCGGCGCGGCAGCGCGCCGGTCGTGAGCGCGCCGGCCGGCGGCAAGGTCCAGGCCTCGAACGGCGGCGTCGGCGCGCCGGGAGGCGGCTAGGGTTCGGCCCGTGGCCGAGCCGCTGCTCCTCGTCGACCTGCCGTGGCTGCTCTACCGCTCCTACTTCGCGCTGCCCTCGTCGCTGAAGGACGCCCGCGGCCGTCCGACGGGGGCGCTGCTCGGGGCGATCGGCGCGCTGCTGACGCTCACGGCGGACGGGAAGGAGACGATCGCGGTGCGCGCGATCGCCCTGTGCACGGGCGCCGAGCAGGCCGGCTACCGCGTTGAGCTATACCGCCCGTACCACGCCCACCGTCCGCCGATGCCGGATGCGCTCGCGGAGCAGTGGCGGCGCGCGCCGGAGCTCATGTCGGCGTTCGGCTGGAGCGTCCACGACAGCGTCGACCTCGAGGCCGACGACGTCATCTTCTCGCTGGCGCGCGAGGAGGCCGGGCACGGCGGCATCTCGCTGATCCTCAGCGCGGACCGTGACCTGTACGGCGCCGTCGACGGCGCCACCGGCGTACTGGAACTGAAGCGCGGCGGCAGCGCGCCGGCGGTGATCGACGCCGCCGGCGTACGCGAGCGGGTCGGCGTCGACCCGGCGCAGGTGCCGGACCTCATCGCGCTGCGCGGAGACCCGTCCGACGGCCTGCCGGGCGCGCGCGGCATCGGCGCGAAGACAGCCGCCCAGCTCCTGGCCGCGCACGGCTCGCTCGACGGCGTCGTCGCGGCCGCGCGGGCGGGCGCGCTGCGCCCGCGCCAGGCGGCCGCCGTGCTCGACGACGAGGCGCAGCTGCGCGACTTCCTGCACGTCGCGACGTTGCAGCGGACCGCGGTGGAGCGGCCCGCGGACGCCGCGACCGACTTCGCCGCCGGCGCCCGGGCCGCACGGGACGCGGGGATGGCGCGTCTCGCGCAGCGCGCCGCGCGGCTCGCTACGGCGTGAACTTCACAGTCAGCACGTCACCGTCGCGCATCACGTAGTCGCGGCCCTCGAGGCGCAGCGTGCCGCGATCGCGGGCGCCGGCGTAGCCACCGGCATCGACGAGCTCCTGCCAGCCGATCACCTCGGCACGAACGAAACCCTGCTGGATGTCCGAGTGGATCTCGCCCGCCGCGTGCCACGCGGTGAGCCCTTTGCGCAGGTGCCAGCTCTGCGCCGGCTTGCCTTCGCCGGCCGTGAAGAACGCGATCCGGTCGAGCAGCGCGAACGCCTCGCGCACGACGCTCTGCAGCCCCGACTCGCTGATCCCGAGGTCGGCGCGCAGCGCGGCGGCCTCCTCGTCGTCGAGCTCGGACAGCTCGGACTCGATGCGCGAGGAGACGGCGACGGCGCGCGCGCCCTGCGCGGCGGCGTGCTGCGCGATCGCGGCCGGGACCTCGGTCTCTTCCTCGTCGACGTTCGCGACGAAGAGGACGGGCTTCGCGGTCAGCGCGCCGAGCTCGCGCGCAGCGTTGGGCGCGTCCTCGGGCGCGGCGACGCTCCGTGCGGGGCGACCACTGCCGAGCTCCTCGATGACGGCGCGCAGGTACTGCTCCTCCGCGACGAGCGCGCGGTCGCCGCTGCGCGCCTGACGCGCGACGCGCTCCAGGCGCCGTTCGGCGGTCTCCAGGTCGGCGAGGACGAGCTCGGTCTCGACTGTTTCGATGTCCGCGAGCGGGTCGACGCGGCCGACGGGGTGCACGACGCTCTCGTCGCCGTGGGCGCGCACGACGTGCGCGATCGCGTCGGTCTCGCGGATGTTCGCGAGGAACCGGTTGCCGAGACCCTCGCCCTTGTGGGCACCGGCGACGAGGCCCGCGATGTCGTGGAAGTCGATCGTGTCCCAGACGATCTCGGAGGCGTGAACCGTCTCGGCGACACGTTCGAGCCGGCCGTCGCGCACCGGCACGACCGCGACGTTCGGCTCGATCGTCGTGAAGGGGTAGTTGGCGGCCTCCGCACCGGCCTTCGTGAGCGCGTTGAAGAGCGAGGACTTGCCTGCGTTCGGCAGGCCGACGATGCCGATGCGCGTGCTCACGCGAGCGCCGCGACGGCGGCCCCGAGCAGCGCGCCGGCAAGCAGGTCCGAGGGGTAGTGGACGCCGAGGTAAAGACGCGACAGGGCGAGCGCGAGGGCGAGCGCGTAGAGCGGCTCCGGCGCGAGCCCGCAGCGGGTGTAGCAGCGCGCCGCCGCGAAGGCCGTCGCGGTGTGGGCGCTCGGGAAACCGAGGCCCGTCGGCGTGCCGACGAGCGGCGGCAGGCCGTCGAGCGCCGGCCGCGGCCTGCGGACGGCGAGCTTCACCGCTGTGTTGAGGGCGTACGTGACGCCGACGGTGGTGAGGCCCTTGCGCCAGCAGCGCCGCCGGCGCGCGTCGAGCGCGGTGCCGACGCCACCGATCGCGAGCCACACCGCGCCGTGCTCACCGAGCCGCGAGAAGGCAGCCACGCGGCGCTCGAGCGCGGCGTCGTGGCCGCGCGTCCGGGCGGCCCGGAGGATCTGCTCGTCGATGCTCATGCCGCGGCCGCCGGCCGTCTCGCCGGGTGCTACCCGAAGCCGACGTGAGCCTCGTCGGCGTCGAGGCAGACGTAGAGCACGCGCGAGAGGTCGAGCCGCACCGTCTGGTCCTCGCCCGCGATCTCGTGCCAGCCGCCGGACCCGCCCGCGAGCGCGGCCTCGAGGTCACGGAGCGGTTTCTCAGCGACGCGCACCGAGAGAACCTGGCCGCCGTCGAAGCCGACGGACACGCGCCGCGACGGGCCGCTCACGCGTGCACCTTCGCGGGCTCGACGATCTCCGTGAGCACGCCGCCGGTCGAGCGCGGGTGCACGAAAGCGACGCGGGAGCCGCGTATGCCGCTGCGCGGGCTCTCGTCGATCAGGCGCAGTCCGGCGCCGCGCAGACGGTCGAGCTCGGCGTCGATGTCGAGCACCTGGTAGGCGACGTGGTGCAGCCCCGGGCCGCGATCGGCGATGAAGCGCGCGACGCTCGTGTCGGGCCCGAGCGGCGCGATCAGCTCGATGTGGTTTTCGCCGACGTCGAGCAGCGCGGCCTCGACGCCCTGCTCGGCGACGGTCTCGCGGTGCACCAGCTCGACGCCGAGCTGCGCCGAATAGAGCTCCAGTGCCGCGTCGAGGTCCTCGACGGCGACGCCGACATGGTCGATGCGCTCGAACACGAGCGCAAGTCTATAGCGGCCCGGCCGCGGCCCGGGCGGGCGCCACTCAGCTGTAGCGCACGCGCGGGTCCAGGTACGCGTAGAGCACGTCGACCACGATGTTCATGACGATGATGAACATCGCGGCGAGAAGAACGGTGCCCTGCACGACCGGGAAGTCGCTCGAGCGGATCGCGTCGTAGTTCAGGTAGCCGACGCCGGGGATGTTGAAGACGATTTCGACGAGCAGCGCGCCGGAGAGCAGGAAGCCGATTTCCAGCCCGAAGGCGGTGAACGCCGGGTTCGATGCGGCGCGGACACCCTGCCGGGTCACGGCGTGCTCGGGCAGGCCCTTGGCGCGTGCCGTGCGGATGAAGTCCTCGTTCATCGCGTCGGCGAGGTTGCCGCGCATCAGCCGCGCGAAGACCGCGGCCGAGCCGGCCGCGACGACGAGCCACGGCAGCACCAGCGAGCCGAACCATTTCGCCGGGTCCTGCGAGAACGGGACGTACGATCCGGCGCCGGGGAAGATCGGGATCTTGCCGATGTCGTCCGCGAAGAGGTAGAGCGCGACGATGCCGAGCCAGAATTCGGGCGCCGATATCGCGACGAGCGCCGCCGCCATCGACGCGCGGTCGGCGAATTTTCCGCGCTTCAGCGCCGAGATGACGCCGACGGCCATGCCGACGAGAAACCAGAGGATCGCGCCGCCGAGGCACAGCGAGAGCGTAGCCGGCAGGCGCTGGAAGATCAGTTCGGTGACGGGCGCGTCGCTGTACCAGCTGTAGCCGAGGTTGAAGTGCAGGAAGACCTGCTTCAGGTATTCCCAGAACTGCACGATCAGGGGTTTGTTCAGCCCGAGGACCCCTTCGATCTCTTTGATCAGCTTGGGCTGCGGGTCGCGGCCGGCGCGCAGAACCGCCGGGTTCGCGGTCGGCAGGACGCGGAAGAGGACGAATGTCAGGGCGCAGACGACGACCAGGATCACGACGCCCCAGATCAGTCTGCGCGCGATGTAGCGAAGCATCGTCCCTATCCTCTTGCGTTCACGCCGCCCGCGCAACCGGCCGGCGTGCCGCGCGGCGCGTCAGCCGAGCACGTCGGTGACGAGATCCGCATAGAAGTCTGCGGCGAGCGCGAGGTCGCGGGCGTCGATCCGCTCGTCGGCACCGTGGATCAGCGGTGCGCCCTCGAGCAGCGTCTGGTGCCGCTGAGGAAAGAATCCGTACGCGACGCACTCCGGGAAGGCGTCGCGGAAGTGCCTCGAGTCGGTGAAGCCGGGGAGCACGACCGGCACGACGATCGCGTCGGGGTCGAACTGCGCCACGCGGCCGGCGATCGCGTCCATCAGCGACGATTCGGCGGGCGAGCGGTTGCCGACGACTTCCTCGGTGAACTCGATCTCGAAGCCGTCCTCGCCGAGCACGTCGGCGATGTCGCTGCGGACCTCCTCGGCGCCGAGCCCGGGCGGCACGCGGCAGTCGACGCGCAGCTCCGCGCGGCTCGGGATCACGTTGATCTTCTCCGAGGCGGAGATGCGCGTCGGCGTGAACGTGATGGCGAACATCGGCTCGAGCATGATGGCGAGGAGCGGGCTGTTTGCGCGCAGCCGTTCGATCGCGCCCGGCACATCGTCGGGGTCCTCGCCGATGCCGCGCAGGAAGTGCAGCGGCGCGTCGGTCACGCGGTAGCCGGGGCGGGATTCGCCGAGGCTCGCGAGAATCGGCGCCATCTTCAGCAGCGCGTTGTCGCCCATCGCCGGCATCGACGCGTGGCCCGCGACCCCGTTGGTGCGCACCGTGAAGCGGAAGACGCCCTTCTCGGCGCAGCAGACGCCGTAGCAGCGCTTGCCCGCGAGGTCGAACGCCGCGCCGCCGCCCTCGTTGATCAGCATGTCGCAGCGCACCTTGTCGGGGTGCTCGCGCGTGATCCATTCGGCGCCGAGCTCTCCGCCGGTCTCCTCATCGGCGACCGTGACGAGTTTCAGCTCGCCGCGTGCCGGGCGCCAGCCGTCGCGGGCGAGCGAGAGGACGGCGGCCAGCTCGGCCGCGACCTGGTTCTTCATGTCGAGCGCTCCGCGCCCCCAGATGTAGCCGTCGGCCTCATCCCCCGACCACGGGTCGTGGCTCCACTCGGACGGCGTCGCGAGCACGGTGTCGACGTGGCCGAGCAGGCAGAGCGCCGGACCCTCGCCCTCGCCGCGCAGGCTCGCGACGAGGTTCGGCCGGCCCGGCTGCGCCCCGAGCATCTCGCTCTGGACCCCCGCCGCGGCGAGCCGCGCGGCGATCAGCTCCTGCGCCGGGCGCTCGTTGCCCGGCGGGTTCACCGTGTTGATTCGCAGCAGCTCTGCGAGCAGCTCCGCGGCCTCGGCGCCGCGATCGCTCATCCCCACCCCCGCACGCCGAGCTCCATCGCTTCGTCGTGCGTGAGCAGGTGGTGACACGCCGCGCGCGTGCCGCTGTCGAGGTCTTCGAGCTGCGGCTCGACCTCCGAACAGATATCGGTCGCCTTCGGGCAGCGCGTGTGGAAACGGCAGGCTGACGGCGGGTTCACCGGGCTCGGGACGTCACCGCTGAGCAGTTTGCGTTCGCGCCCGCGGCGCGAGGTGTCGATGACGGGAACGGCGGCGAGGAGCGCGCCGGTATAGGGGTGGCGCGGGAACTCGTACAGCGCGCTGCCGGGCCCGACCTCGACGATCTTGCCGAGGTACATGACCGCGACTCGGTCGCACATGTGGCGCACGACGGAGAGGTCGTGCGCGATGAAGACGAGCGTCAGGCCGAGGCGGCTCTGCAGGTCGCGCAGCAGGTTCAGGACCTGCGCCTGGATCGACACGTCGAGGGCCGAGACGGGCTCGTCGGCGATGAGCAACGCCGGCTCGAGCGCGAGCGCGCGCGCGACGCCGATGCGCTGGCGCTGCCCGCCGGAGAACTCGTGCGGGTAGCGGTTGAAGTGCTCGGGGTTCAGGCCGACGGTCTCCATCAGCTCCTGGACCTTGCGTTTGCGTTCGTTCTTGCCCGTGAGGAGCCCGTGGATCGAGTAGGGCTCGGCGATGATCGAGCCGATCGTCTTGCGCGGGTTCAGCGAGGAGAAGGGGTCCTGGAAGATCATCTGCATTTCGCGCCGCGCGGCCTTCATGTCGGCGCCGTGCAGCTTCGTGATGTCGCGGCCGTCGATGCGGATCTCGCCGGAGGTCGGCTGCAGCAGGCGCATCAGAAGGCGCGCCGTCGTGCTCTTGCCGCAGCCGCTCTCGCCGACGAGCCCGAGCGTCTCGCCGCGTTTGACGTCGAACGAGATCCCGTCGACGGCCTTAACGGCTCCGATTTTCTTCTGGAAGATGATTCCGCGGGTGATCGGGAAGTACTTGACCAGGTCGCGGACTTCGACGAGCAAGTCGCTCATGCGCCGTCACCGGCCCCGACTGTCTCGATCGCCTCCTGCGGCGTCGCGCCCTGGCGCAGGTTCGCCCAGAGCATGCGCCGCTGCTCGCTGTGCACGAAGCACGCGACCGTGTGGTCCGGGTCGTCGGGCACGGGTTCGAGCGGCGGTTCGCTTTCCGCGTGCGACGGCTGGAAGTAGGGGCAGCGGGGGTGGAAGTGACAGCCCGACGGCGGGTTGATGAGGCTCGGCGGTGAGCCCTGGATCGGGACGAGCTCCTTGCGCTCGATGGTGCCCGAGCGCTCGCGCATGAGGCCCCACGTCTGCCCTTCGACGGTCGGCACGGAGCGCAACAAGCCCCACGTGTAGGGGTGCTCGGGGGCCGTGAAGATCCGCTCGGCCTTGGCGCGCTCGACGATCTTGCCCGCGTACATCACCGTGATCTCGTCCGCTACCTCGGCGACGACCCCGAGGTCGTGCGTGATGATCACGATCGCCATGTCCAGTTCGCGCTGGAGCCGTTCCATCAACGCCAGGATCTGTGCCTGCACTGTCACGTCGAGCGCGGTCGTCGGCTCGTCGGCGATCAGCACCTTCGGTTCGTTGATCAGCGCCATCGCGATCATCGCGCGCTGGCGCATGCCGCCGGAGAACTCGTGCGGGAAGTCGTCGATGCGACGCGCCGGGTCGGGGATGCCGACGTGGCCGAGCATTTCGATCGCGCGATCGCGCGCCTGCTGCTTGGTTACGTCGCGGTGCGCGCGGACCGCCTCCGTGAGCTGCACGCCGACTTTGTAGAGCGGGTGAAGTGCGGACAGGGGGTCCTGGAAGACCATCGCGAGTTCGTCGCCGCGGATCTTGCGCAAGCGGTCTTCGGGCAGCGTGACGAGGTCCTCGCCTTTGAAGAAGATGCGGCCGGAGATGCGCGCGCCCTGCCGGCGCGTGAGACCGAGCGTGGTGAGCGAGGCCACGGTCTTGCCGGAACCGGACTCGCCGACGATGCCGAGCGTACGGCCCGGGTTGACCTCGTAGGAGATGCGGTCGACGGCGTGGACGACGCCGTCCTCGGTCGGGAAGTCGACGACGAGGTCCTCGACTCGAAGCAGCGGCTCTTCGTCGCTCATGAAAAGCGCACTCGCGGATCGAGATACGCGTACGCGACGTCAACCACGATGTTCATGAGCACGATGAACATAGCGGCGAGCAGGACGGTGCCCTGCACGACCGGGAAGTCGCTGGAACGGATCGCGTGGTAGTTGAGCAACCCGACGCCCGGGATGTTGAACACGATTTCGATCAGCAGCGCGCCCCCGAGCAGGAAGCCGAGTTCCAGGCCGAAGGCGGTGAACGCCGGGTTGATCGCCGCGCGCACGCCCTGCCGGGTCACGGAGTGCTCGGGCAGGCCCTTGGCGCGCGCGGTGCGGATGTAGTCCTCGCCCATCGTTTCCGAGAGGTTCCCGCGCATCAGCCGGGCGAAGACCGCCGCCGAGCTCGCGGCGACGACGAGCCAGGGCAGGATCAGCGAGCCGAACCATTTCGCGGGGTTCTGTGTGAACGAGACGTAGGAACCCGCGCCCGGGAAGATCGGGAAGCGACCGATTTCGGCCGCGAAGAGGTACAGCGCGACGATGCCGAGCCAGAAGGTCGGCGCCGAGATCGCGACGAGCGCGCCGACCATGGCGGCGCGGTCCGCGAGTTTGCCTCGGCGAAGCGCCGAGATGATGCCGACGCCGAGGCCTACGACGACCCAGAGGATCGCGCCGCCGAGGCACAGCGACAGCGTTGCCGGCAACCGTTCGAAGATCAGTTCGCTCACGGGCGCGTCGCTGTACCAGCTGTACCCGAGGTTGAAGTGGAAGAAGACCTGCTTGAGGTATTCCCAGAACTGCACGATCAGCGGCTTGTTCACGCCGAGGACCTGTTCGATCTCTTTGATCAGGCGCGGCTGCGGGTCGCGTCCGGCGCGCAGGATCGCCGGGTTCGCGGTCGGCAGGACGCGGAAGAGGATGAACGTCAGGGCACAGACGACGATCAGGATCACGACACCCCAGATCAGCCTGCGGGCTATGTATCTGAGCATCGCTGGTGACCTTCGCCTGTGGCGTTCTCGCTTACCGTCGGACCCTTGAAGAGACGCATGGGGCCCCGTCAAAGACGGGGCCCCATGCGCAGATCATGTTGCTGCTACTTCAGCGACGTGAAGCTGTAGTCCCACTGTCCCGTGTTCCACAGCTGTCCGACGCCTTCTACTTCGGTTCCCTCGAGCCACGCCATCTTGTCCCAGTCGACCGGGACCGCCAGGGCGTGTTCGACGACTTCCCTGTCTGTGGCGCCCCACGCCTTGGCGCGGGCTTCGGCGCCGACAACCTTCACGGCTTCGTTCATGTGCTTGTTGATCGTCGCGTTGTTCGCCTGGCTCCAGTTCACGTTCCCCGTGGAGTTGATGTACTTCCCGTTGAACGTGATGTTCAGAACCGTCTGCGCGTCGCCGAAGTCCGCGATCCACCCGACCGACGGGCAGATCGTGATCTCTTCTTTCGGCACGTTGCAGTACTTGGCGTACATCGTGGCCGTTTCCTCAAGCGAGAGCTTCGTCTTGAAGCCCAGGTTCTTGAGTGTTTCGTTCACGAGTTCGGCGCGTTCCTTTGCCGGCGGACCGCTCGCGGCGACGATCGAGACGGTCGTGCCGCCCGTGTACTTGCCACTCGGGTAGCCCGCCTTCTTGATGTATTCCGTCGCGACGGCCATGTCGCCTTCAGCGTGTTCGTTGAAGTCGACTTTCGGCCCTGCGACGCCACCGGCCTGTTCGAAGCCCGGAATCGTCGGATAGATGAAGTGCGTGGCCGTTGTGGTCACGAGTTCGCCACCCGACAGCTTGTTCATCGCCTTGCGGTTCAGCGCGGCGTAGAACGCCTTACGCAGGTCTTCGTTGCGGAACGGCCCGACAGCGTTGTTCACGCCGATGTAGTGCATACCCGCACCAGGCGAGATCTCAAGCTGGCTCTTGTATTTTTCATACGCGAGCTTGAGCGTCGGGGCGGGAGTGCCTTCGCTGTCGACGACGTTCGTGCCTTTGAGCGTCTCTTCGGCGAGCACCGTGCCGGTACCGCCGATTTTGATGACGACTTCGTTAAGGCACGCCGGGCGGTAGTCCGTCGAAGCGCTCCAGTTCGGGTTGCGAACCAGGACCGCTTCCTTGCCCGGGGTGTAGCCGATGCCGAGAACCTTGCCTTCGGCGTTGTTCTTCAGCATGTACGGGCCGGTCGCGACCTCGTAGTCGACGTAGTTCGACGGTTTGTTCTTGTCGAACTTTTCGGCGTACGACTTCGGGACCGGAGCCGACAGCGGCAGCACGAGCGCGTCCGCGACGATCTGCCCGTCCGGTTCGGTCAATTTGAAGACGATCGTGTACTTGTTCGGCGTCGTGATCCCGGAGATGGGACCGCCGTTCGCCGACGGAGCACCTTCGACCGCTTCGAAGTACGCGTGGAAGTACGGGTTCGCGACGTTCGGGTTGGCGCCACGCTCGATGGCGTAGGCGACATCTTCGGACGTCACTTCACTGTTGACAGGCGGGCTGAAGCGGATCCCGTGCTTGATGTGGACGGTCACCTCCTTGCCGCCTTCCGTAATTTCAGGCTGTCCTTCGGCAACGTCCGGGGTCGCCGGCAGCGCGATCGAGTTCGGCTTGTTCGAGTACAGCGGGCGCTGCGTTGCAAACACGACCGAGTAGTCGACCGAGTAGTACGAGATCCCCGGGTCGAGGTGTTCGAAATCGTTTTCCTGCAGCACATCCAGCGTGCCGCCCTTTTTCGCGCAGGTCAGTTTCTCCGTCAGCGGACTTTTCAGCCCAGACGTGCTGAGCGCCGCATTGGTTGTGGAAGTGCTTTCTGAGCTGCTAGAGCCACACGCCGCCAGCAGGAGCCCAAAGCCCCCCGCCAGCGCCAATGCTGCGATCGCTCTCAACCACCTCATTTAATCCTCCGTTTCTATTTACATCACCCGTCTAACGGGTGTTCCGCGGGCTCAGGGCGTCCTGCATCCCGTCGCCCAGCAAGTTGAAGGCCAGCACCGCAAGCAGCAGCGCGAGGCCGGGGAACGCAAACAGCCACCAGGCTGTGTTGAAGATTTCGGTGCCTTCGGCGATCATCCCTCCCCAGCTCGCCGTCGGCGGGCGGATGCCGATGCCGATGAACGACAGCGCCGCCTCGATCAGGATCGCCGTCGGGATCAGAAGGCTCGCGTAGACGATGATCGGCGTCGTCAGGTTCGGCAGTATCTCCCTGAACATGATGCGCGTGTCCGACGCGCCGAGCGCGCGTGAGGCCTCGACGAACTCGCGCTCTCGCATCGATAGGACCAGGCCGCGCACGATGCGCGCCACAAACGGCCAGGAACCGAGCGCGATCAGGAAGATGATCACCGGCAGCCCCGGTTCGATCAGGCCGGCCGCGCAGCCCTTGACCGAGCACGCCGCGGCGATCCCCAGGCCGAGAAGCAGCAGCGGGATCGAGAGTATCACGTCCATCATGCGCGAGAGGATCGTGTCGGTCCAGCCGCGGTAGTAGCCCGCGAAGATGCCGACGACGACGCCGATCACGGTCGACACGCCGGCGCCGATGATCCCGACCTCGAGCGATACCCGCGTGCCGTAGATGACACGCGACATTACGTCACGCCCGAGACGGTCTACCCCCATGGGGTTCTTCAGCGTCGGGCCCGTCGGTTCGCCGAAGGGGCCAAGAAGGCCCAGGTTCTGCTTGTAGGGCCCGGGCAGCCCGAGCACCGAGACGATCAGCGGCGCGAAGATGGCGACGAGGAACAGGAAGATCACGAACGCGAGCGAGATCATCGCGACGCGGTCTTTACGGAAGCGGCGCCAGAACAGCGAGACGGGCGAGCGGGCGGTGACGTCCCCCGTGACCGGCGCGTCGAGAAATTCGAACGCGTCAGCGGGAGTCGCGATCTCTTGCGCCCCAGTACTCACATCCCCTCGTTATCTATCTCGGCTCTCGTTCCCGAACAGCGGCGCTCCAAATGCGCCGCATAAGCTGAATGTATACGTTCTTCACGCGCTCGGGGGCACCTCCTAGCGGTGCGCGGACCCCGCAAACAGCGGAGCGCGCGATACTTGGCGTGTTGGAGACGCTTTTCGACGCGCCCGAGCCCGACGACGAGAGGCCCCTCGCGGTCCGCGCAAGGCCCGCGACGCTCGCCGGGTTCGTCGGTCAGGAGCATCTGCTCGCTCCCGGTTCGGCGTTGCGCACCGCCGTCGAGACGGGCCGCGCGCACTCGATGATCCTCCACGGGCCGCCCGGGTCGGGTAAGACGACGCTCGCGCGGATGATCGGCGCCGCAGGCGACGGCGCCTTCGAGGAGCTCAGCGCCGTCAACGCGGGCCGCGCCGAGGTGCGCGCCGTGATCGAGCGCGCGCGGCTGCGCCGGCGCGCGAGCGGCGAAGCCACGATCCTCTTCCTCGACGAGATTCACCGTTTCAACAAGGCGCAGCAGGACGCGCTACTGCCCGCCGTCGAGGAGGAGGAGATCGTCCTCATCGGCGCGACGACCGAGAACCCCGCGTTCGAGGTCAACTCGGCGCTGCTCTCGCGCACCCGCGTGTATGCGCTCCGGGCGCTCGACGAGGAGCAGGTCGAGCGCGTGCTCGCGGGGCTGCCGGAGCGCCTCGGTGTAACCGTCGACGACGGTGTTCTCGCCCAGCTCGCCCGCGGCGCCCACGGCGACGCGCGCGTCGCGATCGCGGCGCTCGAGCTCGCCGCGCAGGCGGCGGCCGCCGCCGGCGAGCGCACGATCGGACCTGAGCGCGCCGCCGACGCGATGCAGCAGCGCGCGGTGCGCTACGACCGCGCCGGCGACCGGCACTACGACTACATCTCGGCGTGGATCAAGTCCGTGCGCGGCTCGGACCCCGACGCCGCGCTCTACTACCTCGCCGTGATGCTCGAGGGTGGCGAGGACCCGGCGTTCGTCGCTCGGCGCGCCGTCATCCTCGCGAGCGAGGACATCGGCAACGCCGACCCCGGCGCGCTGACGCTCGCGACGGCGGCCGCAGCCGCCGTGGAACGCGTCGGCCCGCCCGAGGCGAGCTTCGCGCTTGCGCAGGCGACGGTCTATCTCGCGCTCGCGCCCAAGTCGAACGCCGCGGGACACGCGCTCGCGGCGGCGCGCTCGCACGTCCGCGAGCACGGCGCGGCGCCCCCGCCCGCGGCGCTCCAGTCCGGCCCGCGGCCCGGCGCCGACCGCGCGGACTACGAGTACCCCCACGATCTGCCCGGGGCGCTCTCGCCGCAGGAGCTCGCGCCCGCCGAGGTCGCCGGGCGGCGCTTCTTCACGCCAACCGAACGCGAAGAGGACCTCGCGCGCCGCCTTGAGCGGATACGACACCTGCGCGGCCGCCCTTAGAGCCGCGCTGCGTGCGCCGCGGCTACGCTAGGCCCATGGCGGCCGAGGCGTACGAGGGCAAGCCCTGCGTTTGCCAGCTGCGCAGGGGAATCTGCGACCAGAGCTGCGTCGCCGGGATGCTCGAAACGCCGCTCTACGTGGCGTGCCTGAGGCTCGCCGGCAGGCGCGCCGTCGTCGTCGGCGGCGACGCGACGGCGCTCGAGAAGGTCGACGGACTGCTCGCCTGCGACGCCGCGGTGACCGTGATCGCGCCGCTGCTGACCGGCGAGCTCGCCGAGTACGCGCGCGAGGGCTCCGTCGCCTGGCAGGAGCGGGAGTACGCCGGGCCGCGCGACCTCGAGGGCGCGCTGCTCGTCATCGCCGCGACCGACGACGCCGAGCTGAACATCGCGGTCGCGGGCGACGCGGAGCGCCGGCAGATGCTCGTCAACGTCGTCGACGTCCCCGCGCTGTGCAACTTCATCCTGCCCGCGCTCGTGCGCAGCGGGCCGCTCGCGATAGCGATCTCCACCGCGGGCGCCTCGCCGGCTCTCGCCAAGCGCATGAAGCGCGAGATACAGGCGGCCTTCGGCGAGCCGTACGCGCGCCTGGCTGTGCTGCTGAGCGAGGCGCGCGGATGGGCCAAGGCGACGCTGCCGACCTACCAGGACCGCAAGCGCTTCTTCGAAGAGATCGTCAACGGCAGCCCCGACCCGATCGCGCTGCTCGCGGCCGGCGCGCAGGGCGAGCAGGCGGTCCGCGTCCTGATCGAGGACGCCAAGGCCGCCCACGCCGTCCAGGTGTCGAGCAGCTGAGCGCGGCGCTCCGGCTCGAGGGCCTGGCCCGCGACTACGGCGAACGCGTCGCGCTCGTCGACGTGTCGCTCACGCTCGAGCGCGGGCAGACGCTCGTCGTTTTCGGGCCGAACGGCGCCGGCAAGACGACGCTGTTGCGCGTGCTCGCGACTTTGCTGCGCCCGCACCGCGGGACCGTCGAGGTCCTCGGTTCGCCGCTGCCCGCGGACGGCTGGCGGGTGCGCGGGCGCCTCGGACTGCTCGGCCACGAGCCGATGCTCTACCGCGACCTGACGGCGCACGAGAACCTCGCGTACCACGCGCGCCTGCACGGGGTGGACGAGGAGCGCGTCGGCGAGCTGCTCGCCGCGCTCGCCCTCAGAGAACGCCGCGCCGAGCCGCTGCGCGCGCTCTCGCGCGGCACCGTGCAGCGCGTCGCGGTAGCGCGCGCCGTGCTGCACCGGCCGGAGCTGCTGCTGCTCGACGAGCCGTACTCGAATCTCGACCCGGCCGCCGCGGCACTCGTGGAGCCGCTGATCGGGCGCTCGGCCCGCGTCACCCGGGTGCTGTGCAGCCACGACATCGGCGCGGCCCTCGGCGAGGCCGACGTCGTGCTCGGCCTGCGCGGCGGGCACGTCGCGCTGCTCGCGCCGGCCGGCGCAACGTCGCAACGCGAGATCGCGGAGCTCTTCCGGTGAGGCGATCCGTCGCCGCGCTGCTGCGCAAGGACCTGCGCGTCGAGCTGCGCACGCTCGCCGTACTGCCCGGCATGGTGCTCTTCTCGATCTCGATCTTCGTCCTCATGCACTTCGCGCTCAACCGGTCGAGCGTCGAAGGCGACCTCGCCGCCGGCATCCTCTGGGTCGCGCTGCTGTTCGCGGCGCTGCTCGGCGCGAACCGCCTCTTCGTCGCCGACGCCGACCAGGGCGGCTTCGACGGCTTCCTGCTCGCGCCCGTGCCGCGCAGCGCGCTTCTCGTCGCGAAGGTGACGACGATGCTGGCGTTCCTCGCCGCCGTCGAGGTCGTCGCGGTACCGGCCTTCGCGCTGCTGCTGCTCGCGCCGCCGCTGTGGCCGGGGCTCGGCTGGCTGGTCCTCGTGCTGGCGCTCGGCGATGTCGGCGTGGCGCTGATCGTGACGCTCGTCGCCGCGCTCGCCGTGCGCACGCGCGCGCGCGACCTCTTCGGGCCGCTGATCGCCCTCCCGCTGCTGCTGCCGATCGTGATCGGCGGTGCGCGGGCGAGTTCGCCGCTGCTCTCCTTCGGTCATGTTTCCACGCCCGCTGCGCGGTGGCTGGCGATGCTCACTCTCTATGATCTGATCCTCGGGCTGATCGCGTTCGCCCTGTTCGACTTCCTCCTGGAGGAGTGATGGGATCCACACCGACCGTCGGCAAGTCTGCGCGACTGCAGGGCGTCGCGACGATCGCGCTGATGGCCCTCTCGCTCGCGCTCGTCTTCTTCTACGCGCCGCTCGAAGCCGAACAGGGCTTTCTGCAGAAGATCTTCTACGTCCATGTGCCGCTCGCGATCATCTCGCTGGTGGCGTTCGTGCTCGCGGGCCTGCTCGCGGTGCAGTACCTGCGCACGCGCGACGCCGTCTGGGACATGCGGGCGTGGGTGATGATCGACCTCGCGCTCGCGTTCGCCGTCGCCGCGCTCGTCTGCGGGTCGATCTGGGCGAAGGGCTCGTGGGGCCACTGGTGGGTGTGGAACGAGCCGACGCTCGTCTCGTTCCTGATCGTGATCCTCTTCTACGCCGTCTACCGGCCGCTGCGCGCCGCGGTCGAGGACCGCGAACGCCAGGCCGCATACGCGTCCGTGTACGCGATCGTCGGTGCCGTCTTCGTTCCCCTCAACTTCCTCGCCGTGCGCTTCTCCTCGGCGTACCTGCACCCACGGGTGCTCGGCGCGAGCTCACAGCTCCCCGGGCCGATGGCGCTCACGTTCCTCGTCTGCCTCGCCGCGGACGCGCTCCTCTTCGCGACGATGTTCCGCTACGAGATGTCGCTGCGGCGGCTGCGCGCCATGGTGCGCGCACTGCGCCGCCGGCGCGAAGCGGCCCGCGCCGCGGCGGCGCTCACGGAGCAGCGAAGGAGCGCCGCGTGATCCTCGCCCTGCTTCCCGCGCTGCCGCTCCACACCGCAGGCAAGTACGTCGCCGGCGCTTACATCGTGCTGCTGCTGCTCGTCCTCGCCTACTGCGCGTCGCTCGCCGCGCGCGTCGCCGCGATGGAGCGCGACGTCACCGAGCTCGCCGCCGACACCGACGAGGACGACGCGTGAGCGAGCTGCTCGCCCTCGGCGTGTCGCACAAGACGGCGCCCGTGGCTCTCCGCGAACGCCTTGCGCTCGCGACGAGCGAGGCGGAACTCTTCGCGGTCGAAGCGACCGCCACCGACGACGTGCGCGAGGCTGTCGTCCTTTCGACCTGCAACCGGGCCGAGATCTACGCCGTCGTGGGCGACCCGCTGCGCGCCGAGGTGACGCTCCTCGGCCTGCTCGCCGCGCGCGCGAAGATCCGCCCCACCGAGCTCGCCGACGCGATCTACTCGCCGCGCAACTGCGACGCCGCGCGCCAGCTGTTCCGCGTCACAGCCGGCCTTGACTCAATGATCGTCGGCGAGGCCGAGGTGCAGGGGCAGGTGCGGCGCGCTTACGAGGCGGCGCTTAACGCCGGCACGACGGGGCCGACGTCGAACCGCCTCTTCGCCGCGGCGCTGACGGCGGGCCGGCGCGTACGCAACGAGACGGCGCTCGGCCGCAACCACGTGAGCATCTCGTCGGTCGCCGTCGAACTGGCGAGCGAGGTCGTGGGCGACCTCAGGCGGCGCAACGTCGTCGTGCTCGGCGCGGGCGAGACGAGCGAACTGACCGCCGAGGCGCTCGCGCGCGCGGGCGCCGCCACGATCTTCGTCGCCAACCGCCACGCCGACCGCGCGCTGGCGCTCGCCGAGCGCTTTGGCGGTACCGTCACGGACCTCGCGCGCCTGCCCGAGCAGCTCGCCGCCGCCGACATCGTGGTCGCTTCGACGGCGTCGCCGCGCCCGATCATCGGCCGCGACGAGCTCGCCGAGGTGATGGCGGACCGGCCCGATCGGCCGCTGCTGCTGATCGACATCGCGGTGCCACGGGACGTGGAGGCCGGCTGCGGCGAGATCGAGGGTGTGACGCTCTACGACATCGACGACCTGCAGGGGGTCGTCGCACGTAACCTCAGCTCGCGCGAGGAGGAGATGCCGCGCGCGATGCAGATCGTCGAAGAGGAGATCGCGCGCTTCGCGGTCTGGCTCGGCCAGCTCGACGCGCTGCCGACGATCGCCGCCCTGCGCCGCCACGGCGAGCAGGTCGCCGAGCAGGTGCTGACCGAGAACGAAGGCCGCTGGGAGGCGCTCGAGCCCGCCGACCGGCGCCGCGTCGAACTGCTCGCGCGGACCGTCGTGGGGCGCCTCTTGCACGAACCGACGCAGCGGCTGCGCGACCTCGGCGACGAGCGCGGCCACGCGATGCTGGAGCTCGTGCGCGATCTCTTCGGGCTCGAGGACGAGCAGGCACCCGAGCGCAAGGAGTCTGCGCTGGCCGAGGTACACGACCTAGAGGACCGCCGCTCCAGCCAGCCCGGCCCTCGATGAGGCTCGGCACGCGCGGCAGCGCGCTGGCCCTCGCGCAGGCCCAGCTCGTCGCCGACGCGATCGGCGACTGCGAGATCGTCGTGCTGCGCACCAGCGGCGACGAGGGCGCCGCCGGCGACAAGGCGCGCTGGGTCGACACGATCGAGCAGGCGCTGGCGGAGCAGCGCATCGACCTCGCGGTGCACTCCGCCAAGGACGTGCCGGCGACGCCGGCGGCCGGGCTCGCGCTGCTCGCAGCGCTCCCGCGCGCGCCCGCCGAAGACGTGCTCTGCGGCGCCGCGTCGCTCGCGGAGCTGCCGCCGGGCGCGCGCGTGGGCACGGCGAGCCTGCGGCGTGCCGCGCAGCTGCGCGCCGCGCGCGCCGACCTGGACGTGCGGCCCATCGGCGGCAACGTCGACACCCGTCTCGCGCGCCTCGCTGACGGCGAGGGCGGCCTCGCCGCGATCGTGCTCGCGCGCGCCGGACTGGAGCGCCTCGGCCGCGCGCGGGACATCGGCGCCGCGCTGGACCCCGCGCGCTTCGTGCCGGCCCCCGGACAGGGCACGATCGCGCTCGAGGGCCGCGCGGGCGACAACGACGCCGAAGCGGCGGCCGCGACGGCCGGCTCCAGCGACGCGCTCGCCGCGCTGCGCGCGGAGCGCGCGCTGGCAGCCGCCCTGCGGGCCGACTGCACGAGCCCGCTCGGCGCCCACGCGGCGCTCGACGGCGACCGGCTCGCGCTGCGCGCCTGGGCGGGGCTGCCGGACGGCTCGCGCTGGGTCCTCGACGAGCTCGCGGGCGACGCCACGCGGCCGGACGCCACGGGCGCCGCTCTCGCGGAGCGGATGAACGCCGTCGGCGCCGCCGAGATCCTCGCGCTCGCGGCCGAGGCGGCGGCGTGAGCGAAACGGGGTTCGTCTACCTCGTCGGCGCGGGCCCCGGCGACCCGGGTCTGCTCACGGCGCGCGCGGTCGAGCTGATCGCAGGCGCCGACACGATCCTCTACGACCGGCTGATCCCCGAGGAGGCGTTGCGCCACGCGCGCGAGGACGCCGAGCTGCTGTTCGTCGGCAAGGAGGCCGGCGGGCCGTCGGTCCCGCAGGAGCAGACCGAGGCCGTGATGCTCGAGCGCGCCCTGGCGGGCCGCACGGTCGTGCGCCTGAAGGGCGGCGACCCGTTCGTCTTCGGGCGCGGCGGCGAGGAGGCGATCGCGCTGCGCGGCGCCGGGGTGCCGTTCGAGGTCGTCCCCGGCATCACGGCGGGAATCGCCGCTCCCGCCTACGCCGGCATCCCCGTCACGCAGCGCGGGCTCGCGAGCGCCGTCGCGCTCGTCACCGGCCACGAGGACCCCGACGACGGCGAGGCGGGCGCCGACTGGGCGGCGCTCGCCGCGTTCCCCGGCACGCTCGTGCTCTACATGAGCGTCCGCAACCTCGCGCAGATCGCCGACGCCCTGATCGCGGGCGGCCGGGACGCGGACGAACCCTGCGCGGTCGTGGAAGCGGGAACGCTGCCGCGCCAGCGCACGGTCGCCGGCACGCTCGCGACGATCGCGGCGCTGACCGACGACGCGGTGGTGCGCCCACCGTCGGTCACCGTGATCGGCGCCGTGGCGGCGCTCGCGGACCGCCTCTCGTGGCTCGCCCCCAAGCCCCTCAGCGGCCGCACCGTCGCGGTGACGCGCTCGCGCGCACAGGGCGGCGAGCTCGCGCGTCGCCTCGCGGCCCTCGGCGCGCGCGTCGTCCAGGCGCCGGTCATCGCGACGCGCCCGCTGCCCGGGGAACCCCTCGACCCGGCGCCCTACGACCTCGTCTGCGTGACCAGCCAGAACGGGGTCGAGCAGCTCTTCCACCGCATCGCGCAGGGGGGTCGCGACGCGCGCGCGCTCGCCGGCTGCACGGTCGCCGCCGTCGGCCCCGCGACGGCCCGCGCGCTCGCGGCTCACGGCATCGAGGCCGACATCGTCCCCGCCCGCGCGGTCTCGGACGCGCTCGCCGACGAGCTCGCGAAGCGCGAGTTCCGGCGGGCCCTCATCGCCCGACCGGTCGAGGCACGCGATGTACTCGCGACGTCGCTGCGCGCCAGCGGCGTGCAGGTCGACGAGCTCGCGCTCTACGAGACCGTCGGGCAGCCGCTGAGCGACAGGACGCTGCAGGCCGTCGCCGCGGCCGACTACGTCACGTTCACCTCCTCCTCCACCGTGCGTCACCTGCTCGCCGCGGCCGGCGGAGCCGCGATCCTCGCGTCCACGCGCGCCGTCTCGATCGGACCGGTCACCAGCGCGACGCTGCGCGAGAGCGGCGTCGAGGTCGCCGTCGAGGCGGCCCGTCACGATCTCGACGGCCTCGTCGACGCGATCCTCGCCGACGCCGGCGCGGCACCGTGAACGGACCGCTCGGGCTACCGCGGCTTCACCTGCGCGCCACCGACTCGACGAACGAGCGCGCACGCGAGCTCGCGCTCGCCGGTGCCGTGCACGGCACCCTCGTCACCGCCGACGAGCAGAGCGCGGGGCGCGGGCGCCAGGGGCGCACGTGGATCGCGCCCGCGGGCAGCGCGGTCCTGATGTCGCTCGTCCTGCGCGAACCTCCGCCGCTCTTGCCGCTCGCCGCCGCAGTCGCGGTCTGCGACGCCGTCGGGGCGCCGGCGCGCGTGAAGTGGCCGAACGACGTCGTCCTCGAGCTCGCCGACGGGCGGCTCGCGAAGCTCGCGGGCATCCTCGTCGAGGCGCGGCCGGGAGCGGGCTGGGCGGTGCTCGGCATCGGCATCAACGCCGCGCTGGACACCGACGAGCTGCCCGACGAAATCGGGCCCGCGTCAGAGCGCCCGGCGGCCTCGCTGAAGCTCACGCCGCAGCAGCGCGAGCCGCTGCTCGCGGGCGTGCTCGCGGCGCTCGAACGGCGGATCGCCGAGGATCGCGAGGGCACGCTCGGCGCGTGGCGCGAACTCGACGCGCTCTGCGGGCGCAGCGTGGCCTGGGACGGCGGCAGCGGCACGGCGGACGGAATCGACGGCGAGGGGCGCCTGAAGGTGCTGCTCGACGCGGGAGGCTCGACGGCGCTTGCCGCCGGCGAGGTCCACCTGCGCCGCTAGTCCTCGACGCCCTCGAGCTCGTCGTCGACGTCCAGCTCGAGCTCGGGCGCGTCGCCGTCGAGCTCGGCGTCCGGCGCGTCCGCACCGTTCCCGGCGATCTCCTCCTCGACGGTCTCGACCGCGAGCGCCTCGGAGCGGCCGGCGCCGGCGCCGTTCGCGTCGGCCGCACGGGCGCCGCGGCGTTTGCGCGACTTCGAGCGTCCGTGGCGCTTGGGGAAGTTGCGCAGCAGTTCGCGGGCCAGCGCCTGGGGCTTACGGGCGGCGCGCGTGCGCGCGCCGTAGAGGGCCTGTTCGGCCTCCGGCGTGTGGGCGAGCGCGGCGGCGAGCAGCGCGGCCGTCAGACGGCGGTCCTGCTCGCGTGCTGCCTGCACGAGGCGCCGCGCGTTGCGCGCATGGGCGCCGCCGGAGGAGTTGACGAGCAGGCCGAGCAGCCTCTTGGTCTCCGGCCAGCGCGCGACCGCGTACTCCTCGTGCAGCTCCCGCGTGTACGAGGCGAGCTGCCAGATCCACGCCGTCGCCTGCTCGCGACTGCCGATGCGCCGGTCGGCGAGCGAGCGCAGCAGCACCTTCGACGCCTCGCGGCGCTCCTCGCGCGGCCACGTGCCGACGAGCTCGACGGCGCGGTCGAAGAGCTCGGGGTCGCGCAGCGACGCGATGTCCGCGACGGCGCGCTGGCGCAGCTGCGCGCTCTGGTTGCGTTCGACCGCGGTGATCAGGAAGCGCCCTTTCAGCTGCCCTTCTTTGTCGAACTGGAGCATCGCGCGGGCCTTGCGCCAGCCGTTCGGGGCGACGCGCGCGCCCGCGAGCGCAGCCCACAGGTGCTGCTCGCCGGGGTCGAGCTTCTCGACGGCGATGCGCCACAGGTCGCGCTCGAAGACCTCGAACCGGCGCTCCTCCTCGACGCAGACCGGGAGCACGCGTTTGTCGACACGGATGCGCCGTCCGCGGCCGCGGCGCACGGGCCCGACGACGATCGCGCCGCCGCGGTAGACGTCGCGGTCGAGCAGCGAGTGGAGCGTCACGACGGGGTCGTCGTTCTTTGTCGCCTCGTGCACGAAGTCGACGACGAGGCCCGCCTCCTTGCCCGGGTGGCGGCGCGTGACGCGGCCGACGCGCTGCTGGTAGATCCGCTTGGAGGCCGTCGGCGCGAGGTGCAGGCACACCGTCGCGCGCGGGCTGTTCCACCCCTCGGCGAGCAGCTGGGCGTTGATCAGCACGTCGACGTCGCCCGCCTCGTAGCGCGCAAGAACCTCGGCGAGCTCGCGCTTGGGCGTCTCGCCCGAGACGGCCTGGGCCTTGATGCCTTCGGCGCGGAACGCTTCCGCGAGGTTGTACGCGTGACGCACGCCGGCCGCGTAGACGACGCCGGGAACGCCGTTGAAGCGCGTCCGGTAGAGGTTCGCCGCGGCGAGGTTGAAGGGCTGCTGGTCCAGCAGCTTGGCGAGCTCCTCCTGGTCGAACTCGGTGTCGACCTCGCCCCGCCGCAGGGGTACGTTCGCGATCGTCCGCACACCCGCGCCGGGCGAGATGCGCACGCAACGCAGCGGCGCGATCACGCCGCGGCGCGCCGCCTGCGCCAGGTCGAAGCGCGACGTCTGCGTCGGGAAGAGATCCGTGACATGGCGCGCGATCAACGCGCCCGTCGCCGTCATGCCGATGAAGAACGGCCCGGTCCACTCGCGGATCGCGGCGCTCGTCTTCTCGCCCAGCGCCGTGTGCGCCTCGTCGCAGATCACGATCGTGTACGCGCTCGAGATCTCGCCCGCGTTGCGCACGAACCACTGGTACGTCTCGACCGTCACGGGCCCGTTCGCGGCGTCCTGCCCCTTCAGCAGGGCGGGCGTTATGCGCTTGGCATAGCCGCGGTCGCGCAGCTCGCCGTGGAACTGTTCGACGAGGTTGCGCCGGTGCGTGAGGATCAGGACGCCGCCGGTCTGCGACGCCTCGACGAACCCCAGCGCCGCGACGGTCTTGCCGGCGCCGGTCGCGTGCTCGAACCAGAAGCGCTTGGCGGCGTTCGGGTCCTCGGGCTGCTCGCCGACGTCGCGCTCGTCCTCGTCGCCCTCGTCGACCCAGTCCTCCACATCGGCCTCGGCCGCATCCTCGTAGGCAAGCGGCGAGCCGAACGGCTCGAGGTCGTCCTCGTCGGCGTCCTCCTCCTCCTCGTCGTCGAGCAGGTCCTCGAGGCCGGCGTCGCCGTTCGCCTCGGCTCCGTTCGTCCCGGGCTCCGCGTCGTGCGCGTTCGCAGCACCGAGGATGTCGGCGTCCGCGAGCAGGTCGGGCGCGTCGATCGCCACGCCGCGCTGCGCCTCGGCGAGGAGCGCCGTGAGCGTGCCCGAGAGTGCATCGACCTGGTGGGCGCTCAGCACCGTGCCGTCCGCGAGCTTCGGCTCCTCCTCCGAGAGCAGCCGCTCGAGCCCGAGGAGCAGCGAGAACTCGCGCCGCCAGGCCGTCGAGGGGTGCGTCGGGCGCGGTTTGCGCGCGAGCTCATCGAGCGCGCGATCGAGGGCGCGGCGCCGCGCGCTGCCGGGGGCGAGCGCCACCTCCGGCCGCTCGCCGGGGTGCACGAAACGCTCGCGCACGAACTTCTCGGCGCGTTTCAGCTCATCGTCAGTTGGGAGGTTCGCAACCGCGAGGGTCGCTTCGTTTAGTTCGGCCATTGCGGCTCTTGCTTCGAGAGATACGGTCGACGCGGGAAATGCGCGACCTCTCTGCCACGGCGTCCCAAAGACGCCGGCCGGGTTCCTCATCACCCAGCCGCTGCGTGTAACTGAGGATATAGCAGCCACCCCCGTCGTTGTCGTTCCGTGTGGCACCCTTTGCCCGCGATGCCCGTCCGCCGCCTGCTCATCGTCTTCGCGGTCCTCGCGCTCGCCGCGCTCATCGCCGTGGGCCTCGTGCAGGCGAGCCGGCAGAAGACGAGCACGCTCGGCCCGACGGGCCTGACCGTCGCGCAGATGCAGGAGCGGCTCGCCGGCTCACCGCCGGCGCTCGCCGCGCTCCACGCACAGGCAGACAGGCTGCTGCCCGGCAAGCCCGAAACCGTGCGCCGGCGCCTCGACGAACTGCACGGCGAGCCGATCGTCGTGACGAAATGGGCGTCCTGGTGCGAACCGTGCAAAGAGGACATGCCGCTCTTCCAGCGCGCGTCGCTCGCGCTCGGCAAGCGCGTCGCGTTCGTCGGCATCGACTCCAACGACTCCTCGAAGTCCGGGCCTCTCGCGCAGCTGCGGACCGTGCCGCTCCCCTTCCCGAGCTACTACGACCCGTCGGGCCAGACGGGGACCGCGGTCACCGGTTCGGCGTTCACGCCGGTAACCGTGTTCTTCAACCGCAAGGGCGGCGAGTTCATCCGCCAGGGGGCGTTCCCCTCGCTCGCGAAGCTCGAAGCCGACATTCGCCACTACGCACTCGACGACTGAGATGCCCGAACTTCGCATCGACCCGCTGACGGGCCACCGGACGCTGATCGCGGGCGAGCGCTCGCGCCGGCCCGGCGGGCATCCGTCCTGCACGCCGGCCGACACGATCGACGTCGAAACCGACCCTTTCGCCGAGGGCAACGAGGACCGCACGCCGCCGGAGCTCTACGCGCTGCGGGACGCCGGCAGCGCCCCCGACAGTCCGGGCTGGCGGGTGCGCGTCGTGCCGAACCTCTATCCGGCGCTCGGGCCCGGCGTGCCGCGCGAGGCCCCCGCCGAGGGCGGGCGCGGCATGCCCGAGCTGCTTCTCGAGCTCCCCGCGACCGGCGCCCACGAGGTGATCGTCAACGCCCCCGACCCCGTCGTCTCGCTCGCCGAGCTGGACGTCGGGCAGGTCGTCGACGCGGTCGACGTCTGGCGCGAGCGGATGCGCGCGCACGCCGGCAGGCGCTGCGTGCAGCTGATCGTCAACGAGCGGCGCGAGGCCGGCGCATCACTCCCGCACACGCACGCGCAGCTGTACGCGCTCGACTTCGTCCCCGCGGCGCTCGCGCGCGAGCGCGAGCGCGCCGCCGCATACTGGACGCGCACGATGGGCCGCGACCTCGCCGCCGACATGCTCGCCGAGGAGGTGCGCCGCAACGAGCGCGTCATCGCCATCGACGAGGAGGCCGTGCTGCTCGCGCCGTGGGCGTCGCGGCTGCCGTTCCAGATGACGCTGCTGCCGCGCGTCGCGCGGCCCGCCTTCGAGGCTCCCGGCGCGACGGGCGCGCGGCTGCTCCACGATGCGCTGCGGCGCCTCGCGCGCGTCTACGACACGACGCCGCCGCTCAACATGTACGTGCGAACCGCGCCCGAGGGGGCCGAGCACTTCTGCTGGCGGATCGAGATCCTGCCGCGGCTGACGCACCTCGCCGGGCTCGAGCTATCGACCGATGTGAACGTGAACATCGTCGCGCCCGAGGACGCCGCGGCGGCGCTGCGCGAGGCGTGAGCGCGACGGCGAGCGGATAGGCTCCGGCGATGGCCGAGCAGCCCAGGTACGTGCCCCGTTTCGCGGCCGAACCGCCGCAGGAGGAGCTTCCCTACGGTCGCTGGGCGGAGCGTCTGGCGGCGGTCTTCCTGGAGGCGGCGCTCGAGATGGAGAGCGAGGAGGAGCTCGGCGCGATCGGCGAGGTCGCGTGGTACCCGGACCGCAGCTGGCACGGCTACAGCTACGTGCCGGCGACGTGCCGCACGGACGGCGACTACGAGCTCTTCGGCTACGTCCGCTACCGCCCGGCGGGAGAGGACCGCGAGCCGACGGATTTCATCGCTCAGGTCGACTACACGGACGAGGTCGCCGAGCGCAACCCGGACTGGTCGCTGGACATCTGCGAGGAGGTCGTCGGCTCCTGGCGCGGCGTCGGCGGGCGCAGCGCGAAGATGACGATCGTGTGGGGACGGCCGCTGCTCTCCGGCGGCGAGTTCGTCGCGGGCGAGCTCGGCGGCCTCACGGTCGACGCGTGCCCCCTGGTCTCCGAGCGCTTCACGCTGCTCGCGCCCGACGACTTCGGCGGCGACCTGCTCGACGTCGTGCTCTACGACGGCAAAGGCAAGGAGCTCGCGCGCGAGTCGCTCTACGACGGCGGCGGGGCCGACGACGACGAGGGGTGACAGCGCCGCGCCGCGGTGGTAGTTTCCGCGTGTCGTCAAAGGGGACGTGGCCGCCGCGACGCGACGGCGCGGAAATGTCAAGGAGGAGACGATGGCGATTCGCTCGATGAAGGGGCGTGCGCTCGCTGCGACGCTCGTAGTGGGAGCGTGCGCGGCCGCCGCACCGGCTGCTGCCGGAGCGCACCACACGCGCCTGGCAAGGGACGTGGAATGGGTGAGCGGTTACGCCGCCCCCGGTACGCCCGAACGGTTGGACAGGGTCGGCATCATCAAGATCGGCTCGCCGTCGGCGAAGAACGTCCTGGTGATGGAGCCCGGCACCTCCGCCGGCGGCGCGTACTTCATCCCCTTCGCCAAGACCGTCACCGAACGCGACCCCGAATGGCAGGTCTGGTCCGTCGAACGGCGCGAGAACCTGCTCGAGAGGCAGGGCATGCTGAACAAGTTCAAGGAAGGACGCGTCAGCGCCCAGCAGTTCTTCCACTACTACCTCGGCTACCTCGACGAACCGAGCGAAGAAGCGCACTTCCAGCCCGTGACGCTGGTCCGCGCGCTGCACGACGGCGCGCGCGAATGGGGCCTGAACACGGCCGTGCAGGACCTGCACGTAGTGGTCGAAGACGCCAAAGCGCTCGGCGGCAAAGTCGTCCTTGGCGGCCACTCGCTCGGCGGCGCCGTCGTCACCGCGTACGCCACGTGGGACTTCGGCGGGCACCCCGGCGCAGAAGGACTCTCGGGACTGCTGTTCGACGACGGCGCGAGCTCGCCGGTGCCGATCAGCGCCACCGAAGCGGAACAGGGGCTCGCCAAACTCGGCGTCGAACCGTGGCTCGCTTTCGGCGGGATCCCCGCCCCGGACCTCGGGCTCTTCTCGATGGTCGGCTCGACCCTCGCGCACGAACAGCCGACGCAGACGTCGCTGCTGTCGAAATTCTCGTTCCTGCCGCCCGAACTGAAAACACGCAACTCCGAAGGCGAACTCGTCACGCCCGACAACGAAGCCGGCTTCGGTTACAGCGTCAATCCGCCGACCTCGCCGGAATCGCTGCTCGCGGCCCAGGCCCACGTCGGCACCGGCATCGAGGAAGGCGCGACACCGAGCTCGCCGTGGGTGTGGAACGGCGCCGGCGCGATCACACCGCTGCCGCGCTACACCGAAATGCTCTCCGGCACAGGCGTGAAGGGCGCCGACGGCAGCGAGTGGTACTTCCCCGCGCGCCTCACGCTCGACACCGGGGCGATCGCGAACGGCAACAACAACCCGGCGCAGGAAGTCCTCGGCGAGCACGCGATCTACGGGCACGAGCTGCCCAAGTCGCTTCACTTCCTGGCGATCAACTCCGAACTGGACAAACACTTCGGCGGCGCCTTCACCACGCTGAACTTCGTCGAAGAACTCGCTGCCCAGTCGGAAATCCCGCCCGAAAACGTCACGACAGTGAACGTCGAGGACACGTACGCGCACAACGACCCGAACGGCGCCTACCCGAACAACGAACTGATCTCGCACCTGATCCCGTTCCTCGAAGCGCTCTAACCCGGGCCCCCCGCTCCCGCGCCGCCCCGCAACGCCAGGGCGGCGCGGGGCATGCGCCGCGAGCTTCGCGCTCGCGGTAAGCGGCGAGACATCACCGGGGTGCGCGCTCTTCGCGCTCTCCAACACCACGGTGCTGGCGCCGGAACCCCGCTACCGCAGTGCCGCACGAGCGTGACCTGAAGGCACCCGCGCTGACCGAGTGCCCCCGCCAGGAATCGAACCTGGATTTGCCGCTTAGGAGGCGGCCGTCTTATCCATTGGACTACGAGGGCGCGTGAACCGAAGGCTACGCGCTCGCGCCGGCGGCCAGGCGCCGCAGCGGCTCGCCGGTCATCCGCAGCATGAGCCAGTCGCCGAGAACCTCGGCGCCGAGGCCGTCGTAGAAGTCCAGGGCCCGCTCGTTCCAGTCGAGCGCCGAGAATTCCAGGCGGCCCTCGCCCCGCTCGAGCACGCGCGCCGCGACCGCCGACAGCAGCGCGGTGGCGACGCCCGCGCGACGGTGATCCGGGCGCACGTAGACGTCCTCGAGCCAGATGCCGGGCTGCGCCACGAACGTCGAGAACGTGGTGAAGAAGACCGCGTACCCGGCCGCGGCACCGTGCACCTCGCCGATCAGCGCCTCGGCGCACGGCCGCTCACCGAAGAGAGCGTCGTCGAGCCGCTGCTCGGTCGTCTGGAAGATGTCGAGCAGCTGCTCGAACTCCGCCAGCTCGCGCATCATCTCGACGAGGAGGGCACAGTCGCCCCGCGTCGCCGGCCGCACCGCGACGGCGTCGCTCACGAAGTCCGGTCCGGGTAGATGTCGTCGATCGTGGTCAGCGCGGCGAACGGGGCGCCGGCGGCCCGCTCGATCGCCTCGCCGCCGCCGGCGAGGCGGTCGAGCACGCTCAGCACGCCGCAGATCTCGCGGCCCTCGTCCTTCAGCGCCTCGATCGCCGCGACGGTCGAGCCGCCGGTCGTGACGACGTCCTCGACGACCAGGCAGCGGTCTTCATCTGAGAGGAAGGGGCCCTCCACGCGGCGCTGCAGCCCGTGCGCCTTGACGTCCTTGCGGACGAAGAACGCCTTCACGTTCGCGCCGCCGGCGAGCGCGGCGCAGGCGACCGGATCGGCGCCCATCGACATGCCACCGACGGCCGTCGCGCCGAGCGCCTCGGCGTGCGCCGCGACGAGCCGGGCGAGCGCGGCGAACCCCGCGGGGCGCAACGTCGCGCGCTTGCTGTCGACGTAGTAGTCGACCTCGGCGCCGCTCGTAAGCGTCACGCGCCCGATCACGAGCGCGTGCTCGCGCAGCTCGTGCACCAGCGCCGCGCGGGCGCGCTCCAGGTCGTCGTTCATCGCGCGCAAGCCTAGCGACGGGCGCTAGTAGTACACGTCGACGCGGGTGCCGATACGGACCCAGTTCCAGATCGCGGGCGCGTCGGGGATCGGGACGCGCAGGCAGCCGTGGCTCGCGGCGTACGTGGGCACTTCGGGGTAGCCGTGGATCGCGTAGCCCGTGTAGAAGTAGTTCGAGTCGACCATCCCCTCGCTGTTGACGCCCGGTTCCTTGCGGTACACGCGGAAGCGGCCGAGCACGGTGGGCGTCGAGGGCTTGCCGGAGCTCATCGTGTAGACGCGGTACACGCGTCCGCCCGGTTCGATCTCGGCGAGCAGCTGCAGCGCGAGGTTCGCCTCGACGTGCCGGCCGTCGCCGCGGTAGCGGACACGGAAGGCACCCGCGCCGCGCGCGAGTCCGGCGAGGACCTGCTGGCCCGCGTACGGCACGCGTGCGGCGCCGATGGCCTTGCGGTACGCGATCAGCGCGCGGCCCGTCGCTTCTTCGAAGACGCCGTTCACGGGGACCGCGAAGTGCAGCGCCGCGAGCTCCCACTGCAGCACCCGCACCGACTGGCTACGCGCGCCCGGCGATACGTCGCGGATCACCTGCACGCCGCGCGAGGACACCGAGAACGCGGCCTGCTGTGCCGTCGCGGCGTGCGTGGCGACGACGTGGAGCTCACCTTCGCCGCTCGGCGCGAGGCGCACCGTGAAACGCCCGCGGCCGCCGTTGCGCGCGACGCTCGCCAGCACCGTGCGCACCGTGCGCCCCTGGTGCACGACCGCGACACGGACACGCTGGCCGGCGACGTACGGCGTGACGTAGCCGCGGAACAACAGCGTGTGGCCGACCTGCACGAAGGGCGGGCGCCCACCGACGCGGTAGGGCGCGACGCGAACGCGGATCGCGCCGGCGCCGAAGGCGCCCGGCGCGGCGGCGAGCACGAGCGCGGCGGCGAGCGCGAAAGCGGCGAAGACGCGTCTCATCCGCTGGATGTTAGGCCCGCAGCCCGCGGGAGCCGCCCGCCTTCGATGATTCCGGCACGGCGCAGGCCAAGATCGATGGCCGCGATCGTCGCGAGCGCGCCGACGGCGAGCACCGGCAGCTGCCACGACCAGCCCTCCAGGCCCGCGAACGCGATCGAGTTGTTCAGCGAGTGGACCGCGATCCCGGGGTAAAGCGAGCCCGTCCAGCGGTAAAGCAGGCAGAGCGCGACGCCGAGGATCGCTAGCGGCACGAGGTCGACCGCGGGCGCCGAACCCGCGTGCACGCCACCGAACAGCAGCCCGGTGAGGACCGCGGCGACGCCCGTGCCGCGCCAGTTGCGCAGCGCCGAGAAGATGTAGCCGCGGAAGAGGAACTCCTCGCAGATCGGCGCGATCGCGCACGTCAGCAGCGCCGTCAGGACAAGCATCGCGGTCCCTTCGCCGGCGCCGAGCTCTTCGAGCAGTTTCTCCTTCGGCGCGTTCACCGCGGACTCAAACGCGACGCTCAGGATCAGGAACGCCGCGAGCACGAGCAGCGTGCGGAGCGTCGCGGTGCGCCAGCCCTGGCCCGGCCGGCGCAGGCCGAACTGCCACGAGCGCACCCAGCCCGTGAACCAGTAGGCAACCATCACGGCCGCGAGAACGAACGCGGCGTCCTGCACGAACGTGTCCGCGAGGCTGATGCCGGGGGGCAGTTTTTCGCCTTTGATCTTCACGCCGAAGAGCGCCGCGGGAATGTCGACGATCAGGCTCCCGACGGCGGCGAACAGGAAAGCGACGAGCAGCGCGAGCGGCGCCGTCCACGGTCGCCACGGCACCTCCGGCGAACGGTCCGGGTCCGATTCGGGCTGCGCCGCGCTTCCCGCGGCCGTACGGCGCACGGGAAGCCGCAGCCCGCTCCTGCCGTTCGCCGCGGAGCTCTCCGCGGGCTCCGTCTCGTGGCGCTCGACGTCCATCGCTCACCGCCCAGCCTATTGCGCTCCGGGCGCGCAGCCGCAGGACGCAAGGCGGCCCCGCGGTACCCTCGCTCAGACGCTCATGTCACGACGCGCGCGCAAGAGAAGGCGGCAACGCCGCGGCGCGGGCGGCATGCTCCGGGTCGGCGTGATCAGCGCCATCGTCGTGGCCGCCGTGCTGCTGATCGGCGGGACCGCGTACGTCGCCGCGGTCGCCGCCACGGCGCCGCCGCTCAGCTCGCTGAAGGCGAAGCTCGGCGGCGGCAGCTCGGAGCTCTTCGCCGCCAACGGCGCCCCGCTCGGCTTCGTCAACTCGTCGATCCTGCGCACGCCGATCGCGGGCTCGGAAATGCCCGCCGACCTGCGCAACGCGACGGTCTCGATCGAGGACCAGCGCTTCTACCAGGACCAGGGCGTCGACTACCTCGGCCTGCTGCGCGCCGCGCTGAAGGACATCACGAGCGGCCGCACGCTGCAGGGCGGCTCGACGATCACGATGCAGCTGATGCGCAACCTCTACCTCGGCGGCGACGACCACTCGGTCCGCCAGAAGATCATCGAGGCCAAGCTCGCGCTCGAATACGAGAAACGCCATTCCAAGAGCGCAATCCTGACGAGCTACCTGAACAGCGTTCCCTACGGCACCGTCGGCGGCCAGACCGCCGTCGGCGTCCAGGCGGCGGCGCAGATCTTCTTCGGCAAGACGCCGAAGAAGCTCGACCTCCAGCAGGCGGCGCTGCTCGCCGGGCTGCCCCAGGCGCCCTCCGAATACAACCCGTTCCTGAATCCGAAGGCGGCGCGCGAACGGCGCAACGAGGTGCTCGCGAAGATGGCCGAACTGGGCTACGTCAGCAGTTCGCGCGCCCAGGCAGCGGAGCGCGCGCCGCTCGAAGTGCACCACGGCGACCTCTACACCCGGCGCCGCGAAGACTTCTTCTTCGAATACGTCCGCGGGCTGCTCGAAAAGCGCTACGGCGCCGCGACGGTCGACACCGGCGGCCTGAAGGTCTACACCACGCTGAACCTGCGCCTGCAAAAGGACGCGCGCGAAGCGATCGCGAAGGTGCTCTACGAACCCGGCGACCCCGCCTCGGCGATCGTGACGATCAACCCCGCCAACGGCGACATCGAGGCGATGGCCGAGTCCGAGAGCTTCAAGCAGTCGCAGTTCAACCTCGCCGCCGACGGTCACCGCCAGCCCGGCTCGACCTTCAAGGGCATCGACCTCGCCGACGCGCTCTCCAAAGGCATCGACCCGTACTCCACGTACTACTACTCGCACACGCTGCAGAAGGGCTGGCTGCCGGCGTACCCCGAATACGAAGTGAGGACGTTCGAGGGCACCTCGCTCGACCGGTCGATCAGCCTGCTGCAGGCGACGCTCACGAGCGACAACACCGTCTACGCGCAGCTCGCCGCCGACATGGGCGAGGAATCGGTCACGCAGACCGCGTACGCGATGGGCGTCAAGGTGCACCTGAAAAGCTACGCGGCGGAAGCCCTCGGCGGACTCGAATACGGCGTCACGCCGCTCGAAATGGCCGACGTCTACGCGACGCTCGCGGACGGCGGCTGGCGCAACGAACCGATCGCGATCACGAAGGTCGTGTTCCCCGACGGGCGCGTCGACGCGAACTGGGGCACGCCGCACCGCACGAAGGTGCTCACGGACGGCGTCACCTCCGTGGAGACCGAAATCCTCCACGACAACGTGCTCGGGGGGACCGCGGTGCGCTCGGCGATCCGCTGCTACACGGCCGCCAAGACCGGCACGACAACCGAACTGGTGGACGCCTGGCTCGACGGGTACATGCCGAACTACGCGACGTCGGTGTGGATGGGCTACCCCAACTCGCGCGTGCCCATGACCGACGTGCAAGGCGAACCGCAGCAGGGCGGCGCGCTGCCGGCCGAGATCTGGAAAACGTACATGGAAGCCGTCGTCGAAGGCCAGGAATGCGAGCAGTTCCCGCAGCCGACCGAACCGATCGAATACCACCCCTTCTACGGCAAATACGAGCTCCAGGACAGCCAGCTGCGAAGCCGCCAGCGAAGCGAAGAACTCGCGTCGAGAGCGCCCGCGAAACACCCGCCCGCCGCCAAACACGCCCCCGCGCCGGCGCCCGCCAAGGCGCCCGCGCCGAGCCCGAACGCGCCGACGGGAGGCGTAACGCCGACCGGCTGACGCCGCGCCACGCCGGCGCTGCGCGCTGCCGCGCTGGTACGGTGGGGAAGCCAGGCAAGCACGATGGGCCCGCCGGGCCCGGATAGGAAAAGGGTTGGCCAAGGAGGACAAGGTCGAATTCGAGGGCGAGGTCATCGAGGCCCTCCCGAACGCGATGTTCCGCGTGAAGCTCGACAATGACCACATCGTGCTCGGCCACGTCGCCGGCAAGATGCGGCGTTTCAGGATCCGCATCCTGCCCGGTGACCGCGTGCGCTGCGAGCTCTCGCCGTACGACCTGGACCGCGCGCGGATCGTCTACCGGCACCGCTGAGAATCACCGAGCACTCCCTGATCCAGGCAGTCAGGGCGAAGCTCGCCGACACGACGCTCGCCCGCCGGCCGCCGCTCGTGCCGAGCGGCGACGACGCCGCCGTCGTCGCGGCCGACGCGCTCGCCGTCACTTCCGTCGACATGATGGTCGAGGGCGTCCACTTCGAGCTGGCGCCGGGCTGGGCGAGCCCCGCCGACGTCGGCCACAGGGCGCTCGCCGCGGCGCTGTCGGATATCGCCGCGATGGGTTCACGCGCCGGCGAGGCGTACATCGCGCTGGGGCTGCCCGCGCGCGTGACCGATGACGAGGTGCTCGAACTCGTCGACGGCGCGGGTGAGCTCGCGCGCCGCTGCGGCGTCACGATCGCGGGCGGCGACATCGTCGCCGCGCCGGCGCTCACGGTCTGCGTCACCGCCGTCGGCTGGAGCTCGCGCGAGGTCTCACCCGTCACGCGCGCCGGCGCGAGGGCCGGCGACATCGTCGGCGTCACCGGCCGCCTCGGCGGCCCGGCCGGAGCGCTGGAGCTCCTCGCCGCTGGCCGCGAGCCCGGCCCCGAGCTGCTCGCGCGCCTGCGCCGCCCGGAGCCGCGCCTTGCCGCCGGGGCCGCCGTCGCCGCCGCCGGGGCCCACGCCATGATCGACGTGTCGGACGGCCTCGCGGCCGACGCCTCGCTGCTCGGCCGCGCCTCGGGCGTGCGCCTGCGCATCGAACTCGAGCGACTGCCGCTGCTGCCCGCGGCCGCGGACGCCGCCGCCGCGCTCGGCCGCGACGGAGCGCTGCTCGCCGCCGAGTCGGGCGAGGAGTTCGAGCTGTGCATCTGCGCCGCCGCGGCGGACGCCGACGCCGTCGCCGGCGCCGCCGCCGACGCGGGCGGCCCGGAGGTCACGTGGATCGGCGAGGTCCGCGCCGGCGACGGCGGCGCGGACCTCGCCGCCCGCGACGGGACGCTCGTCGCCGCGCGCGGCTACGAGCACCGCGTCTAACGGCGCAACGCGGACTCCGTACCGCCGAGCGAACCCGGGCCGGCGTATCCGACTGGCCCCCTGATCGAGATCTTCCGCTCGCCGTCGCCGCGCTCCGGCGTGCTTTCCGGCGCCATCACGAGGAGCGCCGCGCCCGCCGCGCAGCCGAGGCCGGCACTCCACAGAAGCGCGCCCGCCACCGTGACCTGGCCGGAGGCGACGAGGTTCATCGCGCTCCACGCGAGCTGCGGCAAGTCGTAGCCGTAGTGCACGGCGTAGAAGACGACCAGCGCGGCGAGCGCCGCAAGGCCCGCGGCCACGAGCAGCATGCCGGCGAAACGCGGCGGGCGAAGATCGGGGTCGGCGAGCAGCAGCCACAGATGGAGCGCCGGGAGAGCGAGCAGCAGCGTGTACGGCGCGAACGGGATCGAAGCGGCGGCGGCCACGAGCAGAACGCTCATCACCGCCACGCCGCCCACCTCGACGTCGGGCAGCCGCGAAAGGCCGACACGGCGAAGCAGCGCAAGCCAGCCGAGCCACGCGAGCACGAACACGAGGACGGTCGCGAGGAGCGCCCCCAGCGCGCTCCCGGTGAGCGGAATCGCGCGCGGCAGGATCGCGCCGGGGGGCGTCGGCCCCATCACGCCGAGGGCCGCGAGCAACACGACGAAAAGCGCCGCGGCGAAGAACGGCGCCGCGCACGAAAGCGCCCAGGCGACCGTGCGCGCGAGCGGGAGCCGGCGGCGGCGCGAGCGCGCGGCCGCGTCGACGATCGCGACGGCAGCCGGCAGCAACAGCGTGTACAGCACGAGCGCGATAGCCCAGCCGGGCAGTACGTGCGGCGTCAGCACGACGGCGGCGCGTTGCCCTTCCTCGAGTTCGCCGGCGCCGTCGAGCGCATCGACGGCTTCGAGCGCGGCGCGGCCGAACGCCGTGAGCCGTTCGCCGCTGACAGGCGTGTTCGCCGCGGGGCCCGATTCGCCCGACACCTGCAACTGGACCGCGCCGATCCCGCTGCCGTTCAGGGGCGCCGCTTCGGCCGCCGCGAACGGGAAGACGAGGTGGGCGAGCTGCGAGACGGTCGATGCGCGGCCCACGGCGACCGAGACGCCGCGTTCGATCGCGGCCGTGACCGTCCGTTGCAGGACGAGCGGCGCGGACTGGGCCCCTTCGCCGAAGCTGAGCACGATCGGCTGGCGGGCGCGGGTGCCGGCGACGTCGCCGAGGACGAGCGCCGCGTCGGGCTGCGTCCCGAGGAGCGACGCGAGCGAGCGGGCGCCCGCGTTCCCGCCGCTGCCGCCACTCGTCGACACGAGGATGATCGCGCGGCGCGTCTGGCGCGCCGCGAAGACACGCCCCAGTTCGATCAGCGCCACGGTGCCGGAGAGTTCGGCCTCCGAGCCCCGCTCGGCCGCGTCGCGGTGCGCGACGATGACGATCGGCGCGAGGCCCGTCGAGCCCGGTCGTTCGGCGATCACGGTCTCCAGGCGCCTTTCGCCTTCGATCGTCTGCCCGATCGTGCTGACCGCCCGCACCGTGAAGCCGCCGTTCGCCGCGCGGCCGAGCGAGCGCAGCGTCCGCGCGACGTACGCGGCGAGGTCGTTGTCGCCGGGGCTGCCGGGTCGGCGCGCCGGGAACAGCCGCTCGAGGCGAGGCAGTTCCGCAGTCGCGCGCGTCCCTTCGAACGCGTTGGGTGCGAGCTGGGAGGTGGCGGGCGCGGGCTCCTTGCCGAGCGAGAACGCCGCGACGAACAGGGCGAGCACGAAAGGCAGGAACGAGGCGCGGTACAGGCGTCCGTTGACCATCAAAGCCCAAGATAATCGGAGTGCGCGCGCCACCCGCGGCGGTGGCCGCCGGACGCCCTGCCGTCGGCTATCGTCACGGCGCGTGCTCCAGCCCGTCGCCGTAGGCAGCAAGTCGATAGCCGACTACTCGCACATCTGCGGTACGGAGCTGATCTCAGAGATCCGCGACCTCGCGGCGCCGCTGGAGGGACGCCGTGTACTGCACGTTTCGGCGACCGCGTTCGGCGGCGGCGTCTCCGAGATCCTCTACACGCTGGTGCCGCTGATGCGCGACGTGGGCCTGGAGTGCGAGTGGCACGTGATCTACGGCCGCGAAGAGTTCTTCAACGCGACGAAGCTGATGCACAACGCGCTCCAGGGCGCCCCGCACGACCTGACGGAGGAGGAGTGGGCGACCTGGCTTCGCTACGCGCAGATCAACGCCGAGGAGCTCAGCGACGGATGGGACGCGTGCATCGTGCACGACCCGCAGCCCGCGGCGCTGCACACGCTCGCGCCGGAGAAGGCGGCCGGCTGGGTGTGGCGCTGCCACATCGACCTCTCGACGCCCAACCCCGTCACGCTCGAGCGCCTGCTGCCCTACCTCGCGGACTACCCGGAGACGATGTTCCACATGGAGTCGTACGTGCCGCGCGGCCTGAACGGCCACGTCAACGTCGTGCCGCCCGCGATCGACCCGCTCGCGCCGAAGAACATGGCGCTCTCCCCGGAAGACAGCGCCTACGTGCTCACCCAATTCGGCATCGACGTCGACCGGCCGCTCCTCTGCCAGGTCTCGCGCTTTGACCCGTGGAAGGACCCGCTCGGCGTGATCGAAGCCTACGAACTTGTCAAGCGCGAGCGCGAGGACGTGCAGCTCGCGCTCGTCGGCTCGATGGCGAGCGACGACCCCGAGGGCTGGGACTACTTCAACACCACCGTCGAGCGCGCCGACGGCGACGCCGACATCCACATCCTCAACAACTTCAACAACGTCGGCGCGATCGAGGTCAACGCCTTCCAGTCGCACTCTGACCTGCTGATCCAGAAGTCCACGCGCGAGGGCTTCGGCCTCACGGTGTCGGAGGCGATCTGGAAGGCGCGGCCCTTCATCGGCGGCGACGTCGGCGGCATCCCGCTGCAGGTGCAGGACGGCGTCACGGGCTTCCTGGTCTCCAGCGCCAAGCAGTGCGGCGAACGCTGCTTGGAGCTGCTCGGCGACCCCGAGCTCGGCCGCGCACTCGGCCGGCGTGGCAAGGAGCACGTGCGCACCCACTTCCTCACGCCACGCCTTTTGCGCGACTACTTGCGCATCCTCACGGAGCTCGACGGGCGATGAGCTCATCGCCGGCACAGCGAGCCCCGCTCGTGCTGGTGAGCAACCGCGGGCCGGTCACGTTCCTGCCCGAAGGCGAGGTGCAGCGCGGCACCGGTGGCCTTGTCACGGCGCTGACGGGCCTCGCGTCCTACCGCGAAGCGATCTGGATCGCCTCCGCGATGACCGCCGAGGACGCCGAGGTCTCGCGGCGCAACGGCGGCCGCGCGTTCGCCGTGACACGACCGGACGGCAGCGAGTACGAGGTCCGGCTCGTCGTCAGCGACGACGTCGCCTACGACCTCTTCTACAACATCTTCGCGAACCCGATGCTGTGGTTCATCCAGCACTACCTGTGGGACCTGTCGAACGCGCCGGACATCACCCGCCACGAGGTCGAAGCGTTCGAACGGGGCTACGAGGCCGTCAACCGCGACCTCGCAGAAGCCGTCGTCGAGCAGATCGACGGCGCGCAGGAGCCCGTCGTCATGGTCCACGACTACCACCTCTACACGCTCCCGGCGCTCGTCCGCGCGCGGCGCCCCGACGTCTTTCTGCACCACTTCATCCACATCCCGTGGACGCAGCCCGACGCCTGGCGCGTCCTGCCGACGGCGATCCGTGATGCTCTGTTCGCGGGGCTCCTCGCGAACGACATCATCGGTTTTCACACGCGCTCATACCGCCACAACTTCCTCCAGTGCTGCCGCGACCTGCTCTCGCTCGAGGTCGACTTCGAGCGCGGCATCGTGAACTTCGAGGACCGCGAGGTCTGGATCCGCGCCTACCCGCTGCCGATCGACCACCGTGCCGCGCGTCGCATCGCCGACGGGCCGCGCGTGCGCGAGTTCGAGCGCGAGCTGCTGGAGCGCCGGCGCGAGAACCTCATCCTTCGTGTCGACCGCGCGGACCTCTCCAAGAACGTGCTGCGCGGCTTCTCCGCGTTCGACGTGTTCCTGGAGCAACACCCCGAGTTCGTCGAGCGCGTCACGTTCATCGCGCAGCTGATGCCCTCGCGGACCGACATTCCGCAGTACGCGGAGTATCTCGAGCGGATCGAGGCGCTCGTCGCGGTCGTGAACCACCGCCACGGCACGCCCGACTGGATGCCGATCCAGCTCAAGCTGCGTGACGACCTGGACGAGGCGATGGCGGCGTACCGCCACTACGACGTGCTGCTCGTGAACGCCATGTTCGACGGCATGAACCTCGTCGCGAAGGAGGGTCCGATCGTCAACGAGCGCAACGGCGTCTCGATTCTCTCCGAGAACACGGGCGCCCACGAGGAGCTCGGCGACTTCGCGCTCTCCGTCAACCCGTTCGACATCCAGGAGCTCGCGGACTCGATCCACGCCGCCCTGACGATGGGCGAGGGCGAGCGCCGCGAACGGTTGCGTGGTCTCGTCGACATCATCACCTCGCGTGACCCCGGCGACTGGATCGACGATCAGCTCGCCGACATCCGCGCCAAGGCTGCGTCCCGCTAGGACGCGGGCGGCCGGCGCGAAGCCGCTACCCTTCACGGCCGTGACGACAGGGAACCCCCTCTACGACCTCGTGCTGCTGCTCGACCCGCAGGCGCCGGATGCCGCGCGCGCCAAGATCGTCGCCGACGCCCGCACCGCGATCGACGGCGACGGCGAGGTGGTGCGCGCCGACTCGTGGGGCGAGCGCCAGCTCGCGTACCCGATCGAGAAACACAAGAGCGCCGAGTACCACCTTGTGCAGTTCCACGCCGGCAGCGCCGCCCTGCTCGAGCAGCTCGGGCGCACGCTGCGGATCACCGACGGCGTGTTGCGCTACCGCATCATCAAGCTTCGCCCCGGCGTGCCCGAGGCGCCGGCGATGGCCGCCGCGCCGGTGGAGCGCGAGCAGCCCGGGACGCCCGCCGCGGACGCCGCGCCGGTGGACCGCGAGCGGGCCGAGACGCCCGCTGCCGCCGCGCCCGACGAGAGCACCCCGCAGACCGCCGAGGAACCGGCCGGCGCCTGAGCGGCGCGCCGCTTAGGCGCGCCGAAATCGGTCGCTAAGATCGCGCCGTGAGCAGCTCCAGCGCACCGGAGGTACGCGGGACCCGCGCTCGACGCCGCACCGACGTGCTGCGCGCGTCACCGCCGATGTTCCAGTCGCGCGCGCTCGACAGCCTCTCGCGCGTGCACCCCGCCGTGCCGCTCCTCATCTTCGTGCCGTTGATCGCCGCGCTCGAGTACTGGGGACTGCAGAAGGTCGGCGTCGGCGTCTCGCTCGCGCTCGGCCTCGGCGGCTACGCCATATGGACGCTGTTCGAGTATTGGCTGCACCGCGTCGTCTTCCACTGGGAACCGGACAACGCGATCGGCGCGCGCTTCCACTGGATCATCCACGGCGTACACCACGACCACCCGAACGACCCGATGCGCCTGGTGATGCCGCCCGGCGCGAGCGTGCCGCTCGCCGTGCTCGTGTTCGGCCTGATGTTGCTAGTGATCGGCGAAGAGTACGCGCCGTCCGTCGCGGCGGGCTTCTTCGTGGGCTACCTCGTCTACGACATGCTCCACTACTACCTGCACCACTTCCGTCCCCGCGGGCGCGTCGGGCGCGCGCTGCGCGAGCGCCACATGCGCCATCACTTCCAGGACCACGAGCGCGGCTTCGGCATCAGCGCGCCGTACTGGGACGACGTGTTCCACACCACACCGGCACCGCGCGGCCGGCGCAAGTAGCGGCCTCGGCGCGCCAGGGCGCGCGCGTCCCGGCGCGGTAGGCCTCTAGACTCGCGCGGTCAAGGCAAATAGGGAAAGGAGCGACCTTGGCGGCGACCAACATCAACCGCGTCGTGCTGACCGGCAACCTCACAGCCGACCCCGAGCTTCGATCGCTGCCGAGCGGCACGTCGGTGTGCAAGCTCCGTGTGGCGTGCAACACCCGGCGCAAGGGCCCCGGCGGGGAGTGGGAGGACAAGCCGAACTACTTCGACGTCACCGTTTGGGGCGCGCAGGGCGAGAACGCCGCGCGCTACCTCAGCAAGGGCAGGCCCGTCGCGATCGACGGCCGCCTGGAGTGGCGCGAGTGGGAAACGCAGGACGGCCAGAAACGGCAGGCAGTCGATATCATTGCGGACTCGGTGCAGTTCCTGGGCTCGCGCGACGACTCCTCCGGGGGGTTCGCGGCGCGGGGCCCGGCCGGAGGCGAGACAGCCGTCGACGAGGGCGACTACGCGCCCGCGCCGGCAGCCGGCTCAACCGGCGAGGACGACATCCCCTTCTAGGAAGAGGTACAGACGCAGTGCACGCAGCGACGTACAACGCAGACCACGGAAGGACCGCCTGATGGCAGGGCGCGGCCGCGCAAAGCCGGCCCGCAGGCGCGACCGCAAGGCGGGCGCGGGATCGGGGCGGCGCAAGTCGTGCCCGTTCTGCCGCGACAAGGTCGAGCAGGTCGACTACAAGGACATCACGTCGCTGCGGCGCTTCGTCTCCGAGAAGGGCAAGATCCGCTCGCGCCGCATCACGGGCGCCTGCCGGCGCCACCAGGTGCAGATCGCGCGCGCCGTCAAGCGCGCACGCGAGCTCGCGCTGCTGCCCTACGTCAACGAGGGTGGCCGCGAGGACGGCGGCGGGCGGCGCGAACGCGGTTCGCGCGAACGCGACTGATGCCCGAGGCGATCCTGCTCGAGGACGTCGACGCGCTCGGCGAGAAGGGCGCCGTCGTCGACGTGTCGAAGGGCTACCTGCGCAACTACCTGCTGCCGCGCAAGCTCGCGGCGCCCGCGACGGCCGGCGCGGTCGAGGAGATCCGCCGCAAACAGCAGAGCGCCGAACGCGAACAGCGCGAAGCAGAGTCGCGCGCGCAGGAGAACGCGCAGCTGCTCGGGCGCACGGTCCTCACGATCGCCCAGGAGGCCGGTGCCGACGGGCGCCTGTTCGGCTCCGTCGGGCCGCAGGACATCGCGGCGGCGATCCGCGAGGCACGCGGGCTGCGCGTCGACCGCAAGAACGTGCATCTCGACGAGCCGATCAAGAACGTCGGCACGTACATGGTGGTCGTCGATGTCGTCGACGGCGTGACGGCGACCGTCAAGACGATGGTCGTCGCGAAGAGCTGACCGGGCTGCAAGCGCCGGCGCACGCCGTCACGGGCGGCTGCCACGATCCGCGGCGTGGCCAACCGATTTCCCGTTGATTGCGGAGAGCCCCGCGCGGCGGCCAGCCGCCGCTTCCTAGACTCGGCGCAGCCATGGCCGTGACCGCCTACAGGGCAGCCGCCGGCGCCCCCAACGGTGGCGTCTCGCCGCCGCACTCGATCGAGGCCGAGCAGTCGGTGCTCGGCGCGATCCTCCTCTCGGACCGCGCGCTCTACGCGCTCGTGATCGAGGAGGGCCTGCAGGCCGAGGACTTCTATCGCGAGCGTCACGGCGTCATCTACGCCGCGATGCTCGCGCTCTACGAGGAAAACGAGCCCGTCGACGTCGTCACCGTCACGCAGCACCTGCAACGCAGCGGCGCGCTCGAGCAGATCGGAGGCGCCGCCGCAGTCGACGAGCTGACGGGCATCGTGCCCGCCGCGGGCCACGCCCGCAGCTACGCACGGATCGTGCGCGAGCGCGCGCTGCTGCGCCGCCTGCTCGCCCGTGCCTACGAGATCCAGGAGAGCGTCCTCACCCACGCCGGCGAGCCGCGCGAGCTCGTCGAGCAGGCCGAGCGCGCGATGCTCGAAGTCGCGCGCGGCGACCGGCGCCAGGACTTCCGCCGCATCGAGGACGTGCTCGCCGAGCAGATCGACCGCATCGAGGCGCTGACGCGCACCAAAACGACGCTCACCGGGACGCCGTCCGGCTTCAAAGACCTCGACGAGATCACCGGCGGCTTCCAGGCCGGCAACCTGATCATCATCGCCGCGCGCCCCGCGATGGGCAAGAGCGCGCTCGTCTGCAACATCGCCGAAAACGCGGCGCTCGACCACGGCGCGCCCGTCGCGCTGTTCTCGCTCGAGATGTCCCAGGCCGAGCTCGCGCAGCGCTTCCTTGCCTCGCAGGCCAAACTGCCCGGCGAGGAGCTGCGCCGCGGTCGCGTCGAGGAGAGCCGCTGGCCGAAGATCCTCGAGGCGAGCGACCGCCTCTCCCACGCGCCGCTCTGGGTCGACGACTCGAGCGACGTCGGCCTGCTCGACATCCGCGCCAAGGCGCGGCGGCTGCACAGCCAGGGTGAGGGCCTCAGCCTGATCGTCGTCGACTACCTGCAGCTGATGCGCACCGACAGCCGCTACGACAGCCGCGTAACGGCGATCGGCGAAATCAGCCGTGGCCTGAAGGTGCTCGCGCGCGAGCTCGGCGTGCCGGTCGTCGCCATCTCGCAGCTCAGCCGCGCCGTCGAGACGCGCTCGCCCAAGCGCCCCCAGCTCTCGGACCTGCGCGAGAGCGGCAACCTCGAGCAGGACGCCGACCTCGTGATGTTCATCTACCGCGACGACTACTACGAGAAGGACTCCGAGCGCCCCGGCGAGGCCGACCTGATCATCGCCAAGCACCGCAACGGCGCGACCGGCGATGTCGTGCTCACGTTCCGGCGCGAGTTCCCGCGCTTCATGAACTACGCCGGCCCGCGGTACGAGCGGTGAACGCGGGCGCCTCGCCGATCCCGCCGCTCGGCGGCGGCGGCTGCCCGCTCGGTATCTGCGACGGCTCCGGCTTCATCGTCGACGAGGCGACGAACACCGCCACGGACTGCGCGTGCCGGGCGGCACGCATCGCGACGGCCCGCACCCGCGCGCTCGAGGGCCGTATCCCCAAGCGCTACCTCGGCGTCTCCTTCGACCGGCCGCCCGTGAGCGACCTCGCCCGCTCGGCGCCGGAGCAGGTGCGGATCGTCCGCCGCTACGTGCGCTCGCTAGAGGAGAACCTCGACGCGGGCCGCGGACTGTTGATCGCCGGCGACGTCGGCACCGGCAAGACGACGCTCGCGATGCTCGTCTCCAAGGCCGCGCTCGACGCGGGCCGCAGCGTCGCGATCTACTCGCTGCCGCGCCTCTTGAACCTGCTGCGCGAGTCGATGGCGGACGGCGGCCTCGTCGACCTGATCGACCGGCTCGCAGCCGTCGACCTGCTGCACATCGACGACCTCGGCGCCGAGAAGAGCAGCGAGTGGGTGCTCGAGCAGCTCTACTCGATCGTCAACGCCCGCTATGAGGCCGAACGCGCGATCGTCGCCACCACGAACATCCGCCTCGACGAGCTCACGCAGGGCCTCGGCGAGCACGCGCTCGGCGAGCGAACCGTCTCGCGCCTGGTGGAGATCTGCGCCGACGTGATTCCGCTGTACGGCCCGGACCAGCGGCGTGAGTTCCGGGTCGAGCGGGCGTCGGGCGCGGTCTGAGCGCAGCCCCGGACCGTACACTGGGAGCGATGCCGGCCGTCGTGCTAGTGGGCGCCCAGTGGGGCGACGAGGGAAAGGGGAAGGTCACCGACCTGCTCGCCGAGCAGGGCGACGCCGTCGTGCGCTTCCAGGGCGGCAACAACGCCGGCCACACGATCGTCCGCGGCGGCGAGCAGTGGAAGCTCCATCTGATCCCGTCGGGGATCCTGCACCCCGGCAAGCTCTGCGTGATCGGCAACGGCGTCGTGATCGACCCGCGCGTGCTGATCGAGGAGCTCGACGGCCTGAAAGCGCGCGGCGTCGACGTCTCGGGGCTGCGCATCTCCGCGAACGCTCACCTGATCATGCCGTACCACATGCTGCTCGATTCGGCGGGCGAGACGCGCCTCGGCAGCCAGCAGATCGGCACGACGCGTCGCGGCATCGGGCCCTGCTACGCCGACAAGGCGGCGCGCCTGGGCATCCGTGTACAGGACCTGCTCGACGAGAAGATCCTGAAGAAGAAGATCGTCCTCGCGATGGAGCCCAAGCGGCTGTCGCTCAGGCCCTTCGAGAAGGACCCGGCGCTCGATCTGCGCACGATGGTGGAGGACTACCTCACGTACGGCCACCGGCTCGAGCAGCACATCGCGGACACGTCGCGCCTGATGTGGCAGCTGCTCGACGACGACCGGCTCGTGATCCTCGAGGGAGCCCAGGGCGCGATGCTCGACATCGATCACGGCACCTATCCGTTCGTCACATCCTCGAACCCGCTGGCGGGCGCCGCGTGCGTCGGCAGCGGCATCGGGCCGCTCTCGATCCGCGAGGTCTGGGGGGTCGCGAAGGCGTACACCACGCGCGTCGGGGCAGGGCCCTTCCCGAGCGAGCTCGACGACGAGCTGGGCGAGCTGATCCGCAGCCGCGGCGGCGAGTTCGGAACCACGACCGGCCGTGCGCGGCGCACCGGCTGGCTCGACCTCGTCGCGCTGCGCTACGCCGCGCGCCTGAACACGATGACGCACCTCGCGATCACCAAGCTCGACGTGCTCTCGGGCTTCGACCGGATCGCGCTCTGCACCTCCTACCGCGGCGCCGACGACGCCGAGTTCAGCGACTTCCCCTACCACCAGACCGTCCTTCACCACACGCGCGCGGACCTCACCGAGCTCCCGGGCTGGGACGAGGACATCGGCGAGTGCCGCACGCTCTCGGACTTGCCCGTCGCGGCACGCGAGTACCTCGACTTCATCAGCGAGCGAAGCGGCGCGGCGATCGGCCTGGTCGGCGTCGGGCCCGGCCGCGACCAGGTCATCTGGACCGACGCGGGGCGCGACTCGATCGCCGCCGGCGGCGCCGCGGCGACCGCGTAGCTACGCGCGCGCCGCGTGCGCGGTGCGCGGCGCCGGGAGCGGCGCCGCCATGCGCGGGTGGGCGCGGTCCAGGTACCAGCCGAACGCGCGGTCGACCGTGCGCTGCGAGCCGAGAGCGCGCAGCGCCGCGGCGAGCAGGCGTGGCGGGAGCGCGGGAACGAGGCGTTGCATGCGCCCCGCGAACTCGAAGGCGCCGCGGTGCGCCGCGCTGAACGCGTGGTAGTCGATCAGCGCCCGCTCGAGGCTCTTGCGCTCTTCGAGGACGGCGCGCAGCTCGCGCCCGCACGCGACGCCGAAGTAGAACGCGGTGCGGATCCCCTCGCCGGACAGCGCAAAGCAGTGCCCCGCGGAGTCGCCGGCGAAGAAGACGCCGCCCTCCGTCGCGTCACGCAGGCGGTGGGGAAACCAGTTGCCCTGAAAGCGGCCCTCGGCCGTGCCGAGGCGCTCCGCGAGCTCGAGCGTCGCCGCGCGCACGTGACGCGTGCCGTCATACGAGCAGGCGCCGACGCGGGCCTCCTGCCCGGCGGGGACGCACCAGGCGTAACCGCGCCGGGCGAGGCCGCGGTCGACCCACACCACGAGCTCGTCGCCGCCCGGCTCGACGCGGGGGTGCACCTCAAGGCCCCGCGACAGCTGCATCAGCGGCGGCTGGTAGCGGACGTGTCCGAGCACGCGGCGCCAGCCGAGCGCGTCGACGACCAGGCGCGCGCTGATGGCGCCGCGGTCGGTCTGGACCCCGATCGGGCCCGCCGCCCGGGCGCCCGGGACGCGCCCGGTGACCGTCGCGGTCTCGAAGGGCACCTCGCTCTGCGCGTAGAGCAGCTCGCACAGGCGGCGGTAGTCGAACGCCGCCCAGCTCCAGGGCAGGCGGTAGCGCACGCTGCCGTGCGGCGTCGTGAAGCGCATGTAGGGGAGCTCCTGGAGGATCGCGCCGGTGACCCCCATCGCCTCCAGCCACGCCGTCGGCGCCGCGCACGCGGACGTCGCGCGCTCGCCGACCTCGTAACGGTCGACGAGCAGCGCCGACGCGTCACTGCCGGCGAGCTCGCGGGCGACCGCGAGACCCGCGAAGCTCGCGCCGCAGATCAGGACGTCGATGTCGGTGCCCTCGAGCGGGTAACGCTCGGCGCCGCGGGCGGTCGCGCGAACCGTCACCGTGCGCCGCCCGCAAGCGAGCGCAGGGCGAGCGGGGCGATGCGCCACGGCGGCAGCGCCGCGCGGCGCCCGAGGACATCGAAGTCGAGCGCCTCGATGTGGTCCAGCAGGCCGAGGTAGATGGCGCGCGCGAGGTGGACGCCGGGGCGCACGCCCGGCGCGAGCGCCTCGGGCAGTCGCGCGGTCGCCGCGAACAGCTCCCGCGCGCGCTCCACCTCGCGCGCGACGAGCGCCTTGAAGCCGGGCGTCACGCGCCGCGTGGCGATGTCGCGCTCGCTCACGCCGAAGCGCTGACGGTCCTCGGCCGGGAGGTACACGCGGTCGAGCGCGTAGTCCTCGCGCACGTCGCGGATGAAGTTCGTCAGCTGGAAGGCGACGCCGAGACTGGCGACGCAGTCGTGCAGGTCCGCCGGCGCCGCGAGCAGCGGCGCCATCAGCAGGCCGACCGCGCCCGCGCTTCCGCGCATGTAGCTGTCGAGGTCGGCGCGGGTGGAAAGGCGCACGGGCCCGCAGTCGACCCGCATGGAATCCATGTAGGTGTCGAGCTCGCGCATCGGCAGCCGCCAGCGCAGCCCGGCGTCGACGATCGCGGCGATCACTGGATGGTCGCTGTGGCCGCGCTCGAGGCCCAGCTTCAGCTCGCCCTGCCAGCGGTCGAGCGAGCGCCGCCGCGCGTCCGCGGTCGCCGGGCGGCGGGCGCCGTCGACGATCTCGTCGGCGCCGCGCACGAAGCCGTAGAGCGCGTGGACGGCGGGACGCACGTCGGCGGGAAGGCGCGTCGTGGCCCAGTAGAACGTCGGGTCGTGCCGGCGCTGCATCCGGCGGCAGAGCGCGTACGAGGCGCGCAGGAGGCTCTCATCCGCAGGGAACGGGCTGCCCGCGCGGTCGACATGCAGCGGCCGTGAGCGAGCGCCCATGCGCAGAACCCTAGCGCCGGAGGGCCCGGGGCGCGGCGGCGTGCCGGTAGGGTCCGCGGCTATGGGCGGCCGCGCGAGGGGGTGGTTCGGGAGCTACGCGGCGGCGCTCTCCTCGCGCGACCTGCGCCTCATGCTGACGGCGCTCTTCATCTCCTCGAGCGGGACGTGGGCGTACAACGTGGCGCTGCTCGCCTTCGTGTTCGAGCGAACCCACTCGCTCGGCTGGGTCGGCGTCGCGGGGCTCGCACGGTACGTCCCGGCGCTCGTGCTCAGCCCCTACGGCGGCGTTCTCGCGGAGCGCGTCGAGCGGATCGGGCTGGTGCGCGCCGCGGACCTCGGCTGCGCCCTCTGGCAGGGCGCGATGGCGGCTGTCGCGGCGCTCGCGGGACCGGTGTGGCTCGCGCTCCTGTTCGCGGCGCTCACGGCGGCCACGAGCGTCGTCTTCGACCCCGCGGTCGCGGCGACGATCCCGGCAGTGGTCGACGAGGACGAGCTCGTCGCCGCCAACGCACTGAACGGGACGATCGACAACGTCGTCGTCGTCGTCGGCCCCGCGATCGGGGCGGCGCTGCTCGTGCTCGGCTCGCCGACGTGGGTGTTCGCCGTCAACGGCGCGACGTTCATCGTGTCGGCGCTCCTCTTCTCGCGCGTACGAACGCGCTCGACGCCGGTCGAGCTCGACATCGAGCAGACCGGGATCGGCGAACAGCTGATGGTCGGCGTGCGCGAGATCGCCGCGCAGCCGGCGGCGCGCGTGCTCGTCGCGTTCAGCGTCCTCGTCTCGTTCATCTACGGCTCGGACACCATCCTGTTCGTGGGCGTCGCGCAGCAGAAGCTCGGCCTCGGCGCCGACGGCTTCGGCTACCTGCTGGCAGGTCTCGGCGCGGGCGGGATCCTCGCCGCGGGCGCCGTCGACCGCCTCGCAAGCTCCGCGCGGCTCGCGCCGCTGATCATCGCGGGCGTCGCCGTGGACACGCTGCCGACGGCGCTGCTGATCGTCGTGCACAGCCCCGCGATCGCGGTCGCGATCCAGGTGGTCCGCGGCGGCGCGTCGCTCGTCGTCGACGTGCTCGCCATCACGTCGCTGCAGCGCTCCGTTCCCGGCGACCGCCTCGCGCGGGTCTTCGGTGTCTTCTTCGCGTTCGTGCTCGGCGCGATCGCGCTGGGGGTGATCGTCACCCCGGCGCTCGTCCACGGCTTCGGCCTCGACGGCGCGCTCGCGATCATGGCCCTCGCGCCGTTCGCCGTCGGCGTCGCCGGCTTCCCGGCGCTCGCACGGGTCGACGAGCGGGCGGCGGCCGAGACCGCGCGACTGCTGCCGCGCGTGCAGCTCCTCGAGCGCCTGGAGATCTTCCGCACGGCGCGGCGCCCGGTGCTCGAGCGCCTCGCGGCCGACGCAAGTGAGCGCACTGTGCCGGAGGGCACGGCGGTCGTGCGCGAGGGCGAGACGGCCGACGCCCTCTTCGTCCTCGTCGCGGGAAGCGTGCGCGTCACGGCGCACGGCGAGGCGGGCGGACCCGAGCGCGAGCTGCGCGTCATGAACGCACCCACCTACTTCGGCGAGATCGGCGTGCTCGAGCGGATCGCGCGCACCGCGACCGTGACGACGCTCGGCCCCTGCACGATGCTGCGCATCGACGCCGACCCGCTGCTCGACGCGCTCACGAGCACGCCGCCGTCCTCGTCGCTGATGGAGAACGCGCGCAGCCGGCTCGTGGTCACGCACCCCTCGCACGAGCCGACCTTCGTCGCGGCGGACACCCCCTGAGCGTGACCGTCGCCGTCGCGGCGCTCGAACCCGCCGAGCGGCGCGGTGGGCGGCGGCAGCGGCGTGACGATCAAGGGCGACACGCCGGCGGCCTTCCCGCGCCGTCCACGTCGGGTCGGTCGCGAGCCGGCGCTGCGCTCCCCCGCGGGCGCGCTTACCTAGACTCTTGGCATGGGTTCCCGCCGACTGTTGGTGCGGCCTCGCTCCGTCGCGATCTCGACGCTTACGATCATCGCCGCCGCGTGCGTGGTGAGCCCCGCGGCGGGAGCAGCGCCGACGACGGCCGAACTGCGACAGCACGCGGTCACCGACGCCGAAGACCTCGTGGGCGAGCTGTCGCTGCCCGCGGGCGCGAAGCCCTTCACCTCGCCGCCGCCGGGGTCCGGCGAATACCTGCAGCCCGAAGACGCGATGGCGCCGGCCGACGCGAACCTCGTCGAAGCCGAGCGTTGGTGGACGGTCGAAGAGTCGCGGGAAGCGGTGCTGCGATACATCGAGCAGCACCGGCCCGCCGGGTCCTCCGTGACGGAGAAGGGAAGCGCCTTTGCGCCGGGGGACTTCTCGGAAGACCTCACACTCTCCTTCCCGGACCTCGGCGAGGAACTCCTCGATCGCTCGGTGTACGTCGTGACCGAATCCATCGGCGCAAAAGAAACCGGTGTCGCGGCGACCGGGGAGGCCGCGTGGGCGACGCCGCGTCCGCCGACTGAGGTGGTACCCGCCGGCGCCGCAAGGCTCGCCGTCGACCTGATACCCGCCCACGCCGAATCCGGGCGCCCGGTCCACGGCACGACGGACGTCGTCCGTCGCGGCGCGTACATCGAACGGGTCGTCGCGCTCTTGAACAGCCTGCCCGCGGCCCAGCCGGTGGAGATCGCCTGCCCGGCGTTCCAGGGAGCGCAGGCGCGCATCGCGCTCTTCTATCCCGGCCACGCGCACGCGCAGGTCATCGCCGACGCCACGAACGGGGCGTGCGGCCGGGTCTCGCTGCGCATCGACGGGCGCCGCGAAGGCGAGCTCGAATCCGAGCCCTTCGACGGCTGGCGCGGCGGCGGCACGCTCGTCGGGAAAATCGCGCGCGTGCTGCACGTTCATCTGACGCGGCACGAGCAACGCCGGCTCGAAGAGTGAGCACCGCGCCCGCCGGCGGGGCTGCGCGGCTTCGCTCCGGGGGTCGGGACCACGGCTGCGCGGCCGACACGGCGGCGACCGCTGATGCCCACGTGCGGGCCGGGGCGCGCGGATGGGCCGTGTAGGAATCGAACCTACAACCTTGGGCTTAAGAGGCCCCTGCTCTAACCAATTGAGCTAACGGCCCGCGAGACGGCGATTCTAGCCGCCGCTCGAGGGGGTCGTTGACGTCCCCGAGCCCGCGGCCTTCTTCGCTTCGTTTTCGATCTCCTTCTTGGCCGTCTCGAGGGTGCGCCGGACCGATTCGCGGCTTGCGGCGGGCGTCAGTTCGACCGCCTTGCGCGCCGCGAGGTCGCCGGTGTGCGCGTTGCCGGCTTTGTACGCGTACTCGGCGAGTTGCCCGTAGAGCGCGGCGCTTTCCGGCCGCGAGGCGATGACGAGCTGCAGCGCTTCGACGACCTTGGCCGGTTTGCTGAGGCCTTCTTCGTCGTAGATGCGCACCATCAGCTCGGCGAGTTCCGGGTTCGGGTGGTGCGGTTCGAGCGCGACGTAGCGTTCCCAGGCGGCGCCGGCTTCGGAATAGACTTCGGTTCCGCGGCTCGTGAGGGCGCTGGTCTGGCCGTTAGTGGTGTGGAACGCTTCGCCGCTCGCTTCGTGCAGCAGCGCCTTCGTGTAACGCTCCCACGCGGCGGCGTTCGTCGGTTCCTTCTTGGTCTGCTCGCGGTACTTCTTGACTTCGGCTTCGAAGGTCTTGTTGCCCGAGTTCTTGTTTTCGGTCGCGGCCGTCAGAAGGCCCGCGCCGCCGACGCCACCGCCGACGCCGAGGAAGACCAGGCCGCCCCCGATCAGGATGGCCAGGCCGACGTAGACGATGCGGACCGTGCGGCGCCGGCCCGCTCCACGCAGGTCGAACAGCATCAGTCGCTGAGGGTCGGGTCGACGTGGTCGATGATCTGCTGCACTGTTTGCTCGGTTTCGCTCGTGGCGTCGCGGTCCGGCCCGGAAAGGCCGTCGTCCCCGCCGTCCGATGGGCCCCGGGCGGCGCTTCGCTGCGCGGACCTGTGGGCGATCGCAGCTAGCAGGATACTGAGCTCATAGAGCAGGTACAGCGGGATGGTGACGAGGACCATCGTGATCGCTTCGCCCGGCAGGATTGCCGCGATCGTCGCGCACGCGACGAACGCGTAGCGTCTGCCTTTGCGCAGCTGTCGCGGCGAGACGATGTCAAGGCGCGCCGCGCCGAGCACCACGAGCGGCAGCTGGAAGGCGATGCCGATCGCGATCAGGAGCATCGCCTCGAAGGCGTACAGGAGCGACGCCTGGACCAGCACATTGAACTGACCGCTGTTGAAGTTAATGAGAAAGTCCACAGCCTGCTGGAGCACTATGAAATATCCAAACAGCACTCCGGCGACAAAAAAGAAGGGAACCGAGATGAGAATCGGGCGCGCGAATTTGCGCTCGTCGGGGGTCAGCGCGGGAACGAAGAAGCCGTACAACTCCCACAGGATCACCGGTAGCGCGAACACGAGGCTGAACCATAGGCAGACCGTGATCGTCGTCGTGAAGGGCTCGCCGACGCCGAGCGTCACGGGCTGCAGCTGCGGCGGCCCGTGCGGGTAGCCGCCGGCCGCCTTGTGCAATTTCCCAAGCGATGCAGCGATCTGTGCGCGCGTGCGGGCCGGCAGACCGCTCGCCGGGGCCGCCAGAGCTGCGAGCGCCTTCTCCGTTTCGGCGGCCGTTGCCTTAGCCGCCTTCTGCAGCGCGGCGGCCTGGCCGATGGTGCCTTCGCCGCGTTCGGCGCGCTGTTCGGACTGTTCGGTGATGGGCTTGTTGAGGACTTTGAGCAGCGCGTGGTTCTGCCACATGCAGATGCCGAACGTGACCGCGAGGGCCGCGAGGCACACGATGAGTCGCGCTCTGAGCTCGTCGAGGTGGTCGACGAGGGTGAGCTTGTCCTCATGACGAATCGCGCGAATCACGCTAGTCATTGGGTTGAAGCTACCACCGACGTGCATCTCGTCCCCAGGTTCGGGGAGCTCTGCACAACTTCAGGCCACCCGACCGGTTACTGGTGTCAGAAATGCCGCACTCCTCAAGCCGCACCGCCGCTAAAGACCCCTCCGAGTTCCGCCGATAGGTGGATGATCAAGATGGACGCCAAAGCACGGATCCACCCCAAATCCCGTTCGATCAACGCCCGCCGGCTGTCGCCCGGCGAGGAGGACACCAAGGTCCGTCGCGTCCGTGACCCGCACGCTCCGGAGCAGCTGCACGTCTGCTTCAACTGCTCCAGCGAGCTCGTCTACCCGCTCGACTGGTCGGAGGAGGACGCGCGCCACTGGCGCGTCGTGCTGCGCTGCCCCGAGTGCGAGGCGCGCCGCGAAGGCGTCTTTGACCAGGACACGGTCGAGCGCCTCGACGACGAGCTGGACCGCGGTTCGGGCGCACTGCTCGCCGACCTGCGCCGCATGACGCACGCCAACATGTCGGAGGAGATCGAGTTCTTCGCCCGCGCGCTCGAGGCGGACGTCATCACCCCGGCCGACTTCTGAGCGGCCTCAGCTGCGGCGCTCGACGACGGCGTCCGCGAGCAGCGAGAGCAGCACGCGCCTGTCGGGGGCGAGCAGCGTTCCGAGCTGCTCCTTCGCGGACGCGACGTAGCCGAGCGCACGCTCCCGCGAGCTCTCGAGCGCGCCGGTCGCGGCGATCCTCGCGCAGAGCGCGGCGATCGACGCTTCGCCGTCGAGCTCGCGCAGGTCCACGCTGGCTACGGCGCCGTCGCGTTCGCTTGCGATGATCAGTGGCAGCGTCACGGTCCCGTCGCGCAGGTCGGCGCCGGCCTTCTTGCCCGTGTGCTCCTCGCCGCCGGCGACGTCGAGGACGTCGTCGAACAGCTGGAACGCGAGCCCGATGCGCCGCGCGAAGAGCGCCAGCCCGCCAGCGAGATCGTCGCCCGCGGGCAGCGCTCCGAGCGCGCAGGCCGCCTCGAACAGGGCGGCTGTCTTCAACTCGCAGCGGCGCAGATAACGCTCGACGCTCACGTCGCGCCGGTAGGCGTCTTCCCGTTGCATCAGCTCGCCCGCCGCGAGCGCGCGGCTCGCGCGGGTGAGGATCCGCAGCGGCTCCACCTCGCCCCCCGCTGCGAGCTCGGCGAACGCGCGCGAGAAGAGTAGGTCGCCGGTGCCGACCGCCGCGGCGCGGCCGTGCCGCGCGACGACCGTCGGCCGGCCGCGGCGCAGCCGCGCACCGTCGACGATGTCGTCGTGGACGAGCGTCGCGGAGTGGACGAGCTCGACCGCCACGGCGGCGCGAACGACATGCTGGCCCTCCAACACGCCGCCCGCCGACGCGGCGAGGACGACGAGCAACGGCCGAAGGCGCTTGCCGCCGGCCGCAATCGTCTCGGCCGCGGCCGGCGCGAGCGGCACGCCCGCGTCGGCGACCACGGTCCGCAGGCGCTCCTCGGCGGCGGCGAGTGCGTCGCCCACCGCCGGCCCGCCCCTGTCGAGGAGCCGCTGCAGCGGGTCGGCGGCCGCCTGGGTACTCACTTTCCCCCCGGAACGGTCCCGTGGTGGATCGCGACGATCCCGCCCGCCGTCGTGATCCAGCCGACGTCCACCAGGCCGGCGGCGGCCAGTTCGCCGGCGAGCTCGCGCGGGCCCGGGAAGCGGCGCACGGAGTTCGGCAGGTACAGGTACGCGTCCGCGACGGACCCCTCTTCGCCGCGCGCGAAGAGACCCGCGAGGCGGCCCAGGGCCGGCACGATCCTGTCGAACCAGAGGCGATAGAAGTGCGAAAGCGGCGGCCTCGTGGGCGTCGTGATCTCGAGCACCACGACGCGGCCGCCGGCGGTGACGACGCGCGCCATCTCCGCGAGCCCGCGCGCGAGGTCGTCGAAGTTGCGGGCACCGAAGCCGACGGTCGCCGCGTCGAAGGCACCGTCGGCGAAGGGCAGCGCGAGCGCGTCGGCCCACTCGAAGCGCGGCGCGGCCGCGCCTTCCGGAACGGGCTTTCGGCGGGCGTGTTCGAGCATCCCCTCGGCGAAGTCCACGCCGATGACGAGGCCTTCGGGGCCGACGCGCCGCGCGGCCTCAAGCGCGAGATCGCCGGTGCCGGTGGCGACGTCCAGCACCCGCATGCCGGGCCCCACCGCGGCCAGGTCGATCGCGCGCGAGCGCCAGCGGTGGTGCAGGCCCGCGGTCATGACGGTGTTCATGACGTCATAGACCGCGGCGATGCGGTCGAACATGGCGCGGACCTGCCCGGCCTCGAGCCGCCCCGCCCCGGCTCCCTGGCGTCCGGCCAAGGGACCTACTTGAGCTGGGAGAGGAAGCTGATGATCGCCGTGAACTTCTGCGGCGGCAGGTTCTTGAACGATGGCATCGGCGCGGTGGGGTTGACGAGCGTCCGAGCGATCGCAAGGCGCGGAATGCGCTCGCCGATGTTCGTCAGGTTCGGGCCGGGTCCCGGGTTGCCGTTGTCGCCGATCTTGTGGCACGCGAGGCAGCCTGACTGCGCCACCGCCTTCTTGCCCGCTTCGAATTCGGCGAGCTCGGTGCCGCCCGCTTCGATTACCGACTTCGGCGTCGCCATTTCGATCACGGTCGGCGACCCCGTCGTCGCGCCCTCGTACGTCAGGTAAGCCATGAGGATGATCGTCACGAGGCCCGCGGTCATGGCGATCGGCCGGCGCTCCGGCCGGCGCTCCGGGCCGCGGTCGTAGAACGGCAGCAGGAAAAGGAGGATCATGCAGATCGTCGGCACGCCGATCGTCGCGAGCCCCACGATGCTCGGCGGTTTGATGATGCGCAGGAGCTCGAAGAGGAAGAAGAAGTACCACTCGGGCCGCGGCACGTACGTCGTCGTCGTCGGGTTGGCCTTCGACCCGAGCTCGGCGCCCAGGAAGAGCGACAGCAGGATGATCGTCGCCATGACGACGCACGCCATGATGCTGTCCTTCATCACGGCGTACGGGAAGAACGGCTTGCCCTTGGCCTTCAGGACCGCGTATTCGCGGAGATATTCCTCCTTCTGCTGGCGGTTCATGGGCGGTCCCTAGACCTGCGTCTCGCGCAGGTCTTCTTTGATGTCGGCTTTCTGCCACGGCGGTGCCGTCGTGCCGAGCTTGGCGACGAGGTACAGGTGCGCCCCGATCAGCGCGGCGATCGCGCCGGGCAGGATCAGCATGTGGATCGCATAGAAGCGGGATAAGGTCGTCGCGTTGAATTCGGCGCCGCCTAACAGGAAGTCGCTGAGGTACGGCCCGATCAGCGGCCCCGTCGCGTTGATGTTCACGCCGACGATCGTCGCCCAGTACGCGCGCTGGTCGAACGGGAGCAGGTAGCCCGTGAACGACATCACCATCGTGAGGATCAAGAGCACCACGCCGATGACCCAGTTGAGCTCGCGCGGGTACTTGTACGCGCCGAAGAAGAACGTCCGGCCCATGTGGATGAACACGAGGATCACCATCACGCTGGAGCCCCATTTGTGCATCCCGCGCACGAACTGGCCGAGGAACACGTCGTTCGTGACGTAGCGGATCGATTCGTAGGCGCCGCCGGCCGGGTCGGGCCGGTAGTACATCGCCAGGAACACGCCCGTCACGGCCTGCGAGAGGAACGCGAACATCGTCGCGGAGCCGAACGTGTAGAACCAGTTGGTCCCCTTCGGGACCTTGCGGAACATCATCCAGCGCGCGGCGCCGCTCAGCGACGTGCGCTCGTCGACCCAGTCGACGATCGACACGCCGCCGTGCTTGGCGTGTTCGACGGGATGCCCGGTGCCTTCGATCTCGTCTGGGCGGGGCGGCGGTTCCTTGAGCGGCCCCGGCACGGGGGGCGTCGGTAGCTTCGGCATCGACTCAGATCATCGCGCCCGGGCGCGCCGGGTACAGGTACTGGCCGATCCCGTCGAGCGGCTCGCCGGGGTTGCGCGGCGAGAAGCGCCGCAGCTGGCTGTTCACCGAGAAGCGCGGCCCGAGTTCGAGCAGGTTGCCGTTGACGCGGGTGAAGAAGCGGTCGAGCGGGCGCGGCGGCGGGCCGCTGACGCGGCGCCCGAGCAGGTCGTACACGCCGCCGTGGCAGGGGCAGATGAAGCGCTCCGCCGCCTCGACCCAGCGCACGGGGCAGCCGAGGTGCGCGCAGCGGCTGGAGATCGCGATGAACTGCGTGTGCCGGTCGTAGATGTCGGTGTCGATCGCCGGGTTGCGCTTGCGGATATACGCGGTCGACTTGCCCGCCTCGCCGATGTTCGGTTCGATCGTGATCGTCACCGGCAGGTAGGTGACCTCGTTGAACTGCGAGGTCGTGCCGACGACTTCCCAGCGGTGCTCGGTTTCCTTGAATACCGGGGCCAGCGCGAAGCCGAGCGCCGGCAAGAGGAACGCGGCCGTCGCGACGATCCCGGCGCCCTGCGCCGTGGCGTTAATCGCGTGACGCCGGGTGACCGTCTCGCCCTCGAAGGCGCCCGGCATACCCCGGTCGAGCGTGTACTTGGAGCGGTATTGCGCGCGGGAATCGGCCACCGCGGGCAAGAATACCGATGCGTGGGTCAGTCCGCGTCCGACGGCGTTCGGGCGCTTGTGAGCATCGCCGCAAGCGCTTCGGGGGCGCCCGAGCGGGCCAGACGCTTGGCCTCCGCGTGCGCCGCGCTCGGCCCCCAGCCGACGGCGCTCGCGCCGGCGAGCCATGCGGCGTCGGCGAGCTCGCGGTCGCCGCCGCTGCGGGCCTGCGCGGCGAGCGAGATCGTGTCGGCGAGCTCGACGACGGCCGCGATGTCCCCGAGCTCCACGAGACGCGCGAGGCCGAGCGCGTAGAGGTGGTCGCCGAGCAGGACCGCGAGGTCCTCGTCGCCGGCGGCGAACAGCCGCGCGGCGCTGCCGTGGAGCAGGTACCCCTCGTAGATCGCCTCGACCGCGAGCTCGTACTCGCCGCTCGCGTGTGCGGCGCGCGGGCCGCGCGCCGCGACGGCCGCGGGCGAGCCGCCGTTGGCGGCCGCGACGGGGGCGAGGGCGCCCGCGACGAGCGGGCCCTCGTCGGCGAGCAGCGCGCGCAGCCCCGCGAGCGCGCTCAACGGGGTGCCGTCAGACATGCGAAGGCCGCAGCGGCCGCCTGCAGCGTCAGGTCGATCTGCCCGCTGCCGTGCGCGAGCGACGGGAACCACGCCTCGAACTGCGACGGCGGCGGATAGACGCCGCGCGAGAGCAGCTCGCGGCACCAGCGCGCGTGCGCCTCAAGGTCGCACGAGCGCGCGCCGTCGAAGTCGCGCACCGGGCCCTCGCTGAAGAAGACGGTCAGCAGCCCGGGCACGCTCGCGACCTGCACCGGGTAGGAGCCCGCGGCTTCGCGCAGGCCCGCCGCGAGGCGTTCGGTGGTGGCGGCGAGCCGCAGGTACGCCGTTTCGTCGAGCAGCTCGAGTGTCGCGAGTGCGGCGGCGACGGCGAGGGGGTTGCCCGAGAGCGTCCCGGCCTGGTACACGTCGCCGGCGGGCGAGAGCATCCGCATCAGGTCCGCGCGGCCGCCGACGGCGGCCGCGGGCAGCCCGCCGCCGATGATCTTCCCGAGCACCGTGAGGTCCGCGGCGACGCCCGTCATCTCCTGCGCGCCCCCGGCGGCGACGCGCATGCCGGAGATCACCTCGTCGAACACGAGCAGCGCGCCGGTCTCGTCCGCGGCCGCGCGCAGCAGCTCCAGGAAGCCGTCGGCGGGCGGCACGACTCCCATGTTGGCCGGGATCGGCTCGGCGATGATCGCGGCGACGTCGCCGCCGTCGAGCGCGTCCGCGAGCGCGCGCGGGTCGTTCCAGCGCACGACGGTAGTCGTGGCCGCCGCCGCCGCGGGGACGCCGGGACTCGCCGGCAGGCCCTGGGTCGCGAGGCCCGACCCGGCGTCGGCGAGCATCGCGTCGAAGTGGCCGTGGTAGGCGCCCGCGAACTTGATCACCCTTTCGCGTCCCGTCGCGGCGCGCGCGAGGCGCACCGCCGTCATCGCCGCCTCGGTGCCGGAGCTCGTCATGCGCAGCATCTCGACGGTCTCGAAGCGGCGGCAGACCTCCGCGGCGAGCTCGACCTCTCCCGGCGTCGGCGCGCCGAAGCTGGTGCCGAGCGCGGCGGCCTGGGCGACGGCGTCGACCACGGCGGGGTGCGCGTGCCCGGCGATCAGCGGCCCCCACGAGCACACGTAGTCGACGAAGCGGTTCCCGTCGACGTCGATCAGCTCCGCGCCGTCGCCGCGCGCGATGAACAGCGGGTCACGGCCGATGGCGCGCATCGCGCGCACGGGCGAGTTCACGCCCCCGGGCATCAGCTCGACGGCGCGGCGGTACAGCTCGGCCGATCGCGTGTCGGTGAGCGCGGCGGTCACGAAGCTCCGCGGGCCGCGGCGGCGGGGCGGCTCACGCTTCGCGCAGCCATGTCGCGGCGTCCATGGCGTGGTAGGTGATGATCGTGTCGGCGCCGGCGCGGCGCAGCGAGGTGAGAATCTCAAGGACGGTGGCCCGTTCGTCGAGGGCGCCCGCCTGGGCGGCGTAGCGGACCATCGCGTACTCGCCGCTGACGTTGTACGCCGCGACCGGCAGCTCGCAGCGTTCGGCGACGGCGCGGATCAGGTCTCCGTACGCGAGCGCCGGCTTGACCATCAGCATGTCGGCGCCCTCCTCGGCGTCGAGCACCGCCTCGCGCAGGGCCTCGCGGCCGTTGCCCGGCTCGAGCTGGTAGCCGCGGCGGTCGCCGAAAGCCGGCGTCGAGCCCGCCGCCTCGCGGAACGGCCCGTAGAAGGCGGAGGCGAACTTCGCGGAGTAGGCGAGGATCGCGGTCGTGTTCAGCGCCTCGTCGTCGAGCGCCTGGCGGATAGCGCCGACGCGCCCGTCCATCATGTCCGACGGGGCGACGATGTCGGCGCCGGCCTGGGCGTGGCTGACGGCGGTTGCGGCGAGCAGCTCCACCGTCTCGTCGTTGACGACGCTGCCGTGCTCGTCGAGGACCCCGCAGTGGCCGTGGTCGGTGTACTCGCAAAGGCAGACGTCGCTGACGACAAGAAGGCGCGGCAGCGCGGACTTGATCGCGCCGATCGCGAGCTGCACCACACCCTCGGGGTCCCACGCCGCCGAGCCGCGAGCGTCCTTCTCGGCGGGCAGCCCGAAGAGCAGCACCCCCGCGACACCGGCATCGGCTGCCGCGCGCGCCGCCGCAACGGCGCCGGCGATCGAAAGACGCTCGACGCCCGGCATCGCCGCGACCGGCTCGCTCTCGCCGTCGCCGAGCGTTTCGCTCACGAACAGCGGCAGAAGGAGCCGCCCCGGGTCGAGGTCGGTCTCGTGGACGAGCTCGCGCATCGCCGCCGAAGTGCGCAGCCTGCGCAGCCGTGTCGCCGGATAGGCCATCGCGTCCAATGTAGTCCCTGGCCCGGGCTAGCGCGCGCGGCGCAGCCCGAGCGCCGCGAGCACCGAGAAGGCGGCGGCGAGCACCGCCAGGTGCAGCAGCGAGACCCACAGAGCGGGGCTCGCCCCGTTGACTGCGGTGTCGAGCGCTTCGAGCGCCGCCTTGAACGGGAAGAGGAACGACAGCACGGCGATGACGGCGTTCAGGGCGCCCGACACGGCCCCTTCGGGCACGAGCGCGAGCAGGGCGAGCGGCAGCGTGAGGATGAAGGCGAGCAGTGTCGCCGCGCGCACCTCGCGCGCGAGCGCGCCGATCGCGGTGCCGACGGCGCCGAACGCGAGCGCGCCGAACGCCAGCGCGAGGATCCACTGGCCGACGCGCGACCACTCGAGCGGCACGAACGCGCTGATGCCCGCGAGCATCGCGAAGGCGACCGCGAAGGCGCAGCCGGCGGCGAGGATCGTCTTCTCCGCGATGACGTCGCGGGCGCGAACGAGGCCCCGCAGCAGACGCTCGAGCGCGTTCTCTTCGCGCTCCAGCGCGAGGCCCCCGGCGGCCTGCAGCACGCAGACGAACATCAGCGAGATGGCGACCGCGACGGCGACCGCGAACGTGTCGAGCGGCGTGCGCCGGCCGTGCAGCAGGACGGTGCGGATTTTCAGCGGCTGGCCGATCGTGGAGAGCACTTTCCCGGTCTCGCTGATGCTCTGCTTGGCGAACGTCGCGAACGCTTCGACGCGTTCGAGTTCGCGGCGGCCGCGACCGGCCGGAAGACCCTTGATGTTCTCGCGCAGCACCGACGGGATCCGGTTCAGGCCGATCATGTTCGCGGGCGCCCCGAGCGGGCCGTGTTCGCCGCCTTCCAGGAGCTCGCGCGAGGCTCCCGCGGCGGCGCCCTGGATCTGGCGCGAGAATTCGACGTTCGCCTTCGCGATCGCAGCTTCGATCTGCGCCCGGACGATCGACTGCTCGATCGCGTTGCCGTTGTAGAGCACTTCGAGCCCCGTGGGGCCGTTCACCGAGCCGATCCGCGCGACGATGTCGGCGGGGATCACGACCGCCGCGAGAGCGCGCCCCGATTCGATCGCGGCCTGCGCCTGCTGTCGCGTGGCGGCGGGGATCTCGGTGACGCCGGCGAGCAGTCCCTTCGCGTACGAGGAGACCTGGACCTCGCGCCCGCCGAGGTGGACGGTCTGGCCCGGCGGCGTTTCGTCGACGACCGCTACGTGCGGCTTGGAGGGGCCGCGCGAGATCGCGAAGCCGATCAGGAGCGCGATCGCCACCGGGTAGAGGACGAGCAGCGCGAGCAGCAGCCGCGAGCGGCGGAGGATCAGCAGGTCCTTGCGCAGCAGCCAGCGCATCAGGCCGCCTCCTCCCATCCCGCGAGCAGCGCGAGCAGTCCCTGCTCGAGTTCGCCGCCCGCGGCGAGCTCCTCGACGGGCCCGTCGAACAGCTTGTGCCCGCGGTCGAGAACCACCACGCGCGTTGCCCAGCGCTGCACCTCGCCGATGTTGTGGCTCACGAAAAGGACGGCGGTGCCGCCGTGCGCCAGCTCGGCGACGAAGCGCCAGAGCCGCTCGCGCTGCGCCGGGTCGAGCGCGGCCGTCGGCTCGTCGAGCGCCAGCAACGGCGGTTCGCCGAGCAGCGCGAGCGCGACGTTCACGCGCTGGCGGTTGCCCCCCGAGAGGTTGCCCGCGCGCTCGTCGGCGCGCGATGCGAGGCCCGTCTGCTCGAGCATCCGTTCGACGGCGGCGTCGGCGTCCGGCACCGACTCCAGGTGCGCGAACAGTTCGAGGTTCTCGCGCGCCGTCAGCGCCTTGTAGAGCGACTGCTGCTGCGGCGCCCAGCCGACTTCGGGCACCGGCGGGACCAGGCGCCCGGCGCTCGGCTTGATGAGGCCCGAGATGATCGACAGGAGCGTCGTCTTGCCGGCGCCGTTGGGTCCGACCACGGCGACGATCTCGCCGGGGTCGACCTTCAGGCTCACGTCGTCCAGCGCCGTGATGGCCCCGAAGCGCATGCCGATTTCCTCGGCTGCGAGGAGGGCGCTCACAGCATCCCGTCGCCCGACCGGTTCCAGGACTCCAGTTCTAGGTGCCGACTCAGGTAGACGGCGGTCTCGCGCGCGATCGCGAGCAGCGGCAGCGCGATGAGCGCGCCGATGAAGCCGCTCGCCTGCAGGCCGATGAGCAGCGCGAGGATGACGAGGATCGGGTTGATCCTCAGCGTGTGACCGAAGATCTGCGGCGCGACGAGGTGCCCCTCGAGCTGCTGCAGCGCGACGAATAAAAGGCCCACCCAGAGGGCGGAGATCGGGTTGTTGATGAACGCGACGAGGACCGGCGGCAGCGCACCGAGGAACGGCCCGATGTACGGGATCAGCTCCATCACGCCGAAGAAGATCCCGAAGACGACCGCGTACGTCTTGCCGTCCGGGAAGATGCCGAGGACGCCGAAGATGTAGAGCGCGATCGCGACGGTGGTGCCCATCACGAAGCTGAAGATCAGCTGCCCGCCGACGTAGCGGGCGAGCGCGGTCTGCACGAGCGTCGGGTAGTCGTCGGCGGCGGTCCCGTCACCGGGCGGCATGACGCGGCGCACGAGGCGCCCGATCGACGGCCCGTAGATGAGCATGTAGATCGACAGCACGAAGACCACGATCACGTCGAAGCCCGCGCTGACGACTTCGGTCAGGACGTCGCCGCCGAACGTGACGACCGAGCTCGAACCCTGCGCGAGCTTGTCGCCGAGCGTCTGTATGGCGGTCTTGCCCTGCGTGATGAAGTGGACGTGCACCCCGTTCTGGTTCAGCGAGTGCTGCAGTTCGGCCAGCGACGAGTTCGCTTCGTGGACGAGGTGCGGGATCGTGTGGCTGAACGAGGAGACCTGGTGCGAGATAGGGTTCGCGAGTAGTAGTCCGACGCCGGCCAGGATCAGGAAGAAAACGGCGTAGACGGCGAGGACGGCGAGCCCGCGCGTCAGCCTGCGGCGCTGAAGCATCGTCACGGGCGGATTTAGGATGAGCGCGATGACCGACGCGAAGATGAAGAGCAGCACCACTTTGCCTGCGGCTTTGGCGAGCGCCCAGAGCGCGAGCAGGGCGATCGGCAGCAGCACCAGCTGCACCCAGCGGGGCACGAGGACGCGCGGCGGTACTACACGGACGATGGGTTCTTCGCCCGTCAGCTCGCGCTCGTGCTCGCGCGGGGGCGCCGCAGGTTCGACGCCTGTCGGAAGGTCTTTCACCTGCCCGCCACCTCGCCCAGAGTATGTCTGAGGCGCAGGCGCACGACGCTGCGAGCATCCTTTTCGTCGGCGACGTCGTCGGCGCCCCCGGCCGGGCGGCGCTCGCGACGTGCCTGCCGGTGCTGCGCGAACGTCACGCGCCGACGTTCGTCGTCGTCAACGGCGAGAACGCAGCGGGAGGGCTCGGCATCACGCCCAAGGTCGCCGACGAGATCTTCGCCCTCGGCGTCGACGTGATCACGCTCGGCAACCACACCTACCACCACCGCGAGGTGTACGGCTACCTCGACAGCACGCCGAACATCGTGCGCCCCGCGAACTACCTGCGAAGCCAGCCGGGGCACGGCACGTGCGTCGTCGAGCGCGCGGGCTTGAAGTTCGGCGTGGTCAACCTGAGCGGCAACCTCTACCTCGACGCGGGGCGCACGGCCTTCACCGAGATCGAGGTCGCGCTCGGAGAGGTGGCCGGCGCCGATCATGTGCTGGTCGACATGCACGCCGAGGCCACGTCGGAGAAGGTCGCCCTCGGCTGGCATCTCGACGGGCGCGTCACCGCCGTCGTGGGCACGCACACGCACGTGCCGACCGCGGACGCCCGGGTGCTGCCCGGCGGCACCGCGTACATCACCGACGTCGGCATGACCGGCGCGCGCGAGAGCGTGATCGGCGTGCGGCGCGAGCAGGCGATCGAGTCGCTGCTCACGCGCATGTCCGTGCGCTTCGAAACCGCGGCGGGGGACCCGTGGGTGATGGCGGTGCTGATCACGTGCTCAGCGCCGCGGCGGGCGAGCGCGATCGAGCAGATTCTGATGCCGGCTCGTTAGCGGGCCGCTGGCCGCCGCGGCCGGCGGCCAGGAGCGCGAGCATCGCCGGCGCGAAGAACCACGGAATGTAGAGGTAGAACCAGTATTCGAGCGCGAGCTCGACGGCGATCAGGATCGCGGCGCACGCCGCGCACAGGCCGACGATGTCATCGCGCCGGGGAACCAGCGCGAGCGCGAGCGCGAGCGCCGCGGCGAGAGCCTCCGCGACGCGCAGGTCGAAATGCAGGTGGTACAGGCCCCACAGCGAGAAGGGCGCGCCGCGCGCCGCCTGGTACTCGATCGTGCGCTGCCAGAGGGTACGCAGCGAGGTGATGTCGTAGAGGGGGACGAATGCGAGGGCGACGCCGGCAACGAGGCCGGCGGCGAAGAGTGCGAGCACGCGGGCGCGGCGCGCGCTTTCGCGCACGCCGTGCGTCCACAGCACCGGAACGAGCGCCAGCGGCGCGAACTTCGCCAGCGCGGCGAGCGCGGCGAAGAGCCCGCGTGCGAACGTCGCCGCCGGCGGACGGTAAGTCGCGGCGACCAGCGCGGCGAGCACGAGCACCGCGACGAGCGTGTCGTTCGAGTCGCTCTCCAGGGCGTACAGCGTGAACGGGAACGCGGCCCACGCCCATGCCATCGCGAGACCGAAGGTCGGGCCGCGCACGCGGCGCCCGAGCCAGAACACGAGCGCGATCGCGAGCAGATCGAAGAAGAGCGCCGCCGCGTGCGCCGCGGGGAGGTCGTTCCACGTCCCGCTCCAGCCGAACAGCTGCTCGAACGGGACATACGCCTCGTAGGCGACCGGGCCGTACGTGTCGCCGTGTTCGTTGTCGGTCGGGAACGTGCCGTAGATCGAGCGGCCTTCGACGATGCGCTGGGCGCCGATCACGCCGGCGTAACCGACGTCGATCACGTTGCCGTCGGTGACGTTCAGCGCGACGCGGAACGCGACGAGGAAGATCAGGCCGATGGTGAGCACGCGCGGCCCGAAGCGGATCCTCACGTCTGCGGGCCGCGAGCGACGGCGAACGAGCCAGAGCATTCGCCCGAGCAGGTACAAGAGCGGCGGGTAGGCGAGCGGCACCGACGCGGAGATCCGGGCGCGGTCGAAGAAGGCCAGCGACAGCGACAGCGAGAGCAGCGCGAGCAGGTCGACGTTGATCAGCGCAAACGGCCGCCGCAGGCGCACGAACGGCGCGAGGAAGAGGACGCAGAGGGGCAGCCAGACGTAGAGCGCGGTGACGTGCTCGCCGAAGGCGCCGCGGTAGCCGCGCGCCATCGTCCACGCGACCTGCACCCCGGTCCACGTTTCGACGGCGCGGCCGTCGCGGTCGTCGATGATGACCTGGCCGACCTCGCCGCCGTAGGGCGCGTAGAAGCCGATCTGCCAGCGACCGCCGCCCTTCAGGTACGCGAGCGGGTAGGCGTGCGGGTGTTCGGCGAGCGTCTGCCTGATTGCAGGCTGGCGGCGCGCGATCGCGACGGCCCGCGCCGAGGTGAGGTGCCAGCCCGGCACGGGGCCGGAGCCGATCGCGACCCCGACGAGCTTGCCCGCCGCGAGCTCGGCGGCGGTACCGCTGCCCGCGCCGACGGGGCCGCGCACGGTCGACGCCGCCAGCGCCGGGGCGGGCGCGAGGACCATCACGCACGCCGCGATCGCAGCCAGGCGCCGCATCGTTCGAGCGTAGCCCGGCACGCTGTTACGCGCCGAAGTGCTCGCGGACGAGCGCGGCGACGTCGCGGATCGCCCACTGCGCCGGCTCGCGCGCGGCGGCCGTGCCGTGGAGGATCAGAGGCGCGAGCGAGTCGCTCGCGTGAAGCGAACCGTGGCTGCCGCCGCCGACGTGGGCCTGGCCGCCCCAGTCGGTGAACTCCCAGCCGGGGGCGGCGGAGATCAGCACGTCGCCGGAGCTCGGCGCGCTGATCGCGGCCCAGCAGCGCGCGAGCGCGTCCGGGTAGCTCGCCGAATCGACGACGCCGTCGCTCACGCGGGCCTCGATCGCCGCGAGCGCGCCCGAGAGCGACCACTGCGCGCCGCGCCCGTCGCGCGTCGGGCCGCCCGGCGAGAAGCGAAGCTCGCCGCGCTCGGCGCTCGCGATCACGCCCTCGCGCGGCCCGTCGTCGGCGTCGCGCTCGAGCCACATCACGAGGTCCACGCCGTCCGTGGCGAGCGCGCGGCCGGCGACCGACGCGCGCATCGCATCGCGCCCGGAGGGCTCGAGTGCGTAGACCATCGCGGCGCGCTGCGACGGGCAGACCGCGATCCGTGCGCCGAGCTGCTCCTCGCCGGCGCGCGAGCGCCCCGGCCCGCGCACGCCGAGCGGCGCCAGCACCTCCTGCAGCGAGACCTTCGACCCGACCGGCGCCTGCGAGTGATCGGCCATCACGACCACGGCGTGCCGCGCGAGGAAAGCGTCGACGCCGCCGGCGGCGTTCATGACCCGCGCGAGGTGAAGGTCGGCCTGCGCGAGCGACTGCAACTGACCCTCGGGGCCGCGCTTGTGCGAGAGCCAGTCGTTGTCGGGCAGCGAGAGCAGCAGGAAGTCGAAGAGGTCGTTCTCGACGAGGTAGGAGGAGACGCACGCGCTGTGGCGGTCGCGCAGCCCGGGCATCCCCAGGCCCGAGCGGCACCCGGTGCGGCGCGACGAGAACACATCGGCGTAGAAGAGCTCGCGCGGGCCCATCACCGGGTGGCGCAGCATCGTCGCCGCGACGCGCGAGAGCGCGTTGTCGCGCTGGGGCTCGTGCAGGAAGCGGCCGCGGTACATCAGGTACGTCGTCCCCGCGGTGCGCACGCCGGCGTCGTCCAGCGTCTCGAAGACCGTCGGCACCCCGCTCGCGAGGTGCGCGCCGTTCATGTTGTAGATCGTGTCCGTGAGCTGCTGCGCGAAACCGAAGCGCTGCGCCGCGCGGAAGCTCGAGCCGTACTCCACGTAGCGACTCTCCTCGCGCATGTACCAGTTCATGCCCGGGATGCGATGCTCGTCCTGCGCGACCCCCGTCACAATCGACGCGGCGCAGACCGGCGTGACCGACGGGAAGGCCGAGACGCAGTCGGAGATGTAGCGGCCGTCGCGCACCAGGCGGGCGAGGACCGGCGCGGTGCCCGCTTCGATCGCGCGCTCGAGCATCTCGCTCGCCATTGCGTCGATGACGCACAGAACAAGCTTGCGCGGCCCGTCCGCCATCAGCGGCGCAACACCCGCAGCCCGGCGTAGCTCTGCTCGCCCCGGCCGCGCGAGCGGATCAGCCACCACAGCGCGAGCGCGAGCAGGACGTAGCCGAGGACGTGCAGCGCGCAGACCGCGGCGGCCGCGATGAGCGACGCGGCATCCAGGTAGAGCGTCAACGCGCCCCGCGCACCGCGGTCGGGCAGGCGCCGCCAGGCCCGTGCCACGAGCGGCCCGGCGGCGCGCTCCCCCGCGAGCGCGCACGCGAGGCCCGCGACGATGCCGGGCCACCACGCGTCGCCGTGCGCCGCGAGGGTCCCGGCGAAGACCAGCGCCCCCGCGCCGAGCGCGAGGCCCGAGAGCGTCGCGGCGAACGGATCGCCGCCGGTGAAGAGCCGCTCCTCGGTCGCGGGGCGGCCGGTCGTGATCTGCACGACGTACGAGGCGACCAGCGCCAGCGTGACCACGAGCAGCCACGCCGTGGACTGCAGGAAATGCAGCGAGCTCGACGAGAACGACAGACCGAGGTCGCCGGCGCGCGCGAGCGTGCCCGCGAGCAGCAAGGGCAGGAACGGCCGGAGCCCGCAGCTCACGGCGAGCCCGGCCCCGAGCCCTATGTCGAAGAACGTTCCGTGCACCGTCGCGGCGCCCGTGCGCTACTTTGCGCGGGCGGGCACCGACGATAGACGACGGCGTCCCGGCGACGCGAGGTCAACGGGCCGGCGCGGCGAATAGGGAACGACGCAGATGGACACTCCGGCTCCGGGCATCGAAGGCAACGGCGGGCGCGGCGCCGCGGCGCACGAACTGGCCCGCTACGAGGCGCTGTTCGCGCACCGCACGCAGGGCATGCGCAGCTCTGCGATGCGCGACATGATGGCCCTCACCGGGCGCACCGACGTGATCTCGCTCGCCGGTGGCCTCCCGGACACGACGACGTTCCCGCCGGGACTGTTCAGCGAACTGATGGATGGTGTCGCGCAGGAATCGGCGCGCGCCCTGCAGTACGGGCCGACCGAGGGCATGCAGGCCGCCGTCGCCTGCATCGAAGAGGTGATGGCAGCCGAGGGCACCGCGGTGGACGGCGAGGAGATCCTCGTCACCACGGGCGGCCAGCAGGTGATCGACCTGGTCTGCAAGGCGCTGATCGACCCGGGCGACGTGATCGTCGCAGAGGCCCCCACGTACCCCGGCGCCGTGCCGACGTTCAGCGCCTATGAGGCGCGCGTGGTGCAGATCGAGATCGACGGCGATGGCATGCCCGTCGAGCGCCTGCGCTCGACGCTCGACGAGCTCGCCGCCGAAGGGTGCCGGCCGAAGTTCATCTACACGATCCCGAACTTCCAGAACCCGGGCGGCGAGACGCTGCCGCTTGAGCGCCGCGCCGCGCTGGTCGAGCTCGCGCGCGAACGCGAGCTGCTCGTGCTCGAGGACAACCCGTACGGGCTGCTGCGCTACAGCGGCGACGCGCTGCCGACGCTCTACTCGCTCGACGCGAAGTACGGCAGCCCCGGGATGGTCGTCTACCTCGGCACGTTCTCGAAGATCCTCGCGCCCGGGCTGCGGCTCGGCTGGGCCGTCGCACCGGCGCCCGTCCTCGCCAAGCTGAACCTCGGCAAACAGGGCGCGGACCTCTGCTCGCCGTCGGTGACACAGCTCTTCGTCGCGCGCTACTTCGCGCAGCGCGCCGCCGACGGGACGCCGCTGTGGCAGCGCTACCTGTCCGAGCTGCGTGGCCTGTACCGCGCGCGCCGCGACGCGATGCACGAGGCGCTGGGCGAGCACTTCGGCGCGGACGCGCGCTGGACGCGCCCCGACGGTGGCCTCTTCCTGTGGCTCACGCTCGACGAGCGGATCGACACGACGGACCTGCTCGCACTCGCACGCGAGAAGCGCGGCGTCGCGTTCGTGCCGGGGCGCGCCGCCTACGCCGACGAACGCCGCGGAGCGAGCTCCATGCGCCTGAACTTCGCGGGGCTCCCCGAGCCGCAGATCCGCGAGGGTGTGCGCCGCATCGGCGACGCGGTGGCCGAGCAGCTGGGGCTGCTCGAGTCGCTCAGCGGAAGGCGCGGTGGCGGCCGCCAGGCCCCCGGGCCCGCGCGGCGACCGCTCGCCGAGGTGCTGCGGCTGCCGCGCCGGCGGCCCGATGACTCCGCCGGGCGCCGCAGCGGCGAGCGATGAGCGACGGCCGCGCGACGGTCGCGGTGCTCCACGGCGGCCGCTCGCTCGAGCGCGCGGTCTCGCTGCGTTCGGGGGCACGCGTGGCGGCGGCGCTATCGCGCCTGGGCCACGAGGTGCTCACCATCGACCCCGGCCCGGCGCTCGTCGAGGAGCTGATCGCCGGGGCCCCGCAGGCGGCGTTCATCACGCTCCACGGCCGTGACGGCGAGGACGGCACGGTGCAGAGCGTGCTCGAGGCGATCGACCTTCCCTACACGGGATCGGGGCCCGCGGCCTGCCAGCGCTGCATCGACAAGGGGCTCGCGAAGCGCCTGATCGCGGGCGCCGGGCTGCCGACGCCGGCGTTCAGGACGCTGACCGAGGACGCCGTGCGCGAGCTCGGCGCCGCCGCCGCGCTCGACCGTGTGTGGGAGGAGATCGGCCCGCAGATCGTCGTCAAGCCGGCGCGCGGCGGGTCGGCGCTCGGCGTGAAGTTCGTGCGCGACGCCGCGGAGCTGCCGGCGGCGATGGTCGGCGCCTTCTCCTACGACGACGGCATCGTCCTCGAGCGCTTCGTGCGCGGCCGCGACCTTGCCGTCGCCGTGCTCGGCGACGGCGCGGACGCCGAGGTCCTGCCGATCGTCGAGGCGGTCCCGCGCGACCGCGACTTCTACGACTACGAGGCGCGCTACGAAATCGGGCGCACGAGCTTCGAGTGCCCCGCCGAGCTGCCGGATGAGACCCGCGCGGCCGTCGGGGAGCTCGCGCGCGCCGTGCACGCGCTGCTCGGCTGCCGCGGCGTCTCGCGCGTCGACGTGATGCTCGACGAGGCCCTCGAGCCGTGGGTGCTCGAGGTCAACGTCGTACCCGGCATGACGGAGACGAGCTTGCTGCCGCAGGCCGCTGACGCGGCCGGCGTCCGCTTCGACGAACTCGTCGCGCGGATCCTCGCTGGCGCGCGCGCCTAGCCCTGCCCGGAGGCGAAGTCCTCGGGCGAGACCTGGTCGAGGAAGTCCTTGAACTTCTCGACGACGTCGGCCTCCTCGATCTCCTCGCCCTCCTGGTCGACTTCGATGCCGACCTCGGCGAGCAGGTCATCGGCGGCGTAGATCGTCGCGCCGCAGCGCACGGCCACGGCGATCGCGTCGGAGGGGCGGCAGTCGACCTCGATCGTGCGGCCGTCGATGTTCAGCGTCATCACCGCGAAAAAGACGGCGTCACGAACCTCGGTGACCGTGACCTGGGTGCACGTCGCGTCGATCTCGCCGAGCATCTCGACGATGAGGTCGTGCGTGAGCGGCCGCGCGGGCTCCTGGCCCTGCAGGCGCATCATGATCGACGCCGCCTCGTGGCTGCCGATCCAGATCGGCAGAAAGCGCCGGCCCTCGACGGTCTTCAGGAGCACGATCGGCTGCTTGCCGACCATGTCGAAGCTCACTCCGTAGATGACCATCTCCTGCATGATGGGTCTCCCCTCGCGGCGCCAGCGCGAATTATAGGTTCGCCGCCCAGCCGCCACCGCCTTCCGGCGGACACGTCAGTAAGGGGTGCGGAAGCTCCAGAGCTTGTTGCCGATGAAGTTCAGCGGCGTCGCGAGCCCGACGGCGAGTGCCTGCGCGAGAACCTTGTCCATGCCGGCGTACGCGACGAAGATCGTCAGCAGAACCTGGCTGAACACGAAAGCGAGCAGGCTCACGATCAGAAAGCGCGCGGCCTGCCCATGCGGACGGCTGTGCGTGGCGCTGAACGTCCAGTGGCGGTTCAGGACGAAGTTGTTCAGCACTGCGACGAGCCACGCGATCGCGGACGCGACGTGGTACTCGACGTTCAGCGAGTGCACGAGGATCGCGTAGACGGCGAGGTTGACGACGAAGCCGACGGCGCCGACCATGCCGAAGCGCACAAGCTGGAGCCAGTTGTGCGGCTTGCGCATGCCGTGGAGCAGGCGCATATGCGGCCGCAGCGTGACGGCCCGGACTTCCTCGTGCATCGCTGGCAGCTTAGCGCCGCGACCCGGCGCATGCGGGCGCTAGCCTGCTTGCGATGGCGTCGTTGCGTCCCCTCGCACCCCTCGCGCTGATCGCCGCGCTGCTCGCCGTGTCGGGCTGCGGCTCGAGCGGCGCCGGCAGCGCCAAACGCCCCGCGGCCGACGCGGGCTCCACCACCGCCGAGCAGCCCGACTCGCAGGAAGCGTCGAGCTACCCGGTCCCCGCCGGCACCAAGCACGCGAGCGCCGCGGCCCCCGGCACGCTCGATGTCGCGTACGGCGCCGCGTCAAACGCCGAAGTCGAAAGCGAGCTCGCGGCGGTGCACGCGAGCGAACACCGCGCGCACGCCAACACGGTCGCGGACCTGAAACCGGTGCCGGGGGGCGAGTCGATCGGCGGTAACGGCACGCTGCCGATCCCGGCGAACGTGCCTGGCGCGGTGCAGCGCGCGATCGCGGGCGCGAACGAGATCGCGGATTTCCCCTACGTCTTCGGCGGCGGCCACGCCTCCTTCATCGACAGCGCGTACGACTGTTCGGGCTCGGTGAGCTACGTCCTCGCCGCCGCCGGCCTGCTCTCGGCGCCGGAGGACTCGACCCAGCTCGAGAGCTGGGGCGCCCCCGGTCCCGGCCGCTACATCACCGTCTACACGAACCCTGGCCACGCCTACATGTACATCGACGGCGTGCTCTACGACACGGCCGGGCGCAGCGGGCCCTACACGTCACGCTGGCAGGTAAGCGCCGCCGACAACGAAGGGTTCATGGCGCGCCACTGGCCGGGCCTTTAGAAGCGCCGACGGGAAACGCCCCCCGGCGCGGCGCCTCACGCGCGGCGCGCCAACTTATACTTGCCGGGCCCCGGCCGGGGCGAGTTTCGAAACCTCAGGAGGAAACCGATGCGTAAGGTCCTCGCCGCGCTCGCCGCGCCCGCGCTTGTCGCGGTCGTGCTCGCCGGCTGTGGCAGCAGCGAAAAAACGTCGACGAGCTCGACCACGAGCACGTCCGCGAGCAGCACGATCCCGACGCAGAGCGTCGACTCGGAAATCGCGGCCAAGGTGCCCGCGAAGTACAAATCGAAATCGTCGCTGATCATCGCGACCGAACCGGAGTACGCGCCGAACGAGTTCATCGAAAACGGGAAAATCGTCGGCATGGACCCCGACCTGATGACGGCGATCGCGGAAGTGCTCGGCTTGAAAGTCTCATTCGCCGAAGCTCAGTTCACGGCGATCATCCCGGGCATCAAAGCCGGCAAGTACGACGTCGGCGCCTCCTCGTTCACCGACACGGCCGAACGCCAGAAAGAAGTCGAATTCGTCGACTACTTCGAGGCCGGCCAGTCCTTCTACGCGAAGTCCTCCTCCAGCCCGAACGTCGAAACCGTCGCCGACCTGTGCGGCAAGACGGTGGCCGTGGAGAAAGGCACCGTCGAGCAGGAAGAAGCCGAAAAACAGAACAAGCTCTGCAGCAAGGAAGGCAAGAAGCCCATAACGCTCTCGGTCTTCACCGGCCAGAGCGAGGTCAACCTCGCCGTCTCATCGGGGCGCTCTGAAGTCGGCATGGCGGACTCGCCGGTCGCCGCCTACCAGGTCAAGCAGTCCAACGGCGGCTTCAAGATCATCGGCAAGACGTTCGAAGTGGCGCCGTACGGGATCGCGCTGCCCAAAGGTGGCGGGCTCGCGCAGCCGTTCCTTGAGGCGCTCGAAAAGCTGATCGCCAACGGCACCTACATCAAAATCATGCAGAAATGGGGGATCGCGGAAGGCGCGATCAAGAAACCCGGCATCAACGAAGCGAAAAGCTGAGTGGTCGATGGCCTCAAATCCTGAGGCCACCGCCGCGCCGGGACGGCCCGACGAGATCCGGGCCGTCCCGGTGCGCCACCCCGGCAGGTGGATCGCCGCGGCGATCATCATCCTGGTCGCCGCGTCCGTCATCCACGCGCTGATCATCAACCCGAACGCCCACTGGTACGTGGTGGGCGAATACATGTTCAACAGCGAAATCCTCGCGGGCGTCGTGCTGACAGTCGAGCTCACGATCGCGTCGATGGCCGTCGGGATAGCCCTCGGCGTCGTGCTCGCGGTGATGCGCTCCTCCGCGAACCCGGTGCTCGCGTCCACGAGCTGGATCTACGTCTGGCTCTTCCGTGGCCTGCCGGTGCTCGTCCAGATCCTCTTCTGGTACTTCATCGCCGACTTCTTCTCCAAGCGAGTGGGAATCGGCGTGCCCTTCGGACCGGCGCTCTTCCACGTCGAAGTCAACAGGGCGGTCACGCCGATCACGGCGGCGATCCTCGGCCTCGGTCTCAACGAGGCCGCGTACATGGCTGAAATCGTGCGCGCCGGTCTCATCTCGGTCGACGAGGGCCAGACGATGGCGGCGCAGTCGCTCGGCATGACGCGCGGTCAGACGCTGCGCAAGATCACGCTGCCGCAGGCGATGCGCGTGATCATCCCCCCGACCGGTAACGAAACGATCGGGATGCTCAAGTACACATCGTTGGCGTCCGTGATCGCCGTGCGCGAGCTCCTGCACACCGCCGAAAACTTCTACTCGAAAAACTTCGAGACGATCCAGTTGCTGATCGTCGCGAGCCTCTGGTACCTGATCCTGACGAGCATCCTGTACGTGGGCCAGTACTTCCTCGAGCGGCGCTTCGGTCGCGGCACGACGCGCGTGAACCTCGGTCAGAAACCGGGGCAGACACCAGCGGTCGCCGCGGCATGAGCGCGGCGGTCCCGATGGTCAGCGCCGAAGGCGTCCACAAGCGCTTCGGCCGAAACGAGGTGCTCAAGGGCATCACGCTCACGGTCGCACGCGGCGAAGTGATGTGCCTGCTCGGGCCGTCGGGCTCGGGCAAGTCGACGTTCCTGCGCTGCATCAACCACCTCGAGAAGATCAACGCCGGGCGGCTGTCCGTCGACGGCGAGCTCGTCGGCTACCGCGAACAGAACGGCGTGCTTCACGAAATGCGCGAGCGCGACGTCGCGCGCAAGCGCGCCGAGATCGGCATGGTCTTTCAGCACTTCAACCTCTTCCCGCACATGACCGCGCTCGGCAACGTCACGTGCGCGCCGATGCTCGTCCAGGGTCTAAGCGCCGAGGTCGCGCGCGAGCGCGGGCGCGTCCTGCTCGACGAAGTCGGGCTCTCCGACAAGTGCGACGCGTACCCGGTGTCGCTCTCCGGCGGCCAGCAACAGCGCGTCGCGATCGCGCGCGCGCTCGCGATGAAGCCGAAGCTGATGCTCTTCGATGAGCCGACGTCGGCCCTCGACCCCGAGCTCGTCGGCGACGTTCTCGCCGTGATGCGCGACCTCGCGCGCGGCGGCATGACGATGATCGTCGTGACGCACGAGATCGGCTTCGCCCGCGAGGTCGCCGACCAGGTCGTCTTCATGGACGACGGCGTGGTGGTGGAGGCCGGCGCGCCGCACGACGTCCTCCTGAACCCCCGGCACGAGCGCACCCGCTCGTTCCTCTCGAAGGTGCTCTAGGCGAGCGCGGCCTCGAGCCGCTCGACGGCCGCCCCGGTGTCGGCGCGGCCGAAACCGAGCCGCACGTGGTCGTCCATGCCGTACACGTAGCCGGGCAGCAGCAGCACGCCGTGCTCCGCCGCGATGCCTTCGCACCAGCCGCGCACGTCGCCGACGCCGCTGATGCGCGGGAAGCCGATCGGTCCCGCGGTCGGGCGAACCCAGCTGAAGATGTCACCGTGGCGCGCGAGGAGGGCGTCGATGAGCGGCAGGTGCGCGAGGACGAACCCGCGGCTGCGGCGCACGAGCTCCGCGTCGTGGCGCAGGGCGACCGCGAGCAGCAGTTCGGCGGGCGCGCTCGAGCAGATCGTCGTGTACAGCTTCAGCTCGCGCATCGCCGCGAGCGCCGTGCCGTCCCGGCTCGCGAGCCACGCCACGCGCAGCCCCGGAAGACCATGCGCCTTGGACACCGCGCCGAGCGAAACGGCGTGCTCGTAGGCGTCGACGCCCGCGTCGAGCCGTGCCGCCTCGTCGTGCTCCAGGCCGCGGTACACCTCGTCGCAGACGAGGATGATCCCGCGCTCGCGCGCGACTTCGACGACGCGCGCGTAATCGTCTGCGTCGAGCGCCTGGCCCGTCGGGTTGTGCGGGCTGTTGACGTAGATCAGGCGCGTGCGCTCGCCGACGAGCGCGGCGAGCTCGTCGAGGTCGTGGCGCCAGCCGTCCTCCAAGCGCCGGCGCCAGGGGAGCACCGCCGCGCCGGCGCTGCGCGCGAGCGCCAGCGGCGAGCCGTAGCACGGCACCTCGACGATCGCCTCGTCGCCGGGGGCGAGCAGCGCCTGGAACGCGAGGAACAGCCCCTCCTCAGCCGCCGCGACGGTGAGGATGTCGTCCTCGCCGGCGGACGCGTAGAGCGCCGCCGCCGCGGCGCGCAGCTCCCGCGAGCCGGCGACTTCGGTATAGCCGAGCCGGAGCTCGGCGAGCCTGCGCTCCGCGTCCGGCTCGAGCGCGAACAGGTCGGCGACGGACAGCGACTCGCAGTCGCTGCTGGAGAGCATCAGTTCGGCGGCGAACTCCCAGCGCTCGTAGTAGCGCTCGATCTCGAAGGGGTCGATCCTCACCGGGCGATCCTAGATCGGCTATGCGGCGTGCAGGACGCCGTTGACGGTCAGCCACGCGCCCGCGCAGTAGCAGATCGCGATCACCAGGAAGCGCCCGCGCAGCGTGAGCCACTCGTGGAACGCGGTGAGCGCCCGCTCGCCGTGGCGCGGCAGCGCGAACAGCAAGGCGGCCGGCACCTCGATCATCCAGAGCATGATCGCGACGCACAACAAGAGCTGGACGAGCTTCTGTCCGCGCGGCACCGCCTGGCCGGAGATCGCCTTCACCGCGCCGATGTACTGCGGCGATGGCAGCGCGTAGAGACTGACGCCGAGCACGATGATCAGCGGCACGCTCGCCATGTAGCGCTCGACGCGCGACGGCCCGTCCTTGACGGGCCGCTTGCGCAGCTGCAGGTAGACGCCGAGCCCGATCAGCGCCACCCCGACGAGCGCCTGGAGCACGGCGCCGCCGCGCACGTGTTCCGCCGTGCCGAGATGCAGGCCGGCGAACAGCTCGAGGATCGCGATGCCGAGCAGGTAGGTGGTGAGGACCGCGACGAGCGTGAAAATCGACAGGCGCAGGCGAACTTTGGGGCCGCCGGCGATCGCCACGGCGACGGCGAGCGCGGGCGGGTAGATCGACCCGGCGAGGGCGAGCGTGATCGCCTGCGCCGGCACCCCTAGCCGGTTGCGTCGCGCGATTCGAGATCCGCGAGCAGGGCCTGCGTCTCGCTGTCGCGCAGGGCGAGCATGTCCAGCAGCGGTCCCGTGAAACCGCGCAGCGCCCACATCGCCTCCCAGCGTCGCGGGCGGATGACGCGCGAGCGGCGGCTCTCGATCGCGTCGACGATCGCCGTCCCGGCGGCGTCGGGCGGCAGCCGCTTGCGCAGCGGCGCGGGCGCCCGCTCGAGCATGCGGACCGCGAACGGGTCCTCGTCGAGGGCGTGATGGACCATGTCTGTGTCGATGAAGCCGAAGTAGGCGACCGTCACGCCGACACCGCGGTGCGCAAGCTCGCTGCGCAGGGCCCTGCCGAACTGCTCGACCGCGGCCTTGCTCATCGCGTACGCCGCCTCGCCCATGCCGTTCATGAACGCGTAGACCGACGAGACGACGACGATGTGGCCCTGCCGCGCGACGATCTCCGGCAGCGCCGCCGAGACGGTGCGGTGCACGCCGCCGAGGTTGACCTCGAGGACCCGCTCGAACCGCTCGATCGGCGTGCCTATGAAGGTGCTCGCGCGCGACGCTATGCCCGCGTTGGCGCTGACCGCGTCGAGCGAGCCGAACCGCTCGACCGTCGCGGCGACCGCGCGCTGCATCTCACCCCGGTCCGTGACGTCACCGCCGATCGCGAGCACCCTGTCGGTCGGCAGCGAGGCGGCCGCGCGCTCGCACTCGACGGCGTCGAGGTCGACGAGCGTGACGCGCGCGCCACGCGCGAGCGCGGCCCGCGCCGTCGCCAGGCCGATGCCGCGCGCGCCGCCGGTTATCAGCAGGGTGCGGTCGCGGAGAGGGAACGGCACGATTGCCGTACTCTCTCAGATCGCGGCGGCGCTCAGCGCAACGCGACCTCGTAGCCGGCGGCCTCGAGCGCGGCCACGAGCCGGCCGGTGTGTTCGCGGCCGCGCGTCTCTAGCGTCAGCTCCACGCCCGTCTCGCGCACGTGCAACTCCACCGCCTCGCGCACGTGCTCAAGCGTCACGAGGTTCGCGCGCTCGGACGCGACGAGCGACAACAGGTCGGAGAGGCCCCCCGGGCGGTCCGGGACGAACGTGAACAGACGCACGCGCCGGCCCTCCTCGGTTTCGTGCCGGCGTAGCAGGGACGCGAGCAGGCCGCCGTCGACGTTGCCGCCCGACACGACCACGACAGTCGTGCCGGCGACCGGCTCGAGCCCGCCCAACAGCGCCGCGACACCGACGGCGCCCGCGCCCTCGGCGACGAGCTTCACCGTCTCCGCGAGGAACACCATCGCCGCGGCGATGTCGTCCTCCTCGACTGTCACGACGCGGTCGAGGAGCGTGCTCACCAGCGGCAGAGTGATGCGGCCGGGCTTCTTGACGGCGATGCCGTCCGCGATCGTCGCGCCCGACGCGAGCTGCGCCGACGCGACGTGGCGCCCGGCGAGTGCCGCGGCGAACGGGGCGCACGCGGCGGCCTGCACGCCGACGAGCTCTGCGTCGACGCCGGCGCTCCGCAACGCGACCGCGACTCCCGCGGCGAGCCCGCCGCCACCGAGCGGGATCAGCACGCGCGCGATTCCGGCGACGTCCTGCGCGAGCTCGAGCCCGAGCGTCCCCTGGCCCGCTATGACGTCCACGTCGTCGAACGGGTGCACAAGCGGTTCTCCGGTCTCCTCGGAGCGCTCGCTGGCCAGCTTCAGGGCTTCGTCGACCGACGCGCCGGCGAGGCGCACCGAGGCGCCCGCCCCCTCGGCCGCGGCGACCTTCGACACCGGAGCGTCGACGGGCATGAAGACCTCGCAGCCGACGCCGCAGATTCGCGCCGCCTGGGCGAGGGCGCGCGCGTGATTGCCCGCGCTCGCCGTCACAAGCCCGGGTGACGCGGCGTCGCCGAGAGCGACGACCTTGTTCAGCGCGCCGCGGAGCTTGAACGATCCGGTCAGCTGCAGGCACTCGGCCTTGAGCACGACGGGGCCACCCGCGAGGGCCGCGAGGTCCGGGCACGCGAGCGACGGCGTGCGCACGATCTCGCCCGCGATCGCTTCGGCGGCCCGCGCCGGGTCGATCCGCTCGACCAGCGATTCGACGTCCGCCGGCAGCTGCCTGTTCACCGCGGCTGGCATGCCTTGACGGTAGCCATTGCGCACGCCCGGTCGCGAAATGTACGTTGGCGCAGTGAACGCGCTCGCCGACGTCGCCGCGGAGCTCGAACGGCTCCTCGGCGCGCCGCTCGCGGACCCGACGCCGCTCGACGGCGGCATCACGAACCGCAACTACCTGCTGGACACGGCCGCCGGCCAGGTCGTCGTCCGACGGCCCGGCAAGGACACGTCGCTGCTCGGCATCGACCGCGCCGCGGAGATCGCCGCGTCGCGGGCCGCGGCGAGTCTGGGCATCGCGCCCGAACTCGTCGGCCTCGCGGGCGAGTGCCTGGTCACGCGCTACATACCGGGCTCGAGCCTCGACGACGGGCAGGCCGCCGAGCACGTCGACGTGCTCGGCCGCGACCTGCGCCGCTTTCACGGCTGCGGCGCCGAGCTCCCGGCGGACTTTCGCGTCCCCGACCTGCTCGCGCGCTACGAGCAGGTCGTGCGCGAGCGCGGCGGGCGGCCGCCCGCGGCGTACGGGCGTGCGCGCGAGATAGCGGCGCAGGTCGCCCGTGCGCTACGCCCCGCGCGCGCGGTGCCGTGCCACAACGATCTACTGCCGGGCAACATCCTGCGCGCCCAGGACGGGGCGCTGATGATCGTCGACTGGGAGTACGCCGGCATGGGTGACGCCCGCTTCGACCTCGGCAACCTCGCGGTCAACAACCATCTCGACGAGGACGCCGAGGCCCGACTGCTCGCCGCCTACGACGGCGCGCCGCCGCAGGCGCAGCGGCGCGCGGAGCTCACGCTCATGAAGCTCATGTCCGACGCGCGCGAGGCCGCCTGGGGCGTCGTGCAGGCGCACGTCTCCGAGCTCGACTTCGACTTCGACGGCTACGCCGGCGAACACCTCGACCGCCTCCTCGCGGCCGCCGCCGCGCCCTCCTACCGCCGCGCTCTGGCGCTCTCCGCCGGGGTGTGAAAGGATCGCGCGCGTGGACCACCGGCGACTCGAGGGGCTCGCCCCGTTTGAAAACCTCACCGACGGCGAACGGCGCATGCTCGCCGGGGTGCTCGACGAGAAGCGCGTCGACGCGGGCGAGCACGTCGTCACCGAAGGCGACTACGGCTACGAGTTCATGGTCATCGAGACGGGCGACGTCGATGTGATCTACAAGGGCGAGAAGGTGGACGAGATGGGGCCCGGCGACTTCTTCGGCGAGCTCGCCGTGCTCTCGTCCGGGGGTCGGCGCAACGCGACGATCGTCGCGACGACGCCGGTGACGCTGCTCACCCTCACATCGCACTACATGCGCGAGGTCCGGTCACGCATGCCGCGCGTCGGCGAACAGATCGACGCCGCGGCCGCGCAGCGCGAGCACTGAAGACCGCCGAAGCGATGACGACCGTCCGCGAGGCGACCTTCGACCTCTTCCGCCGCGAGGGCATGACAACGATCTTCGGCAACCCCGGCTCGACCGAGCTGCCGATGCTCGCCGATTACCCCGACGACTTCCGCTACGTGCTCGGCCTGCAGGAGGCCGTCGCCGTCGGCATGGCCGACGGCTACGCACAGGCCAGCGGCCGCGTCACCCACGTGAACCTGCACACGGCGCCGGGACTCGGCAACGGAGTCGGCGCGATCTACAACGCGCTCGGCAACAAGTCGCCGCTCCTCGTGACCGCGGGGCAGCAGATCCGCTCCTTCATCACGCAGCAGGCGGCGCTCACCAACAGGGACGCGACGGAGGTCCCGCGCCCCTTCGTGAAGTGGTCGCACGAACCGCCCCGCGCCGCCGACGTGCCGTTCGCGATCGCCCAGGCGATCCACCACGCGTCGCTGCCCCCTCGCGGGCCCGCTTTCGTGTCGATCCCGATGGACGACTGGCAGGCGGAGATCGAGCCCGCGGAGCTCGAGCGGCAGACCAACCGGAGCGTCGCCGGCCGCGCGCAGCCCGCGCCCGACCTGATCGCCGGCCTCGCCGCGCGCCTGCGCGCCGCCAGGAGCCCTGCACTCGTCGCCGGGCCCGACATCGACGCGGCGGGCGGCTGGGACGACGCGGTGGCACTCGCGGAGCGCGAGCGCCTCGCGGTCTGGGCCACCCCGCCGACGGGCGGCGGACGCCTCGGCTTCCCCGAGAACCACCCGGCATTCCAGGGCGTGCTGCTTCCCGCTGTCGGGCCGATCGGCGAGCAGCTGAAGCCCTACGACCTCGTCGTCGTGGCAGGCTCCTCGGTCTTCCCTTACTACCCGAACATCCCGGGCCCGCCGCTCGCGGAGGGCACCGAGCTCGTGCAGCTCACCGCCGACCCCGACGAGGCCGCACGCGCCTTCGTCGGCGACGCGATCGTCGGCGACGTCGCCCTCGCGCTGCGCGCCCTGCTCGCGGCACTCGACGGCGACGCGGAGCGCGAGGCGCCCGCGCCGCGGCCGGCGCCGTTCACACCGGACGAGAGCGACCCGATTACGGCCGCCGCCGCGTGCGCCGTCCTCGCGGCGCGGTTCCCCGCCGACGGCATCGTCGTGCTCGAGGCGCCGACGGCTGTCACCGCGCTCCGCGACCAGCTGCGCCTCTCGCGACCCGGCTCGTACTACTTCGCCGCCGGAAACGGCCTCGGCTACGGTCTCTCAGCCGCGATCGGCGTCCAGCTCGCAGAGCCCGACCGCCCCACGATCTGCGTGCTCGGCGAGGGCTCGGCGCAGTACGCGATCACCGCGTTCTGGACCGCCGCCGCGTACTCGGTGCCGGTGAAGTTCCTCGTGCTGAACAACGGCGAGTACTCGATCCTGAAGTGGTTCGCGTCGCTCGAGAGCGTGACCGGCTCGCCGGGACTTGACCTGCCGCGCCTGGATGTCGCGGCGACCGCCGAGAGCTACGGCGTGCCGTCCGTCTCCGTGCAGGGCACGGACGACCTCGACGATGCGCTCGCGGCCGCGATCGCCGCGGACGGCCCCCGCCTCGTCCAGGTCGCGACGGCGCCGGGAATGGCCATCACCTGATGGCCCGCACGCTGACGCCGGACGTGCGGCGCATCGGCCGGCCGCCCGGCGGCCCGACCGGCGACCGCGCCCCGGACAGCGTCGCCGCGGGCACCCCCGAGCCGCTGCGCTCGGAGCTCACGCAGCTGCTCGGCGCAGACCGCGTCCTCTGCCGCCCGATCGACCTGATCCGCTACGCGTCGGACGCGAGCCCGTACCGCCGTATCCCCAAGGTCGTCGTCCAGCCGCGCGACACGCGCGAGGTCGCCGCGGTCGTCGCGTTCTGCGCCGAATCCGGGACCGCGCTGAACTTCCGCGGCGGCGGCACGAGCCTCAGCGGGCAGGCGCAATGCGACGGCGTGCTCGTCGACATGCGCCGGCACCTGCGCGGCGTGCACGTACTCGAAGGCGGCGAGCGCCTGCGCGTCGCGACCGGCACCCGGCTCGGCCTCGCGAACCGCATCCTCGCTCCCACCGGCTACCAGCTGGGACCCGACCCGGCGAGCAAAGACATCGCGACCGTCGGGGGCGTGATCGCCAACAACTCCGGCGGCATGCGCTGCGGCACCGACTGGGACTCCTACTCGACCGTCGAGTCGCTGACGCTCGTGCTCGCGGACGGAACCGTCATCGACACCGCCGCGCCGCATGCCGAGGAGCGTTTCGCGGCGGCCGCCCCCGACCTCGCGCGCGGCCTCGTCGAGCTGCGCGCGGAGCTGCTCGCCGACGAGGCGCTCGCGACGCGCGTGCGGGCCAAATTCTCGATCAAGAACACGACCGGCTACAGGCTATGCGCGCTGCTCGACGCGGAGAGCCCGCTCGAGATCTTCCGGCGCCTGGTCGTCGGCTCGGAGGGCACGCTCGCGTGCGTCACCGAGGCGGTGATGCGCACGCGACCCGAGCCGGCGTGCACGACGGTCGCCTGGGCCCACTTCGCGAACATCGACGCCGCGGCGGCGCCGGTCGCCGAGCTCGTCGCCGCCGGCGCGCGTGCGACCGAGCTGATGGTCGCGCCGGCGCTGATCGCGGCGTCCTGGAACATGGCGGGGACGCCCGAGTCCTGGCGCGAGCTGCCGATGGACGGCGCGTCGCTGATCATCGAGTTCGGCGGCGCGGACGACGCCGAGCTCGCCGCGGCGGAGGCGCGCGCCGCGGCCGTGCTGGAGCGCCACACGCTGCTCGAAGCGGCGCGCTTCTCGCGCGACAGGCAGGAGATCGAGATGACGTGGCGCGTCAGGGAGGGCCTGTTCGGGCTCGTCGGCGTGCTGCGCCCCCCCGGGAGCGTGCTCATCGTCGAGGACGTATGCGTCGCGCCCGAGATGGTCGCCGCGTGTGCGCGCGACCTGCAGGAGCTGCTGGGACGCCATGGCTTCCTCCCCGGCGTCGCGGGCCACGCGTCCGCGGGCAACCTTCACTTCCAGCTCACGCCCGGCTTCGGCGACCCCGCCGAGCAGGCGCGTTACGAGGCGTTCATGGAGGACCTCGTGGAGCTGATCGTCGGCCGCTACGACGGCTCGCTGAAGTCCGAGCACGGGACGGGCGTGAACATGGCGCCCTACGTCGAACGCGAGTGGGGCGCGGAGCTCACCGCGATGATGTGGCGCATCCGCGAACTCGCTGACCCGCGCGGCATCCTGAACCCGGGCGCAGTCCTGAGCCGCGACCCGGAGATCCACCGCCGCGACCTCATCAGCCTGCCCGAGATCGAGCAGCCCGCGTCGATCTGCGTCGAGTGCGGCTTCTGCGAGCCGGTCTGCCCCTCGCGCGACCTCACACTCACGCCGCGCCAGCGGATCGTGGTGCGGCGCGAGATGGCCCGCCAGCCCCTAGGGTCGCCGCTGCTCGAGGCGTTGCTCGACGACTTCGAGTACGACGGCCTGCAGACGTGCGCCGCGGACGGCGCGTGCGAGGCGGCGTGCCCGGTCGCGATCGACACCGGCGCGCTCGTGCGCGAGCTGCGCGGCCGCGAGCACGGCCGCTACGAGGAAGGGGCCGCCGCCGCGGCGGCCCGCCACTTCGGCCTGGTCGAACGCGCCACGCGGACGGCGCTCGAGCGCCGCTCGCTCGCGGGCGGCGCGGCGCGTGCGCTGCGCGAGCGCGTGAGCAGCGAGCGTATCCCGCTCCCGCCCGACATTCCCGCCGCGCGCAAGCTGCCGGCGACGCGCCGCGAGAACGCGGCGGCGCTCTACCTGCCGGCGTGCATCAACCGCATGTTCGGCGGCGCGGCAGACCACGAAGGCCCGTCGCTGCCGCAGGCGCTCGTCGCGGTCTCGGCACGCGCAGGAATGCCGCTCTGGATCCCCGACGGTCACGACGGTGTCTGCTGCGGCATGCCCTGGTCCTCGAAGGGCTACGCTGCCGGACACGAGCGCATGGTCGAGCGCACCGCGGCCGCGCTCGCCGGGTGGAGCGAGAACGGCGAGCTGCCCGTCGTGACCGACGCGAGCTCATGCGCGCTGGGCTTCACCGACGCTCTCACCGAGCGCGGCATCACGGTCCTCGACTCCGTGGCGTGGGTCCACGACCATCTCCTTCCGCGCCTTCGCATCGAGCGGCGCACGCCCTCAGCGGCGCTGCACGTCACGTGCGCGACCGACCGCCTCGGGCTGCGCGAGAAGCTCGAAGCGCTCGCCGCGGCGCTCGCCGAGGAAGTCTTCGTGCCGCCCGCGGCGACGTGCTGCGGGATGGCCGGCGACCGCGGCATGCTGCACCCCGAGCTGCCCGCCTCGGCGCTCGCGCCCGCCGCCGGCGAACTCGCGTCGCGCGACTTCGACGCCCATCTTTGCTCGAACCGCACCTGCGAGATAGCGCTGCAGCAGGCGACGGGCGACGACTACGGCTCGTTCGTGCTGCTGCTCGAGCGGCTCACACGCGCCTCGATGCCGGCGCCGTGAGCCCCCTCGAGCGCTCAGAGCTCGACGACGATCCGCTCGCGCAGTTCGCGCGCTGGATCGAGGAGGCCGGCGCGCTGCACGCCGAACCACAGGCGATGGCGATCGCAACCGCCACGCCCGACGGTCGCCCCTCGGCGCGCATGGTGCTGCTGAAGCGCTTCGACGAGCGCGGTTTCGTCTTCGTCACCGACTACAACAGCCGCAAAGCCAGTGAGCTCGAGTCGAATCCGCGCGCGGCCCTGCTGTTCCACTGGGACCCGCCGGGCCGCCAAGTCCGCATCGAGGGAACGGTCGAGCGCACCACGGCGGCCGAGACGAGAGAACTGGTGAAAGCGCGGGCACGCGAGAGCCGGCTCGTTTCGATCTCCTCGCGACAGAGCGAGCCGCTCGACGCGCGCGAGACGCTCGCGGCGGACGTGCGCCGCCTGGAGGAGCGTTACGCGGGGCGGGAACTGCCGGTCCCCGACGACTGGGGCGGCTACCGGGTCATCCCGGAGAGCTTCGAGTTCTGGCAGAAGGGCGCGGCGCGCTTCCACGACCGCTTCCGCTACACCGCCGGAGCCGGCGGCTCATGGGCCGTGCAGCGCCTCTACCCCTGAGCGACGGGACCGGCGGGACACGCGCGGAACGTCGTTAGCCTCTGTGGGAGGGAATCTCGTCGGTGATCGTCCACGGATCGGCATGAAGGTCGCACGGCTCAGCCAACTCGCCGCTCTCGCGGCCTGCCCGCTCGCACTCGCGGCGCTCGCGGCAACACCGGCGTCGGCGCTAGCCGGCGGCGGGACGCTGCTCGCGCTCGGCTCCGACGGCAACGGCGAGCTCGGTTACCCCTCGGAAGCCGGTGAATCGGCGAGCGCCGAAGCGGCCGAACTGCCGGCCGAAATAGCGGGCGCCGCGCAGGGCAGGGAATTCAGCCTCGCCTTCACGAGCGCCGGCAAGCTCTACGGCTTCGGGAACGGCGTCGAAGGAGAGCTCGGCGAAGCGTGCGGCGCACCCGAGGATGAAGTGGCGCCGCGGACGATCGAAGTCGGCGGCGGCGAAAAGGTAGTCCAGGTCGCGGCCGGCGCGAACTTCTCGCTCGCCGTCACGGCCGCGGGAAAGCTCTACTCGTTCGGGAACGACAAACAGAAGCAGCTCGGCCGCGCGCTGCCCGAAAAACAGGAATCTTCTTGCCTACCGGGGCAGGTCCAGCTGCCTGAAGGCGCGGGCCCCGTCGTCGAAGCGGCCGCCGGTGACGAATTCGCACTCGTGCGCACCGAAAGCGGCAAGGTGTACGGCTTCGGGTCGAACACCAAGGACGAGCTGACCGAACACACCAACGAACACGGCGAATTGGTGACCGTGCAGACGGAACCGTTCGAAATCGCGCTCGAAGAAACCGCGCTGCAGGTCGCCGCCGGCGGCGCGTCAGGGTACGTCCTCACCGCTGCGCATCACATCATCGTCTTCGGCGACGACGCCTCGGGGCAGGTCGGCCCGCCGCCCCCGGAAGCAAAGGTCGTCGCCCGCGCGACGGAGATCGAACCGAGCGAAAAGATCGAACAGATAGCGGCGGGCGGCGAATTCGCGCTCGCACGCACCGCAGACGGCCAGGTCCTCTCGTTCGGCAACGACGAACTCGGCCAGCTCGGCCGCAAGGTCGCAGAAGAAGCCGAAGAAGAACCGATCCCCGCCGCCGTCGAATTCACGGCCGGCACGCCGCCGATCACGTCGATCGCCGCGGGTCAGGACTTCGCGGTCGCCGTCGACAGCACCGGCCACGTCTGGGGCTGGGGTGAAGACATGGAAGGTGAGCTCGGCAGCCCCGAAAAACATGAATTCATCCCCGATCCGCTCGCGATCGCGCTGCCCGAAGGCGACCTCGTCGGCCAGGCCGCCGACGGGCCGGCGGGCTCGCAGACGCTACTCATCACGTCGTCCACGGCGAAAAAACTCGTGCCGACGCTCGAAATCGAACCGCCGGGCGCGAGCTTCCAGGGCGCCCGCGTCGGCCGGCGCTTCTCCGGCCAGCTGTACGCGACCGGCGGCAAGAAGCCGTACACGTGGTCGTGGTCGCCGACGCCGAAAGCTCCGCCCGGCCTCGCGCTCGCACCGGGCACCGGACTGATAAGCGGCACGCCTCAACTCGCCGGCAGCTATGAAATCGCGGTGAAAGTCACCGACAGCGAAGGCCGCACGGCGACGCGAACCATTCGGCTCGATATCGAAAGGGAGAAGCCGCCGGAAATCACCGAACTCAGCGAGAGCACGCGACTCTGGCGCGAGAGTTCCCGCCTGCCACGGATCGCGCGCGCGAAGCCGCGCGTCGGCACCGAATTCTTCTTCAACCTCAGCGTGCCGAGCCGCGTCACGCTGACGTTCTGCCGCATCCGCGGGCGCGGCTGCAAGTCCGCGGGATCATTCGCGTTCGAAAGGCGCCAGGGATTCGCCTCGGTCCGCTTCTACGGCCGGCTCAGCGCCCGGCGCAGGCTCGTGCCCGGCCGGTACAAGGTCTCCTTCAAGGCGAAGGACGCCGCCGGAGCGAGATCCGGCGGCGTCCTCAGTTTCCAGATAGTCCGCTGAGCGGACCGCCCCGCGGCGGCGGGACGGCACCGCTGCGGCGCCTACGCCGCGGACGCGGCCACCTCGGCGACGCCGTGGGGGCGGCGCGCGTCGAGACGCAGCACGTGCTCGGCCGGCGCGGCTGCCGCGCGGGCCGGCACCTTCAGGTGGCGCGCCGAAGCCATCATGTAGCCCCACGCGCCCAGCAGGGCGGTTGCGAAAAGCGCATTCAGCGCGGCGACGAGAAACAGGGTCATTGGGGGGGTCCTTTCGGTTCTGGGAATCGGGGGTGACTCCAAGGTACGGACGGGCCGTAAGGCACCCCTAAGACGCCCGTCGGAGTTCGCTAACGCTTCCGGAGCGCCCGCGCGCGCGCCGAACCCCCGCAAAGTGCGTCCCTCGTCCACCGCCCGCCGCACGTCTCGGTAACATTTCGGTAACAACTGGTCCACCAGCAGAAAGGGGATGCCGCGGTGAGAAACGCGCTGCTGGACGTGAGAACGCTCCTCGAAGACTCGCCGGCGCCGCTCTCGGTCACGCAGATGGTCGAACGGCTCGACGGTGAGCACGAGCGAGCCGCGGTTGAGCATCTGCTCGAGCACTTCCGCCACGAAGGCCTCGTGCGCCGAAACGGCGACGGTCAGTGGGATTGGTCCGCCAAGCCCGCCTGACCGTCCGCGCTTCGCCACGCGAAAAACTGCGCCGATCTACTTAGCGGACCGCACGCAAAGGCGGATGAGCGGGCCGCAACCGCAGCGTAACGTCGCCCTCAAGTCACGACCAACCTTGGAACTTGGGGGCACGAAATGAGGAAGTGGGCGCAGTACGGAGGTATCGCAGCAGCACTCGTTCTGATCGTCTTCGGGATCGCAGCGATCATCGTCGGCTCGAACGGCCGCAACACGGTCAATTCGAGCCTGAAGGAACAGAAGATCGTCGGCACGCCCGACATGACGCCGGCCGGGATCAAGGCGGAGGCCCAGAAGGCCGGCCTTGACGTCGCGACGATCACGTTCCCGACGTGCAGCGTCGCCAACCAGCCGGTCACCGAAGCAACGCGGGCGCGCTGCTTCGCGCAGTACATGAAAATCCACGCGCTGGAGGCGACCGGCGGGCAGCTCTACTCGCAGATGCCGCGCTACGCCACCGCGAACGGCAAGGGCACGAACGAAGTGAGCGAAGCCCTCGTCGTCGGCGGCAAGCCGGTCGAAAACGCCGCCCGTAACGTCTGGGTCCAGGAGACGGCCCTCTCGACGGCGCTCAACACGAGCTACATGGCGTCGCAGATCGCGACGTTCGGCGTCGTCGTCGGCATCGCAATGATCCTCAGTGGGATCGGCTTCGCGGTGCTCGTCATCGGCGGCGCACTGAACGCAGCCGACAAGCGCGAGCCGACAAGCGCTCCGGCGCAAAGCAAGAGCCCGGCACCGGCAGTCTGAATGACGACCGCGGCGCCACGCCGTCCGGCGTGGCGCCGCGTGTCGACGCCGCCGGGACAAACGCGCTAAAAATTCGCGCTCACAAAGCGCGGACGAACACCGGGGGGCGGTTCACCGCGGATCTGACAGCGGAGAGGTGGCCAGTGGAACATCCATGCACCCCGTTGCGGCCGAAGGCGGACAGGCCGTGATCGCCGAACCCGGAGCAAGCCGGCGGACGATCGACCGGGGACTCGACGAGAGCGCCGCCGCCGCCGACCGCCTGGTCATCTTCGGCATCACCGGCGACCTCGCCAAGGTGATGACGTTCCACTCGCTCTACAGGCTCGAGGCGCGCGGCCTGCTGGACTGCCCGATCATCGGCGTGGCGTCCAACGACTGGACGGTCGAGCAGCTGCGCGAGCACGCGCGCGCCTGCATCATCGACTGCGGCGAGCAGCTCGACAAGGCCGTCTTCGAGCGCCTCGCTGCCCGCTTCTCCTACGTCAGCGGCGACTTCACCGACGCCGCCACGTACGAGCGCGTCGCGAAGGCCCTCGGCGACGCGAAGGAGCCGGTCTTCTACCTCGAGATCCCCCCGTTCCTGTTCGGGCCGGTGATCAAGCAGCTCAAGGACGCGGGGCTGACCGCGAACGCGCGCGTCGTGGTCGAGAAGCCGTTCGGCCACGACCTCGCGTCGGCGCGCGAGCTCGCAGCCGAAATTCACGAATCGATCGACGAGTCGCAGCTGTACCGGATCGACCACTTCCTCGGCAAGATGGGCACCGACGAGTTCCTCTACCTGCGCTTCGCGAACACGATGCTCGAGCCCGTCTGGGACCGCGATCACGTCGCGTGCGTCCAGATCACGATGGCCGAGGACTTCGGCGTCGAGGACCGCGGCCACTTCTACGACCCGGTCGGGGCGATCCGCGACGTGGTCGTCAACCACCTGATGCAGACCGTCGCGCTCGCGGCGATGGAGCCCCCCGCGGGCAACGACGCCGCGACGCTCAAGGACGCGAAGTTCGCGCTCTTCCGGTCCATCCACGACACGAGCCCCGCCCACTGCGTCCGCGGCCAGTACGACGGCTACCTCGACATCGAAGGCGTCGCTAAGGGCTCGACGACCGAGACGTACGCTGCGCTGCGGCTCGAGATCGACAACCTGCGCTGGGCCGGCGTGCCGTGGTTCATCCGCACCGGCAAGCGACTCCCGGTTACGCAAACGGAGGTGCGCATCGTGTTCCGCGAACCGCCGCGGCTCGGCTTCCTGCCGCACGCCCACAGGCGGCCCGATCCGAACCAGTTCGTCGTCCGCCTGGACCCCTCGACCGGCGCACGCATGATCCTCGACGCGCACCGCGCCGACGCCGAAGGGCCCTCCAACGTCACGCTCGACATGGAGTTCGCCGCCGAGGGCGGCGAGGCGCCGACGCCGTACGAGGTGCTGCTGCTCGACGCGATGCGCGGCGACCCGACGCGGTTCACGCGACAGGACAGCGTCGAAGAGACCTGGCGCATCTTCGAACCGATCCTGCAGAACCCGCCGCCGGTGGTCGGCTACGAGCAGGGGTCATGGGGTCCCGTCGAGGCCGACGCGCTCACCTCGCGCTTCGGCGGCTGGCACGGTCCGTGGGTGGGCTCGTGAGCCCCGCGAAGAAGGCCAAGGCGAAAGCCCCCGCGAAACGGCCCGCGAAACGCGCGCCGAAAGCGGCCGCCGCCGCGGCGGCCGGCGACGGCGGCGCGCAGAGCGCGGCGATGCCCTCGCCGTTCCCGCCGATCGCCAACTACGCCTTCCTCTCCGACTGCCATACCGGCGCGCTCGTCGCCCCCGACGGTTCGATCGACTGGCTCTGCGTGCCGCGCTTCGACGCGCCGAGCGTCTTCGGCAACCTCCTCGACCGTCAGGCGGGAACGTTCCGCTTCGGCCCGTTCGGCATCAATGTGCCGGCGGCGCGGGCGTACGAACCCGGCACCAACATCCTCATGACGACATGGAAGACCCCCTCGGGCTGGGTGCTCGTGCGCGACGCGCTCGTGCTCGGCGTTCGCCGTGGCGTCGACAACGTGACACCGCACACGCGGCCACCGACCGACGAAGACGGCGCCCACATCCTCGTCCGCGTCGCGCTCTGCCTGGAGGGCGAAGTGGAGATGGAGATCACGTGCGAACCGGTCTTCGACTACGGTCGAGCGCCCGCCGAGTGGACCATCCGTGAGGACGGCAACGGCGCCGAGGCGACCGGCGCCGGGGTGTCGATCGGACTGCGCACAGACCTGCCGGTCGGAGTCGAGGGTGGGGAGCGGCTGAGGGCCCGGCACGTCCTGCGCGAAGGCGAACAGATCTTCTGCTCCCTCTCGTGGGCCGAGGGGCTCGCGTCGCCGGGCGACGTCGACGGCGCGAACGCCCTGATCGCCGAAACCACACGCTTCTGGCGCTCCTGGCTCGGACGGGCGAGAATCCCGGACCATCGCTGGCGCGACGCGATCCAGCGCTCGGCGCTTACGATCAAGGGCCTCACGTACATGCCGACGGGCGCCACCGTCGCAGCACTCACGACGTCGCTCCCGGAGACACCCGGAGGCGAACGCAACTGGGACTACCGCTACACCTGGCTGCGCGACTCGACCTTCACGCTGCAGGCGCTGCACTACCTGAACCTCGACTGGGAGGCCGAGGAGTTCATGCAGTTCGTCGCCGACCTCGAGCCGAACTCGGACGGCGGCCTGCAGATCATGTACGGCATCGACGGGCGGCGCGACCTGACGGAGACGACGCGCGACGAGCTCTCCGGCTACGCGGGCGCGTGGCCCGTCCGCGTCGGAAACGGCGCCTACGACCAGCGCCAGAACGACGTCTACGGCGCGGCGCTCGACTCGATCCTGCTCCACACGCGCCGCGCGCAGCGGCTGCCGCGCCGCCTGTGGCCGATCGTCCAGGCGCAGGCCGAATGCGCCACCAAGGTGTGGCGCCAGCCGGATCAGGGGATATGGGAGGCGCGCGGCGCGCCCAAGCACTACGTCTCCTCCAAGCTCATGTGCTGGGTCGCGATGGACCGCGCCGCCAAGCTCGCCGGCGTCCGCGGCGACGAGAAGCTCGCCGCCAAGTGGGGCGCCGTCGCGCAGGAAATCAAGGACGACGTGCTCGCGAACGGCCTGAGCCCGGCGGGCGTCCTGCGCCAGCACTACGAAACGGAAGCGCTCGACGCATCCAACCTGCTCGCCGCGATCTTCGGCTTTCTGCCGCCCGGCGACGAGCGGCTCAGGGCCTCTGTACTCGCGATCGCCGACGACCTCACGGAGGATGGCTTCGCCCTGCGCTACCGCACGGACGAGACCGACGACGGCATGAGCGGCAAGGAGGGCAGCTTCCTGATCTGCTCCTTCTGGCTCGTGTCGGGCCTTGCCATCGTCGGCGAGCTGCAACGCGCAGCCGACCTGATGGAAAAGCTGCTCAAAGTCGCGTCGCCGCTCGGCCTCTACGCCGAGGAGTTCGACACCTCGACCGGGCGCCACCTCGGCAACTTCCCACAGGCCTTCTCGCACCTCGCGCTGATCGAGGCCGCCGGGCGCATCATCCTCACCGAGTTCTCCGGCGAGCTCTGAGGGCGCAGCGATGCCCGAACGGTACGACGTGATCATCATCGGAAGCGGCGCCGGCGGCGGAACGCTCGCGCACCGCATGGCCCCGTCGGGAAAGCGCATCCTGATCCTTGAGCGCGGCGACTTCCTGCCGCGCGAGCCGCAGAACTGGGACGGCGAAGACGTCTTCATCAATGGCCGCTACATGTCGAAGGACACCTGGCACGACGGCGAGGACAAGCCCTTCCAGCCCCAGGTCCACTACTTCGTCGGCGGCGCCACGAAGCTGTACGGCGCCGCGCTCTACCGGCTGCGCGCCGAGGATTTCGGCGAGCTGCACCACCACGACGGCGTCTCTCCGGCGTGGCCCGTCTCCTACGACGAGTTCGAGCCGTACTACACGCAGGCCGAGCAGCTCTACCAGGTCCACGGCGCACGCGGCGAGGACCCGACCGAACCGCACGCGAGCGCCCCGTACCCCCACCCCGCTGTATCCCACGAGCCCCGCATCCAGCAGCTCGCGGACGACTTCGCCGCGCTCGGCTACCACCCGTTCCACGCGCCGTGCGGCGTCCTGTTGACCGAGGACAACATGCCGTACAGCGCGTGCGTGCGCTGCAGCACCTGCGACGGCTTCCCGTGCCTGGTCCACGCCAAGTCCGACGCCGAGGTGATCGCGGTCCGCCCGGCGATCGAGCACGAAAACGTCACGTTGCTGCGCAACGCGCGAGCGAGACGCCTGGTCACCGACGACGCGGGCACCGCCGTGACCGAGGTCGAGGTCGAACGAGACGGCGCGAGCGAGAGCTACGCCGCCGACATAATCGTGCTCTCCGCCGGCGCCGCGAACTCCGCGGCGCTCCTGCTCGCCTCGGCGACCGACCGCCACCCCACAGGGCTCGCGAACGGGTCCGACATGGTCGGCCGCAACTACATGTTCCACAACAGCGTCGCGGTGCTCGCGATCTCCAAGGAGCTCAACGAGACGGTGTTCCAGAAGACGCTCGGCGTCAACGACTTCTACTTCAAAGGGCCCGACTGGGACTTCCCGCTCGGGAACATCCAGATGGTCGGCAAGTCACAGGCCGCGATGTACCGCGGCGAGAAGCCGATCGAGACGCTCCTCGCACCGACCTGGACGCTCGCCGGGGTCGCCGAGCACGCCGTGGACTTCTGGCTCTCCACCGAGGACATCCCCGTCGCCAACAACCGCGTCACGCTCGCCGAGCCGGGCACCATCCGCCTCGCGTACAAGGCGACCAACGAAGAGTCACGCGACCGCCTGTACCAGACGCTGCGATCGATGCTCGGCAAGCTCGGCATGGAGGAGCACCACGCGCTGCGCCACGCCTATCTGCAGAACCCCATCCCGATCGCCGGCGTCGCGCACCAGGCCGGCACCTGCCGCTTCGGCACCGACCCCGGCGATTCCGTGCTCGACACCGACTGCAAGGCACACGAGCTCGACAACCTCTACGTCGTCGACACGAGCTTCTTCCCCAGCATCGGCGCCGTGAACCCCGCGCTGACCGCGATGGCGAACGCGCTTCGCGTCGGCGACCACCTCCTCACGAGACTGGGGGCGCCGGCCGGCGATGGGAACTGACGCGCGCGGCGGCCCGCGGCGCCGGCGCGTCGTGATCATCGGCGCGGGTTTCGGCGGGCTCACCGCGGCACGCGAGCTCGGAGGGGCGGACGTCCAGGTCACGCTGATTGACCGCCACAGCCACCGTCTCTTCCAGCCGCTGCTCTACCAGGTCGCGTGCGGCGGCCTCTCGGCCGGGGAGATCGCGGCGCCGATCCGCCGCGGCGTGCGCCACGCGCGCAACGTCTCGACGCTGATGGCGAGCGTGACCGGCATCGACGCCGCCGCGCGCGAGGTCGAACTCGACAGCGGCGAGCGCATTCAGTACGACTCGCTCGTCGTCGCGTGCGGCGCCGAAACCTCCTATTTCGGCGAAGAGCGATGGCGCGAGCTCACGTTCGGACTGAAGACGCTCGAAGACGCGCTGCGTCTTCGCGACCGCGTCTACGGAGCGTTCGAGGAGGCCGAGCGCGCGCAGGACGACGACGAGCGCCGCCGCTGGCAGACGTTCGTCGTCGTTGGCGGCGGGCCAACCGGCGTCGAGTTCGCGGGCGAGCTCTCGATCATCGCGCGCCACGCGGTGAACGGCTACTACTCGCGGTTCGACCCGAGCGAGACGCGCGTCGTCCTCGTCGACGCCGGGCCGCGTGTGACCGCCGCGTTCAGCGAGCGGCTCTCGGGCAAGGTCGCAGGCTACCTCGCGGACCTCGGCGTCACGATCAAGGTCGGCGCCCGCGTCACCGCGATCGACGAGAACGGTGTCGAATTCTCCGTCGACGGAGCCAGCGAACGCGTCGACTGCAAGACGGTCGTCTGGGCGGCGGGCGTCCAGACGGCGTCTGTCGCCGCGAGCATCGCAGCGTCCGCGGGGGCCGAAACGGACCGCGCGGGTCGCCTTGTCGTCGGCGAGGACCTCGCCATACCCGGACACCCGGAGATCACGGTGCTCGGCGACGCGGGATCGGTCAGCGCCGGCGGCGCGAAGCCGCTACCGGGCCTTGCGACGGTCGCGATCCAGCAGGCCCACCACGTGGTGAAGGGGATACGCGGCGGCGCGCCGGGCGCGCAGGGGCCGTTCCGCTACTTCGACAAGGGGGCGCTCGCGGTCGTGGGGCGCGGCAAGGCGGTCTGTGAAATCCGCGGGCGTGAAATCTCCGGCCGGCCGGCGTTCTTCACGTACCTGACTGTGCACATGGCGTACCTCTCCGGCGGCGGACCGGGCCACCGCCTGAAGGTGCTGATCGACTGGATCAGCGCGCGCTTCGGCTCCCCCCAGGAGCAGGTGATCCGCGGTGAGCTCCCGCCGGCGAGGCGGGCGCACGTCGGCGGGTCCTGACCGCGCGTCTAATCTGCCGCGCCGACGTCGATGCGGAAGACCGCGGCGAACTGCTCGCCGGGCGAGACCGCGCGCAGGCCGTCGCCGCTCACGAGCGCGTTCGCGGGCGCCGTCATCGGCTCGAAGCAGACGAATCGCCGCCCGGCGGGCGCGTACACCTGCGCCAAGGCGTACCCGCTCGAGAGCTCGACGCTGACGCGTCGCCCGCCGCCCGAGACGGCGAAGCTGGTGCGGTCGCGCGCGCCCGCGAAACCGTCGTCGTAGACGCGGTCGCCGAGGGCAAAGCGCTCCGGCGCGCTCGCGCGCGACGCGCCCGTCGGGATCTGCCGCGCGTCGACGGAGAGGTGATCGAGCGCCGGCAGTTCAAGCTCAAGCGCCGCGCGCTCGACGTCGGGGAGCTCGATGTACGGGTGGAAACCGAAGCTGACCGGGACGCGCGTGGCGCCCGTGGCGCGGACGGAGACGGCGATCTCAAGCCGCCCGTCCGCGAGCGCAGCCGTGTACGTCGCCGTGTGCTCGAACGGGAACAGGGAGAAAGCGTCACGACCCCCGTTCCAGTCGAGGACGGCCGTGAGCGAGCGGTCGTTCGCGTCGTCCGCTGGCTGCCAGCTCAGGTGACCGGGGACCACGCCGTGGATCGGCAGTCCGTTCCCATCGACGGCGACGAGCGCCGGGTCGCGGGACAGCGACACGGCGCGCCCGTCGAACTCGTAGGCGAAGCCGCCGAGGCGGTTTGCCCACGGATAGAGCAGCGGTACACCCATCGTCTTGCCGGCCGCGGCGTACGCCTCGACGCCCTCGTTCTGCGCAAGCAGCTCCTCGCCTCGGTGCGTCAGCGACCGGCAGAGCATCCCCGCCGACGGCACGAACGTCGCTGTAAGCTCGCCGTCGACCAGGCTCATCTCCCCGCGCGCGGCCGTCAACTCGCGTCCACCACCGGCGCTGAGCTTACGGTGCGTTCCCCGCCGGCGTCGCGCAGCGTCAGTCGCCGATGAGGTCGCGGCGGCGGAAGCGCACCGACGCGACCAGCGTGGCGGCGATCCCGAGGGCGACCATGACGAGCGCCGCCGGGCCGCGGAAGGGCTCGACCGGAACAGTGCCGACGTGTGCGAACGGAGTCGCATTGATGATCCATTTCGGCACGGACACGAGGGAGCCGAAGAGGTACCAGAGGAAGGCGACCGCCAGGAGACCGTACGAGATCGCGGAGCTCGCGCGAGGAGCGAAGGCGTACGCAAACGCGGCGACGCCGAGGAAGAGCACCGCGGCGGGCAGGCAGTTCGCCCCGGCTTCGAGCATCGAGCCGAGCGCGACGTGAAGGCCGGCCGCCTCGGCCCCGGCCCAGGTCGCGAGCGCCGCGGCGAGCGCGACGACGACTGCGCCGCCGAGCGCGAGAGCGATGCGGCCGCCGAGCCAGCCGAGGCGCGCCACCGGCATCGAGAACAGCGTCTCCAGACGCTCCTCCTCTTCCTCGCGCCGCGCCGCGCCCATCTGCGCGCACATGAACGCGCAGACCGCGGGTACGACGAGGATGAACGAGAGCGCGATGTAGCCGATCGGGCTCGCAACCCGTAACGCACCGAACTTGCTCAGCTCGCGTTCGACCGACGGCGTGATCACCGACCGGTTGACGCTCTTCGCGACGAATCCGATCACGAAGCCGACTGCCGCGAGCGAGAGGACCCAGCCCAGCAGGCTGCCGCGCTCTTCGCGAAGGCCGTGAGCGGTCGGTGAGCCGAGCAGGCTGTAGTGCGGGCGCGAGAAGTCCCTCCCGGCGAAGAGGCCGGACCCGATGTCGCGCGTACGGAACGCGAGCGCCGCGGCGAGGAGCAGGGCGACCGTCGCGAGCACGGGGGCGATCAGTGCGGCCGGCGCCGCACCGGTGAAGGGGCGCGCGTCCTCCGCCCAGCCGAGCGGCGTCAGCCAGCGCAGCCATTCGACGCCGTGCGAGGTGTCAGCGGCTATGCGCAGCAGAAAGCACGCGACGAAGACGGCGAGGCCGATCTGTACGGCGCCCCGTTTGCTCGGCGCGAACTGGCAGGCCACCGCGCCGACGCCTGCGAAAACGAACGCGACGCTCGCCGTGGCGAGCGCGAGGTACGCGGATTCGCCGGCCTGCAGGCCGGCCAGCGCGAGGCCGGCGAACTCGCCGACCCAGAGGGCGCAGATCGTCAGCGCGATCGCCGCGACCGACGAGCGCATCGCGACGGTTCGCCCGACGCGACCAGCGAGCACGAGTTCCGAACGTCCCGCGTCCTCCTCGGTGCGCAGGGCGCGGACGGCGGCGAAGATCCCGAACACGGCGGCGAAGAGGGCGAGCGTGCCGCCGACCCGCCACGCCGAGTAGCCGCCTGCCGTCAAGAGGTCGTAGGCCTTGCCGTAGAAGACGACGACGGCCTTGTTGTTGCCGAAGCTCGCGGCAAATGCCAGGCGTGATTTCAGCGTCGGATACAGACTCGCGTACGCCGACGCGTTGACGTACGCGACGATCAGGAACAGGTACGCGAAACCGATCGTCCGCACGCGCGCGTCGCGCAGGGCGCGGCGGACGAGCGTCGCGCCCACCCGGCGCCGTCGCGCCGTCGCGCTAGCTGCCGCCGCCATCAGCCGCGTCGTAGTGGTGCAGGAAGATCTCCTCCAGCGAGGGCTCGCGGCTCGTCAGCGTGGTAACGGGCTGCGCGGCCAACGCCTTCAGGAGCGGAGCCACGGGACCCGAAACCGCGAAGCGCAGCGCGCTCGGTCCGGCCCGCTCCGCGCGCACCCCGTCGATCGGGCCGAGGTCTGGGGCCGGGCCATCGAACGCGGCTTCGACCGTCAGCTCGCTGAGGTGACGCAGTTCCGCGAGAGTCCCCTCGTCGACGAGCACGCCGGAACGCAGGATGCCGACCCGGTCGCAGAGCGCCTCGACCTCGCTGAGGATGTGTGAGGAGAGGAAGACGGTCTGACCGCGCTCCTTCGCTTCCTTGATGCAGTCGCGGAAGGCGACCTCCATCAGCGGATCAAGGCCCGCCGTCGGCTCGTCGAGCAGCAGGAGGTCCGCGCGCGTTGCGAGCGCCGCGACGAGCTGCACCTTCTGCCTGTTCCCCTTCGAGAGCGCGCGGATCTTCTTGTCCAGGTCGAGCTGGAAACGCTCGACGAGCTCCGAGCGGTACGCCGTGTCCGTTCCGCCGCGAACGTTGGCGAGCAGCTCGAGCGTCTCGGCGCCCGTCAGCGCCGGCCAGAGGAAGGGCTCGCCGGCGACATACGCGACACGGGCGTGGGCCTCCACCGGGCTTGACCACGCGTCGACGCCGAACAGTTCGGCGCGCCCCGCCGTCGGGCGGTGCAGGCCCAGCAGCAGGCGGATCGTCGTCGTCTTGCCCGCACCGTTCGGCCCCAGGTAGCCGTAGACCTCGCCCTCGGCGATGTCCAGGTCAAGGTCGCAGAGGGCGCGGGTGTCGCCATAGCTCTTGCCGAGCCGGGATGTGCAGATGGCGCTCATCGTCCGTGCAGGGGCGCTCGCACAGCTGCCATCGGCCGGACCCTACACGAGCGACGCCGGCAGACCGGGGCGGCGGCGTCACGACCCTGCGGTGCGGTTCGCGGCTCAGCGAAACCGCCGCACCACACGTCCTGCAAGGTGATCGCCGCCGGCGTCGTCGCGGAGACGCCGGCACTCGCGAGCGCCGGCCGAGGGACGAACCCGCGACTGCCAGGACCCGCCAGTGGCCCGCGCCTAGGAGGCGCAGGCCCGTATAACGACGCGTCTGCGGACCGTCTTGCCGGTCGAGAGCTTCGCCACGATCGTGACGTCGTACGGGGGCCCGGAGAGTCCCGCGAAGTTCAGCACGGTGCCCGTCGCGTGACGCCCAAGCCGCGCGACGACGTGACCGGCGAGCACGAACTCGCTTTCCACGATCGCGTCCCTGCGCGGCAGTTTCAAGGCGGAGAGGTGGATCGTCCCGCTGCCGTTACGGACACATTCCGGCGGTCGGGGCGCTGGTGCGCACGACTTCAAAAGGATCCTCCGGCGGAGCGTCTTCCCGTCCGACAGCTTCGCCACGACCGTCACTTCGAAGCGGCCCTTTCTCGCCGCCCCAAGCTTGACGACCGCCGCGGTGGCGCGGCCGCCGAGGGTCGCGACGACGCGGCCGTCGAGGAGGAGCTTGCTGTGCGCGATCGTGACCCCGCGCGGCAGCTTCAGCGCTGAAAGCTGCACCGTCGCGCTGCCGTCGCGCACGCACCCCTGTTTCGTTTCCGTCGGCGGCGTGGTGGCCGGTTTGGTCATCCGCACCGGCACGAGCGGATCCACGATCACGCCGTTGACTTCGCCGTCTTCGTCGTCGGGTCCGCCGTCGACCAGCGTCAGTTCGATCGTGTTCCCTGTGATCGTGTAGAGCGATGAGGGTATTTCGACGTATTCCTCGCCGCCGCCCGCCTTGTGGCGGAGCTTGTAGAGCGCGTTGGGCGCGCTTCCTTCCGGCAGCACGAGCCTCACTCGCACGCTCCCGCCAGGTGTCACGTTGACGGTGAATTCGAGCGAGCCGACGATCGCCACGGCTCCCGCCGGCAGGCTCACTCCGCTCGGTAGTTCTTCGGCTGTGAGCCCGTTGATCGCGGCGTCTGAGGTGCTCGTGTCGGCGAGTACGACGCCGCCGGTGGGCGCGTGCGTTGACTGCGCCAGCTGGACCTTGACGTCCTCGCCGTAGCTCGTGCCACCCCATGTCTTCACGACGACGCGCTCGTGGAAGCTCCCTTCGGGTGTCCAGTTGGAGATGGTCGCCTTCACGACGGCGGCCTTCAGGCTCGCGCCGGGCACGTTGGAGCATTCGACGGTGTGGCCGTACGCTTCCGTGGCGCCGTATTCGAAGATGCACGATTCGACGACGCCGCCGCTCGGGTCGACTTCGCCGCGGACCGTGGCTTCCGTGGTCCCGACGTTGCTCGGGGCGAGCGTTTCGGCGGTGGGCGCGGCGGCTTCGGTGAGCACGTCGCGCGTCAGCTGCAGGCGGTTCAGCGTCGCTTCGACGAGCGCCGACTGCTCGCCAACGCGTTCTTCGCCCGCGGCGAAACCCGCGACCTTGCCTTCGACGTAGGGCTTGAGCTGTTCGGCGATCTGGGCCGCCCAGGCAGACGAGCGCTTGGCGACTTCTTCGACGAGGTCTTCGCCGACGAGTTCGGAGAGTTTCGTCCCGCTCGCCGCTTCGAGCCGTTTACTCCAGCTCGCGACGAGAGCGGTCAGCTGTGCGGGCAGCGGCCGCGGGCTGCCGGGTTCGGGGTCGAGGAACTGCGCGCCGAGGCCCTCGACGTCGCTCTGCAACGTGAGGTCGCTGTCGACGGCCTGCGGGAAGCCGCTCTTCACGTAGCTCTGGATGAGTGCTCGGGCGCCGGCCACGCTTTCCGCCGGGTCTCCTTTCGGCGGGTTTTTGAGCGCCGCCACGTCTTCCCCGTACGCTTCTTTCTGGAGTTCGCGCAGCTTGTCGTCGACTTTTTCGACGATCGTCGACTGCACCGAGCCGAGCGCGTTGCCGGCGGAGTTGTAGTCCGCGTACTCCACCCCTGCCTTTTCTTCGCTTCCTTCAGCGGGGCACGGCGTGCCTTCAATGGCGGTTTCACCGTAGGAGTAGCTGAGCGAATTACCTTTAAACGTGAGGCTGTAGATAGAACCGACGTGTCGTTCTTCTTCGAAGGCGCCGCCGAAGTCGGTGTGTTCGACCCAGTAGCCGTACGCTCCTTCGGTCGTCGGGTCCCACGATTCTAGGTAGCCTTTTCCTTTCCAGAAGAGTGCGGTCTGTTTGCATTCGCCAACCGACTGCGATGTGAGCGTCGAGCCACCTTCGCCCGCCTGCAGCGTGAGCGTCTCGGTCGCGGTTTCCGCTTCCTTTTCGTTCGTGCCTTCGGCTTCGTAGAAAACCCTGCAGTCGTTGCCGACATCGACGCTGCATTCTTCTTCGTACCTGGCAGCTTTGACCGTTTTCGTTTCCGAGACGGATTTGGTCAGAGTTCGGCACGCTTTCAGAATCAGCGGGTCATGTGAGCCCGGTGCGCCGATGACGCCAAGTCGCACGCCGTCTACCAGATCCGCGGGCAAGCCCGCTATGAAGCCTTCCGGCATCTCGGCCTTCCCGTTTTTGCCCGCGCTGCCGGAGCATTCTTCCCATTTGAGCGCCGGATATTCGGCGGCGGCCACAGCCGAAGCGGAGAAGGACTGAGTTGCGCCGCCCCACAGGTTCACGTCCGTCGGGTTCGCGGCGGGGCTCGCGGTCTTGACGTTTCGTTCGAGCCACTTTTCCGCGGATTCTTCGGCTCGTTCCTGCAGCAGCGTCCCCACCGACGCCGTCCCGTCGACGCCCGCTCCGTGGGAGGCCGCTTCGAACTCGGCGAGCGCGTTGTTGAGAATCGTGTTGCCCGTCTGCGAGCTCGTCGACGCCGACTGTTCCGACCACGCGTCCTCGAGCTGTTCGAGCTTGAGCCCTTCTTTTTCGAGCTCTTTGATTCCCGCGATGTCCGCGGCTGTGGCGTGGCTCGCGTTTTCAAGCATGAGCTGCGCGTAAGCACGCGAGCTTTCCGACCAGAACGTCGTGTTCGCGAGCGACGAGAGCGACGAGGGGCCCGTCCAGCCCTGTTCGCCTGGGAACCGTGCGAGATAGGTGATGCTTTCGTCGAGTTCCGCCGGTTCGCCCGTCGTTTTGCTCGTCAGCTGCCGGGCCGCGCCTTCGAACGTGTATGGCTCGGTTTCCGAATTGTTGACGAGCGCCCCGTTCGCGATTTCGGTTGCGTATTTTTTGAGGGCGACCAGCGCTTCCTGGATCTTGGGGCCCTGGAGCGGTTCGCCGGTACGCCTGAGCCAGCCGACGCTGTCTTCGATGGTGGTCTGCAGGTTCGCCTTCGTCTGCGCCGCGAAGAGTTCTTTGACCTGGTCCTGCAGCGCGTAGACCGTCCCCTGCTCTTTCTTCAGTCGTTCCCCGAGGTTGCCGAGTTCTTCTTTGAGCTCGTAGTTTTCGCGCGCGAACTGCGACGATAGCTCGGCCAGCTGTGTGTTTATGGCGTGGAAGGCTTCCTGCGTGTATTGCTGGAAGCCGGCGAGCTGGGTGCTCAGGTCGGCGAGGTCCTGCAGCGTGATTTCCTGCGGGCCCGGGGGCGGGTGCGAGAGCCCGCCTTCGATGTTTTCGTAAAGTTCGAAGCCGACGTTGATCAGACCGCCAATGCCTTCGGAGTAGTTTCCGGTGCCGAGCGCGAGGACGGACGTGCCGATTCCCAGGCCCGCTTTGACCCCGTTCGCTATCGCTTCCTTCTCGGCCTTTTCCGCTTCGTAGTTTGCGTATGCGGTTTCCTCTTCGGAGATCTGCGCCTGGGCCTGCGCCGTTGCCTGCTGCAAAGCGGCCGCGGTGTTGTCCGACGGGCGCAGCAGTTCGGCGGCCGCGATCATCGCGGCGCGCTCTTCGGCGATGACGCGCGCTTGCTTCGCCGCGTTCGACTGCGATCGTTCCAGTTCAATTTCACATTCGGTTTTCAGCCCGCATGCGCGAGCGTGGGCCGCTTCGTAGAGGGCACCGCCGCTGCACTTCAGGCGCGGGATCCCCGAGATCGTTTCGCTGCCGATCGCTTCTTCGCCCCCGCCGTGTTCGCAGGACTGTTCCTGGGTAGTTTTCTGGCCGCTGCTGAACAGTGCGGTCAGCTGCGCTGGTTCGGCGGTGATCGTCCCGTCGCCGGCTTCGACTTTTTCGCGAATTTCCTTCAGCCCGGCGGACTGGAGCACCTTGCTTTCTCGCAGCAGTTCGCTCCAGGCGGAGAAGACGTTCTCTTCGCTCGCCGCACCCCAGACGTCGTTCCGCGCTTCCCCGAACCTGTGGTTGTCGCCCGCGAGCTGCACCGTCGCACGGAGCACCGTCGCGGGCGCGAAGGACGTGTAGGTCAGGTTTGTCCGCGCGTCGGCGAGTGGTTCGAAGTACTTGGGTTCTTCGGAGTCGGCGGCGATGTTCGACGAGCCCGAGAGTGCGACGGCCGCGAGGTGTGTCACCGCCAGTTTCGCCGCCGGCGCCAAGAGGACGGACGGGTTGCCGTGGGGTCGCTCGAGCGCGGCGAGGATCGCGAGCACGCGCTGGTTGCCGGCCATCAGTTGAAGGCTCGCCATCGAGGGCGCCGACGAGCTCGACAAGAGCGCCTGCATTTCGCCGATGTAGGACTTCGCGACGGCGGGTTCGAGTTCCGGTTCGTCCGCATACATCTGCTGAAGGGCCTTCTCGAGCACGAGTTCCTCGGTGCCGGACGGGACCTTGCTGAGACGCGCGACGTCCCCCGCCACGAAGAGCGCCTGGGAGACGGCGGCGGGTCCGACCGTGACGGAGGCTTCGGTTTCCGCGTGAGCCTGGGCGACGGGCAGCAGGAACAGGCAGGCCGCAAGGGCGGTCGCGGCGGCGAGGACCTTCAAGTTCAGGGGGCTGCGCGCAACGAGGCCGTGCCCCCCGGGGCCACCGATCCGCCGCTGGGCGCCGGCCCGCGAGCCGTTCCCAAAGCGTCTGCTCTTCATCGCTCTTCGGTCTTGCTGCCCATGCACGCGATACCTCCCGCCCCGCGCGTTCCCCTCGGCATGGCTCGCCAACCCGCCGCAAATATAGACGCGCGAGCGCGGCCGCGAGTCAGTTCGCTCGACGAGCCCGGATCTGAGCGGTCGGGCAGATCCGCGGGCGGTCCCGGGCTCGTCGCGGGACGCATAGCGACGCGCCCGGCGGGCGCACGCAATCGGAACCGCACCCGCCGGTAACGTCTCTGTATCGATCAACCGTTCGTCGCAGACGACTTCCCGTTGCCCCGGGAGCGAGCCGGTCCCGGGTTTCGCCTCGAGCCGCTCGGACCCGAGCACAACGAGTCCGATCACGCGGCCTGGACGTCTAGCGTCGAGCACATCCGCGCGACGCCGGGCTTCCCGTGGGGTTCGTGGCCGCCGCCCGACGGTCTCTCACTGGCCGAGAACCTCGAGGACCTGCGCAAACACGCCGCCGACTTCGAGCGGCGCGCAGGGTTCACGTACACGGTCCTCGACGACGAAGATCGCGTCGTCGGCTGCGTGTACATCTACCCTGTTCGTTCAGACCCCGGGGCCGCACAGGTCCGCTCGTGGGTCACGGCGAGCCGTGCCGATCTCGATCCGCTGCTGCACGACGTCGTCGCGGAGTGGCTGGCGGCCGACTGGCCATTCGCCAGCGTCCGCTACCGCGACGAAAACTAGCCCCGCGACGTCGGGCGTGGGCCCACCCAATGGGCGATCCTGGACTCGAACCAAGAGCCTCTTCGTTATCAGGAATCGAGCGCCGGACACCAGGGGACGCGCGGGGCCGTCGACCGCGCCGACGGTTCGCGTTGACGCCCGGAGCCAATACGCAGAGTCCGTCAGGAATCCGGGCGATGTACCCGCGTTGAACCCGGACCCGGAGTTATGAGCCGCGCGGCCTGCGCTCGGCCGTTCGTGCGCGCCGTTCAGACCGCCACCGGTAGGCTCGCCGCAGCGCGCCGCTAATCATTCGCTGCCCCTCGCAATCCGAGCCGGGGATCGTGCTCGTTCGCCCGTGGCTGACGGCGGATCGGGTCGAGCTGGAACTGCCGCGCCACGACGCGGTGGCCGCGTGTCTCGCCGCCGGGTGGCCATTCGGCGACGTCCGGTGTAGCACTTAGCACTAGCCCACGCTGTGCGCGCGTACCCTTTTGATGTTCTGGAAGACCGTCGAACGAGGGGCGTAGCGGAGGGACACGGCGAGCGCCTCCTCTCAGTCGCACGGAACGCCGGGCCGAGAGCGCCGTGGCGCCGCAGCCCCTTGTGAACGACGGACGCTCCCTTGACAAGGCGCGCGCGGTGTCCTACGGTCGCAGCGCCGCCATCGACGGGGTGGCCCAAAGCGGAGTCGACGTCTGCCGCAGCACAACGACAACCGTGATTCAGTCGGGGAGCCGGCGCCAGCGACACGTGCGCGTTCGGCCCGAAGCAGGTCGATTCGTGTCGCGGCGACGACCGTCGCCGTTCTCGTAGCGATCGGTGCCGGCGTCGCACTCGCCGTGGCGATAGCCGCAAGCCCGGAACTGGAACTCACGACGTGCAAAATTCCCACGGCGGGAGGCCACCCTGAAGGCATCGCCGAAGACAAGAACGGAGAAATCTGGTTTGCCGAGACTTCCACGGGAAAGGTGGGGCGAGTCGACCTCGAAACTTGCTCGTTTACCGAGATCGAATTGCCATCCGGCTCCACTAGTGAACCCGAATGGATCGTCGAAGGCCCCGACGGCAACATGTGGGTGACGGAGGCGTCAGCAGAGAAGATCGCAAAGGTGCCCTTAGGCGCGACCAAAACGAGCGAAGTGACAGAGTACTCCCTCTCGGAGCGCCCGAAGCAGATAGTCGTCGCCGACGGCGAACTGTGGTTCACGGAGAGCGACGGGATGCTCGGCCACATCACAACGGGAGGCGCCGTGCACGAAGTCTCGGTGGAATCGGTCGACAAAAAAGCCTTTTTCCTCACCGGAATTGCCCCGGGCCCACGTGGGGAAATTTGGTGGACCGATTACACCAACAGCGTCATCGGCAAGCTGGAATACGTCAAAGGAAGCCCGGTACAAACGGCTTACGAACTTCCGGCCGAATCGGCGCCGGGAGGAATCACCGCGGGGGCAGAAGGCGACATGTGGTTCACGGAGTACCAGTCGAACAAGATCGGGCGCATCCAAACGGCCGGTGAACACGAGGGCGAAATCTCAGAATTCGAAATACCCACGCCCAACTCGGAGCCGTCGTGGATCACCCTCGCGCCAAACGGGAATCTCTTCTTTACCGAGTACAACACGAGCAAGATCGGCCGCGTCACTCCCGAAGGCGTCATCAACGACTTTCAGATACCGGGCGCGCAGAGCAACCCGACGGGGATCGTCGACCCCCACGGGTTCATCGTGTTCTGCGCGTACGAGTCCGACGACATTGCCGGCTTGATACTCGAAAACCTGGAAGACAAATATCCGGCGACGACCGGGACCACGGGAACGACTGGGACCACTGGGACCACGGGAACGACTGGGACAACTGGGACAACTGGGACGACGAAAGGATCCGAAGCGCCGCACCTCGTTAATCCCGTGGACGACCCAGCGCACGCCTACAAGGTGCTGATGGGCGAACTGTCTCGTGAAAATCTCCAGATCGCCAAAGACGGAGGGCTTCTCTCGTTCATTCCCGGCATCAACCACATCACGAAGGCGGTCGGTCTGTTGGGAGAGGAGAACACGTTCCTTGAGGGGCTTGCCGCGCGGACCGGGCTGAAAGCGGCGGCCTTCAAGGCAGCAGGCGCCGTCATCTCGATCTTCGGAGACATCTCCGCGATCACGTTCAACGTCGGCGCGCTCATTCAGGGTTGGCAGGCTGCCGACCCTCCTCGATACGACTACGGCGTCTTCGCGAAGACATCGACGAGAACACCAACACTGCCGTCCAGCCTGACCCACGGCGTGCCCCGGGCCGTCGTCGTCTCTGCCAACGCAGTGCTTGCGGCCGCTTCGAAGCTTGACGCCGTTGCGTACGCGCAACTGACGACCTTCGAGCGCGTGCAGGGTGCTTACAAATCCGGAAACGCGGTGGCCGAGGCAGCTCAGGCGAACTTCGCCGCAAGCCTCGCCGAAGAACAGGCCCAGTGGCTGACAACCCTGCGCGCTCGCGACGTGGCGTTCGCGAAGACGCTCGAGCGCTTCGTCAAGCCGTTCTCGCTTCCGGCATCGCTAGCACGACGGGTCTCCCGCACGAAGCATGGCCTGCCGCCAGGCCTCACATCGCTTCTGTCGCGCTTTGACCCGGTGCGTTCGCAGGACAAGCTCGCCGCCAAGCGCCTCCTCCAGCCGTCGACCGGGCCTCTCGATTTCCCCTCGCTCGTCGACTCAAGTCGACAGAACGCAACGATCATCCTCGCGTCGAAGAGGCTCCGTGCGTTTGCGGCCGACCTTCGCTCGTGGGCGGGCTGAAGCGCATCGCCGCGCGGTGGCGGCGAGTGGGCGATCCTGGACTCGAACCAGGGACCTCTTCCTTATCAGAGAAGCGCTCTAACCGGCTGAGCTAATCGCCCTTTGCCTGCAAATCGGCGATTCCTGCGCTTGCCACGTAGTCGCCGGATGCGCTGCATCGAGCATCCACCGAACATTGCGCGCAGAAACCGCGGTGCATTGGATCCAGATGTTATCGACGCACCGCGCACCGGCGATACCTTGACGCGATTGCAGAGACGGAGCCAGCCGTTTTGCGCTGTGCGCAACGCAGCCTCCGATGCCGTCGAGGCGTGCTGACTGCGCCGGTGCCGCGCCGATGATCCTGCTCGGCCTGCTTTCCGAGATCGCCTGGCCAGGCGCCGCTGCCGATCGCGAGGTGCTCGAGAAGCCAGGCGCCCATGCTGAACGGGCGCCGCGGCCGTCCTGAGAGTTACGCGGCTGTCTTTTGGGTGATAAAGCGGTGGATGGCCTCGTTGGCGTTGTCCTGAAACGAGGGGTCGGCCAGATCGGGGAAGATGTTCGTTTGGTCGACTACGGGCCCCTTGAGCGTGTTGGCCGCGCTGGCGTAGAACACGCCGCTGGACAGCGTCGGGTCGGTGACGCCGTCGACCAGTCGCTTCGCGCCCACGTCAAGCTTGTGGGAGATGCCCAGACGGGGCATGACGTACTTGGCCGCTAGACGAAACGGTAATTTCAGGTCGTTGGGTGCTTGGGTGCCCGTGGTGTTGCCGGGGCTCACGCAGATGAACCGGCGGTCGGGCTCCTGCCGGGCCAAGTGGGCCATCCACAGGATGCCAATCAACTTGGCCTGCCCATACGCCAGATTGACGTCGGGCTTACGGCCGGCGAAGTAGCTGCCGTCGATGACAGTGGCGAGCTCGTCGGCGGAGTTTGATGCAAACGACGGCCGCTTGAACCCCAGTTTTGGAATCCCCCTGGCTGCCTCGCTTCCGGCGAAGACCGCCACTTCGCCAAGTCGGTCCTCGCCCATGAGCGTCTCGAGGAGGACCACGTGGCCAAGAACGTTCTGCGCGAACATGTAAGTGGCTCCGTCGGCGGTCAAGGCCATGGGCGTCTTGCCGCCCATTCCGCCGGCATTCATGACCAGCGCGTCGATCGATCCGTTGATGCCCGCCAGGCCGGCGCGGACCGAGCGCGGATCGGATACGTCCATGAGAACGATGTCGAAGATGCGCCGGCCGGTCTGCGCTTCGAGATCGGCCTTTGCCGTGGCCGCGCGGTCTTGGTTCCGGCAGGCCAGGTAGATGCGGGCGATCCCGGGGCGCGTTGCCAGTTGCCGGGCGATCTCTTTGCCGATCCCGACGTTGGCGCCGGTGATCAACACGCTCTTTTCTGCGGTGGTTTGCATTTGAGTGCTTGGCTCCTTAGATACAGACATTTGTCCGGGTTGCGGGCGAGCAGAATCGTGAGCGAGCAGCCGAGTGGCTTCGCCTCCGAACGTTGCCGGGAGTCGTGATTAGGGCCATCTCGTCTCCTCTCAGATCGCGGTGCGGCCGCCGTCGACGTGGATGATCGCGCCGTTGATGTAGCCGGCCGCCGGGGTCGCGAGGAACGTGATGACGTCGGATAGCTCGTGCACTTCAGCGACGCGGCGGAGCGGAATCGTCTTGGCAAACTCAGTGGCCATCTCCAACCTCGGCTCCACCGTCGGGGTCAACGTCGGACCGGGAGCGACCGCGTTGACCCGGACGTTCTGCGGCCCGTATTCGGCGGCCCACGCCTTGGTCAGCAGCTCGATCGCAGCGCGCGAGGCGCCGTAGGCAGCCAGGCCTGGCTGGCCGTAGCTCGCGACCATCGTTGAGACGTTGATAATCGATCCGCCGCCGCGGGCGGCGATCTTCGGGGCGAGCGCGGCTACCAGGAAGAACGGCGCCTTGACGTTGATCTGGAACAGCCCGTCGAACGCCGCCTCGTCGGTGTCAGCCGTCGGGCCGAGGGCGGCAACGCCGGCACAGTTGACAAGAACATCGATCTCGCCTGCCGCGTCGGCAACGGCCCCCACCTCGGACATCTCCGAGAAATCAGCGGCGATGAACTGCGCCTCGTGCCCACCCGCCCGGATCTTCTCCACGGTGCTCGCGCCGCGGGTCTCGTCGCGGCCGGTGATGATCAGCGACGCGCCCTTCTCGGCCATCGCCAGTGCGGTGGCGATACCCATCCCGGATGTGCCGCCGGTGATAAGGGCGGTCTTGCCTTGAAATGACATGTATCGCGTTCTCCCTTTGAGTGGTTGTCGCGACCCTCGAAATGGATCGTGCATTCCACTCTAACACAGAATGGATGAGGTGATCCATTCTGTTGGTAGAATCTGCGATATGAACGCGACTGGCCCCTCCGCTCGCCCGTTGACGCGCAAGGGCCAGGAGACCCGTCAGCGCATAGTCGACGCGGCAGCCGGGTTGATCTTCCGGCAAGGCGTCGCCAACACGACGATCGAGGACGTGCGCGCGGCAGCGGACGTCTCAAGCTCGCAGCTCTACCACTACTTCGAGGACAAGACGGCTCTGGTCTGGGCCGTGGTCGACCACCAGGCCGACACAATGGTCGGCGGGCAGGAGATGTTCGATTTCAGCACGCTGGATGGTCTCCGAGCGTGGCGCGACTTCGTGATCGCGGCCCAGCGCGAGCACCACTGCAGCGGCGGCTGCCCAATCGGCTCTCTCGGAGGCCAGCTAGCCGAGACCGATCCCGACGCAAGAGCCCACGTCGCCGAGGGCTTCAAACGTTGGGAAGCCACGATCCAGGGCGGTCTGCGGGAGATGCAAGCACGAGGCGAGCTCACGCCCGACACCGACCCCGCCACCCTCGCCCTCGCGCTGCTAGCCGCCCTGCAGGGCGGCCTGCTCCTCACTCAGGTCAAACGCGACACCAAGCCGCTGGAGGCCGCGCTTGACGCGATGCTCGAACTGATCGCCCGACTCAGCGGCGGCAACTCGTAGCGGTTTCGCGCGACACGCCCGAGACCCCACCGCGCTCGCACGAGCCCCGGTCGATAGGCGGCTATTGACCGAACCCGGGACACCGGATATCCGAGCAGCGCTTCGACTGCCCTATGGGGCCCCCCACGTCCATCGGCGATCGGCCCTCGCCAAAGCCTTCATTACCGCCCTCTGGACCAGAGATGGAACTGGCGCATGTCGGGACTAGCGAGAGGCCGGACGCACCGGGTCCAGGAGTACTTCGATCCCGCCGAGGCACTCAAAGCCGTGGGCCCCACCGACTAGCCGTCAGGTACCGGTGCCCGAAGTGAGGCCAAGTTCTTCGCGCCCTTGACGCAATTGCTTTTGTGCGGACGCGAACGTCGCGCCGCGTCTCGGTCTGGCTTGCGCTCAGGACGAGGACCGGCGGTCCGAGGGGCAGCATGTCATGTTCCTGCTTCTACGCGTAAGCGGGCGTAAAGCAGAAGTGTCGACAGATCGATTCGAGCCGCCGCAGAGTGCCCCTTCGGAACGAAGCCGGCAGCTTCGTGGCGAGGTGCGCCTGGTTGGCAGCCCGCCTGCGAGATCTCAGCCTTCGGCACTCAGACTCGTGGCAACAACGTGGCAACATCCATATCGTCCATATTGTCCAATGTGTCCAGAATCTGGACGATATGGACGATTT
>DATJNQ010000017.1:0-46708 GCA_035507895.1 Solirubrobacteraceae bacterium | reverse complement strand
GCGCGCGAGATTCTCGCGCGCGACGAAGGGGCAGGCACGACCGTCTTCGAGCGCCCCGTCGACCGCGGCGACGAGCCCCGTGTCGTCGGCGTGCTCGAGTGCGACGAGCCGCAGTCGAACGCGGTGCTGCTCGCGGACCTCTTCGCCGCCGACGCGGCTGTGCGCCCGATCCGCTGTCGCGTTCTTGGCCGCGGCGCCGCCGACACGCGGCCGCTGGATCAGCGCGCGCACGAAGCTTCGAACGAGGTCAGCGACGGCCTCGCGCGAGTCTGGCGGATCCGGCCGGTCCAGGGGACGATGACGGTGGCGGAACTGCGCTGGCTAGACGACGCGGGCGAGATCGTGAGCGTGCGGGACGTCGTCGCCGGCGTCCAGGCGTACGGCCCCGTACGCGAAGCGACCGAGGCGTCGCTAGGCGCGTCCGGCGTGTCGACTGCGGCGTTGCGAGCGGAGCTCGAGCGCCTCCTCGAGAGCCCGATCCTGCTCAACCGCGCGCTGCGCGAACGCGTCACCGCGGAGATCGCTTCGGGCGCGCTCTCGATGGGCGAGATAGCGGCGCGGTGCGGGCGCACCAAGCGCGACGGCACCGGGACTCGCAGCGGCGACACGAGCTGGCTGGCGCGGCGCGTCGGTCTGCTGCCCGAGGCGGGACGCGGCGAGCCGACGCCGTGGGTCCACACAGAGGTTCTGGCGCTGATCGCCCGCACCGGCCTCGGCGTGAGCCCGCGCGAGGTCGAAACGCCGTGAGCGCAGGCGCCACCGTGATGATCGTCGACGGCGACGGCGAGCGCGGCGCGACGCTGGCGGCGCGGCTCTCCCTGGAGGGCTTCGCCGTCCAGCTCGCGCGCACCGTGGAGCACGCCCGTGTCATCGCCGCGCGCGGGCCGAGCGACGCGGTCGTGATCGGTGACGTCGGTGCGGGCGCCGCCCTGATCGCGCTCGTCAGGTCGGTTCGCGGCGGCCAATCCCCGTTCACGGGCGCCGAGCGGATCCTGGTTTGCGGCGCCGAACACGGCGCCCTGCCCGTGCTCGAGGCGGGCGCGGACGACTTCGTCGCCGACGGCGTCGAGTACGCCGAGCTGCGCGCAAGGCTGCGCGCGCTCGCCGGCCGCGACCGGTGCGCCGCGTCGACCCTCGTCGTGGGTGCGCTGCGCGTGGACACGTCGGCGCGGACCGCGCACGTCGGCGGCGTTCCGGTTCCCGTGCGTCGCCTGGAGTTCGAGCTGCTCGCGCTGCTCGCGCGCGAGCCCGACCGGGTCCGTTCGCGCGCCGAGATAGCAAGCGCGGTCTGGGGCGGCGCGGAGTCGGGGAGAGGGCGCACGCTCGACAGCCACGCGAGCCGGCTCAGGCGACGCCTCGCGAGCGCCGGTGCGCCCGGCCTCGTGATCTGCGTGCGCGGCGTCGGCTTTCGGCTGCGCTGACAAGCCCCCGCCGGCGCCGCGTAACGACCACACGACCACGGGAGGTAGGCATGTCCGGATTCACGATCAACCGCGTCGTGCTCGTAGGCCGGCTGACGCGCGACCCCGAGCTGCGCGCACTGCCCGACGGCACGAGCGTGTGCGCGCTCCGCCTGGCGTGCAACGAGCTTCGCCGCGACCGCGACGGCGGCCTTGCCGAGCGCCCCAACTACTTCGACGTGCACGCCTACGGCGCGAGCGCCGAGGCGTGCGCGCGATATCTGCGGACGGGCGCCCAGGTCGGTGTGGACGGGCGCCTGCAATGGCGCGAGTGGGACGCGCGCGGCGCGCTCGCGCGCCGGCAGGCCGTCGCGATCGTCGCCGACTGCGTGCAGTTCCTCGATCCGGCCGGCGGCGGGCGCTCCTGCGAGGCCGACACGGATTGAGGAGAGCGTCCGCCACGGCGGGCGTTTCGGCCCCGAACGGCCGCTGGCGGCGCGGGTGCGCCGCCTACAATCAGCGCCATGCTCAGCGAGCGCCAGGAGCGGATCCTCTGGCACGTCGTCGACGGCTACCTGCGGACCGGGATGCCGGTCGGATCGCGCGCGATCGCGCAGGACCCCACGATCGCGTGCGGCCCGTCGACGATCCGTAGCGAACTGGCGTTGCTCGAGGAGCACGGCCTGCTCGACCATCCGCACACGTCGGCGGGGCGGGTCCCGACCGAGGCCGGACAGCGCTTCATCGTCGACCGCCTGCTCGCGGGCCAGGACGAGCTGCCGGGCCCCGGGGCGCTGCACATCGAGCTGATGCGGCGCGAGGTCGATGCGGCGATGCGCGCGACGACCGAGTCGCTTTCGCAGATGACGAACCTTCTCGCCGTCGTCTCCGCGCCCACGATCTCGACCGCGTCGATCAGGCACGTCGAGGTGCTCGCGTTGCAGCCCGACGCCGTCCTCGTCGTCGTGATCACCTCGACGGGCAACGTCTCGAAGATGATCGCGACGTTCCAGACGCCGGTTGACGCGGGCCTGGTGGCGTGGGCCGGCGAGTACCTGAACGAGCGTCTCGTCGGCCTTCCGATCGGCGCGCGCATGGTGCAGCAGCGCGTGTCGGACGCCTCGCTGCCGGACCGCGAGCGCGAATTCCTCGCACGCTTCGCGGCGGGCTTCGCGGAACTCACGGACGAGGGCCAGGACCGCATCTACTTCGACGGCACCGCGCGGCTGTTCGAGGCCGGGGTCATCGACGGGACGGGCCCGGTGCACGAGCTCATCGAACTGCTCGAGCGCCGCGCCGCCCTGCTGAACGTGTTGCGCGCCGCCCTCGGCGAGCACGGCGTGTACGTACGAATCGGCTCCGAGAACGAGTTGCCGGCGCTGCGATCGCTCGCGATCGTCGCGAGTGGCTACGGCCTCGCGCCCACCCGTGCGGGAACCGTGTCGCTGATCGGGCCGGTGCACATGGATTACGCGGGCGCGATTGGCGCGGTGCGCGACGCCGCGCGCCAGCTCTCGAGCTTCGTCCAGGACGCCGATGCCGCCGAGTAGCGGGCAGGCCATTCCGCGCGACCCCTACGAGGTCCTCGGCGTCTCGCGCGACGCGAGCGAACAGGAGGTCAAGAAGGCCTTCCGCGGTCTCGCGCGCAAGCTCCATCCCGACGTCAACAGCCACGATCCGCAGGCCGAGTCGCGCTTCAAGGAGGCCGCCGAGGCGTACGAGATCCTCGTCGACCCCGAGCGCCGCGCGACCTACGACCGTTACGGCCACGAGGGGCTGCGAAGCGGCGGCTACGCGCCTAATTTCGATGGCTTCGGGTCGATCTCGGACCTCTTCAACGCCTTCTTCGGCGGCGGCGGCCCGATCCGCAACGGGCCCGCGCAGGGGGCGGACATCGGCGCGACCATACGCATCGAGCTGATCGACGCCGCGCGCGGCACGAAGGCCAGCGTCGCGTACGAGGCGATCGCTCTCTGCGAGCGCTGCCACGGCAACGGTGCCGAACCGGGCACGCCGATCGAGACGTGCCAGCGCTGCGGCGGTGCGGGGCAGCTGCAGAACGTCATGCGGACCCCGTTCGGCCAGGTCGTCCGCACCACCCCGTGCGACGAGTGCGGCGGAGACGGCCGCGTCGCTTCGCAGCCGTGCAAGGACTGCCGCGGACGGGGGCGCATCGCCGTGGCGCGCGAGATCGACGTCGAGGTGCCCGCGGGGATCGCCGACGGCCAGCGCATCCGTGTCGCGGGCCGCGGTCACGCCGGTGAACGCGGCGGCCCGCCGGGCGATCTGTACGTCCTCGTCGAGGTCCGCGAGGACGAGCGCTTCGTGCGCGACGGCGACGACCTCGTGACCGTGGTCGACGTCCAGGCGTCGCGCGCCGCGCTCGGCACGACGATCACGGTCCCGACGCTCGACGGCGAGCAGGACCTCGAGCTGCCCGCCGGCAGCCAGCCGGGAACGGTGCTGACGATCCGCGGCGCGGGCATGCCGCCGCTCAGGCGCGGTCGCCACGGCGACATCCGCGTCGTCGTGAACGTCGTCGTCCCGCGCAAGCTGAGCGGCGACCAGCGCGAGCTGCTCGAGCGGTTCGACGGATCGCTGACGCAGGAGAACGGCCGCGCGCCGGAGTCGGTGTTCGCGCGCCTGCGGCGCGCGCTCGGCGCGCACGAGTGATCCGCCTCGCGCTGCGCGTCGACGCCGCGCACGCCGAGCTCGTGCTCGCGGAGCTGCTCGACTTCGCGCCGGCCGGCGTCGAAGAGACGGCCGACGGCGAGACCGTCGAGTACGCCCTCTACGGCGCCCCCGGTGAGCTGCCGGCCCTCGACCGCCTCGATGCCCTCGTCGCCGGCGCGGTCGTCTCCGTATCCGCCAGCGAGGTGCCCGACGACTGGCAGGAGCGCTGGCGAGCCTTCCACCGTCCTCTGCGGCTCGCCTCCACCGGCCGGGACGTCCCCGCGCTCACGATAAGGCCGCCGTGGGAACCACCGCAGGGCGACGGTGCGGCGGACGTCGTGATCGACCCCGGCCGCGCGTTTGGTACCGGCGCGCACGCGACGACCCGCATGTCGCTCGAACTGCTGATGAGGCTCGCCGCCGGCGCGCCGGCCCGCGGACCGGTGCTCGACGTCGGCACAGGGTCCGGGGTCCTTGCGCTAGCCGCCGCGCGGCTCGGCTATGAGCCCGTCGCGGCGGTCGACAGCGAGAGCGAGGCGGTCGACGCGGCGCGCGCCAACGCCGCGGCGAACGGTGCCCGCATCGATTTGAGCCGCGCCGACCTGCGCCGTGACCCGCTGCCCTGGCCCGGCCCGGTCGCGTCGGTCACGGTCCTCGCGAACCTCTTGCGCCCGCTGCTGCTCGACCTCGCCGGCGTCCTGCCGGCCGCGCCGCGCGCGCTGATCGCCTCGGGGCTGCTCGAGGAGGAGCTCGACGAGGCCGCCGCGGCGTTCGAGGGGTGCGGGCTCGCCGAGCAGGCGCGCCGCGTCCGCGACGGATGGGGCGCGCTGCTCCTCGCCCGCTGATCAGCGGCTAGCGGGCGCGGTCGCCGCGCGCGCGTTCGCGCGGTAGATGAGATCGAATGCCGGCCGGCCGCCCTCGTCTTCGTCGAGCAGACGGAGCGCCGCGGACAGCGCGACGTGGAGCGCGTCGAGCTCTGCGGCATCGTCGCCCGGGTCGCCGTCGCGGCACGCGGCGATCGCGAGGTCGAGCATCTGGCGCGCCTGGTCGACGGCGCCCGCGAAGAGCGCCGGGCCGACGATCGAGATGTACGCGGTGACGCGCGCGAGCCTGCCCGGCAGCGTGATCTCGCCGCCGCGCCGCGGCGGCGTCGCCGCCGTCAGGGGGGCGCCCGAGAGCAGCTCGCGCATGGTTCCGGCGAGCATCAGCCGCACCGCGTCCTCGTCGAGGCGTGCCTGGCGCGCCACGCGCAGCAGCAGGTACAGCGTCGCCGCGGGCAGCCCGTACGGGGGGTCGGACGCGAAGACGATGCGCTCCGTGCTGGCGCGCGCGAGCAGCTGCACGACGTCGACGGGGAAGAAGCACGACGTGTCGTAGAGGACGGCCGGGTGGCCGCGGAGCCGCGTCGTGAGTATGCCCTGGTCGCAGATCGCGGCGTGGGCGAGGATGAGGGCTGCGCCGGGGTGGCGCAGGGCGAGGTTTGACAGGTCGTCCGCGATCGGCGGCATGCCGCGGCCGGCGTGGATGAGGATCGGGATGCGGGCCTCTTCGGCGAAGGCGAAGATGTCGTTCATCTCGGGCCCGTCGAGGCGGAAGCTCTGGGCCCGGGGGTGCAGCTTGATGCCTCGCGCCCCGAGCGCAAGGCAACGCTCGGCCTCCTGCACGGGCCCTTCGGACGGGTCGAGTCTGCAGAAGGGGACCAGTCTGCCGTCGCTTTCGGCGCTCCAAGCGAGCACTCTGTCGTTGGGCACGCTGTACGCCGGCCGCCGCTCGGGGTCGTGCAGCGGGAAGACGCAAGCGCCGGTGGCGTGGGCCTGGTCGAGCTGGGCGAGTAGCGTCGCGAGGTCGAGCGAGCGCCCGTCCTCGTCGAGGCCGAGATGGGTGTGCGCCTCGAAGACCTCGGCACCGGCGGGCAGCAGTTCCTCGGTTTCCGCTTCGAACGGTTCGAGCGCGGCGCGATAGAGGCCGGTGTCCATGACGCGCCAGCCTATCGGCGGGCCGACCACTTCCCGGCCACGCGCGGCGCCGATGCGCGACACTGACGGCGTGAGGCAGCGCGTCTCGGTCGTCACGCTGGGAGTCACAGACCTGCGCCGCTCGCGCGCGTTCTACGAAGCGCTGGGGTGGGAGACCGGCGCCGAGGCGGACGACGACGTTGTCTTCTTCCAGGCCGGCGACATGGTCCTCGCCCTCTGGGACCGCGAGCGGCTCGCCGAGGACAGCTGCGTCGAGGACGGCGGCGGCTGGGGCGGCGTCACGCTCGCGCTGAACCTGCCGGCGCGCGAGGACGTCGACGCCGCGGTCGAGCAGGCGCGCGCGGCCGGGGCGCGCATCGGGCGCGAGCCGGCGCCGACGTTCTGGGGCGGCTACAGCGCCGCCATCGTGGACCCCGACGGTCATCCGTGGGAGATCGCGCACAACCCGCACTGGTCGCTGACGGACGACGGCGGCGTGCGGCTCTGAGGGGCGCCGGGGCGGACGAACGCTTCGGCTGCGTGCCGCCGGCCGCCTGCCCCGTCCCCGTGTTCGGCGCGGCGTATCCTTGACGAACGGATGGAAGCGACGGAGCAGATCAGGCTCGACCTGACGCAGGCGATGCGGAGCGGCGAAAAGGAGCGCGTTGGCGCGCTCCGGCTGGTCCTTTCCGAGCTCCAGAAGGACTCGAAGGAGGGCGACGGCGACGAGCTCGCGGTGCTTCGCCGCGAGCGCAAGCGGCGACTCGAGGCCGCCGACGCGTACCGTGACGGTGGCCGCGACGATCTCGCGGCCACCGAGCAGGCCGAAGCCGAGATCATCGCCGGCTACCTGCCGGCGGAGCTCTCCGACGAGCAGCTAAGGGAGATAGTCGGCGCCGCCGTGAGCGACAGTGGCGCCTCGACGCCGCAGCAGATGGGCGCCGCGATGAAGGCCGCGATGGCCGCCGTCGACGGACGCGCCGACGGGCGGCGCGTGTCCGTGCTCGTGCGGGAGGCGCTCGGCGCTTGAGAGTCCAGGTCGAGCTCAGCAACGACGTCGCGGCGGAGATCGCGGGCAGCCAGGACGCCGTGCTCAGAGCGCTCGAGACCCACGTCGACTGCAGCGTCTGGCTGCGCGGCAACCTCCTGACCCTCGACGGCGCGGAGAGCCAGATCGAGGTCGCCGAGCGTATCGTCGCCGAGCTCTCCGACCTCGTCAGGCGCGGCCACCAGATCGGCCCCGGCACGATCATCGCGGTCAGCGGCGCGATCGAGGCGCGTGAGCCGGCGGCGAAGGTCCTCGAGGACGTCGTGTGGGCGCACCGCAACCTGCGCGTCGCGCCGCGGACCGTCAACCAGAAGCGCTACGTCGACTCGGTGCGGCGCAACACCGTCACGTTCGGCATCGGCCCGGCCGGGACCGGCAAGACGTTCCTCGCCGTGGCGATGGCGGCGGCGGCGCTGTCGCGCCACGAGGTCAACAGGATCATCCTCACGCGACCCGCGGTCGAGGCGGGCGAGCGCCTCGGATTTCTGCCCGGCGACATGATGGCCAAGGTCGACCCCTACCTGCGGCCGCTCTTCGACGCGCTGCACGACATGCTCGACCCCGAGAAGGTCGCGCAGCACATCGATCGCGGCGTGATCGAGATCGCTCCCCTGGCATTCATGCGCGGGCGCACGCTGAACGACTCGTTCGTGATCCTCGACGAGGCCCAGAACACCACGCCGGAGCAGATGAAGATGTTCCTCACGCGCCTGGGGTTCGGATCGAAGATGGTCGTGACGGGCGACATCACGCAGATCGACCTTCCGCGCGAGCAGCGGTCCGGACTCGTCGTCGTCGGGGACATCCTCGACTCCGTCGATGAGATCGAGTTCGTGCGCTTCGGCGGACAGGACGTCGTGCGCCACCGGCTCGTCCAGCGCATCGTCGAGGCGTACGACAATCACGGCGAGCGACGCGCGGGCGAGGGCGGCGCCGGGGAAGAGCTGCCGAGCCGGCCCGCGATACGCAGCGCTTAGCGCGTGGTCGACGTCGAGGTGATCGCCGCGACGCAGGTCGAGCGGCCCGGCGACGACGAGATAGCGCGGCTTTGCCGCGCCGCATGCGCTCGTCTCGGGATCGCCGAGGGCCACATCGCCGTCGAGTTCGTCGACGCGCAGCGGATCGCCGAGCTGAACGCCGGCCACCGCGGCAAAGAGGGGCCCACCGACGTGCTGTCCTTCCCGATCGACGGCCTCGAGGGACAGCAGGGCGTGCCACGCGAGCTCGGCGACATCGTGATCTGCGCCGCCGAGACCGCCGACATCCGCGAGGCAATCGTCCACGGCACGCTCCACCTGCTCGGAATGGACCATGAGAGCGACGACGGCGAGATGCTCGCGCTGCAGGACGAGCTGATGGCCGAGGCGCGGTGACGCGCGCGGGCATCGTCGCGATCGCGGGCCGTCCCAACGTCGGCAAGTCGACGTTCGTGAACGCCGCCGTGGGGGAGAAGATCGCGATCGTCTCCGACCGCCCGCAGACCACTCGGCGAGCGATCCGCGGCGTGCACGAAGCCGACGGCGCGCAGGTCGTGTTTGTCGACCTGCCCGGGGTGCAGCGCCCGCGCGACGCGCTCACCGCGCGCATGGCGGGCCGCGTCGACCAGGAGCTCGCGGGCGCCGACGCGGCGTTGCTGCTCGTCAACGCCGAGCAGGGCGTCGGCGCGGGCGACCGCTTCATCGCCCGTCAGCTCGCGCAGCGCGGGCTCGCCACGACGATCGCGGTGAACAAGGTCGACCGCGTGGCCGGTGCCCGCCTCGTGCCGGTTCTCTCCGACGCCGCGGCGCTCGTTCCGGGCGCCGAGGTGTTCCCGGTTTCGGCGCGTCGCGGCAGCGGCATGGAGGCGCTGCTCGAGCACCTGCGCAAGGAGATGCCCGAGGGGCCGTTCCTCTTCGCTCCGGGTAGCGCTGGCGAGCAGCCGCTCGAGCTCGTCGCCGCAGAGCTGATCCGCGAGGCGCTCATACGGCGCACGTACCAGGAGATTCCGCACGCGAGCGAGGTGCTCGTCGAGGAGATCGAGCGGCGCGCCGGAGGGCTATGCGTCGTGCGTGCGCTCGTCTGGGTCGAGAGCGAGTCGCAGAAGGCGATCGTCGTCGGCGCGCAGGGACGCATGATCAAGGCCATCGGAACGGCGGCGCGACACGAACTCGAACGAGCCCTGGAGGTCCGCGTGCACCTCGACCTGTCGGTCCGGGTGCGCCGCGACTGGCGGGCCGACGACGGCCTGCTCGACCGCCTCGGGATCAGCTAGCCAGGCGGCGCGCGAGACGCGCCGCGATCGCGTCGACCTCCTCGCGCCCGACCTCCTCGCTCCAGAGGAACGGCACGGTCACGACGTCGAGCCCGCTGGCGCGCAGGCGGCGCAGATGACTCTGCTGCGTGCGCGCCCGCGTCTCGACGTCGCGCGCCGCGCGCACCGCCGCGCGCACCGCCGATGCGGTCGCGCCGCGCGGGCGAAGCGCTTCGGCGCGCTCGAGCTCGCTGTCGCTGAAGCGCCGCGGCAGAAGCTGGTTGACGATCACGCCGTCGAGGTCGCGACCGAGCTTCGCCGCGAGCGCGTCGCGCAGCTCGAGCGTCTCCGTCACGGCCATCTCGTCGGCGAGCGTGACGGCGAGGTAGCCGCTGCGCAGCTCGTCGCCGAGCAGCCGCGTGACCTCTTCGCTGTGGTGCGCGATCGGGCCGACGCGCGCGATCGAGCCGAACGTCGCCGGCGAACCGAGCATCGCGAGCGCATGCCCGCTCGCCGGCGCGTCGACGACGACAAGGTCGAAGTGCTCGCCTCGCTCGGGCGACGCGGCCGTGAGCTGCCAGATCGCGACCATGACGACGAGCTCCCGCGCGCCCGGAGCCGCCGCGGCGAAATACTGGAAGGTCGAGCTGGAGGCCAGCAGCCTGCCGGCGGCGCGCCCGCCGACCTTCTGCAGCCAGCGCAGCAGCGCCCGGTCAGGGTCGATCGTCATCGCCGCCAGCGAGGGCGTCAGGCGGACCGTCTCGCCGAGCTCTGCCGGCCGCGCGCCGAGCAGCGCAGGCACCCGCGCCTGCTCGCCGACCTCGACGACGATCGTGCGCGCGCCGCGCTCGGAGGCCACGACACCGACCGCGGCGGCGGTCGTGGTGCGCCCGACGCCGCCCTTGCCGGCGAGCACAACCAGTTCGCGTCCGAGCAGACCGTTCATCGGCACGCCAGTCTCCCGCAATCCGCGTGCGCCCGGCGCTTCATACAATCGGCGGATGAGCGACGACGCCGACCCGATACGCGGCCTGGTCAGCTTCGCGGACGGTGATCTGGTGCCGTGCGTGGTGCAGGACTGGCTGAGCGGCGACGTCCTCACGCTCGCGTACATGGACGAGCTCGCGCTCACCCGGACGCGGGAGAGCGGCGAGCTGCACCTCTACAGCCGCTCGCGCGAGGCGCCCTGGCACAAGGGCGAAACGTCCGGCAACGTCCAGCGCGTGCGCGCCCTGCGCGTCGACTGCGACGGCGACAGCGTGCTCGCGCTAGTGGAGCCCGCCGGTCCCGCGTGCCACACGGGGGAACGGACATGCTTCTACCGCGGCGAACTGCAAGCCGCGCCCTACGCCGTGCTGCCCGCGCTCGAGCGCACGATCGAAGAGCGCGCCGACGAGCGCCCCCCCGACTCCTACACGGTCACGCTGCTCGACGATGGCGCGCTCGCGCAGGCGAAGGTGCGCGAGGAGGCGGAGGAGGTCGCGCGTGCCGCGCGCGAGGAGAGCGACGAGCGCGTCGACGAAGAGGCCGCGGACCTCCTGTACCACCTGCTCGCGCTGCTGCATTCCAGAGGCCGCTCGCTGGCCGACGCCGAGCTGGTGCTCGATGGCCGTCGCACCTGACCCGCTCGCCGTCGAGCAGGTACGGCCGAGTCTCGACGAGGTACGGGCGCTCGCCGCGGGCCACGGGCTCGTGCCGCTCGCGCTGACGTTCGTCGAGGACTGCGAGACACCCGTCTCCGCGTACCTGAAGCTCCGCGCGATGGCCGCGGGCGAGCCGGCCTTCCTGCTCGAGTCGGCCGACCAGGGCCAGGTCGGCCGCTGGTCGTTCATCGGTGTGCGCCCGCGCGAGGTGCTGCGCTGGAACCTTGCTGACGGCGGCGACCCCTACGCGCTCGCCGCCGAGCGGACGCTCGCGGCAAACCAGGCGCCGCTCGCCGACGGGCCGCCGTTCACGGGCGGCGCCGTCGGCTACTTCGGTTATGACCTCGTGCGCGCCGTCGAGCCGCTCGGGCCGCCGCCGCCGGACGAGCTCGGCCTCCCCGACATGGCGCTGATGCTGACCGACACGCTCGTGGCGTTCGATCACCTGCGCCACACCGTGACGATCATCGCCAACGCCGACCTGCGCGAGGGCGCGGACGTCGACGGCGCATACGGCCACGCGCTCGAGGCGATCGCCGCCGTCCGCGCCGCGCTCGCCGGGCCCGTGCCGCGAGCCGCCGGCGCGGCGCATGAGCCGCCCGAATTCGTCTCGAACATGGGCGCCGCGCGCTTCGAAGAGGCCGTCGCGCGGATCGTGCGCTACATCCACGCCGGCGACGCCTTCCAGGTCGTGCCCTCGCAACGCTGGTCGGCCGAGATCCCGGTCGAAGCCTTCTCGGTCTACCGGGCGCTGCGCACCATCAACCCGAGCCCGTACATGTACTTCCTGGACTTCGGCGACTTCCAGGTCGTCGGCGCGAGCCCCGAGCCGCTCGTGACGGTCAACGGCCGGCGTGTCGCCACCAAGCCGATCGCGGGCACGCGACCGCGCGGCGAGCGCCCCGAGGACGACCGCCGTCTCGCGGCCGAGCTGCTCGCCGACGAGAAGGAGCGGGCGGAGCACGTGATGCTCGTCGACCTCGGCCGCAACGACCTCGGGCGCGTCTGCGAGTACGGCACGGTCCACGTCGACGAGCTGATGGAGATCGAGTACTACAGCCACGTCATGCACATCGTCTCCTCGGTCTCCGGCACGCTGCGCGAGGGCGTCGGGGCGCTCGACGCGCTGCGCGCCGTGCTTCCCGCGGGCACGCTCTCGGGCGCGCCGAAGTTCCGTGCGATGCAGATCATCGACGAGCTCGAGCCGGTGAAGCGCGGCGGCTACGGCGGCGCCGTCGGCTACCTGAGCTACGGCGGCGACCTGGACACGGCGATTCACATCCGCACGGTCGTCGTCACGGGCGGCCGCGCGTACGTCCAGGCCGGCGGCGGGACCGTCGCCGACGCGCGCCCCGACGCCGAGCAGCGCGAGTCGGTCGCGAAGTCGCAAGCGGTGCTGCGCGCGGTCGCGCTCGCCTGCCGCCAGCCGGAGTGGCCGTGAAAGTCCTGGTCCTCGACAACTACGACTCCTTCACCTACAACCTGGTCCAGTACCTGGGCGAGCTCGGCTGCGAACTCGCGGTCGTCCGTAACGACCGCGCGAGCGCCGCGGAGCTCGTCGCTGCCGGCTTCGATCGCTGCGTGATCTCGCCGGGGCCGTGCACGCCGAACGAGGCCGGCATCTCGCTCGACCTCGTCGAGCAGATGCCGCGCAGCGGGACGCCGACGCTCGGCGTGTGCCTCGGCCACCAGGCGCTCGCGCAGGCGTTCGGCGGCACCGTGCGCGTCCACGAGCCCGTGCACGGCAAGGCGGCGACGATCCGGCACGACGGGCGGACGATCTTCGCCGGCCTGCCGTCGCCGTTGCTCGTCGGCCGCTACCACTCCCTGATCGTCGACGCCGCGCTGCCCGACTGCCTGGAACAGAGCGCGTCCGCCGACGGCATCGTGATGGGCGTACGCCACCGCGCGCTCCCCGCGGAGGGCGTCCAGTTCCACCCCGAGTCGATCCTCACCGATCACGGCCGCGACCTGCTCGCGAACTTCATCGCGCCCTGATGCCGAACGAGATCCTCACGCGGGCGATCGACCGCCTCGCCGCGCGCGAAGACCTCGCCGAGGGGGAGGCGGAGGAGGTGCTCGCCGCGATCATGGCGGGCGACGCGAGCGAAACCCAGATCGCCGGCTTCCTGATAGCGCTGCGGACGAAGGGCGAGACGGCCGCCGAGCTCGCGGGGATGGCGCGCACGATGCGCCGCTTCGCGCTCCCCGTCGACGTCGGCCGCGACGACCTCGTCGACACCGCAGGCACGGGCGGCGGGCGGTCCAGCTTCAACGTGTCGACGACCGCCGCGCTGATCGCCGCCGGCGCCGGCTGCGCCGTCGCCAAGCACGGCAACCGCTCCGCCACGAGCCGCTCGGGATCCGCCGACCTGCTCGAGGCGCTCGGAGTGCGCATCGACCTGGAAGGCGCGCAGGTCGCCGAGTCGATCCGCCGCGCCGGCTTCGGCTTCATCTTCGCCCCGGCGCACCACCAGGCGACGCGCTACGTCGTGCCGGTGCGCCGCGAGCTCGCGGTGCGCACCGCGTTCAACCTGCTCGGGCCGCTCACGAACCCCGCCGGCGCGCGCCGACAGCTGATCGGCGTCTCCGACGCGGCCGCGCTCGACACGGTGGCCGGGGCGCTCGCCCTGCTCGGCGTCGACCGCGCGCTCGTCGTCACCGGCGCCGACGGCCTCGACGAGGTCTCCGACAGCGCCCCGACGATCGTCGTGGAGGTCGCGGGCGAGGAGGTCGTGCGCTACGAGCTCGACCCCGCCGAGCTCGCTCTCGGCGGCGACGGCGCCGCGCCCGCCGGCGGCAGCCCGGCCGAGAACGCGGCCGTGACGCGCGCGATCCTCGCCGGCGGCGGCGCCCCCGGCGAGCGTCTCGCGCTCGCCAACGCCGGCGCCGCGATCTACGCCGCCGGACGCGCGGACACGGTCGCAGGCGGGGTTGAGGTGGCGCGCGAGGCCATCGCGTCCGGCGCCGCCGCCGAGGCGCTCGAGCGCCTCGTCGCGGTCACCAGCGAGCTCTCCGGGGCGCCGGCATGACAGCGCTCGACGGCATCGTCGCGCAGACACGCGAGGCCGTCGCGGAGCGCCGCGGGCGCCGGCCGCTCCCCGAGGTGACGCCGTCCGGCGACGGCGCCCGCCTGCGCGCCGCGCTCGCCGCGCCCGGCGTCGGTGTGATCGCCGAGTTCAAGCGACGCTCGCCCTCGGCCGGCGTCCTCGCCGCGGCCCCGGACCTCCTCGCCGTGGTCGGCGCGTACGAGCGCGGGGGCGCCGTGGCGTTGTCGATCCTGACCGAGGAAGCGAACTTCGCCGGCAACCTCGACGACCTGCGCGCGGCTCGCGCCGCGAGCGCGCTGCCGCTGCTGCGCAAGGACTTCGTCGTCGACGAGTACCAGCTTCGCGAGAGCGTCGATGTCGGAGCCGACGCGGTGCTCCTCATCGTCGCGGCGCTCGACCAGGAGGACCTCGTGCGGCTGCACGACCGCGCGACCGAGCTCGCCCTCGACGCGCTCGTCGAGGTGCACGACGCCGAGGAGCTGCGCCGCGCCCTCGACGCGGGCGCGCGCCTGATCGGCGTGAACAACCGGGACCTGCGCGACCTCTCGGTCGACGTCACGCGCACGCAGTCGCTGATGCCGCTCGTGCCCGACGGCGTCACGGTCGTCTCCGAGTCGGGAATCTCGACCGCGGAGCAGGTTCGCGTGCTCGCCGCCGCCGGCGTCGACGGCGTGCTCGTGGGGGAGAGCCTCATGCGATCGGGCGATCCCGCCGATGCCGTAAGGGTCCTCTCAGCGGGCAGCGGCATTTAGATCGCGTTCAGGCACCGCGCCCACGATGTGCACATGAAACGCACCCCCTGGATCCCATTCATCAGCGCGCTCCTCGGCGGACTGCTCGTCGTCGCGGTCCTCGCGGCCACCGGCAACCTGAACGGCGGACAGACCACGACGGTCACCACCGTGCAGACACCGGCGCCCGCGGCGGCAGCGAACACCGCACACGTCTCGGGCACGCTGACCCCCCATGAAATCTACGAGCGCAACGCCCCGGGCGTCGTGTTCGTCACCTCGACGCGCGTCGAAAAGAGCGAATCGTCGGGCCTGTTCGGCAGCGAATCGGAAGGCTCGCACGAAGGCGTCGCGACCGGGTCGGGAATCGTGATCAACCGCAACGGCACGATCCTCACGAACTACCACGTGATCGAGAACTCGATCAAAGTCACCGTCAGCTTCGAAAAAGGCAAGACAGTCGAAGCGAAGGTCGTCGGCAAGGACCCCTCGGACGACCTCGCGGTGCTGCGCATCCCCACCGACGGGCTGAACCTGCACGTCCTGACCCTCGGCAACTCCGACAACGTCCAGGTCGGCGAACCGGCCTACGCCATCGGCAACCCGTTCGACCTGCAGCGGACCATGACCGCCGGCATCATCTCGGCGCTCCAGCGCCAGATCCAGTCGCCGAACGGCTTCGCGATCAAAGACGTGCTGCAGACCGACGCCGCGATCAACCCCGGCAACTCCGGCGGCCCGCTGCTGAACGCGTACGGCCAGGTGATCGGCATCGACTCTCAGATCGAGACCGGCGGCAGCGGTGACGACGGCAACATCGGCATCGGCTTCGCCATCCCGATCAACACCGCCAAGGGCATCCTCGGCAGCCTCGAGAAGGGCGGAACGATCACCGGTCCGTTCCTCGGCGTGACGACGGTCTCCGTCGGCGCCGGGCTCCAGGCGCTGAACCTGCCCGTCAAGGAAGGCGCCCTGATCGAGAGCGTCGTCAAGGGCTCGGCCGCTCAGAAGGCCGGCCTGAAAGGCGGCACCGTCACGTCGCAGACCGAAGGCGGCGCGATCACGATCGGCGGCGACATAATCACCGGCGTCGACGGCAAGAAGGTCGCGAGCTCCGAAGAACTCGCGAACCTGATCGGCACCAAGCACGTCGGCGAAACGGTGACGATCAAGTACCTCGCACCGACCGGACACGGCAAATACGAAGAAAAGACGACGACCGCGAAGCTCGGCTCGCGGCCGGCGAGCGCGCCCACCGGCACGCAGACGCCGGGCGGCTGACCCCGCTACTCTCGCTCACATGAGCGATCACGCCGTGTCCGCGGCCGGCCCACCAGCCGTCGCGGCCACGCGCGTGAAGATCTGCGGCGTCACGAACGTCGCGGACGCCACGTTCGCCGCCGACGCCGGTGCGTGGGCGATCGGCATGGTCTTCGACGAGGCTAGCCCGCGGGCGTGCGCGCTCGACCAGGCGGCCGCCGTCGGCGCGGCACTGAGGCGCCGCGTCGAGCTCGCCGGCGTCTTCGTCAACGCCCCGCTCGACCGGATCGCCGGGGTCGCCGAACACGCGGCCCTGACGCTCGTCCAGCTGCACGGCGACGAGGGGCCGGCTTTCTGCAACGAGGTCGCGCGGCGCACCGGCGCCCGCGTGATCAAGGCGTTCAGCGTCGCCGACGCCGGCGACGTGCGCGACGCCGAGCGCTTCCACGTCGACTTCCACCTGATGGACGCCCGCGGGGCGCCCGGCGCGCCCCGCGGCGGGACCGGCCACGCGTTCGACTGGACGCTGCTGGAAGAGCGCCGCTCGGCCGTCCCGCTCATCCTCGCGGGCGGCATCACCGCCGCGAACGCCGGCGAGGCGATCGCGCGCGTGCACCCGTTCGCGCTCGACAGCGCGAGCGGCACCGATTCGTCGCCGGGGCACAAGGATCCGGCGCGCGTGCGCGCACTGATCGCGGCCGCGGGCGGCGCCGGCACGCTCGCGGGGCACACATGAGCGACGGGGCGCTGCCGCACCGCTTCGGGCAGTACGGCGGCCAGTTCGTCCCCGAGACGCTGATGCCGGCGCTCGCCGAGCTCGAGGCCGCGTGGCTCGCCGCGTGGGCGGACGCGTCGTTCCACGCCGAGCTCGACGACCTGCTGCGCGACTTCGCGGGCCGGCCGACGCCGCTCTTTTATGCCGCGCGGATCTCCGAGGAGCTCGGGCGCCGCGTCTACTTCAAGCGCGAGGACCTGAACCACACCGGCTCGCACAAGCTGAACAACGCTCTCGGGCAGGTCCTGCTCGCACTGCGCATGGGCAAGCGGCGCATCATCGCCGAGACCGGGGCCGGCCAGCACGGGGTCGCGACGGCGACGGTCTGCGCGCTGCTCGGACTTGACTGCGTCGTGTACATGGGCATCCAGGACACGCAGCGCCAGCGCCCCAACGTCGAGCGCATGGAACTGCTCGGCGCGAGCGTGAAGCCGGTTCGCTCCGGCGCCGGCACGCTCAAGGAGGCGACGTCCGAAGCGATCCGCGACTGGGTCACGAACGTCGCGGACACCCACTACGTGATCGGCTCCGTCGTCGGCCCGGCGCCGTACCCCGTCATCGTGCGCCAGCTGCAGCGCGTGATCGGCGACGAGGCTCGCGCGCAGATACTCGAGCGCGAGGCGCGGCTGCCCGGCCGCGTCGTCGCGTGCGTGGGCGGCGGCTCCAACGCGATGGGGATCTTCACCGCGTTCCTCGACGACGCCGGCGTGGAGCTGGTCGGCGTCGAGGCCGGCGGCGAGTCGATAGCCAGCGGCCGTCACGGCGCGCCGCTCACCGTCGGCGCGCGCCCCGGCATCCTGCACGGCTCACGCTCGGCGGTGATGCAGGACGAGGAGGGGCAGATCCTGGACGCCCATTCGATCTCCGCGGGCCTGGACTACCCGGGCGCCGGCCCCGAGCACGCGTACCTGCGCGACAGCGGCCGCGCGCGCTACGAGGCGGTCGGCGACGAGCAGGCGCTCGCCGCGTTTCGCAAGGTCACGCGCACGGAGGGCATCATCCCCGCGCTCGAGACGGCGCACGCCCTCGCCTGGGTCCTCGCGCGGACCGACGGCGACGTGGACCTCGTGTCGCTCTCGGGACGGGGCGACAAGGATCTCGCCCAGGTGCTCGCCGCGTGAGCGGCGTCGAACGGATCGCCGCGGCCTTCGCGGGGCGGCGGGGGCGCGCGGCGCTGATGCCCTACCTCATGGGCGGTTTCCCGACCCTCGACGAGTCGGTGCGGATCGGCCTCGCGTGCGCCGACGCCGGCGCCGACCTCGTCGAGCTCGGCGTGCCCTACACGGACCCGCTCGCGGACGGCCCGGTGATCCAGGCCGCGGACGGCGCGGCGCTCGCCGCCGGGGCGAGCGTCGCGGGGGTGCTCGACGTCGCCGCCGAGCTTTCGCAGCGGATCCCGGTCGTGCTGATGTGCTACGCGAACATGGTCTTCGCGCCCGGAGCCGGCGCCTTCATCGAACGCGCCGCGCGCAGCGGCGTGAGCGGCCTCATCGTCCCCGACCTGCCGCCCGAGGAGGCGGACGCGGTTCTCGGCGCGTGCGAGCGCGAGGGCGTGGCGCTCGTGCCGCTCGTCGCGCCGACGACGACCGACGAGCGCCTGCGGCTCATCGGCGCGCGCGCGCAGGGCTTCCTCTACACGGTTTCGGTGGTCGGGACGACGGGCGAGCGCGCCGCGCTGTCGGACCGTTTCGCGCAGGTCGTCGCGCGCGCACGGGCGTGCACGCGCGTGCCGGTGGCGCTCGGTTTCGGCATCTCGACGCCGGAGCAGGCCGCGCAGGCGGCCGACGCCGGCGCCGACGGCGTCATCATCGGCACGCGCCTGGTGCGCGCCGCGGGCGAGTCGGCGGAACCCGCCGCGGCCGTGGGCGAGCTCGTCGCGGGCTTCGCCGAGGCGCTGCGCGGCGCGATGTAGGATGTGCGCCGATGGGGTTCATCATCACCCTGACGGGAGCGCTCTCGCTCTGGATCGTCCTCTGGGCGATCGGCACCAAGCCCGACGACGCGGGCATCGTCGCGCTCACGATCGTGCTCGTCGGGGTTGCCGTGCGGATCCTCTCGCAGTACCTCCGAAGCGACCGCGGCAACTGACGCAGCTCAGTTGTGCAGCGTCGCGAGGACGCGGTAGCGGCTGATTCCGCCGCCGATTTCGCCCGCCCCGGCAACGACGCGCGTCAGCTTCTTCAGGTACGGCTCCACGGCGGCGACGGTCGGTTCGTTCGTCACCTCGATCGTTTCGAGCATCGCCAGGAACGTCGGCACATCGAGCAGCAGCGTCGGCGCGAGGCCGCCGAGCGAGCTACGCGCGTCGTGGGCGCTCTGCGCGTCCGCCATCGTGCTCGGCGGTCTCAGCGCGAGCTGAACCGATTCCGCGCCGAGTCCGATCACGATCTTGCTCGTCCCTTCGGCGCCGCGGCCGGCGGCGACTGCCACTTCGACCGGCAGGCCCTTCAGCTGCAGGGCGAAAGCCGCTTCGGTGCCCGCGATGTGAGTCGCCGCGACGTGGGCGCCCGACGCGCGGAGCGCCGCGCCGAAGGCGGTGAGCGCCGCACGGCTGCGCGCCGCGCTGGTCGAATCGATCGTGAGCCCCGCGCGCACTTCGAGCGCGCTGGCGCCGGAGGCGAAGAGTCCCACCGGCCCCTCCCAGCTGGCCGCCGACGGCGCCCGTGCCAGCAGGACGAGCGGCCGGGTGAGGCTTTCGAGCAGCGAGCCGATGCCGAGACCGGCGGCGCCGTGGCCGGCGGTCAAAAGGTCGATTGCGCTACCCGCGCGAGCGAGAAGCGCGTCGATCGCCGGTGGTCCCGCGCCGAGCCCGAGAGCGAGCCAGGATTCGCCGGGCAGCGCGTTGAAGGCTTCGCTCGCGCGATGCGCGTCGCTCACGAGCCCTTCGGTCGAGCCGCTCGAATCGGCGTAGAGCGATAGCGAGCTTTCGCCGGGGACGACGCTCAGCTGGGCGCTCGGCCGTCCGACCGTCATTTCGAGCACTTCTCCGAGCGGCGCGGGCAGCGAGCCCGGAGCGGCGAGGCCGGCGCGGTACGCGCTCGCGACGGCGCCGTCCGGCGCGTGGTCCGCGAGGCTCTCGTACTGCTCGCTCGCGTGCAGCGACGGCGCGCTCCGCGCCGTGTCGATCACTTCGTGCACGCCGCTCGTGCTGCCGATGACGGCGAGCGAGTCGACCTGCGCGAACGCCAGGCCGGCTGCCGTTTCCTCGACCTGGACCCCGCGGTAGGGGGCCGCGTGGGCGCCCGCGGCGCTCGCCTGCCTTTCCAGAAAGCGCTTCGCCGCGGACGCGTCGCGCGTGTCCAGCAGGATCGCGCCGTGCGCCCCCGCGCGCGAGAACGGGTAGTGGGACGTGGTGGGGGAGGCGGAGCCGAGGAGCCCGCGGACGAGGTCGGCGAGCAGCGCGCCGCCGCTGCGGCCGGCCGTGGTCAGGAACATGCCGCCGTCGCTGCCGAGCCACGGCTCGATGTCGGAGTGGTAGGAGAGCGTCTGCGAACCGGGCGTTTCGAGCGCGCGCACCAGTCGCGCGTACGGGTCGGCTTCGCCCGTCAGGTGCCGTGCAAGGCCCGCGGCCGACTGCTCGAGCGCCCCTTCGGGTCTGAGCACCGCGCCGACGTAGAGCGTCGCCGTGGCGGGCACGTACTTCGCCGGGTCCGGGCCCGACCGAGGGCTCGAGGAGCCGCAGCCCGCGCCTGCGAGCGCCAGCGCGAGCGCGGCGCTCGTCGCGCCCGCGAAGCGCAACGAGAGCCTCACCGGACTGGATCCTGTCGCGACGCGGACACGGCAAATCCTAGTACGGGAGCGCGGCGCTGGCCCGCGGCGTGGCGCGCGAACGGCGCCGTGGGGAAAAATGTCTCGCCGGTATTGCATTGTGGGGAGAAGTGGGATATGTTCCGCGGCAGCGGGCCGGGGTGGAGGGGCTCCTCCCACTCCTCCAACCCGGCCCGAATCAACTTCGCAGGACAGACAGTGCTTCATTTCCACGGCACCTTCGACCACACGCTCGACGCCAAGGGCCGACTCACCGTGCCGGCGCGCTTCCGCTCAGCACTCGCCGACGGCCTGGTCCTCGTTCGCCCCGTGGACCTCAAGCCCTGCGTCGCGATCTGGCGCAAGGACGAGTACGCCGCGTATTGCGACGCGGCGCTGAAGGAGAAGTCGCCGCTCTCCAAGGCGCGCAGCGACCTCGAGCGCTTCTTCTACGGGAACTCGATGGAGACGGACCTCGACGCCGCCGGGCGCGTGATGATGCCCGCGAACCTCGCGGAGCAGGTGTCGCTGGGGCGCGATGTCGTCGTCGTCGGCGCCGGCAGCCGGCTCGAGATCTGGAGCCGCGACGTCTGGAATGACCATCAGTCGGCGCTGCACGAGAGCGTCTCGGAGGTGACGGCGGATGCCGACCGCGCTGCTTGACCGCGCCGCCGGGGCGACGCTGCTCGCGCGTCGCACCAGGCCCCCCGCGCGCGCCGGCGCGCCGGCCGATCGCGGAACGGACGGCGGCGGTCACGTGCCTGTCATGGCCGGAGAGCTCGTCTCGCTGCTCGGCACCGGCGCGGGCGACACCGTCGTCGACTGCACGTTCGGCGACGGCGGACACGCGCGGGCGGTCGCGGAACGCCTCGGTCCGCGCGGCACGCTGATCGCGATCGACCGCGACCCGGTCGCCCAGAAGCGCTTCGAACGCCTCGCCGACGAGTTGACCTGCGCGCTGCGCTTCATCCGCTCGCCGTACGCGCAGGCGCTCGCGCAGCTCGGCGACGAGGGCGTCGTCGCGGACGCCGTCTACTTCGACCTCGGCGTCTCTTCGATGCAGGTCGACACGCGCGAGAGAGGGTTCTCCTACTCCTACGACGCGCCGCTCGACATGCGCATGGACCCCGAGCAGGAGCTCACGGCGCGCGAGTTCGTCGCGAACGCGGACGAGCGCCAGCTTGCGCGCGTCCTGCGCGACTACGGCGAGGAGCGCTACGCGACGCCGATCGCGCGCGCCATCGTGCGGCGCCGCGCCGAGGCGCCGATCGAAACGACGTTGCAGCTCGTCGAGGCCATCAGCGCCGCCGTGCCCGCGCCCGTGCGCTTCGCCGGAGGGCACCCGGCCAAGCGCTCGTTCCAGGCCCTGCGCATCGCGGTCAACGACGAGCTCGGCCAGCTCGACGCTGCGCTGCCGCTCGCCTGGCAGCTGTTGCGCGACGGCGGCGTGCTCGCCGCGATCTCCTTCCACTCGCTCGAGGACCGCCGCGTCAAGCGCTTCATCGGCGAGCTCGCGCGCGGCTGCGTCTGCCCGCCCGAGCTCCCGGTCTGCGTCTGCGGTCACGAGCCCGAGGCCCAGCCACTCACGCCGCGGCCGCTCACCCCGTCCGAGGACGAGCGCGACGCCAACCCTCGCGCCGCTTCGGCGAAGCTCCGCGCCGCACGGAAGATCGCGCCCGCCGGAGGACGATCCTGATGCCCGCCAGGGCCGCCGCGACCGCCGTTCCCGCACGCACGCACAGGCGGCGCCCGGTAGCTCCCGCGCGGCCGCGGCGCGTCTCGGGCCCCGCGCGTCGCGCGCAGCCACACAAGCGCCGCGAGCGGTCGCTCGCCGCGCGCGTCGACGCGGTCGCCGGCGGCCGGCGTTGGATAGCCGCGATCGCGCTCGGCCTGATCGGCATCGTCCTGCTCCAGCTCATCCACCTGGAGCTGACGCACGGCAGCGGCGTCGCGATCGAACGCGAGGAAACCCTCGAGCGCCAGAACGCGGCGCTGGCGATCGAAGACTCCGAACGCTCGTCTGGCCAGCACGTCGCCGCGGCCGCGCAGGCGCTCGGCATGGTCATCGTGCCGAACGGCGCCCTGCACATACTGAGCGCGCGCGGGCGGCTCGACGCGCGTCGCGCGGCGAGCGCCCTGACGGCGCCCGAAGTGGCGCCCGAAAGTACCCCGAGCACGGCTCCGGCCAGCGAAACCCCAGCTGCCACGGAAACGGGACAGACGGGAGCGCAGTCCGCGCCGGCCGGCGAAACGCAGTCCCAGGCCTCGACGCCCGCGAGCGGCGGCGCCGGCACGAGCGAAACGCAGAGCACGGCGCCGGCCGCGAGCGAAACGCCAACCACCGAAGCGGCGACCGGAGGCGGGGCCGCCGCACCCGCGGGCTAGGGGATGGGCGCCGAGCTCAAGCGACGCTCGCGCGCCATCGTGCTCGTCCTCCTACTGGCGATCGGCCTCGCCGTCGCGAGGACCGCCTATCTCGGCGTCGTCCGTGGCCCCGCTCTGCGCCGCGCCGCGAGCGAGGAGCAGCTCGCGACCGAACCGATCCTCGCCCCGCGCGGGACGATCACCGACCGCAACGGCATCGACCTCGCGATCTCCGAGCCCGCCCAGGAAATCTCCGCCGACCCGCACCGCGTCGCGAACGCCTACGACGAGTCGGTGAAGCTCGCGCCGCTGCTGAAGATCGCCGCCGCCGAAATCGACGCGAAACTAAGCGCGTCGACCGGCTTCGTCTACCTCGACCGCGACGTGCCCGACAGGCAGGCCGAAAAGGTCGAAAAGCTCGCGCTGCCGGGCATCGAATTCACGCCGACGCTCGACCGCGTCTACCCGCAGGGACCGCTCGCCGGCCAGCTGCTCGGCTTGCTCGGAACCGAAGGCAAGCCCCTCGCGGGGCTCGAATACTCGCTCAACTCCGCGCTGAGCGGTGCCGCCGGGACGCGCGCGACGGTCAGGGACGCGATCGGCCAGCCCGTCGCCGTCAGCGAAACCAAGCGCGCGCGGCCCGGGAAGGACGTCACGCTGACGATCGACGCGAACATCCAGCAGCGCGCCGAAGAGGTCCTCGCAGCGGCAGCCAAGGCCTTCAAACCGGCGGACGCCACGGCAATCGTGATGGAACCGGCGACCGGGGCGATCCTCGCCCAGGCGAGCTGGCCGTTCTTCAACCCGAACGCGCCAGGGTCGAACGCGACGGCAGAACTGGAGGACCGTGCCGTTTCGTTCGACTACGAACCGGGCTCGACGTTCAAGCCCGTCACGTTCTCGGGCGCCCTGGAAGGCGGCATCATCACCCCCGAAACGGTGCTCGCGGTCCCCGGCGCGATCCAGGTCGCGAACCGCCTCATCCACGACGACGTCGAACACGGCACCGAAGATCTCACGGCGTCGCAGATCCTCGCGCGCTCGAGCAACGTGGGCACGATCGAGATCGCCGAGAAACTCGGCGAACAACGCTTCTCGGAGTGGGTCAAACGGTACGGATTCGGCAGCCCCACCGGCGTCGACGAGGCGGGCGAGGAACCGGGCCTGACGCTGCGCCTTTCCGAATACTCGGGCTCCTCGATCGGCAACCTGCCGATCGGCCAGGGCGAGCTCGTCACGCCGATGCAGATGGCGACCGCGTACGCGGCGATCGCGAACGGGGGCATCCTGCGCCCGCCGCACGTCGTCGCGGCCGTCGGCGGGCGCGCCGTCCCGATCCCGCGCGGGCGGCGCGTCATCACGCCGCGCACGGCGGCCGAGATCCGGCACATGCTCGAGGGCGTGCTCGGCCCCGAAGGGACGGCGAGCCAGGTATCCGTGCCGGGCTACACGCTCGCGGGCAAGACCGGCACCGCCAACAAGGTCAACCCCGAAACGCACCAGTACTCGGAAAGCAAATTTGTCGCATCGTTCATCGGCTTCGCGCCGGCGATGCACCCGCGGCTGCTCACGGCGGTCGTCGTCGACGAACCGACCGCGGGTTCGATCTACGGTGGCCACGTAGCGGCCCCGGCGTTCGGCGAGATCATGGCCTACGCGCTGCCGTACCTGTCGATCCCGCCCGGGTGACCGGTCCGCTGACGGCAAATCTAGACTGACGGCGATGGCGCCGCCCGGAGTCTGTCGATGAGGCTGCAGGAGCTCGCCGGCGACCTCGCGTCGCCGGTGGGCGGCGACCCGCAGATCACCTCGCTGGCCTACGACAGCCGCCGCGTCGAGCCCGGCGCGCTCTTCTTCTGCGTCAGCGGCTTCAACGTCGACGGGTACGAGTTCGCGCCCGCGGCGCTCGCGGCCGGGGCTGCCGCGCTCGTCGTCGAAGGCCGCCTCGAGCTGCCGGTGGCGCAGCTGGTCGTGCCGTCCGTCCGCGCCGCGATGGGCCCGATCGCGGACCGCTTCTTCGGCCACCCCTCCCACGAGCTCGCCGTCGTCGGCGTCACCGGCACGAACGGCAAGACGACGACCGCCTACCTGGTGCGCCAGCTGCTCGCCGACGCGGGACTGCAGTGCGGCCTGCTCGGCACCGTGAAGTCGGTGATCGGCGGCGTCGAGAGCGACGTCGTGCGCACCACGCCCGAAGCCATCGACCTGCACGGGGATCTGCGCGCGATGCTCGACGGCGGCGACCGCGCCTGTGCGATCGAGGTCTCCTCGCACGCCCTCGCGCTCGGCCGGGCGGCCGCCGTCCGCTTCGCCGCGGCGCTCTTCACCAACCTCACGCAGGACCACCTGGACTTCCACAGCGACATGGAGGACTACTTTCAGGCCAAGCGGTTGCTCTTCGTGCCCGAAGGGCCGGCGCCGGCGCACGCCGTCGTGAACGTCGCGGACCCCTACGGCGAGCGCCTCGCCGGCGAACTCGCGGACGTCACCACCTTCGCCGTGGACCGCGACGCCGACTACCGCGCCCGTGAGCTCGAGTGCGACCTCGCCGGCTGCACGTTCACGCTCGATGCCGAGGGCGCCTCGCACCGTGTGCGCCTGCCGATGCCCGGGCGCTTCAACGTCGCCAACGCGCTCGGCGCGTTCGCCGCCGCGCGCGTGCTCGGCTGCGATGTTGACAGCCTGCTGCAGACGCTCGCCCGCGGCGTCCGCGTGCCCGGACGCTTCGAGCCCGTCGACGCGGGCCAGCCGTACGCCGTGCTCGTCGACTACGCCCACACCCCGGACTCGCTGCAGAACGTCCTCGCTGCCGCGGGCGACCTCGTCAGGGCGGCGGCGCAGGGCGGGCGCGTCATCTGCGTCTTCGGCGCGGGCGGCGACCGCGACCGCGGCAAGAGGCCGCAGATGGGCGCCATCGCCGCCGCCGGCGCCGACATCGCGATCGTCACCTCGGACAACCCGCGCTCCGAGGACCCCGACGCCATCATCGGCGAGATCCTCGCCGGCACCGAAGGCGCGACGAACGTTACGGCGCTCGCGGACCGCCGCGCGGCGATCGAGCTCGCGGTCGCGTCCGCGGCTCCGGGCGACGTGCTCATCATCGCCGGCAAGGGCCACGAGCGGGGCCAGGAGTTCGCCGGCGGCAAGAAGCTGCCGTTCGACGACGCCCAGGTCGCGCTCGAGGCGCTCCGCTCCGGCAGGAGCGCGGCGTGATCCTGCTCGCCGGCGGCGAGCTCGCCGCGGCGGCGGGTGCCGAGCTCGCCCGCGACGCGCCCGGCTCGCCCGGCCGCGCGTCGATCGACTCGCGCGACGTCCGCGCCGGCGACCTCTTCGTCGGGCTCGCCGGCGAACGCGACGACGGCGGGTGCTACGCCCCCGACGCGCTCGCGGCCGGAGCCTGGGGGGTGGTCGTCTCGCCGGCGCACGCGGCCGCCGCCCTCGAGGCCGGCGGCGGCGCTGTGCTCGTCGCGCCCGAGCCGCTGCAGGCGCTGCAGCACATCGCCCGGCGCTGGCGCGCCGAGCTCGGCGCGCAGGTCTACGCGCTGACCGGATCGACGGGCAAGACGTCGACGAAGGACATCCTCGCGTCGCTGCTGACGCGCGCCGGACTCGAGGTGGTGGCGACGCCCGGGAACCTCAACACCGAGATCGGGGTGCCGCTGGTGATCCTCTCCGCCTCGCGCGGCTGCCAGGCGCTCGTGCTCGAGTTCGCGATGAGGGGCGAGGGGCAGATCGCCCTGCTGACCGCGCTCGCCGACCCGGACGTCGGCCTGATCGTGAACGTCGGCCCCGCGCACATCGAGCTGCTCGGCTCGATCGACGCGATCGCGGCCGCGAAGGCGGAGCTCTTCGCGGGACTGCGCCCCGGGGCGGCGGCCGTGCTGCCCGCCGACGAGCCGCTCCTCGCCCGCCACGTGCGAGCGGACCTCGAGAATCTCACGTTCGGCCCCGGCGGCGACGTCGAGCTCACGCGGGACGCGGACGGCGCGGCGACGATCGTCGGCCCCGGTCGCACGACGCGACTCGAGCCCGATTTCGCGCAACGCCATCAGCTGCGCAACCTCGTCGCGGCCGTCGCGGCGGCGTGGGCGGGCGGCGTCGACGTCGCCGCCGGGCCGCTCGCGGTCGCGTTCTCCGGCATGCGCGGGGCGCGCCTCGAGCTCCCCGACGGCATCGAGCTGATCGACGACTCCTACAACGCGAACCCCGATTCGATGCGCGCGGCCCTCGTCGACCTCGCCGACACGGCCCCGGGCCGCCGCGTCGCCGTGCTCGGCGAGATGTGCGAGCTCGGCAGCCACGCGCCCGCCCTCCACGAAGAGGTCGGCCGCGAGGCGGCGCGGAGCGGCGTCGAGGTGCTGATCGCCGTCGGCGAGCACGCCGCGCAGCTCGCCGGGCCGCTCGGCTCAGCGGGCCACGTCGCCGGCGACGTGGCCGGGGCCGCCGAACTCGCCGACGAGCTGCTGCGCCCCGGAGACACGGTGCTCGTCAAGGGATCGCGCGCGGTGGGCATGGAGGCCGTCGTCGGCGCCCTCGTCGCGCGGCGCGGCCCCGCGGAGCCGCGATGACCGGCCGCATCCTCTTCGGCGGCCTCGCCGCGCTTCTGATCTGCATCTTCCTCAGCCCCAAGTTCATCGAATTCCTGCGCCGCCGCGAGTTCGGCCAGCAGATCCGCGCCGAGGGGCCCGAAGGCCACCAGAGCAAGGCCGGCACGCCAACCGCCGGCGGCGTGATCATCTTCGTCGCCGTCACGGTGCCGTTCCTGATCCTCACCGACTGGGAATGGCGTTCGGCCGGCGTCCTCGCGGTCGCCCTCGCGTGCGCCGCGCTCGGCTTCGCCGACGACTTCACGAAGCTCTCCAAGCGCCGCTCGCTCGGGCTCAGCGGGCGCACCAAGCTCGCGGTCACGCTCGCCATCTCGCTCGGCCTGTGGTGGCTCGCCGAACGTCAGGCCGGCTTGCCGCCGACCCTGCGCCTGCGCTTCGTCGACTACACGATCGACCTCAAATGGGCGTATCCGATCCTCATCTTCCTCGTCGTCGCGGGGACCACGAGCGGCGTCAACCTCGCCGACGGACTCGACGGACTCGCCGCCGGTTCGGCGGCGATCGTCCTGCTCGCGTACATCGCGATCAACTTCCTCGCCGGCCAGTACGACCTCGCGCTGCTCGCGGGCTGCCTGTTCGGGGCGTGCATCGGCTTCCTCTGGTTCAACGCGTTCCCGGCAACGATCTTCATGGGGGACACCGGCTCGCTCGGGCTGGGCGGAGCGATCGCCGGCCTCGCCGTCATGACCAAGACGGAGATCCTGCTGATCGTCATCGGCGGGATCTTCGTGATCGAGGCGCTCTCCGTGCTGATCCAGGTCGTCGCCTTCCAGAGCACACGCCGCCGCGTGTTCCTGATGGCGCCGCTGCACCACCATTTCGAACTTAAGGGATGGTCGGAGACGAAGATCATCCTTCGCTTCTGGATCATCGCCTCGATCTGCGCCGCGATCGGCTTCGCCATCTACCGCCAGAGCCGCGGGCTCTAGCGGGAAGGCGAAGGCGGCGCCGCGTCGAAATCGCCAAGGATGCGCCTAGCGATCCCAGGTGCGCTGCGCCGCGACGGCGCGGCCGCGCCCGTGCAGGCGGCGCGCGAGCGCCCCGGCGCGTACCGGATGCTGATCACCGCGACGCTGTGCCTGCTGGCGATCGGCGCCGTGATGGTTTACAGCGCGACAAGCGCGACGAGCCTGCTGGAAGGTTCGGGCTTCGGCTCGAGCTACCTGCTCAAGTTCGTGCTCTACGGCGGCCTCGGCCTCGCGCTGATGCACTACCTCGCGCGCGGCGGGCTCGCCCGCGCCCACTCCTTCACCGCGCCGCTGCTCGCCATCTCGATGGGCCTCGTCGCAGCGGTGCACGTGCCTCACATCGGCGTCGAGGTCAACGGCGCCCGCCGCTGGATCGGCCCCGAACAGCTGCAGTTCGAGCCCTCCGAGCTCCTGAAGATCGCGCTTGTGCTCTACGCGGCCACGCTGATCGCGCGCCGGCCGAACATCGTCGGCGACCTGCACGAGCTGTGGCGGCCGCTGCTCGCCGTCTCGGGCGTCGCGCTGCTGCTCGTCGCCTCGCAGCCCGACATCGGCACCTCGCTCGTCATCTGCTTCACGCTCGGCGCGATCTTCGTCGCCGCCGGAATGCCTACGGCGCTGCTGCTGAAGCTCGCGCTCGGCGTCGCCGCCGTCGGGCTCTTCTACGTCTTCGTCGTCGCGAGCCCGTACGCCCGCGCGCGGCTCACCAGCTTCGTCGACCCCTGGGCGCACGCGCACACAACGGGCTTCCAGGCGGTCCAGGGCCAGATCGCGATCGGCTCGGGCGGCCTCTTCGGCGTCGGGCCGGGGCAGTCGGTGCAGAAGATCTTCTACCTGCCCGAGGCACAGACCGACTTCATCGTCGCGGTCGTCGCCGAGGAGTTCGGCGTCGTCGGCGTCGCCGTGGTGCTCTCGCTCTACGGCGTGATCGCTGTCGCGGGCATGAGCGCGGCGCGCAAGGCGAAGAGCCTCTACGCGTCGCTCATCGCGGTCGGCCTGACCGTCCTGATCGTCTCGCAGGCGCTGCTCAACGTCTTCGCGGTGGTCGGGCTCGCGCCGCTCACCGGCGTGCCGCTGCCACTCGTCTCGTACGGCTCGAGCAGCATGATCGTCACGCTCGCGGCCGTCGGGCTGCTGCTCGACGTCGCGCGCGGCGGCACCGGGCACATCAGGGCCGTCCCGGAGCGCCGCCCGCGGCGCGCGGGCGGCACGGCGCCGCGCGAAACGGCAGGATTGAGCGGTGCACGAGAGCCATATGACCGTCGCGATAGCGGCCGGCGGGACGGCCGGTCACGTCGTTCCGGCCTTGGCCGTCGCACGTGAGCTGCGTGCGCGCGGTGCGGCGGTCGAGTTCATCGGCGCGGGTCGTGCGGAGGCCGAGCTCGTCCCCGCCGAGCACCTGCCGCTGCACTCGATCTCCGCGACCGGCCTGAGCCGCAGCGACCCCCGCGAGGCGCTGCGCGGTGCGCTGCTCGCCGCGCGCGCGACGCGCGCCTCACGGCGCATCCTGCGCGGCATCGATCCCGACGCGGTCCTCGGCGCCGGCGGCTACGTCGCCGGGCCCGTCGGCGTGGCGGCGCTCTCGCTGCGCATCCCGCTCGTGCTGATGGAGGCCGACGGTCACCTCGGGCTCACGAACCGCCTGCTCGCGCCGTTCGCGCGGCGCGTCTGCCTGCCGTTCGCGCTCGCCGGCCACGCGCACGGGCGCTACGTGGTCACGGGCCGCCCGGTCGAACCGCCGTTCACCGACCGGCCCGCCGCGCGCGCGGAGTTCGCGATCCCCGCCGGCGCGACGTGCGTGCTCGTCTTCGGCGGATCGTTGGGCGCCCGCTCGATCAACCTCGCCGCGCTCGAGGCCTTTCGCGACTGCGAGCTGCACGTGCTCCACGTCTGCGGCGGCCGCGACTACGCCGAGCTGCGAGAGCGGCCGCTGCGCGCGGGCTACGACCTCCGCGAATACCTGCCCCGCGAGCGCTTCGCGCGGGCGCTCGCGGCCGCCGACATCGTCGTCGCGCGGTCGGGCGGCTCGGTGTTCGAGCTCGCGGCGAACGGCCTTCCCGCGGTGCTCGTCCCCTACCCGCACGCGACCGGCGACCATCAGAGCGAGAACGCCGCGCGCTTCGCCGCGGCGGGCGCGGCCGTCGTGATCGACGACGGCGAGCTGAACGCTGCGCGCCTGCGCGACACGGTCGACGGGCTGGTGGGCGACCCGGCGCGGCTGCGCGCCATGGCCGCCGCCTCGCGCGCGCTGGCGCGTCCCGAAGCCGCGGCGGACGTCGCCGCCGAGGTGCTCAAGGCGGCAGGGCGATGAGCGGCCCGTGGGCCGGTCGCCGGCTGCACCTGATCGGCGCGGGGGGCACGGGAATGAGCGGCTACGCGCGCGCCGCCGTCGCGCTCGGCGCGACCGTGACGGGCTCGGACGCCGCCGCGAGCGAATACGCGCGGCTGCTGCGCGAGGATGGGGTGCTCGACGTCCGTATCGGCCACGACGCCGCGAACATCCCCGCCGGCGCGGACGTCGAAGTCGTCCACTCGACGGCGATCGGCGCGCACAACGTCGAGCGGCGCGCCGCCGCCGAACGCGGCCTGCGCGAGCTCACCCGCGCCGAGCTGCTCGGCGAACTGACGGCGCTGCGGCGCACGATCGCGGTGGGCGGCACGCACGGCAAGACGACGACGAGCGCGATGCTCGTCACGATCCTCACGGCCGCGGGGCTCGACCCGGGGTGGCTGATCGGCGCGAGCGCCGGCGCGGGACTCCCCAACGCCCGCTGGAGCGAGGGGGAGTGGCTCATCGTGGAGGCCGACGAGTCGGACCGCTCGCTGCTCGCGATCGACGCGCAAATCGCCGTCCTCCTGAACGTCGAGCTCGACCACGGCGACGTCTTCTCCTCGCTGGGCGAGCTGCGCGAGCTCTTCGCGGACTTCCTGCGGGGTGCGCCGCAGGCGGTGCTCTGCGCCGGCGGCGGCCTCGAGGAGCTGCGCGCGGACGCGGCGCTCGCCTCGCCGGGGCACGTCGAGCTCGTCGAGGGCGGCTCGCGCTTCGAGTGGTGCTCCGAGCCCGTCGCGCTCCGCGTCCCCGGGGTGCACAACGCACGCAACGCGGCGGCGGCACTCGAGGCGGCGCGCCTGGCGGGTGCCGCGGCGCGCCCGGCGGCGGCGTCGCTCGCCGCGTTCGCCGGCGCGGGCAGGCGCTTCGAGCTGGTCGGCGAGCACGCGGGGGCGCGCCTGTACAGCGACTACGCGCACCACCCGAGCGAGGTCGTCGCGACGCTCGCGGGCGCCCGCACAGTCCCGCACGAGCGCCTGATCGCCGTCTTCCAACCGCACATGTTCTCGCGCACGAGCCTCTTCGCCGGGGCCTTCGGCGCCGCGCTCGCCGCCGCCGACCTCGCCGTGGTGCTCGACGTCTATCCCGCGCGCGAGCGCGCCGCGGAGCACCCCGGAGTGAGCGGGCTGCTCGTGGCGCGCGCCGCCGCCGACGCGGGCGACGGGCGCACTGTGCGCTGGGCGCCGGCGCTCGAGGACGCACAGGCGGCCTTGCGCGAACTGCTGCGCCCGGGCGACATCTGCGTCGTGATGGGCGCGGGCGACGTCGACGAGCTGGCGCGTCGCGTGGTGGAGCGATGAGCGGGCGGCCGGAGGGAGTGCGCGAGAACGTTCCGCTTGCGCGGCTCGCGACCGTGCGTACCGGCGGCAGCGCCGACCTCTTCGCGCGCGCCTCGCACGAGGCGGCGCTGCTCGCGCTCGTGCGCTGGGCGCACGAAAGCGGGACGCCGCTGCGCGTCGTCGGCTCGGGCTCGAACCTGCTGATCGCCGACGCGGGCGTCAGCGGGCTCGTCGTCAAGCTCGACGGCGAGCTCGCCGAGACGTCGATCGACGGCACGCACCTGACGGCGGGCGGGGGGGCGCGCCTGCCGTCGGTGGCCGCGCGCGCCGCGCGCGCCGGTCTCGCGGGCATCGAGTTCGCCGTCAACATCCCCGGCACGGTCGGTGGCGCCGTGCGCATGAACGCAAACGCCTACGGCGGGGAGCTCGCCGCGACGCTCGAGTGGGTCGACGTGGCGACCGCGCGGGGCATCGAGCGGCGCTCGCCGGCCGAGCTCGAGCTGACCTACCGGCACTCCAACCTCGCGGCCGACGAGGTCGTCGCCCGCGCCCGCTTCGCCCTCACGGCCGACGACGCGGGCGTCGTCGCGGCGAGGCTCGCGGAGCTTCGCCGCGCCCGCCACGAGGCGCAGCCGCAGGGGATCCGCACGTTCGGCTCGACCTTCAAGAACCCGGATGACGAGCGCGCCGAAGGGCGCACCGCGGGACTGCTGCTCGCGGCGGCCGGCTGCAACGGCCTCGCCGTGGGCGGCGCGCGCTTCTCGCCCAAGCACGCGAACTTCATCGAGAACACGGGCGCGGCGACGACGGCCGACATCGTCGCGCTGATGGCTGAGGGTCGCCGGCGCGTGCTCGAACGCTTCGGCGTCGCGCTCGAAGCCGAGGTCCAGACGCTGGGAGATATCGAGTTCCCCTGGCGCGGGTAGGTGTCCGGCCCGCGCGCGCGAATAGGTAGCTGATGTCACGCAGCGGCGCAGCCGAACTCTCGGCCGGCTCGCGTGCGCCGCGCCGCGGCGCCGCCGCCGAGCGCGCCCGCTGGCCGCTGCGCCGGCCGCTGATCTTCGCCGCGGCGGCGCTCTGCGCCGCCGCGGTCCTCTACGAGGGGCTCATCCACACGCCGATCTCGGCCGTGCAGGAGGTGCGCATCGAAGGCGTCCGCGGAGTCGACGCGCGCGCGATCGACGCCTCCCTGCGCACCAGCGCGCTCGGCATGAGCACGCTCGCCGTCGACGAAGGCGCGCTGCGCGCGGCGGTGGGAAGGTTCGCCGTGGTCCGCAGCGTGACGGCGCAGGCTTCGTTCCCGCACTCGCTGCGCATCATCGTGACCGAGCAGCTCCCCGCGGCCGTCGTTCAGGTCGGCTCGCTCACGAGCGCCGTCGCAGCCGACGGCAGGATCCTCGGGGCGCGTTACGTCAGCGGCCGCCTGCCGCGCGTCAGCGGCAGCTTCCGCGTCAGCGGCCAGACGCTGCGAGGGCCCCACGCCGCGGACCTGCTCGCGATCGCCGCGGCCGCACCGGCGCCGCTCGCCGCGGTCGTGGATGGGCTCTCCTACGGCCCGCACGGCGTGACGGCCGCCATGCGCGGCGGCCTGCGCGTCTACTTCGGTGACGGTGCCCTCGCGCGCGCGAAGTGGATCTCGCTGGTGCGCGTCCTGACCGCGCCGAGCTCGCACGGCGCGAGCTCGATCGACGTCACGGTCCCCGGCCGTCCCGCGGCAGCCTTCAAGACCGGCGCCGGCGAAACGGCCGGCGCGAGCGCGCCGCTGACCGGCGAAGCGCTCATTTCGGCCCTCACGGCGGCACTCGCCGAAGGCGGTAACCCCGCGGCGGGGGCGACGTCGGGGGCGGCGACGACGCCGTCGAGCGAACCGCAGCAGCAGGCGACGGAAACGACGGGCCAGGCTGCGCCGCCGGCCGAAGCGCAGATCGGCGCCGGCGGCTGACCAAGGCTTGATCTCAACTCGAGGGTTGGTTATGAAAACCGCTCAAGTCTCAACCTTGACATGAGGGTACGCGCCTGCAACGGGCCTTGCGGCGGGAGGAGCCCATTGACAGAGCGGAGAATCCGACGTAGCGTCGCAAACTTGCGCCGTGTAGATTACGCGGCGGGCGGGCTCTAAAGCTCATCTGACACTCGAGACTTCGGACGGAGAGAATGGAGCGCAGCGGCAGCTATCTTGCGGTGATCAAGGTCGTCGGCGTCGGCGGCGGAGGCACCAACGCGGTCACGCGCATGATCGATGCGGGACTGCGCGGCGTCGAGTTCGTCTCCGCCAACACCGACGCGCAGGCGCTCGCGATGAGCGAAGCCGACGTCAAGCTGAACATCGGCCACGAGTCGACGAAGGGCCTGGGCGCCGGCGCCGACCCCGACGTCGGGCTGGCGGCAGCCGCGGAGTCGCGCGATGACATCAAGGAGGCGCTGAAGGGCGCCGACATGGTGTTCGTGACGGCCGGCGAGGGCGGCGGCACCGGCACGGGCGCGGCGCCCGTCATCGCCGAGATCGCCAAGAACGAGATCGGCGCGCTCACCGTCGGCGTCGTCACGCGCCCCTTCGACTTCGAGGGAACCCAGCGCGGCCGCCAGGCATCCGAGGGCATCGACCGCCTGCGCGAGGTCGTCGACACGCTGATCGTGATCCCCAACGAGAAGCTGCTCGAAGTGGTGGAGCGGCGCACCTCGATGCTCGACGCCTTCCGCGAAGCTGACAACGTCCTGCGCCAGGGCGTCCAGGGCATCACCGACCTGATCACGATCCCGGGCCTGATCAACCTCGACTTCGCCGACGTGCGCACGATCATGAGCGACGCCGGGTCGGCGCTGATGGGGATCGGCACGGCGGCCGGTGAGAGTCGCGCCGCCGAGGCGGCGCGCGCGGCGATCTCCTCGCCGCTGCTCGAAGAGGCCGTCGACGGCGCGACCGGCATCCTGCTGAACATCACGGGCGGCAAAGACCTCGGGCTCTTCGAGGTCAACGAGGCCGCGGAGATCATCCAGAACGAAGCCGACCCGAACGCTAACATCATCTTCGGCGCCGTGATCGACGAATCGATGGGCGACGACGTCCGCGTCACGGTGATCGGCACGGGCTTCGACCACCGCGTCCGGCGCGGGCTGCGCTCCGGCACCGCGCGCGGCGAGCGCCCCGACCGCCGTCCGAGCCTTGAGCGCCAGCGCTCCTCGCTGGAGATCGCGGACGACGACATCGACATACCGCCGTTCCTGCGCGACTGACGGCGCCCGCCGGTAGCTCGAAACGGGCGGGCCAGGCGGCGGGCGGGGACCGCCCGCTCCGGTAATCTCGGCGCGGTGAACAGCGCGGCAGCACGTGGTCGATTGCCGCGTCGGGCGAGGTCGGCCGCGGTGAGTGAACGACGAGCGTCCCTCCCCGGGGCGGCGGGCGCCCCCGCGCGCCCGTGAGCGCCGAAGCCGGCTCGGGGCAGCCAGCAGCCGAGCGTCACGGCCCCGCCCGCGGCTCGGGCCTGAGCGCGGCGGTGACCAAGCCCCCGTCGCACGCCGAACGCGGCGGGAACGCCGGCGAGCATCCGCGGGCCGCCGCCGCCCAGCATCGCGTCCGCGCAGCGCTCGCCCGGGTCCCGACGTGGCTCTGGGCGCTCGCCTTCTACCTCGTGCTCGCCACCATGACGATCGGCTGGTTCGCCATTTCACATCTGGGCAGCGTCTGCGCGTGCGACGGGGGCTCGGACCCGGCGATCTTCATGTGGTCGATGAGCTGGTTCCCCCACGCCATCGCCCACGGTCTGAACCCCTTCTATACGCACGAGCAGTGGGCGCCGACGGGGGTGAACCTGGCGCAGGCGCCGATGATGCCGGTGGCGGCCCTCGCGATGGCTCCGGTCACGGCGCTCTACGGCCCGATCGTCTCCTACAACGTCGTTTCGATCCTCAGCCCCGCGCTGGCGGCATTCACTGCCTACCTGCTCTGCCGCCGCCTGGTCAAACGAGAGCTGCCCGCCCTCGTCGGAGGTTTCCTGTTCGGCTTTTCCTCATACGAGTTCGCGCAGCTCCTCGGCCACCTGCCGCTCGTCTTCATCTGCCTGATCCCCGTCATGGTGCACCTCGCGCTGCGCAGGGTCGATCGCGAGATCTCGCGGACGGCCTACCTGCTCTCGATGGCGCTGGTGCTCGTGCTGCAGCTCGGCCTCTCGACGGAATGGCTCGCCGAGTGCGTGATGCTGGGCATGCTGATGCTCGTCGTGGCGCGCTTCCTCGCGCCCCAGCCGCAGCGCGGGCGGATCCTCGGCCTGATCGGGGAGACGATCGCCGCCGGCCTGATCGCGATCGTCGTCGGTTCGCCGTTCCTCTATTACGCGGCGATCAGCGAAGGGTTCCTGCCGGGCAGCTCGACCCTGTCGAACACGTTCGGGCTCGACCTCGCGAACCTCATTTTCCCCACCGTGACGACGTGGCTTGGTCACCACGACTTCGTCACGCTCTCGACGAAATTCACCGCCGAAGACAAGGCCGAGACCGACGGCTACCTCAGCATCGCGATCATCATCGCCTTCTCGATCTGGTTTTTCTCGGAAGGACGACGCAGCGTGCTCGGCAAGATGCTCGCGATCGTCATCACCATCAGCATCGTGATGGCGCTTGGCGCGCACCTGCACGTGGCCGGCATCGAAACCGTGGCGCTGCCGTACAACTGGCTGAAGAACATCCCCGTGTTCGACAACATCGTGCCGTCGCGCATCGTGCTCTTCGCCGTGTTGGCGATAGCGATCGGCGTGAGCGCCTGGCTCGCCAAGCCCGGCGGACACGTGGCCGCCCGCTGGCTCTTGGTGGCGGCGGGGATCGTGATGGTGTTCCCGAACGTCGACGCCTACCTCTTCGGCCAGCCGGTGCACAACCCGAGGTTTTTCGCCACAAACCTGTACCGCCGCTATCTGACGCGTAACGAGAACGTGCTCGTGCTGCCGTACGGGCACTACGACATATCGACGCTCTGGCAGGCCGAGACGGGCTTCTACTTCCGGCTGCCCGAGGGTTACGTGCTCGGCATGATCCCGCCCGCATTTGAAAAACAGCCGGGCGTCGTCGAAATGGTCCGCGGCCATCCGCCACCGGCACCCGTGCTCGCCGCGTTCATCCGCCGGCACGACGTCGGCGACGTCGTCGTCGATCCCACCGTCGCCGAGCGCTGGCCGCGGGTGCTGGCCCGCATCGGGCTGCACGGCCAGAGCGTCGGCGGCGTGATCCTCTATCCCGTCAGCGCGGCGAAGCGCTGACGGGCGCCGCTGCGGCGCGGGGCTACCTCAGCGGTCGCACGCGCGTGCGCAGGAGCACGAACACAGCGCGAAAGCCGTCCCGCCAGGTGATGCCCTTGCCCTCGGCGTAGGTACGGCCGTAGTAGGAGATCGGGACCTCGTAGACGCGCAGTCCGCGGCGGCAGATCTCGCCCGTGATCTCGGGCTCGATGCCGAAGCGGTCCTCGGTCAGGTTGAGCCGCACCAACGCTTCACGGCGAAACGCCTTGTAGCCCGTCTCCATGTCGGTGAGGGTCGTGTTGAAGAGCAGCCCGGTGAGCAGCGAAAGGAAGCGGTTGCCCACGAGATGCCAGAACATGTACGCGCGCTGCGGCCTTCCGCCGGCCAGCCGCGAGCCGTAGACCACGTCCGCCGCGTCGAGCTTGATCGGCTCGATCAGCGACGGCACGTCGCGCGGGTCGTACTCCATGTCGGCGTCCTGGATCACGACGACCTCGCCGCCGCAGTGCGGTATGCCGTGGCGCAGTGCCGAACCCTTGCCCCCGTTCGGCTTGCGCAGCACCTGGACCCGACCGTCGCTGCCCGGGTGCCGTTCCGCGATCTCCGCCGTCGCGTCCGTCGAACCGTCGTCGACGAGGACGATCTCGTAGTCCAGTCCGAGGGCGACTATGCGGTCGAGAACCTCGCCTATCGTCGACGCCTCGTTGTAGGCGGGGATCAGGAAGCTGACCTGCACGGGCCGGGAAGCTACCAGTTGAACGGGGCGCCCTCGGGGCGCACGCGACCCTCAGCCGCGCGTGCCGGTCCCTTCAGCCGGCTCGCCGCCGCGCGTGCGCGATGACGCTCAGACCCCAGGGGGGCCGGCGCCAGTCCTCGACGGGCTGCCACAGCCGCAGCAGCGCCTCGTAGGCACGCAGCGAACCGCGGCTGAGGCCCGGGGACCGGCGGTGCCGGTTGACCCACCAGCCGGGAACTCCCAGCAGGTTGAAGGAGTAGAGGTCGATGATCTCGAGGTCGGCGGAGGCGAGCACTTTCTGCACCCGCGCGCGCGTGTAGCGCCGGTAATGGCCGTAGGCGCGGTCGAGGCTGCCGTACAGTCGCGGATTGGCCGGCACGAGCAGCGCGAGGTTGCCCCCGGGGCGCAGGGAGTCGGCCATCGCGCGCACGGCCGCCTGCTCGTCGTCGATGTGCTCGAGAACGTTCTGGCAGAGGACGAAATCGATCGTGCCGGCGCGGGCGCGCAGGGTGGGGGAGTCCGGCAGCGTCTCGGCCACGACCGTGACGTTGGGGCTCGCGCCAAAGACGCGGCGGAGCTCCTGCACGCAAGCGGGCTCCGGCTCGATGAGCAGCAGGCTGTCCACGTCGCGGCTCGCCGCCAGGCGCTCGCTGAAGGTGCCGATCCCTGCGCCGATCTCCGCGACGTTCCCGCGCACGTATCGTGAGGACTGCGCGTACATCCAGTCGCAGAGCCGCCGGGCGGCGCGCAGGTTCTCGAGGTCCCACATCTCGTCGTGCTCGGGTTGCGCGCCCGTGGTCGGGGGAGAGTCGGTCGGGTTGATCATCGGTTTCCTGGCATCACTTTCGTGCTCGGGGTTGTCGTTCGCTCAGCCCGCGCGACGGGCGATCACGCGGGCGGCCGGCGGTCATCGCGCGCCGATGCCGACGGGGTGAGGCAGGTCGTCCAGCTCGCCGGCGGGTGCGGGGGTCGAGCGGCGGTAGGGGTGGCGCGAGTTGTAGTGCAGCAGCCAGAGGCCCACCAGCACGAACGGCACGAAGTTGATCGCGTGCAGTACGAGGGCGTACGGCAGGCTCTCGGACTTCGGCAGGCCGTACGCCTGCAGCGCGAGGATCGCGGCGCCCTCGAACACGCCGAGCGCCGCGGGCGGCGACGGCAGGATCATGCTGAGGCCGATCGCGACGGCGACCAGCACGCCGCAGGCGAAGGGCAGGCCGAGGTGGAACGCGACCGCGACGAGGTAGGAGGAGAGCGCCGTGAGCATCCACGCCGCGATCGTCCAGAGGAACGCCTCGACGGCGACCTCGCGGTTGCGTAGCCCGCTCAGGCCGTGGACGATCTCCGAGACGGTCTTGTCCAGGCGCGCGCCCGAGAAGAGGTCGAAGCGCGCGAGCGGCCGCAGCAGGAAGCGGATCGGGCGCTCGCCGTAGACGACGAGGATCGCCGCGACCGCCGCGATCGCGAGCGCAAGCACGATCGCGGCCACCGCGGCAGCCCGGAACCAGCTGACATCCGGCAGCCAGGGCTGGGCGAGGAAGAAGATCACGAGGATCGCGAGGACGTCGTAGAGCCGCTCGACGATGACGGTGCCGACGGTCTCGACGGGCGGTGTCGGCGTGCGCTGGGTGAGCACGATCACGCGCGCGGCTTCGCCGACCCGCGCGGGCATGATGTTGTTGTAGAAGTAGCCGACCATCATCGCGTCGAGCGTGGGCCCCGGCCGGGGGCGCCGGCCGGGCGCGAACAGCGACCGCCAGCGCATGCCGCGCGCGACGTTGCCGAGGCCGAAGGCCGCGAGCGCCGGGATGAGCCACCAGTAGTCGCAGCTCTTCAGGCTCGCCCAGACCGCGCTGAAGTGGATCCCGCTGAGGGCGATGTAGCAGAAGACGACGGTGACGAGCACCGTCGCGACGGTGAGCAGCCGACGCGGCGGGGGTCTGCGCGTTGCCGCCTCGCGGGCATTGCCTTGGACGACGGTCGCCTGGGTGCCCTCGGCGCCCTGCTCGCGCTCACGGACCGACATGTGCCGCCACGTTACCCGATGGCGCGACGGTCACACCGCGCGCGTGGGGCCGCCGGCCGCGGCGGGCGCGGCGGCCCCGCGCGCGCCCGTTCCGCACCGCAGCCCGGCATCGTTTCGCGTTGCCGGCCGCTGCCGGCGGGGGCGGCCCAGCCATCTCTCTCGCTGTAGCTTGTCGCGCGATGCAACGGGACTTCAGCCGCGGGGCGAGCAGACTCGTGCGCCGGATCCCGATCCTGCTGCTGTTGCCGATCGTCGGCGCCGGCGTGTGGGTCACGGTGGCGCCGCCCTACACGAACTCGCCGCCGATCCGCTCGGACGGCCTGGGCTATTACGCCTGGACCGACGCGCTTCTCGACGGCGACTTCGACTTCTGTCAGTGGCCCGAAATGGCGACGGTCGGCGCCCTCACCGGCCGCGACCCCGCGCACCCGAACCGCTGCTCGAACAGGTACTCGGCCGCGATGGCGCTGCTGCGCCTGCCCGTGATGGGGCCGATCGCGCTGCTCAGCGGGCACGGCAACGCGAAAAAGCTCGTCGTCAGCAACGCGAACGAGGAAGCGAACCAGTGGCTGGGGATCGCCACCCTGCTGCTCACCGCCCTGCTGATGTGGGGCGCCCTGCGCCGCCTGGACGTCGGCACCTGGACGGCACAGCTGACGGTCCTGTGCCTCGTGTTCGGCGCCGGCCTCTTCGACTACGCGACCTACGACAGCGCGTTCACGCACGACACGAGCGCCGCGCTCTTCGCCGCGCTCATCTTCGCCGGCGTGGGGGCGATGCGACGGCGCGCGCGCCCCAACTCGTGGCTCGTGTTCGCCCTCTCGCTGTTCATCGCGTGGATCAGGGAGCCGGACATCGCGCCGCTGCTGCTGCTCGTCGGGGCGTGGACGCTGTGGCAGACCCAGGGGCTCGCGGGGGCCCGCCGCCTTCGCGCCGCAGTGCGCCTCGCCGCGCCCGCGATCGGCGGCGTGATCCTCGCGCTCTTCATCCAGCTGCTCTACGTGCGCTGGTCGACCAACACGTGGACGCTGAACACGTACGGCGCCTCCGCGTCGTTCAACCTCAGAGACCTCGAGGAGTGGAACGTCCTCTTCTCCTACAACCACGGCCTCTTCCTGTGGTTCCCGGTGCTCGCGCTGATGATCGCGATCGCGCTCTGGCAGCGAAAGTCACGCAACTGGGGCTGGCTCGCGCTCGCGAGCGTCGCATCACTGACCGTGATCTACGGATCCTGGACGTCGTGGTTCCTCGGCGGAGCCGACGGCCAGCGCGGCTTCATAGACATCGTGCCGATCATCTCGGCCGCGGGCGGCCTCGGCCTCGCCCAGCTGCGCGGGCCGCGGCGCGGCGTCGCGTTGGCGGCCGCGGTGCTCCTCAGCTGGTTGACGGTGGAGCTGATGGCGGGCTACTGGAGCGGCGTGCTGCCGTTCGAATACGACACCGCGACGCAGTTCTGGCAGCAGGTCGCGGGCTCGCACGCCCTCTTGAACGACTGACGCGCAGGGCACCGTCGCTGCGCCCGCCACGGCCGGAAACGGGATGTCCCGCACGCCGCGCAGCGCAGCCGCGCGCGCTCGCGGCCTCGGATACTGTGGCCCCGTGAGCGACGGGCACGAGCTCCGCCGCACCCCGCTGCACGAAAGGCACGTCGCGGCGGGGGCGCGAATGGTCGATTTCGCCGGCTGGTCGATGCCCGTGCAGTACACGGGCGTCGCCGACGAGCACCGCGCGGTGCGCGAGGCGGCCGGCATGTTCGACGTCTCGCACATGGGCGAGGTCGTGACGAGCGGCGCCGGCGCCGAGGAGGCGCTGCAGCGGCTGCTCACGAACGACGTCACGCAGATCGCGCCGGCCGGCGCCCAGTACTCGCTGCTCTGCGACGAGGAGGGCGGCGTGCTCGACGACCTCATCACTTACCGCCTCGCGGGCGGCGAGTACCTCACCGTCACGAACGCCGCCAACCACGCCGGCGACCTCGCCTGGATGAAGAGGCACGGCGAGCGGGACGGCGTGCGCGTCGAGGACGCCGCGTCGAGCTGGGCGATGATCGCGGTGCAGGGGCCGGCGGCTCGCGCCGCCGTCGCGTCGCTCGCCGACGGCGAGCTGCCCGCGCGCCACCGCTCGGCGCCGCTCGCGCTGGCGGGCGTGGCGGCGCTCGTCTGCGGCACCGGCTACACGGGCGAGGACGGCGTCGAGATCCTCTGCCCGCCGCAGGGCGCCGTCGCGCTCTGGGACGCGCTCGACGGTGCGGGCGTCAAGCCGGCCGGGCTCGCCGCGCGCGACACGCTTCGCCTCGAGGCTTGCCTGCACCTCTACGGGAACGAGCTCACGCGAGACCGCCACCCGATCGAGGCGGGCCTCGGCTGGTGCTGCAAGGAGCCGACGGGCTTCATCGGCGCGCAGGCCGTCGCGCGCGAACGCGCAGCCGGTCCCCGCGAACGGCTCGTCGCGTTCGCGATCGAGGGCGCCGGCATCGCGCGCAAGGGCAACCCGGTGCGCGGCGGCGGCGTCGTGACCAGCGGCACGATGTCGCCGACGCTCGGTGTGGGCATCGGGATGGCTTACGTCCCGGCGGCGCGCGCCGCCGTGGGGGAGCGGATCGAGATCGACGTTCGTGGCAAGATGCGCCCCGCCGTGATCAAGGAAAGACCGCTCTACAGAAAGGCAGCGTGAGCATGCCGGTCGCCAGCTATCCCGACGAGCTGATCTACCACCCCGAACACGACTGGGCCCGCATCGAGGGCGACACCGCGACGCTGGGCGTCACCTGGTACGCGCAGGACTCGCTCGGCGAGGTCGTCTTCTTTGAGCCACCGGCGGTCGGGAGCGAGCTGCGAAGCGGCGACCCGTACGCCGAGATCGAGTCTGTGAAGGCGGTCAGCGACGTGATCGCGCCGCTCTCGGGCGAGGTCCTCGAGGTCAACGCCGAGCTGACCGCGGAACCGGCCCTGATCAACGAGGATCCCTACGGCGCCGGGTGGCTCGTGCGGATCCGCGTCGCCGACGCGAGCGAGGCCGAGCGCCTGCTCGACGCCGCGGCCTATCGCGCGAGCCTGCCGGGCTAGTCTGATAACGGTTTGACGCGCTACACATCGGCCACCGACGACGACCGCGCCGCGATGCTCGCCGCGATCGGCGTCGGGAGCCTCGAGGAGATCTTCGCGCGTCAGATCCCCGCCGCGCTGCGCCTGGACCGCGCGCTCGACCTGCCCGACGGCATGGTCGAGCAGGACGTCTACGAGCACCTGCGCGAGCTCGCCGCGCGCAACACCGACGCCGACAGCCAGATCAGCTTCCTCGGCGCCGGCATGTACGACCACTATGTCCCCGCGTTCATCGACATGCTGACCGAGCGCTCGGAGTTCCTCACGCCCTACACGCCGTATCAGCCGGAGATCTCACAGGGGACGCTGCAGGTGATGTTCGAGTACCAGACCGCGATCAGCGAGCTCACGGCGCTGCCCGTGAGCAACGCCGCCGTGTACGACGGCGCTTCCGCCGTAGGCGCCGCCGCTTACATGGCGCGCCTGGACAACGGCCGCGAGCGCGTCGTGGTCAGCGCGGGCGTGCACCCGCACGCCCGCGAGACGCTGCGCACGCTCGCGCCGGGCTACGGCGTCGAGATCGTCGAGGTGCCGCTCGACGCGGGCACGACCGACGAGGCGGCGTGGCGCGAGGCGATCGACGAGCGCACGTGCGCGGCGGTGTTCGCGCAGCCCAACTTCTACGGCGTCGTGGAGGACGCCGGCGCGCTCACCGCGACCGTGCGCGAGCGCGGCGGCGACGAGGCTCTGTCGGTCGCGAGCGTCGACCCGGTCACGCTCGGCGTGCTGCGCGCGCCCGGTGAATACGGTGCCGACGTCGCCGTCGGCGAGGGCCAGGCGCTCGGCAACCGCCTCGACTTCGGCGGCCCGTCCTTCGGGATCTTCGCCGCGCGCGAGCGGCTGCTGCGGCGCATGCCGGGGCGCATCGCCGGCGAAACGCTCGACGCCGACGGCCGCCGCGGCTTCGTGCTCACGTTGCAGACGCGCGAGCAGCACATCCGGCGCGAGAAAGCCACGTCCAACATCTGCACCGCGCAGGCGCTGAACGCGCTCGCGGGCGTCGCCTACCTCGGCTGGCTGGGGCGCCGCGGCATCGTCGAGCTCGGCGAACTGCTGCTGCGCCGCACGCACTATGCGCGCGAGGCGCTGCGCGCCCTCGAGGGCGTCGCGCCGATGCACGAGGGGCCCGTGGTGCGTGAGTTCGCCGTCCGTCTCGACGCCGACGTCGCCGCGGTCCGTGCGCGCTGCATCGAGCGGGGAATCAACCCGGGCGTCGACCTGCACGAGATCACCGGCCGCGAGGAGGACCGCGGAGGGCTTCTCGTCGCGGTCACGGAGCGCCGTTCGCGCGCCGATATCGACGCGCTCGCCGAGGCCCTCGGCGCCGCGGTGGCGGCCGAGCAGGAGGCGGTGCCGGCGTGAGCAGCGGGCTTCTCGACGGTCCGCCCGAGCAGCGCGTGAGGGCGCGCACGATCTTCGAGAAGAGCGCCCCCGGGCGCCGCGCGTTCGCGTGCCCGGCGACCGAAGTGCCAGAGCTCGACGTCGGCGAGCTCCTGCCGGCCGCTGCGCGGAGAAATGACGCGCCGCGGCTGCCCGAGGTCTCCGAGCCCGAGCTCGTGCGCCACTACGTCTCGCTCTCCAAGCGCAACTACGACCTCGACTCGGGCTTCTACCCGCTCGGCTCGTGCACGATGAAGCACAACCCGCGCCTGCACGAGCGCGCCGCCGCGCTACCGGGCCACAGCCGCCTGCACCCGCTCCAGGACGGCGAGCAGGCGCAGGGCGCGCTGGCCCTGATGCACGGTCTGCAGCACGCGCTCGCGGAGCTCTCCGGGCTCGCGAACGTCTCCTTGCAGCCCGCCGCCGGCTCCCACGGCGAGCTCGCGGGCGTGCTCGTGACCCGCGCCTACCACGTCTCGCGCGGGGAGCAGCGGACCAAGGTTCTCACGCCCGACACGGCGCACGGGACGAACCCCGCGACCGTGACGATGGCCGGCATGGAGCTCGTCAAGGTCGCGACCGGGCCGGCGGGCGGCGTCGACGTCGACGACCTGCGCGCGAAGGCCGACGAGGGCGTCGCCTGCCTGATGCTCACGAACCCCAACACGCTCGGCATCTTCGATCCGAACATCGAGGAGATCGCGAGCATCGTGCACGCCGTCGGCGCGACCCTCTACTACGACGGCGCGAACCTCAACGCCGTGATGGGACTCTCGCGCCCCGGCGACATGGGGTTCGACATCGTCCACTTCAACCTGCACAAGTCGTTCACCCAGCCGCACGGCGGCGGCGGCCCGGGCGCCGGCCCGATCGCTGTCTCGGACCGCGTCGCGCCGTTCCTGCCGCGGCCCGTCGTCGTGGGCCGCGACGACGGGACCTTCGCCCTCGACGAAGACCGGCCCCAGTCGATCGGCCGCCTGCGCTCCTTCCAGGGCAACTACGGCACGTTCGTCCGCGCCTACGCATACATCCGCTCGCTCGGCGCCGACGGGCTGCGCGACGCCTCGGAGACCGCCGTGCTGAACGCCAACTACCTGCTGGCGCGCCTGCGCGAGAAGGGCGTCGCCGAGTACCTGCCGCTCGCATACGGCGAGTTGTGCATGCACGAGTTCGTGCTCTCCGGCGAGCCGATGAAGCGCGAGCTCCAGATCAAGACGCTCGACCTAGCCAAGCGCCTGCTCGACCACGGCTTTCACCCGCCGACGGTCTACTTCCCGCTGCTCGTCGAGGAGGCGCTGATGGTCGAGCCCACCGAGACCGAGACGCGCGAGACGCTCGACGCTTTCGCCGACGCGATCGCGGCGATCCTCGCCGAGGCCGCGCAGGACCCCGAGATCGCACGCGCAGCGCCGTACAGCACGCCCGTGCGGCGCCTCGACGAGGCCGCCGCGGCAAAGCGGCCCGTGATCCGCCAGGCTCTGTAGCGTCCGCGCGGTGCGCATCTTCTCCGGCATCCAGCCGACCGGCCGCAAGCACCTCGGCAACTACATCGGCGCGATCCGCCAGTACGTGAGCGGCCAGGAGCGCGGCGAAGGCATCTTCTGCATCGTCGACCTGCACGCGGTCACGGTCGCCTACGACCCGAAAGAACTGCGCGAGAGGGTGTACGACACGACCGCGATCCTGATCGCCGCGGGCCTCGACCCCGCGCGCAGCATCCTCTTCCGCCAGAGCGACGTGCACGAGCACACCGAGCTCACCTGGCTGCTCTCCTCGGTGACCGAGCTCGGTCGCCTGCAGCGGATGCACCAGTTCCGCGACAAGTCGCTCGCGCAGCGCGAGCTCGTATCGGCAGGCCTGCTCTTCTACCCCGTGCTGCAGGCCGCCGACGTGCTCGCCTACCGCGCCGAGCAGGTGCCCGTCGGCGAGGACCAGCGCGAGCACCTCGAGCTCATGCGCGACGTGGCGCGGCGGTTCAACTCCCGGTTCGGCGCCGGACGCGAGGTGCTCGTCGTGCCCGAGCACCGCATCCCGGCGGTCGGCGCGCGCATCATGGATCTCCAGGACCCCACCAGCAAGATGTCGACGACCTCCTCGAGCGAGGAGGGGACGCTCTACGTGCTCGACCAGCCGGAGATCGTCGAGCGCAAGCTCAAGCGGGCGGTGACCGACTCCGG
>DATJNQ010000016.1:0-74734 GCA_035507895.1 Solirubrobacteraceae bacterium | reverse complement strand
GACGTCAGCTTGGGTGAACGCATTTTGTGTGCCTTCTCCTTTGCGGGAGTCGTTTGGTGTTCGCTCCTCCGAGCCCCCTAACCCGGCGTCTGCGTGTTCGTTGCGGTGGCGCGGACGAACGTCCGCAAGCTGCACGAGATCGCCCGCGGGCGGCCGTGTACGCTCGGCGACCGTGGGGGCACTCGTCAGCCGGACAGCAGCGCCGGGGCGGGCGTAGATGGCCGCGGCCGTCGATCTCGCACCGGGGACCTTCCTCGCGATCGTCGCCTGCTCGGCGCTCGCCGGCACGCTCGCCACGCTCGCCGCCGGGCGCGGGCTCGCGCTGCCGGTGGTCGTGCTCGAGCTGCTCGGCGGGGTCGTGCTGGGGCCGCACGCGATCGGGCTGCACGCCGGCGAGTTCGTGTCGTTCTTCTCCGACCTGGGCCTGGGCCTGCTGTTCTTCTTCGCCGGCTACGAGATCGACGTGCGCCGCATCGCCGGCAGGCCGCTGACGCTCGCGCTCGGCGGCTGGGCGATCTCGCTGGCGCTCGCCTACACGCTCGGCGGCATCCTCGCCGCCAGCGGCGTCGTGCTGTCGCTGCTCTACACCGGCTCGGCGATGGCGACCACGGCGATCGGCACCTTGATCCCGATGCTCTCCGACACGGGCGACCTGCGCACGCGCTTCGGCACCTACCTGCTCGGCGCCGGCGCGGTCGGCGAGTTCGGGCCGATCCTGCTGCTGACGCTGATCCTCTCGGCGCAGAGCACCGTGCACAACGCGTTGATCCTGGTCGCCTTCGTCGGGCTCGCCGTCGGCGTGGCGATCCTCGCGGTGCGCTCGGCGGACCGCACGGTGCCGCTGTTCGAGCGGACGATGGAGACGAGCTCCCAGCTCGCCGTGCGCTGGATCGTCGTGCTGGTGTTCGCGCTCGCGCTGCTGGCGTTCGAACTCGGGCTCGACCTGCTGCTCGGAGGCTTCGCGGCCGGCCTGATCACCCGGCAGACGCTGAGGGGGCGCGAGCTGCCGGCCTTCGACTCGAAGCTGACGGCGATCGCCTTCGGCGTGTTCGTGCCGTTCTTCTTCGTCGTCAGCGGCATGCGCCTGGATGTCTCGGTGTTTTCGACGCCCGAAGGGATCCTGAAGATGCTCTTCTTCTTCGCGCTCTTCTTCATCGTGCGCGGCGGTCCGGTGCTCGTCATCTACCGCCGCGTCTTCGGCACCAGAGACCGTTTCGCGCTCGCGCTGATGGGGGCGACCCAGCTGACGATGGTCATCGCGATCACGACGCTCGCGCGCGAAACGGGCCACATGCGCGCCTCGACGCAGGCGGCGCTCGTCGGCGGCGCTGCGCTCACGGCGCTGATCTTCCCGACGCTCGCGCTGCGGCTGCGCGCGCGAGTCGCGGCGGTGCCGGCCGTCGAAGGCGCCTAGCGGTCGCTGCCGAGCGAGGTCGCGTTCAGGCCCGCGCCGCCGTCGACGGCGATCGCCTGGCCCGTCAGCTGGGTGAGCTCGTCGCCCGCGAGCAGCGCGACGAGCGCAGCAATTTCGGCGGGCTCGACGGTGCTGCCCGTCGGGAGAGCCTGCAGCACGCGCTCGCGTATCTGCGGCGGCATGCCGAGCACGCGCTCGGTCGCCGTCAGCCCCGGCAGGACCGCGTTGACCGTGACGCCGTAGGCGGCGTTCTCTGCCGCGAGCGTGTAGACCATGCCGAGCTGGCCCGCCTTGGACGCGGCGTAGGCGACCTGTCCCGGCAGGCCCGCGCGCGCGGCGATCGACCCGATCACGACGACGCGACCGTAGCGGCGCTCGCGCATCCCGGGCAGACACGCCTGGATCGTGCGGAACGCGCCCGTCAGGTTCACGTCGATGTCGCGCTGCCACTGCTCGGCGCTCATGCGGTGCGCCGGCGCGAGCGTGTCCGTGATCCCGGCGCACGCCACGCACACGTCGATCCCGCCGAGGACTGCGAGCTCGTCGCGCGCGACGTCGAGCTGCAGGTCGCAGCCGGGGTCGCGGTCGAGCGTCGTGACGCGCATGCCGTCCGCACGCAGCCGCGCGGCGATCGCCGCACCGATGCCGCGCCGCGCGCCCGTCACGAGCGCGGCACGCGGTCCTGGGCGCTCCGCATCCACGGCGCGCACGATGACACACTGCCCTGGGGCCGGCCGCGCGGCGGGCGGCACGAGCGAGGCGGGAGGTGCACGATGGGGGAGCGCTGGTTCAGCGAGAGCGAGCTCGAAGAGATGTCGCGGCCGACGATGGACCGCGCGATCGAGGCGCTCGACAGGGGCGACGCGGCGCGGGCGCGCGAGCTCTGCGAGGAGATGCGGCACGAGTGGCAGATGCTCCACGACCTGATGGCGGGCGCGGTGCTGGAGCTCGTCTCCTTCGTCCAGCAGGAGCTAGGCGACGAGGGGGTGTCGCGCGCGTGGGAGCATTCGATGGAGCGCGGCTGGCGGCGCCACCACTCGGTCATCGAGCAGCTGGACCGCAGGCGCGTCGCCGAGCTGTTGGCGGCGACGTGGCGCGCCCACTCGTGCTCGGGCGTCGGGCCGCACCCCGGGAGCTTCACCGTCAGCGAGGACGAGGAGAAGGTGACGTTCTCGCTGCACCCGTGCGGCTCCGGGCAGCGCCTGGTGCTGAACGGCGCCTACGACGGGCTGCCCGGCGGCGGCCGCACGCGCGCGGCGCACGACTGGTCATTCCACCGCGAGGGCATGCCGCTCTACTGCACGCACTGCAGCTTCATGAACGAGTCGCTGCCGATCCGCTGGTCCGGGCACCCCCTCTACCCGCTCGACCCGCCGAACGACTACAGCACCGACCCGTGCCGCTGGTACTGGTACAAGGACCCCGCGGACATCCCCGAGCGCTTCGCCGGGCGCTACGGGGCGGTGCGCCCCGAGGCCGGCGGCTAAGGCTCGATCAGGTTCTCGGGGTTGGGCTGCCGGTCCGCCGGCGCCTGGCTGTAGTCGCCGAAGGGCGCGTCGCGCGCCGCGACGGCCGCGCCGACGCCGTCACGCTCGGCGAGCTCGATGAAGCGTGCCGCGTCGGGCGTGTTGCGCATCAGGCCGTCGAGGACCGGCCCGAGCGCCTGCGTGGACGCGAGACCCATGTTCTCGTACGCCTGGTTGACGATCAGCTTCATCGCCGCGAGCTGGGATGACGGTATCGACGCGAGGCGCCGCGCCTCGCGCGCGACCGTGCTCTCGAGCTCCGCGAACGGAACCGCCTTGTTGATGAGCCCCGCCTGCTCGGCTTCGCGGCCCGAGAGCGGGCGCCCGGTGAGCGCGAACTCCTTGGCGCGCGTCAGGCCGAGCCGGTAGAGCCACATCCCCGACAGGTAGCAGCCCCACATGCGCGAGTACGGCGTGCCGATGCGCGCGTCGTCGCTCGCGATCACGAGGTCCGCGCAGAGCGCCATGTCGCTGCCGCCGCCGACGCACCATCCGTGCACCTGCGCGATCACGGGCTTGGGCGAACGCCACATGCTCATGAAGCGCGGCACGGCGCCCTCGTCGGAGTTCGCGAGCGCGAAGTCCTTGCCCGGATCCCAGGCACCGTCGCTCGTGAGCGCGTCGTCCCAGTGGTGAAAGCCGCCGCCGAAGTCAAAGCCCGCGCAGAACGCGCGCCCCGCGCCGCGCAGCACGATGACCTTCACAGCGCGATCGGCGCCCGCCCGCTGCACGGCGCCCTCGAGCTCGGCCGGCATCGGCGGCACGATCGTGTTCAGGCGCTCAGGGCGGTTCAGCGTGATCGTCGCGACCGGCCCGTCGGCGTCGTAGAGGAGCGTCTGGAACATCGGCCGCCGATCGTACCCCTCACACGCGGCCGGTCGCCCGGTCGACGAGCGCCGCGAGGCGCGACATCCTCCCGCTGCGCGCCTCCAGGCGGTCGGCGCGGCGATAGAGCGCGTACACGGCGCGGATCGCCGTCCAGCGCAGCGGCTCGGGCTCCCAGCGGCGCGGCGCACGCGCGACCCACGCAAGGCTCGTCAGCTCGCTGCGCTCGCCGAGCAGCAGGTCAGACAGCGTGCGGCCCGCGAGGTTGGCGGCGGCGACGCCTTCGCCGACGTAGCCCCCGGCCCACGCGAGGCGCTGCGCCGCATCCGCGGCGACGACGGGGCACCAGTCGCGCGTGACGCCGAGCACCCCGGACCACGCCTGCTCGATCTCGACGCCGGCGAGCGAAGGGAACAGCTGCGCGAGCCGCGCGCGCAGTTCGGCGATCGTGCTCTCGGCGGTCGCGCCGTCGCCGCCGGTGCGCGAGGCGAAGCGGTAGGGGACGCCGCGGCCGCCGATCGCGATGCGGCCGTCGGCGGTCCGCTGCAGGTACGCGTAGACGTTCGCCGCATCGCCGATCACCGCCGGCGCCGACCATCCGATCTGCTGCCACGCCCCTGGCTCGAGCGGCGCCGTGACGATCATCGAGCTGTTGATCGGCGTGAGCACGCGCCCGGCGCCCGCGATCGTCGCGGTGTAGCCCTCCGTTGCGCGCACGACCCAGCGGGCGCGAACGTCACCCGCCGGCGTGACGGCGCGGCCCGGCTCGACCGCGCCGACCGGCGTCGACTCGTAGATCGTCACGCCGCGCCGCTCGACGGCGCGCGCGAGCCCCGCGACGAGGCGTGCCGGGTGAACCCGCGCCGCGTGCGGCGAGAAGGCGGCGCCGAGCGCTCCCGCGATCCGCACGCGGCCCGCGAGCTCGCGGGCGTCGAGCCACGCGAGGTCGCTCGCGGCGACGCCCCTCGCCCGCGCGGCCGCCACCTGCGCGCGCACGCGCTGCAGCTGCGCCGGGCCCACCGCGACCGCGAGGTGTCCGGCCTTGCAGAAGTCCGCGTCGATCGACTCCTCGCGCAGCACCGAGCCGACCTCGTCCACCGTCGCCCACATCTCGCGCCTGAGGCGCGCGAGCGAGTCCGCCGCCGCGGAGCGCAGCCAGGTCCGTTCGGCGCCGGCGAGCGAACCGACGACCCAGCCGCCGTTGCGGCCCGCGGCGCCATATCCGGCGAAGTTCGCCTCCAGCACCACGATCCGCAGGTCCGGCCTCGCGCGCGCGAGGTAGAACGCGGTCCACAGCCCCGTCAGGCCCGCGCCGACGATCGCGATGTCGGCCTCCGTCGGGCCCGCGAGCGACGGGCGCGGCGGAGGCCTGCCGCCGAGCGAACGCCACCAGAAGCCGAGCTCTCCGACGACCATCGCCGCAGGATATGATCGGCTGGCCGCTGGTGGCGTTTGTTACGGGAGGAACGACGTGAGCACACCTGCAACCGAATCTGCTTCGGCGACCGAAGCCGCAACGATCGCGGAGGCGTTCCGCATCACCTCCGCGCGCCGCAGCGACGCGGTCGCGATCCGCACCAAGGGCGACGAGTTCTCGATCACGTGGGGTGAGCTGCGCGCGCGCGTCGACAACCTCGCCGGCGCACTCGCGGGCCTCGGTCTTGGGCGCGGCGACACGCTCGCGCTGATGATGGTCAACCGCCCCGAGTTCAACATCTGCGACCTCGCGACGATGATGGTCGGCGCGACGCCGTTCTCGATCTACAACACGTACACGCCGGAACAGATCGAGTACCTGATGCGTGACGCCGACGCGCACTTCGTGATCTGCGAACAGGCGTTCCTGCCCCAGATCCTCAAGGCGCGCGAGTCGCTGCCCGACCTCGAGCACGTCATCGTGATCGACGGCGAGGCCCCCGCCGGGACGATGTCGCTCGCCGACCTCGAGGCGACCGAGAACGAGTTCGACGTCGAGGCGTCCGTCGCGTCGCTGGGGCCGCAGGACATCCTCACGCTGATCTACACGTCCGGCACGACCGGGCCGCCGAAGGGCGTGCAGCTGATGCACCGCAACCTGATGGCCGCCGTCGAGGGTCTGGTCGAGATGATCGACTTCCCCGAAGACGGCCGCGTCGTCTCATGGCTGCCGAGCGCACACATCGCCGAGCGCGCCGCGAACCACTACCTGCCGATCGTCTTCGGCCTCCAGATCACGACGTGCCCGGACCCGCGCGAAGTGATCGCGTACCTACCCGAAGTGAAACCGAGCTGGTTCTTCGCGGTCCCCCGCATCTGGGAGAAGCTGAAGGCCGGCCTGGAGTCGATGCTCGCCTCGCAGCCCGACGAGACCGCCGCGCCGATGCGCGCCGCGCTCGCCGCCGCCACAGAGAAGGTGCGCCTGGAACAGCGCGGCGAACCGGTGCCGCCCGAGCTCGCCGAGCAGGTCGCGAAGGCCGATGCCGAGATCTTCGCCGGGCTGCGCACGATGCTCGGTCTGGACCAGGTCGAGGCGATCAACGTCGGCGCTGCTCCGACGCCCGTCGAGGTGCTCGAGTTCTTCCACGCCATCGGCCTCCCGCTCGCCGAGCTGTGGGGCATGAGCGAGACGTGCGGCGCGGGCTCCGTCAACCCGCCCGACAAGATCAAGATCGGCACCGTCGGCCCACCCGCTCCCGGTGTCGAGATCAAGCTCGACACCGACGGCGAGGTGCTCGTGAAGTCGGACGTCGTCATGCTCGGCTACCGCAACCTGCCCGAAAAGACCGCCGAGGCGTTCGTCGAAGACGCCGACGGACGCTGGCTGAGGACGGGCGACATCGGCGCCTTCGACGAGGACGGCTACCTCTCGATCATCGATCGCAAGAAGGAGCTGATCATCAGTGCCGCGGGCAAGAACATGTCGCCCGCCAACATCGAGGCCACCGTCAAGAGCGCCTCGCCCCTGATCGGACAGGCGTGCTGCATCGGCGACCGCCGCGCGTACAACACCGCGTTGATAGTGCTCGACGCCGACTTCGCCCCCGTCTGGGCGCAGGGGCGCGGAATCGCCGACACGTCGCTGGAGGCGCTCGCGGGCAACGACGAGGTCCGCGCCGCGATCCAGGAGGCCGTCGACGCCGCGAACGAGCACCTCGCGAAAGTCGAACAGATCAAGAAGTTCACGATCATCGCCGGCGACTGGCTGCCCGGCGGCGACGAGCTCACGCCGACGATGAAGCTGAAGCGCAAGCCGATCGCGGAGAAGTACGCGCCGCAGATCGACGCGATGTACGCGTAGCGCCGCTAGAGGGCGTGGGCGCGATCCTGGGGCGCGGCGCCGGTGCGCGATGAGACGTGCGTGCAGAAGGCGTGGACGATCTCGGGGTCGAACTGGCTGCCCGCACCGGCGCGCAGCTCATCGAGCGCCTCCGCCGGGGAGCGCGCCGTGTCGTATGTCCGCTCGGCCGTGATCGCGTCGTACGCGTCGCAGACCGCGACGATGCGGGCGCCGAGCGGTATCTCGCTGCCCGCGAGGCCGTCCGGGTAGCCGCTGCCGTCCCAGTGCTCGTGGCTGGAACGCACGATCCGCGCGACACGGACCATCGCGGGCACGACGTTGAGCACGCGCTCGCCGATCAGCGTGTGCTGGCGCATGAAGCGCCACTCGCTGTCGTTCAGCGGCCCCGGCTTGCGCAGGATCGCGTCGGGGATCGCGAGCTTGCCGATGTCGTGCAGCTCCGCGGCGCGGCCGAGCTCGTCGAGTTCCTCGCCTTCCATGCCGAGCGAGCTGCCGATCGTCACCGCCAGTTCGCCGACGTCGAACACATGATCGCCGAGCGTCGGTTCGCGCTCGCTCAGCATCCGCATCAGCACGCTCTGGATCTGGCGCGGCCCGGTGCGCGAGCCCGGCCCCTTGTCCTCGTACATCCGCGCGTCGGCGAGCGTCAGCGCGGCGCCGACCGAGCCCGCCTCGTCCGGTACGACGATCACGCCGCACGCCGTCGAGATGTCAAAGCCGCTGCCGCGCGCCGCGAGCGCGGCGCGCGTGCCGCCGATCACCTCGCTGAAGGGCGCGTAACGCCCGCCGAGCAGAACGCAGAACTCGTCGCCGCCGAGGCGGTAAGCGCGCCCGCGCCGTTCGACGCTTTCGTGCAGCGCCCGTCCGAGGCGCCGCAGCAGCTGGTCGCCGGCGGCGTGGCCGAACGTGTCGTTGTAGAGCTTGAAGCCGTTGAGGTCGTAGAACGCGAGCGTCGCGGCGTCCTCGCCCCTGTCGAGCACCGCCTGCAGATCCTCGCCCAGCGCCCGGCGGTTGCCGAGCCCCGTCAGCGCGTCCGTCGTGGCAGCCCGCCTGTGGCGTGCGAGCATGCGCAGGTTGCGCAGGTGCGTGTCGGTGGCGCGGACGATCGCCAGTGCGACGGCGACGCCGGCGATGATGACCGCGGCGAGCGGCACCGAAACCTGTGTCGCGGTCACGAGCAGGCCGAGCGAGGCGAGCCCGAACACCATCGGCACGAGCACCGTCTCCGCGTAGTCGCGGCTGCTGTGAGCCGGGCGCGCCGTGGGCTGCCACGCCGCTAGCGCCACCAAACCCATGGCGGCGGGCCAGACGACGTGCAGCAGGGGGCGCAGCGTGTCGTTCGACCACGCTTCGCTCGTCAGGTACAGCACGTCGGCGGCGGTCAGGGCGACGATCGCGAGCGACAGCAGCTGCCACGAGCGCCCTGGCCGCCACGCGGCCAGCGCCCAGCCGATCGCGAGGATGACGAGCAGCAGCAGGTCGAAGACGACGTACGTGAGCGACACGCCCGCGCCGGGCCCCGACGCGCCGTCGAGCGAGGAGCCGACGAGCGCCGCGCCGAGCGCCGCGAGCGTCAGGCCGACGACGGCGCCGTCGAGCAGCAGCGCCCGCGCCTCCTGGCGGTAGTGCTTGACGATCTCGCCGACGAGCGCGGCGTACAGCGAGACGTAGCCGAGCGTGTAGAAGACATCGGCGAGCGACGGCCAGGGCGGCTTCGCGAGACCGTCCAGCCACACCGTCCAGGTGAGATCGCCGAGCGTCCAGCACGCGAGCGCGCCGGACACCAGCGACCAGAAGACGCGTCGCTCTGGGCGCGCGAACGCGCGCGCCGCGCAGACTGCGACGGCGGCGAACTCGGCGGCGCTGTAGACCCACTTTTCGCACAGCGCGGCGAGGGCGTCTTCGCGCGAGCCGAAGACTTCGTGGGCCGCCACGACGACCACGAGCAGCGCCGCCGCGAGCAGCGCGGCACGCAGGACGCGGGATTTCGAGGCGACGATCGGCATGGTCAGCGGGCTGACGCGAGCGTCAGCGTAAACGATCGCGGCGCGGCCGACGCGCGCTGAAATTCTCGTTACCGCAGGCCGAGCGAGCGGCGCGCGCGACCGAGAACGAACCGCGCGAAGACGGCGGCGAGCGCGACGAGTGCGGCCGCCGCGCACGCGAAGTAAGCCGCGACGACGGCGAGCGCGCCGAAGACGCCCGCGACGCCGTAGGCCGCCACGCCGAGCCACCAGAAGAGCGGCACGAGCACGACCACGGCCGCGACGCCCGCGAGCGCGGCGGCGAAGAAGTGGGCGGGACGCAGGCCCAGCACACGTCGGCTGAACGCCGTCAGGCCCATCAGCAGAAGGCGCGCGCTCACCCCTCGAGCTTAGTCGAGCGGCGCTCCTCATCCGGCTCGGACGCGAGCAGGACCGAGCCGAACTTGACGGCCCGCACCGCCCCGGTGGCGCCGACCTGGAGGACGACCGCGACGGCGATCATCACGCCGCCGACGACGCGCAGGCCCTTCACGCCGAGCAGCAGGATGCCGAGCCGGCCGAGCAGGTACGCGGGAGCCTCGACCATGACCCCGACGGCGCTGCCGACGAGCGACACCGTCCATTTCTCCTGCTGCCGGTAGCCCTTGCGGACGCCGACGACACGCGCCGGCACGGCGACGTAGCAGATCATCAGCACGGCGACGACGGCGCCGAGGAAGAGCGTGCCCCACGGCCGCGGCCAGTCGATGCCCTTGAGGACCGCGACCGCGAGCGCGGCCCCGACCGCCGCACCCCACGCCAGCACCGTCCGGGCGTGCTTGCGGGCGGTCCCGAACCCCGCGCGGACGGACGGCGGCTCGTCCGAGATCGCGAACGCGAAGACGGCGTTGAGGAAGAAGCCGGCGGCCGTGAGCGCGACGATCACCGCCGCGATCGGCAGCAGCACCTCGGCGCCGGGATGGAATTTCGGCGTGCGGTGCAGCGCGCGCGCCCTCAGGTCGTACATCGCCGCCCAGACCACGACCGCGGGCAGCAGCTGGATCACGATCAGTCGCCAGTTGGAGATCAGCAGCCGCAGGCCGGCGAACAGCATCTCGAACCCGCCGACCGTCACAGCGAGCGGCGCGAGGTAGCGACGGGAGTGCGAAAAACGGTCGACCGCGTCGAGGACCGCGCGTTCGCCCTGCGACAGTGCCGCGGCGAGGTCCCGGACGTCCCTGACGGCTGCGCGCACGCCGCGCGGTCGTTCCTCGCCCATGCCGGCCGCGGAGTCTAGTTGTCGTCGCGGGGGCCCGCGGCTCGCGCGACCGCACCAGTCTTGACCATCGCGGGGGGTGACGCTAGCGTTGCGCGCGCACCGGGCGCGCGGTGCGCAGCGGGAACGGAATCTGGGCGTGTGCCGCGCCGGAGCACGTCGGAGCTAAGGAGGGGAGATGTCGCAAAGCAAGCCGCGCGTGCGGTCGGTGGCGTGTTCGGCGGCCGCCGTCTCGGCTGCCGTCCTCGCGTTGACGGCGGCGCCCGCGCTCGCAACGTCCGCGGTCTACAGCAACCTGCCGGCGCCCGGGATCCGCGCCACGCCGTCGGTGGGCTTCGACGCCACGCAGACGAGCGAGTTCGGCGGAGCGGTCGAACTCGCGGCGGGGTCGACGCGCAACCCGACGGTCACGATCGTCCTCACGAGCTGGGCGTGCCAGCAGGGCTCGTGGTACGCCGACGACTGCGTGAGCGAAAAGCACGCGAAGTTCAGCCAACCGGTCTCCGTGTCGCTCTACAACGTCGAAGCGGACGGCGCAGTCGGCTCGGAGATCGCGACCGAGGAACAGACGCTGCAGGTGCCCTACCGCCCGTCGACGAATCACACGCGCTGCACCGGCCTCACCGAAGAAGAAAACGTCGGCGGCTGGTGGGTCGGCAGCGAAGGTCGCTGCGCGGACGGTCTGAACGCGAAGTTCAACTACAAGTTCTCGCTCAGCAAACTTCCGCCGCGCGTGATCGTCGCCGTCTCGTTCAGTTCGACGCCGCCGCGGACGGGCGAAGCGTGCGAATCGACGGCGCAGGGCTGCCCCTTCGACTCGCTGAACGTCGCCGTCGAAGAAGGCGGCAGCGGGCCGTCGGTCGGCCAGCAGATCGAACCGGAAGACGCCTACGTGAAGAGCACGTGGGAACCGATGTACGGCACGAGCGGCACGCCGCTCGGCACGTTCGGCATCTCGAACGCCGAATGGAAGGGCTACCAGCCGCTCTTCTCGATCAAGTAGCGGGCATCAGGTGCCTGCCGGGCGCGGCGCGCTCGGCAGGCACGGCCCGCCGGCGCTTCAGTCTTCGAAGCGCGCCGTCTCGCCGGCGCCGGCGGTCGGGTCGCGCCTGAGCGTGAGGGCCGCGTAGATCGCCGCGAGCGCGACGATCGCGAGTGCGAGGAAGGGGAAGACGTTGTAGGGGTACGGCTGTCCGGGCCGGCACAGCTCGACGAACGGGATCGCGATCGCGAGCGCGCCGAGCGCGGGCACGACGACGTGGCGCACCGCCGAGAAGGCGCCCCGGTGCCGGCGCCAGATGAAGACTGGCAACGCGGCCGCGGTCAGTGCGTAGACGACGAAGATCACGATCGTGCCCATCGTCGAGCACTCGGCGTAAAGGCCCACCGGGTCGGTTGAGCCCGTCGCGACCCCGGTTGCGTGGGCGAGCCACCACACGGCGATGATCGAAAGGCCGGCCCCGGCCATCGTCAGCAGCGCGTTTACCGGCGTGTCCGCGCCGCGGCGCAGGCGGCCGAGCCAGCGCGGCAGAAGGCCGCTGCGGCCCGCGTCGAACAGCATGCGTGACTGGGCGTTCACCGCGGCGATCAGCGTCGCGAAGACGGAGACCGCGCCGACGAGCCACGCGACGAGCGCCGCATCGCCCGTGTAGCTTTCCGCGACCGAGAGGAACGGGATCGACGAGCGCCCGACGGACGAGACGTCGTAATGGAAGCCCGTGACCGTCGCGTAGGCGAACAGCACGAAGAGCGCGGTCGTCGCGACGACCGCGATGTTCACTGCGCGCGGGATCGTGCGGCGCGGTTCGCGGGCCTCCTCCGCGAGCGCCGGCCCGTTTTCCCAGCCGATGAACATGTAGATCGCGAGCGGGAAGCCGCCGGAGAGGCCGGCGAGGCCGCCGCTCACATGCGACCACTGGAACGGCGTGCTCGAGAGAACCGCACGCTCGTCCACGAGCACGACGGCGCAGACCGCGACCATCACGAGCACCTGGACGAGCACCGACACGCCGACGACTCTTGTCGAGATCCGCACGCCTTGCGCCGCGAGCCAGATCGCGCCGCCGGTGAAGACAAGCGTCAACGGCTCCCACGGCGGTTCCCACGACGCGTAGTGGCCGAGGATCAGCGCCACGACGCCCCCCGACATCGTGAACACCGCCGCGATCGCGATCGTGTACCCGACCGCGACGAGCGCGGCCGTGAGCACGCCGAGGCGCGGCCCGAACGCGCTCTCGACGTACGTGATGAAACTCCCCGCCGACGGCTCGGCGCGCGTGAACTCGGAGACCACGAAGGCGAGCAGCAACGTCGCGATGCCCGCGGCCAGGATCGTCAGGGGGGCCGCGACGCCGGCCGTCGCGGCGACGACGCCGAAGCCGAAGTAGAAGTCGATGCCGGGCCCGATGTTCGCGACCGTCGAGGCCGTGACGTCGGCGGTGCCGAGCTCGCCCGCGCGGAGTGCCGCCGGCGCTTCAGACCTCGCAGACAGCGATCGCCGGGGCATCGCGCCGCGCCTTGTCGGTCGCGCTCGGGAGGTCGGCGAGCGCCGTGTATTTCACGCGGTCGAGGTCGAGTCCGAGAGCGGCCGCATCGCCGGGGTCCAGGCGCTCGACGAGCTGCTTGGAGGCCAGCAGCCGCCCGCCGGTGGCGCAGGCCTCGATGCGCGCCGCGTCGTTGACGTCGTCGCCGAGCCCCGTCACCTCGGTGCGGCCGCTCGTGACGATCTGCCCGACATAGATCGTGGCGCCCCAGTGAAGCCCGAACCGCATGCGTAGCTCGTCGTCGGGGAGCTCGCTTTCGCGCGCCACCGCGGGCAACGCCTCGCCGATGGTCCGCGCCGCTTCGATGCAGCCGCGCGCCGCCGCGGACTCGGATCCGACGATCTCGGCGAGGAAGAACGCCACGACGCCGTCGCCGACGTGGCGGCCCACGAGGCCGCCCGCGTCGATCACGGCGCGGTCGGCGGCGCGCGCGATGTGCCGGCCGAGTTCGAAGTACGCGGCGCTGGGCAGCCGCCGCGAGAGCGGGCTGGAGGATTCGACGTCGGCGAAGAGGATCGCGGCCGGCCGGCGGTCGGCCGCCAGCACGCGCCCCATCCGTTCGAAGTGCTCGAGGTCCCCGAGCGCGGTCAGGCGCGCGAGCGTGGCCATGCCGACAGCCGGCTTGCTGACGAGCGCGTACCCCGCCACCGAACCGTCGCTCCGGCGCACGGTGAGCAGGAGGTTGCGGATCTCGACAGGGATGCCGGTCGCGCCGTAGACGCCGGCGAAGGTGTACGAGTACGCCGCCGGTAGCCCCTCGGCGTGCTCGATCTCGTCGACAAGGTCACGCAGGCGCGGGTCGACGGCGGCGCGCAGCGCCGCGCGGTCGTCGCCGCTCGCGGCGAGCAGCCAGGGCCCCGCGCGCAGGAAACCGCTGCGCGCGATCTCGATCGGGAAGTGCCCGCCGGGATAGTCCATGCGGGTCTGCACCGCCTCGGCGCTGTAGACGTGCGCGCCGAGCGGGACGGGGGCGGGCGTCGCCAGCCCGTAGATCCAGCGCGCGTTCTCCGTCATGAAGACGTAGCGGCAGTCGGCGTCGAAGATCTCCGCCCAGTGTCCCGACTCGTCTAGCGCGCCGGCTACCGCGGCGAGCGCGTCGTCGCCCGGCAGCGGACACGCCTCGTCGCCGATCATGGGCGCGACTCTACACGCGGCACCTCGGGACGCCGGCCTGCCTCAGTCGGCGCGTGAACGCTCGTAACGGAGCAGCTCTTCGTCGTAGGCAAAGGTCGTGCCCGCGGGCCGGAAGCCCGTCTTCTCCAGCACGCGGATCGAAGCCGGGTTATCCGCGCGCACGACCGCGATGATCGTCGTCGCCCCCGTGATCGTGAACGCGTCGGCCATCACGGCGCCCGCGGCCTCGCTCGCGAGCCCGCGCCCCCAGTAGTCGGGGTCCAGGTCGTACATCAGCTCGATCTCGGGGCCGCGCAGCTCGAGTGGAACAAGGCCACAGTCCCCGATCAGCGCTCCGCTCGCGCGGTCCTCGACCGCGAGCGGGGCCCAGCCGTGCTCGGCTTCGTGCCGCGCGTAGAACTCGAGCTCGGCCGCGACCTCCTCGCGCGTGTGCGGCCCGATCCACTTTTCGGCGCGCGGATCGTGGTAGATCGCGAGTATCGCGTCGAGGTCGGTGGCGCGCAGCGGACGCAGGTGCAGACGCTCCGTGGTGAGCTCGCTCACGGCGCGAACCCTAGCCACGCCGCGGCGCCGGGGTGGACGCGCGATGAGAGCGGGAAACTGCTGAGGGCGACCGTGGGCGCGCGCGGATACAGTCGTGGCCATGTCGATGGAGACGGTCGAGCCGGCGCGCTCGAGCCGGGGTGGCTCGGCGCCGCTGCTGCTGCGTGCCCTGCGCGGCGAAGCGGTGGAGCGGCCGCCCGTCTGGTTCATGCGGCAGGCGGGGCGCTCGCTGCCCGAGTACCGCGAGGTTCGCCGCGGCGCGTCGCTGATGCAGATCACCCACTCGCCCGAGCTGACCGCGAAGGTGACGTTGCAGCCCGTCGAACGTCACGGTGTCGACGCCGCGATCCTCTTCTCCGACATCGTCACGCCGCTTGAGGCGATCGGCATCGACATCGAGATTCGCCCCGGGGTTGGCCCCGTGATCGAGTCGCCCGTGCGAAGCGCCGCCGACGTCGCGCGGCTGCGGCCCTTCGAGCCCGACATCGACGCGCCCTGGCTCGGCGAGGCGGTGCGGCTGACGTGCGCGCAGCTCGAGGTCCCGCTGATCGGCTTCGCCGGCGCGCCGTTCACGATCGCGAGCTACCTGGTGGAGGGGGGACCCTCGAAGTCGATGGGCAGGACGAAGGCCCTGATGCGCTCGGATCCCGGCCTCTGGCGCGACCTGCTCTCCCGCCTCGCCGACATCGCCGTCTCCTCGCTCACGGCGCAGGTCGCCGCCGGCGCCAGCGCCGTGCAGGTGTTCGACAGCTGGGTCGGCGCGCTCTCGCTGCGTGACTACGAGGATTCCGTGCTGCCCGTCGTCGCCGAGATGTTCGCGCGCCTGCGCCGCCTCGAGGTGCCACGCGTGCACTTCGGCCTCGGCACCGGCCACCTGCTCGACGCGATCGCTTCGTACGAGCCCGACGCGATCGGCCTGGACTGGCGCACGCCGCTCGCCGACGCGCGACGCCGGCTGCCGGCGACGGTCGGCCTGCAGGGCAACCTGGACCCCGCCGTCTGCCTGTGCCCGGCGGCCGTGCTCGAGGCCGAGACGCGGCGCGTCCTCGCCGAAGCGCCGCGCGAGCGTTACGTCTTCAACCTCGGTCACGGCGTGCCGCCCGACGCCGACCCCGCTTCGATCACGCATATCGCCGAGCTCGTACGGGCCTACCGTTACGGGGAGGGGGCGCGCGCGTGACGACGGGCGTGCTCGTCATGGCGTACGGGACGCCCGCGGCCCCGGAGGACCTCGAGGCGTACTACACGCACATCCGCCGCGGCCGCGCTCCGACGCCGGAGCTGCTCGCGGAGCTGCGTGGCCGCTACGAGGCGATCGGCGGCCTGTCGCCCCTGATGGCGATCACCCGCGCCCAGACAGACGCGGTCGCGCGGGCGCTCGCCGATCGTGGACACCGCGACCTCGCGGTAACGCTCGGCATGAAGCACGCGCCGCCGTTCATCGAGGACGGCGTCGCCGAGCTCGCGGAAGGCGGCGCGCAGCGGATCGTCGGCGTCGTGCTCGCCCCGCACTACTCGGCCTTCAGCGTCGGCGAGTACGGTGCCCGCGCGCAGGGGGCGGCGGAGCGCGCCGCGACGGCGCCCCGCGTGGACATCGTCCGCTCCTGGCACCGTGAGGCGGACTACCTCGACTATCTCGAGCGCGCGGTCGCCGACGCGCTGGCTTCGATCCCCGCCGGCGACGCCGCGAGCTGCCACGTCCTGTTCACCGCCCACAGCCTCCCCGAACGGATCCTCGGGGCCGGCGACCCCTACCCCGACGAGCTGCGCGAGACGGCCGGCGCGATCGCGGCGCGACTGGACCTCGCACACTGGTCCGTCGCGTGGCAGAGCGCGGGCCGCACGTCCGAGAAATGGATCGGGCCGGACGTGCTCGACCGCATGCGCGAGCTCGCCGCGGAGGGCACGCGCGCGATCGTCGTCTGCGCCGCCGGTTTCGTGTCCGATCACCTGGAGGTCCTTTACGACCTCGACATCGAGGCCGCCGCCGAAGCGAAGGCGCTCGGCATCGCCTTTGCGCGGACCGCGATGCCGAACGCCGACCCGCTGCTGGCCGGGGCGGTGGCGAGCGCCGTCGACGCCCGCCTCGGCGCCGTGGCCGGCGGCTGACGTGACGGGACGCCTGCTCGTCGTCGGCGGCGGGGTGGCGGGGCTCGCCGCCGCCGAGCGCCTCGCGTCCGCCGTGCGCGCGCGAGGCGGCGACCCCGGGGACGTCGTGCTGCTCGACGCGAGCCCGCGCTTCGGCGGGAACGTCCGCACCGCCGAGATCGCTGGTTGCCGCATCGACGTCGGCGCGGAGGCGGTCATCTCGCGCGCCCCGGGGCTGCTCGACACCTGCGCAGAACTCGGGCTCTCCGACGAGATCGTCTCGCCGCGCGCCGACGGCGCGTACATCTGGACCGACCGCCTGCGCCCGCTACCGCCGGGGCTGCTCTCGGGACTGCCAGGCGGCGGCCGCGAGCTCGTCGCGTCAGGGATCCTCTCGCTCGCCGGCCTCGTGCGTGCCGGGGCCGACCTGGTGCGCCCGTCGCGGCCGCTCGACGCCGACGAGTCGATCGGGTCGCTCGTCCGCCGCCGGCTCGGTGACCAGGTCGTGCGTCGCCTGATCGACCCGCTGCTCGGCGGCATCCACGCCGGCGACTGCGACGAGCTGAGCGTCAAGGCGACCGCGCCGATGCTCGCCGCCGCGATGGCGACCGGCAAGGGAATCGTGCGCGGCCTGCGCGCGAACGCTCCGCCGCCGTCGGGTGGGCCGCTGTTCATCTCGTTCCGCCGGGGCCTTGCGGAGCTCCCGGCGGCGCTACGCGCGCGGCTCGACGGCGTCGACTGCCGCAGCGAAACCGCGGTTCGCACCATCCAACGCTCGGACGACGGCGTCCTCGCGCTCCTCGCCGACGGCAGCACGATCGGTGCGCGGCACGCCATCCTCGCCGTGCCCGCCTACGCGGCGGGCGAGATGATCGCGGGGTACGCGCCGACCGCCGCGAGTGAGCTCGCCGCGATCCGCTATGCCTCGGTGGCGACGGTGGCGATGGCCTTCGCGCGCGCTGAGCTCGCCGCTCTGCCGGCGGGTAGCGGATTTCTCGCGGAGCGCCGCCGGGGGCACACGATCACGGCGTCGACGTTCTCCTCGCAGAAGTGGGAGCACCTGGACGCGGGCGAGAGCGCGCTGCTGAAGTGCTCCGTCGGCTACAGCGGCGACGAGTCACCGCTGCTGCTCGACGACGACGAGCTCGTCGCCGCCGCGCACGCCGACCTTTCGCTCGCCGCCGCGGTGCGCGCGACACCCCGCGAGTCGCGCGTCTTCCGTTTCGAGCGCGCGCTGCCGCAGTACGAGGTCGGCCACGCAGAGCGCGTGCAGCGGATCGAACGGGCGCTCGCAGACGCCGGGCCGGTGACGCTGTGCGGAGCGGCATACCATGGGGCGGGAGTCGGAGCGTGCGTCGCCGACGGCCGCGCCGCCGCCGACGCCGTGCTCGCGCCTCAGGTGGCGCGGACAGGCGAGGCGCACCCGACGGGACAGCGATGAGAGGAGCGATTTGATGGCAAGCACGGCGCAGGAGCCGGTAAGCGAGACGGCGACGGCCTTCCCCGCCGGCCTGCTGTGCACCTCGTACGCGAGCTACCGCCTCGCCGCCCCGCTCGGTGACGCCCCGCGGCAGCAGCTCGCCGCCGAGGTCACCGAAGCCCTCGCCGGCGTGCAGGGCGTCGCGCTGCGCGGCGTCTATGACACCGCGGCGATGCGCGTCGAGTGTGACCTGCTCATCTGGCTCGCGGCGCCGACCATCGAGGCACTCCAGGAGGCCGACCTCGCGGTGCGCCGCACGCGCCTCGGCGCGCTGATCGAGCCGTTCTGGAAGGCCGTCGGCGTCTACCGCGACGCCGAGTTCTCAAGGTCGCACAAGCCCGCGTTCTACGCCGGCGAGCCGGCGCGCAACTGGCTCTGCGTCTATCCGTTCGTGCGCACGCATGACTGGTACCTGCTCGACGCCGCGCGCAGGCGCGAGCTGCTCGTTGAGCACGGCGTGATGGGCCGCGACTTCCCCGACGTGCGGGCCAACACGGTGAGCGCGTTCGGCCTCGGCGACTACGAGTGGCTGCTCGCGTTCGAGGCGGACGACCTCGGTCGCATCGTCGACTTGATCCGGCACCTGCGCGCCGCCGAGGCGCGGCGCTACACCAAGGAAGAGCTGCCGTTCATAACGGGCGTGCGGCGCCCGCTGGAGCAGATCCTCGGCGAGCTCCCCTGAGCGTCGTGCGCGGCCGCGCGCCTCAGCCGGGGTATTCGAGTTCGAGTAGCCGCGGGTAGTCGGTCGCGAAGACTTCGAAGACGTCGCCGGCGGCAGTCTGTTCGACGTATTTGGCCGGTGCGTACGTGTTCGTCATCGGGTCGTAGAACTTGACCTTCGGCACGCCGGACGGGAGATCGCCGAGCGTGATGCGGAACGCCTCCGGCGGCAGGTCGAAGCGCTGGATGTCGGTCGAGGGCTGTTCCGGTTGGTACAGCGTCAACAGGTCTCGCGTCATGACGTAGACGGGGATCACGAAGCGCGTCGGCGAGGACTGGTACGGGAACACGGCCAGCACTTCGCGGTCATAGAGCGGCGGGTGCGCCGGGGTGTCTTCGGCTTTGAACTGCGCGTGTTCGTTTTCCTGTTCGATCACGGGGAGCGTCAGATGGCGCAGCGCCGCGCCCGGCCCCGGCCCCTGGAAGTGGCTCGTCAGGTTGCGGAACGAGCGCATCACTTCGCCGCCCGCTTCGGCGCCCGGGTACGCGTTGCTTTTTTCCTTCGACGCTTTCTTGATCGCCACCATGAACGGTTCGCTGATCATCCCCAGTTCGCCGGCTTCGGCTGCCGCGTAGAAGTACTCGCGCTCGATACCGACGCCGGTGTTCGCGACGAGGCTGCGCAGCTCCGCCTTGGCCAGGAAGTGTTCGTGGTCGCGCTTGGCGAGCGTGACGCCGTTGAATTTCGCTTCGCCGGACGGGCCGACCGGGTAGCCCTTTTTGCCGATCTGGAGCCCGTACTCGGTGATCCACGTCTGGATCGGCGAGCCGCCCGGCGGTGCGACCGTGCGGCCGTGTTCGGCCTTGTAGATCTTCACCGGCACCGGGCTCACGTCGCGCACGAGGTTCTCCGTGGCGATCGCGGTCAGGAAGTACTCGGGGAACAGCGAGTAGAAGTGCGGCACGTAGGACGGGACTTTGGACTTGCGTTCGTTTTCGCCTTCGCCGAGCGCGTTGACCGATTCGAGGACGTGGTGGTGTTCTTCGCTGAAGCCCGGGAATTCCTTGAAGCTGTTGTACGGGTGCTTGCTGTAGGCCGTCAGTCCGACCGGCGCGTTGGTCGGCGTCGGGAACGGCGTCTGGCTCGCGAATCCGTTGGAGATCCCGATCCCCGGCGAGAAGCCTTCTTCGGGGTTGCGGATCATCGCGACAGTCGCGTCGAGCAGCGCCTTGCGCACCGCGGGCCCGACGCCTTCCGCCGGTTCTTCCGGTTCGGGGGTTTCTTCTTTTTCTTCGGCTTCTTCGGCTACGTGTTCGGAGCTTTCCTCCGCTTCTTCGCTGATGTTCAGGACTTCTTCGAGCTTTTCGCCGGCTTCTTCTTCCGCTTCTTCTTCGAGCGTCGTTTCGGGCGCCTTGCCCTTGTAATACGCTTCGGAATTAAGGAACTGCGAGCCGAAGCTCAGCTCGTTCCAGATCTCGACGTCGAATTCCCCGGGGCCGACGGCGGAGGTCGCCAGATGGCACACCGCGCGGACGTACGCGAGCCAGCCTTGCAGCGTTTCTTCGAATTCGGGATTAGGTTTGCCTTTGATTTCCGGCGCCGTGAAGGGTGCGAAGCGGAGCGTCGTTCCTTTGTGTTCGCCGGCGGGCAGTTCAGCGGGCAGTTTCGCCGACAGCGTCGCGATTTCGCCTTCCGCCGTTTTCTGGACCTTCGTGATCAGGATGTCGGGGTCGCCGCCGAACGAGAGCTTGTCGAAACCGGTCTTGCGGTCGACGACTTCTTTCGCGCTTTCCGGCGTCAGCTTCACGGTTTCGGCGCCCGCGGGAGCCGCTTCTTCCGTGGTCAGCGTGACCGGCTTGGAGGGCGCCGGTTCGAGGCTGTTCGCGTCGAGGATGATGAGCGGCCGCAGGTGATGTTCGCGCAGCGCTTCGAGGCGCACACGGATTTCTTTTTCGTGTTCTTTGACGAATTCGTCCGGGTTTTCGTACGACATCGCGCGCCAGTTGATCCCGATCCGCACGAGCTTGAAACCGCTTTCCTCGAGTAGCTGCGAGACCCCGTTCGTCAGCGGCGCGGTCACGTTGAGGTTCACGCCGAGAGCGTTCGTGAGGTCGCTCGCGGGCTGGGTTTCGAGGTAGGAGCGCCACGGCTGGATCCAGTAGGACTTGGTCCCGAAGTGCGTCTCTTTCATGTAGGCGAAGTTGATCGGGTTGTTGAGCACGCCGGCGTGCGGCCAGACGGCGCTGCCCGCGTCGACGCGCGTCGAGAAGCGCAGGCGGCTCGAGCGGCGCCCCGCGCTCGCGACCAGCGTGAACGCGTAGCTCGCCGCGTGCCGCGACGGGTCGGCGGGCAGCGTGACGCGGAACGTGACGGTCGAGTGGCGGCAGGAGACCGTCTTGGGCAGCCCGGCGACGGCTGGCTTTACGCTCAGGCGGCACTTCTTCGCGCGGAACGTGCGCGCCGACACCTTGATGCGGCCGCCGCTGCCGCTCAGCGACCGCGGCGAGACTGCGAGCCGCGACAGGCGCACGCCACGCGCCGAGGCGGCGAGCGCGGTCGTCCGCGCGGGGGCGCGAACGAGCGGTCGCGCGGCTGCGACGACCGAGCCGGCGGCGGCGAGCGCGGCCCACGTTACGCATAGCGCCAGCGCTGCGGCTAGCGCGAGCGATCCTTGGTGCCGGTTCGCGCATCGAGTGCGCGACCTTGCATCCATCGCTGGAGGGTATACGGATCGGCCCACGCGCGCCGTCCCGCCTGCAACGCGGCTCGCAACGTCGCGGCCGACGGTCGCCGCGTCGTCGGTGTAGGGTTTGCCGCGATGAAGCGGTCCCGGCGCCGGCTCGCGCTGCTCGCAGCAGCGTTCGTCCCCGTTTTCACGCTCGCGGCGTGCGGCGAATCGGAAGCCGAAAAGGCGAAGGCGCAGGTGTGCCACTCGCGCTCTGAGATCGAAAAGAGCGTCGCATCGCTTAAGAACCTGCCCCTTTCGACAGACGCATTTTCGACCGCGAAGGACGACTTCGAATCGATTCTCGCCGAACTGAAAAAGATCTCCGAGGCGGAGCCGAAACTCGAACCGTCGATCAGGGGCAAGGTCGAATCCGCCCAGTCCGAATTCAAGTCGACGGTCCTCTCGATCACGGGCGAACTCGCGACCGGCATCGCGACCTCCGGCTCGGCGTCGAAGAAGCTCTCGGACGCCGTCAAGAAGCTCGGCGAATCGTACAAAAAGACGCTCGCGTCGATCGACTGCCCCTAGCGCGGTCCATTGGGCGAGCGCGGCTGACGGCGCGGCGCGCGACGGGCGACCCGGGGGCCGCCCGCCCGACGCACCACTATTAGTGATGCCGGGTCGTCGCCGACCGGTGTGAGCGACAGCCCTGTCGCGGCGCCAGCCATGCGGCTGGTCGCGCGGCGGGGCGGGGAGGAGCATCTTGCACGAGCGACAGCCGGATGTCGCGCTGCGCAGCACGACCGGGCGCTGGCTGATGCTCGTTACGGTCATCGGCTCGGGGATGGTCTTCCTCGACAGCACCGTGGTGAACGTCGCGCTCCCGTCGATCGGCCGCGCGTTTCACGCGTCGACGGGTGCCCTGCAGTGGGTGCTGAGCGGCTACCTGCTGTCGCTCGCCTCGCTGATCCTGCTCGGCGGGTCGCTCGGCGACCGCCTCGGGCGAAGGCGCGTCTTCGTCGCCGGGGCCGTGGTCTTCACCTGCGGCTCGCTGGCGTGCGCGGTTGCGCCTTCGGTGGGGCTGCTGATCGCGGCGCGCATCCTCCAGGGCGTCGGCGGCGCCCTGCTCACGCCGGGCTCCCTCGCGATGATCGAGGCGGTCCTGCGGGAAGAGGATCGCCCGCGCGGCATCGGTGCGTGGTCCGGCATGACTGGCGTCGCCACGGCCCTCGGACCCCTTGTCGGGGGCTACCTGATAGCCGCCGTCTCCTGGCGCGCCGCGTTCCTGATCAACCTGCCGCTGGGCGTCCTCGTGGTCGCCGTCGCGGATCACGTTCCCGAGACGACGGGCGAGGTCACGCGCGGCGGCCTCGACGTCCGCGGAGCGGTGCTCGCATTCGTCGCGCTCGCCGGCGTCACGTTCGCCCTCATCGAGGGGCCGGCCGGCGGCGCGCAACTCGCTGTCGCACTCGCGGCCGCCGCCGGAGTCCTCGCCGCGCTCGCTTTCGTCGTCGTCGAGCGCCACAGCGCCTCGCCGATGCTGCCGCTCGACATCTTCACGCGCCAGTTCACCGCTGCGAACGTCCTGACCCTCGTGATCTACGCGGCGTTCGGGGGCGTGTTCTTCCTGCTCGTCGCGTTCCTTCAGATCTCGCTCGGCTACTCGCCGCTCGCCGCCGGCGCCGCGACGCTGCCGATCACGCTTCTGATGCTGCTGCTTTCCTCGCGCGCCGGCATGCTCGCGCAGCGCATCGGCCCCCGACTGCCGCTGACGGCCGGCTCGCTTGTCGTCGCCGCGGGGATGTTCCTGATGATCCGGATCGACCCCGGGGACTCGTACGCCGCTTCGGTGCTTCCGGCCGTGGCCGTGTTCGGCGCGGGCCTCACGCTTGTCGTATCGCCGATCACGGCGACCGTCCTCGCGAGCGCGAGCGAGCGCCGGGCCGGTATCGCGTCCGCGGTCAACAACGCCGTCGCGCGCGTCGCGGGCCTGTTCGCCGTTGCGTTCCTGCCCGCTCTGGCGGGCCTGACGGGCCACAGGTTCTACGTGCCGGCCGCGATGACGCACGGCTTTCACGTCGCCGTGTTCGCGTGCGCGCTGCTCGCCGTGGTCGGCGCGGTGGTCGCCTGGTTCACGATCGACAACGCCGTCCTGCAGCCGCGCGGCACGCTGGACACGGCGTGCGGGCCGGGCGGCGAACCCGCGTACTCGTGCGCCGTCGGCGCGCCGCCGCTGCGCCCCGGCGCCGAACCGGACCCGGCGCCGGGCGGGCTTCCCGCGTGACGCCCGCAAACGCGCGGCGTCAGGCGCGCGCCTCGCGCTCCCGGCGCCGCGCGGCGGGGACGTACCCGAGCCACGTCGCAAGCGCGAGCAGCGCGGCGAGCACGAGCGGCAAAAAGAGCGCGCTCTTGACGAGCAGCCCGCCGGCGATCGCGCCGGCGAGCATCGCCAGGACCGCCGCCGTGCGGCGCGCCGAGCCCTTGCCGGAGCCGCCCGCGATACGCGACTCCGCCGCCAGCCCGGTGAGCGTCATCGTCAGCACCGTCGTCGTGAGGTCGGGCACGGCGATCCTTCGCACGGTGGCGTTGCGGATCCCCATCGCGCAGGCCATGAGCACGATCAGCACGTAGGCGGCCGCGGTGCCGGGCGCGACGGTGGCCGCCGCGGCGACGACCGCGGCGACGGCCAGCAGCGCGGTCTCGCATGCCAGAGCGCGGGCGACGAGCGCCGGATGGCGGTCGGCGAGGCGCCCGATGAAGACGCCGCCCGCGGCGGCGCCGGCGAGGAACGCGCCGAGCGAGACGAGCGGTGCGAGCACCGGGAGCCCGCCGCTGCCCGCGATCCCGAAGCCGAGCAGCACGATGTTCCCAGTCATGTTCGCGGTGAAGACGTGCCCCAGGCCGAGGTAGCTGACGGCGTCGACGAGGCCTGTCGTCGCCGTGAGCACGAGCAGCGCGCGCGCCAGCGGATGCCGCACGCTCGTCGCGCCCTCCCTGAACGCGGCCTGACTCGCGGCAGTTGCCTCACCGGCACCGGTGGACTCGCTCATGACCTACCTCCTCGGTCGCTGCGTTCACTTGCCGGCCCGGCTTGCGGGCCGCGTTGGCGCCAACGTACCCAACGGGACGAACGCGCAGCCGGCGCCCGCTGGTGCGTCGCCCGCCGTGGACGGCGCCGGGGCCGCGCACGGCGGCCCCGGCGCCGTCGGCCCGTGCTCAGGCGGGAACTATGACCAGCGTCACGCCGGCCGCGAGGTAGTCGGGTTCGAACATCAGCGACGTTTTCTTGATCGCCGCCTTCTTCACCTTCGTGAACGCGCCGCTCCGCGACGATGCCGTGAGGAAGGCGAATTTTTCGCCTTCGGCTCCTTTGAAGCCTTTCGCCTGCTTCAGCGAGAGCGTTCCTTCGAGGTTCGCCGGGCCGCTGGCCGCGAGGACCCCGAAGCTCGAAGCACTCTGGATTTCGACTTCGAGGGTGGCCTTTTTCGTCTCGGTCAACGTGCCGCCGAGGTGCAGCGTCGCGCCTGCAGCGACGAACAGCGTCTTTTCGTTGTCGATCGAGCCTTCGATTGTGCGCGTGCCGCCGTGACCGTGTTCGACGGCGATCTTGCCCTTCTTGGTGTTCGTAATCGTGCCGCCGGCGAGGCTCAGCGTCACGTTGTTGCCGTCGCCGTCGCTCGCGTTCGTCATCACGATCTTGCCTTCGTTGGTGAAGCTCGACGCGCTGATGTTGTCGTTCTCGCTGCTGGTGCTCTGCAGCAGCAGGGTCTGGCCGGGATGCAGCGAACCGCCGAGGGCGCTCGTGCCGCGCAGCGCGACCGTGCTCGCGCCGTCGCCGACGTACCTCAGAGTGGCGTCGTCGACGGTCACGGGCTGCGTGCCGGCTGTCGTCCCGGCGCCCTGTTCGAACGTGCCGCCGCGCTGGCTCAGCGAGCCGCTGCCGGCGGCTTCGATCGTGCCTTTGCTGTTCTGCACGGTGCTCGAGCCCGTCACGGTGAGCGTGCTGGCTTCGGCGATGCCGAGTTTGCCTTCGTTGTCGAGCGTCGCAGACGAGCCGGTGAATTCGGTGTTCCTGTTGATCTCGAGCGAGCCGGTGTTGGTGACGTCGCCCTCGAGCGTGCGGCTTCCGCCGCTGCCGTTGCCGGGTTCGCTTGCGATCGTGCCGCTGTTGGTGAGCGTTTCGCCTTTGTCGATGACGAGCGTGGCGCTGTTCTGGTCGCCGTCGCTCGCGTTGCTGAGCGTGATCTGGCCGGCGTTGGTGAAGCTCGCGGCGGCCGTGAGCTGGGCGTTCTCGCCCGACGTGCTCTGAATCTGCAGGTTCTGTCCGCTCGCGAGGCTGCCGGACAGCGTGCTCGTCCCGCGCACGGCGATCGTGCTTGCGCCGGTGCCGGTGTAGGACAGTGAGCTGTCGTCGACGATCACGGGCAGGGTGCCGCTCGTCGTGCCCGCGCCCTCGGTGAACGACGTTCCGCTGCCGTGCAGGGACAGCCCGCCGTTTCCGGCTGCGGCGATCGTTCCGGAGCTGTTCACGACTTTGCCTTTGCCGGGTGAGCTGAGCGTGGCGCCGTTCGCTATTTCGAGGGTCCCCTCGTTCGTGAGGTTCGCGGCCGCGTTCGGCGCGTATTCCGTGTTCCGTGAGATCGTCAGGGTGCCGCTGTTCGTGATGGCTCCCTCGAGCGTGCGGTACCCGCCGGTGCCGTTGCCGAGTTCGCACGCGATGGTGCCCGAGTTGGTGAGCGTTTCGCCGTTGCCGACGACGAGCGCGCTGCCGTTCTGGTCGCCGTCGCTCGCGTTCGTCAGGTCGATGTGGCCGGCGTTGGTGAAGCTCGCGGCGGCGGTAAGCTGCACGTTCTCGGCCGCTGTGCTCTGCACGAGCAGGGTCTGCCCGCTCGCGAGGTTGCCGGCGAGCGCGCCCGTTCCGCGCGCGGCGATCGTGCTCGCGCCGGTGCCGGTGTAGGACAGTGAGCTGTCGTCGACGATCACGGGCAAGCTGCCGCTCGTCGTGCCGGCGCCCTCGACGAACGACGCTTCGCCGCCGTGCACCGAGACGTCGCCGCTTCCGACGGCGGTGATGCTGCCGGCGGCGTTGACGATCCTTCCTTTGCCCGGTGAGCTCAGCGCGACCCCGCTCGCGATGGTGAGCGCGCCTTCGTTGGTCAGCGTCGTGGCGGACGACGAGTTGAATTCGGTGTTCTTGTTGATTTCGATGGTGCCGGTGTTCGTGATCGAGCCGGCGAGTGTGCGGCTTCCGCCGCTGCCGTTGCCGGGTTCGCTTGCGATCGTGCCGCTGTTGGTGAGCGTTTCGCCTTTGTCGACGACGAGCGTGGCGCTGTTCTGGTCGCCGTCGCTCGCGTTGCTGAGCGTGATCTGGCCGGCGTTGGTGAAGCTCGCGGCGGCCGTGAGTTGGGCGTTCTCGCCCGACGTGCTCTGAATCTCGAGCGTCTGTCCGCTCGCGAGGCTGCCGGACAGCGTGCTCGTTCCCCGCGCGGCGATCGTGCTTGCGCCGGTGCCGGTGTAGGACAGTGAGCTGTCGTCGACGATCACGGGCAGGGTGCCGCTCGTCGTGCCTGCGCCCTCGGTGAACGACGCTTCGCTGCCCGACGCGAGCACGTCGGCGCCGCTCGCCGCCGTGAGCTTGCCGCCGCTCGCGTTGTCGAAGGATGCCTTTCCGCTCACGTGCAGGTCGACGCCTTCGGCCAGCGAGAGTTCGTCTTCGTTCTTGAGCGTTGCGTGTTCGCTGTTGAATTCGGTGTTCTTCTCGATGGCGATCGTGCCGGTGTTCGTCACGTTGCCCAGGAGCGCGCGGCCGCCGCTCGGCCCGTTGCCTTTTTCGACGGTCAGCGTGCCCGCGTTTTCGATCGGTCCCGCGAGCGTGACCGTGTTTTCGTCTTTGTCGGGCGCGTTCGTCATGGCCAGCGCGCCGTGCGTGGTGATCGCGAGTCCTTCGCTGGTGGAGAGCTCAGCGTTGGCGCTGGACGTGCTCTCGACCTCGAGCGTCGCCGTCCCCGAGGAGCCGCCGATCTTCAGCGACTTCAGCGTCACGTTCGCACCCGTCTGACGCAGTTCAACCGTGTACGTGCCCGATTCGGTGAGGCACACTTCTTCCCCCGAAGACGGCACTTTTTCGGTCGACCAGTTCGTCGCAGTGAACCAGCTCCCGCCGGAATGGTTGGTGAACGTGTTGGCGCAGCCGTTCGCTTTGGCCGATGCCGTCCACGCGACGAGCGCGGCGCAAGCCGCGACGGACAGCGCGGCCAAGAGAATCGAGCCGGGACGGGTTCGGTGGCTGGTCAGGGGGAGCATCGTTCACCTCCGTGTCAAGCCCGCGTTTTAAAGGCGGCACGGCGGGTGCGGCTCCCGCCGGGCCGGGCGCGAACACCACTTCTTGCATGGGTCTCGGTGTTGCGCCTCGGGACTCGCTTCGACGCCGAGCGGCACTGTACGCGTTGCGATCGACGACGCCCGCTTGTCTCCTAGACCGCCGCGACCTTAGCTTGCGACCGCGGTAGAGGTCAACCCACCTCCTCGCACAAAGGCAAGCGACGCTGGCGGCTCCTGAACCGCTACTGCATCACTAAGTAATTCATGGACCGTGTCGCGCAACCGCTACGCGGGATTGGCACGCCCCCAGGAGTGCAGGCGGCCTCGACGCGCCCGGCTAATGTGGCGCTTTCGAGGAGGCGGTCGTGGGCGATGACGGCGTTCGGTGTCCCGATCGCCGTCGCCGAGGAGTAGCGGTCGAACCGCTCGGCCATGGCTAAGTGGGATGAGACGGCGCTTCGCGTTGACGATCTAGTCGCAGCAGCCGCCTGAAGTTCGCGCGCCGTTGCGCGGATGACCGTCGCTGAGTCTCGGTCGCCCCTGGCTATCGCGGCGAGACGGGTCCGCGGGGTGTAATCGCCGGGGATCGGCGTCGCGTTGAAAGTCCGCGCGGCGATCGAAGCGAGCCGCGCGGCGAGCGCGCCACAGACATTCTCCACCTTCTGCGTTTCTGAGAGCGAGACGGTTCGAGAGGGCGAGCGAGTCGCACCGCAGGCACCGAGCGCCATGGCTACGGCTGCCGCGCCCAGCCGCATGGCAACCCGCCGTGTGCTGCGGCGGCGAGGGAGGCGTGTAGGGCGGCGGCCCAGGCCAGGCGGCGCTGATGCTGTGAGGGCGGAGCGTTCTTTGGATTTGGCATTTGATGGGGAGACACTCGTCGGCCTGGTCATAGGATTCTTGCCCGGGAGAGGCTTGGCACTCCACGCTGACTACTGCGCACCGCCGCCAATAGCTAACTGGTTTCGTGGACCGCGCGGCGTGTTCACAGTTTTGTTCGCACTCGCGGGCGGTGCTCGGTGCCGTCCGGAATAGATGCCGGAGTTGACTCTCACAATCCCCGCTGGCGAGCTGCTTGCAGGCCTCTAGCCTCTCGGCGAGGCGCGAGGCCCTGCGCTGCCCCGCGCCCGGGAGCGTCACCGCGTATAGCGCCGCGCCCGCTACCGGCTGATAAGTGTTCGTGGCCTGAGTTGAGGCTCCGGACCGATCACCAGGCACCTAGGGCAGAGCTAGCGGTGGATCGTGACGACGCATCCCTTGGGGCAGGATTCGCGCACCCTGCGAGTGAGAATCGTGATCTCTTCACCGAGGTGCTTGGCGTTGATCCGGGTGTTGATGATGGCCGGCCCTTCGTGCACGACGATGTCGAGTGGGACGCCGCGGCACTGATGTTCGAGGTGGTGCTTGGCGGCCTCGCTATCGACCACTACTTCTGGAGTGCTGACTCCGACGCCGCCGCGAAATACGTGGAACGGGCAGCTGACGGCGTGGCTTTTGCCTCTGCTCGTGCCGGAGCGCGTAGCCGAGTTGCCGCACGCGCTGAGAGCAACGACCGCCGCGACGGTGAGCGCGAGCGCCGATGCCCGCCACGGAGCGGATCGCTTCCCTGAACGAACGCGGCTAACGGCGTACCTCGAAACTCCCGATCACGGTGGTGCCGTTCTTCAAGTAGAGCGGGATCTTCCTTTCGCCGACACTTGCAGCTTCGCGTTCGAAAGCGACGGCTTCCTGTGGCGATTTAACGTTCGTGCCGTTGTAGGCGTTCATTTCGGCCGACTTGACGTAGCCCGACACGATCCGGCCGGTGCTTGTCTGCCCGAACGCGGCGACGAGGTCGGGTTCGTGGCCCGGTGGCGCGCCGGACGACGAGCCGTACGTTTCGCCCGCGGCGTTAGTCGCATACCTGCCCCGGTCAGGGGGCGGCGGGGACTGCCGACGCGCAACAGCAATTCGGGTTCGAGCGGCGAACCAGCCTTCGCCCGTCCCGGCGGCGATGGCTACCAGTACCCCCGCACCCACCGACATGAGGACGAGCAATGCAAGAAGCACTGCTGGCGACGGGCGCCGAACGTGCATCGCATTACGCACGGTACCAGCGGAGCACGCGGCACGCTTCGTCAGGAGCGACGCTCTCCGCTCCGGAGCGAACCGCCGCACCAGCGACGCCGCCAGGCAGCCTCCGCCGGGACTGGAGAACGGCTCCTCCAAGCAGGTGGCGGCTGCAGCAAGGCTGAGCGCGAGCGTCGCTAGCCCCCGCGGAGCGGTTCGCCTCCTAAGCGCGTAGTAACGGCTCATTTGCCGCAGGTCGGCCCTTCAATGCGCACCATGGTGGGCGCCCCCGCGAGGAGAATCCAGCAAGAGATGACGACAGCCAGGTACGTCAAGCAACGGCCGCGAAGTGGCGGCAGCGCCAGAGGCAGCTCCAGCGGCAGAGGCAGGAGCAGCGGCGGCGCCAGCGGCAGCGCGCGGGGCAGCGCCAGCGGCAGAGGCAGAGGCAGAGGCAGGAGCAGCGGCAGCGGCACGACGATTCGGGCCCCTTCAGCGCGAGACCATGGCAGCCGCTCAGGCCGATGATGACTTTTCAGGGGTAAGGTTTCCGCGTATACTCGTCGAGGAGTCCTATGGGTCGTGAACAACGGCGCCGGAGGTCCACTGAGAGCTATGCCTGGACAAGCAGACAAAATGTTTCCTGTAGATCGCGCCCGTGAGAAGGAAGTCTCACGGCGGGAAGACGAGTACGCACGGGCATCTGGCCGCAAGTCAGCGTCTCAGCTGAGGCAAGACAACGAGGTCTTCGGGTCGCTTGCAGGCTCGGCACGTGTCCGGCTCGCCGCCTCGCGCTCGCTCAGCTAACCGCCGCCAGGTGGCGCCAAAGCCGCCACTACAGCACGCCGAAGCGCGGCGAATCATCTCTTTGCTACAGCCGCTTTCCGACGAGCGGCGAATCATCCTCGTAGGGGGTCAAGCCGTCGCGTTCTGGGAGCGATTCCTCGAGCCGCTTTACGGACATGCGGACCGCGACGACAGCGAGTGGCTCGCGAGCAAGGACATAGACTTCGAGGGGAGCGCTCGATCAGCACTCCGCGCTGCTGAACTCGTCGAGGGCGAGTCGGCACTACCTAAGGCGGACCATTCAACCCCAAACACGGGCCTCGTGATGTACGTCGACCGAGACGGGGTCAAACGCGAGATCGATTTCATCGATCAACCGTACGGGCTAACCGCGAGGGACGTGAGGAACACGGCCGTTGAAGTGAACCTGCCACCTCGGGATGACGTTTCCGAAGCGACCGTTTGGATCATGCATCCTGAGCGATGCATGGAGAGTCGCGTGTTCAACGCTTCGGGCCTGGCGAAGACTGACGACCTCGCGCTGCGCCAGCTCAAGTCGGCGATCCGATGCACAAGACAGTGGTCTCGCTTTCTCCTCGACAGTCCAGAGCTGACATCCGGCGAGGGCGTTCGCGCTGTGCTGAACCTGAACGAGCGGATCTTCAAACGATGCTGCAAACACAAGGCGTTCCGCGACGTCGTTCTGGACTTCGACATCGACCCGTTCGAGGCGGTCCTCATCGAAGACGACCGATTGCCGGATCAGTTCCTAAGCGGCCGCTACGGCCAAATGTGCGCGCAGATCGCGGATCGCCTCAAGCGGGATCGTGCGAATCGTGCGCGAGCGGCGCGGCGTCGAGCGACATGAGAAGTGTGATCCGGACCGAGCAGATCTGAACCCGCTTCGTCTCCCGGGTGGTGCCCGTCGCCATCGTATGGCCGAACAGTCCGGTTCACTTCCTACGTGACGATCGAATCGGCCAGTCATCCTGAGGATCTCAACGCGTGGGACGGTGAGGGCGCCGAGGCGTTTTACTTCGAGATCTTCGGCGAGACCAGTCCGGTCGTTGATACTGCAATTGCAGAGGTGGTGCCTGCGGGCGCGACGCCAGGGTCGGCCGCGCAGTCAGCGCAGCCCGCGCCAGTATACGAGTATTGGTGGACGATCGGCCACCCCGGCCACAGGCCCGACGACGGAGGTCCGCTCCGGCGGATCAAAGGCCCGGGCAATCTCTGGGAGCGACTGCCCCGACCCGCAGCCCGCGTTTACCTCTTCTTCCCGCTCGGGGGAGGCTGGCGCGTAAAGGAGCTCGCCGCCACGGTCAACTACATGAGCCCCGTCGCCCACCAAGACTCCTTCATCGAGAAGGCAGCGAAGGACTGGCAAGCTATCCAGCCGCTTGTGACGGACGCGAGCACGCTCGCGTCCGCGGCGGGTGCCGTCGCAGGAGCAGCGTCCGCAGGTTCGGCCCGTGCGCTGTCCGCGCTCGCGCAATTGAAGCTCTCAAGCGTCCCCCCGATGAGCGGCTTCGAGTGGGCCGCTGGGAAGGTGGCGTTTAGCAGCGAGCACGGCGCCGCTCAGGGAGTCATGTGGACCCTTCCTCCCGAGATCTTTCGAGAGCTGGGTGGTCGAATAACGGGAGCACTGGCGCTCAGTGTCGTCCCTGATCGCGCTCAGCGCGGGGGCAATGTGCTTGCAACCCCCCCGGATCCACAACCGCAGGATTTACTCGCTCACGCCGTCGTCTACAGCCCCGACGGTCATGACGACGATCGGTGGGCGCCGGCGACCGACAAGTTCGTCCACCTGCGGATTGCGCCGCTGTTGCCCGCCTCGGGCACCCCAAGTTCGGTCGGCTAGAGACGTTCCGGGCGACGCCGCAATGGGTTGCGGACGACTCAGCAAGTCGTCGGGGAATCCGGACGTTAGGGACTCAACGATCCGTACATCGGGCGGCGCAGTGGCAAGGTTGCGACCCAAATGCGCTACCCAAAACCACTTGACGAGCGAGAACGTCGGTCGTGCTCGCGTAGAAAAAGCTTGTTTTGCAGGGATGATGTTGAAGCCGGAGAGGGGACTCGAACCCCTGACCCCCTGTTTACAAGACAGGCGCTCTAGCCAACTGAGCTACTCCGGCATCCCGTCGAGTCTAAGCCGAGGTCCGCCGGCTCCTCGCGCCTCCTAGAGTTCAAGCGGGCCCAACACGTCGACGGGGACGTCGGAGTCGGCTTCTTCGCCGTCCCCGAGGTCGCCCGCTTCGCCGTCGCCCCAGCAGCTGAGGGGCCCGCTCGTCGGAACTGCGCATACGACGTTGTTGCCGCCCGCTACCTGTGTCGTGCTCGTCAGCCCGACCACTTCGACGGGGTTGGGAGAACCTTCGAATCGTCCCCAGCCGAGTTCACCGTACGACCCCGATCCCCAGCAGTTGACGCGGCCGCCAGCGAGTACGACGCATGCGTCGAAGCGGCCGGCGGCGAGCCACGTCGCCCGAGCCGACTCGTGTGTCGCGGTGGCGGTCTTCGAGGGTTCGGTGCCACCGTCGCCGAGCTCCCCGTAGAAGTTTTCGCCCCAGCAGTCGACGTGTCCGTCCGCCAGCAAGGTGCACGAGTAACCCGATCCCGCGGCGATCTCGACAGCGCTGCTCACCCCGCGGACTTCGACTGGCGTCGTCGTGCTTTCGGTGCTGCCGTCGCCGAGCTCGCCCTCCAGGTTGTCTCCCCAGCAGACGGCGTGTCCCGACGCGAGCAGCGCGCACGAGTCACCCGAACCCGCCGTGACCTGAATCGCCTTCGTGACGCCACCGACGGCGACGGCGAGATTGGAGCTCTTGTTGCCGCCGTCACCGAGCTCGCCCTCAATCCCGTCTCCCCAGCACTCGACCCGTCCCGAGGACAGCAGGGCGCAGGCGTGCTCTTCGCCCGCGGCGATGGCGACGGCGCCCGTGACGCCGCGTACTGCCTGCGGCGTATCGGCATCTTCGTTCTGGCCGTCGCCGAGCTGGCCGAAGTAGTCTTCACCCCAGCACGCGACCGTGCCGCTGCGCAGCAGTGCGCAAGAGAAGTAGCTGCCGGTGGCAACCGAGGACGCGTCGGTGATCCCGTCGACGTACACGCCGGTCTCGCTGGCTTTTTCCGTGCCGTCGCCGAGCATCCCGTCGTGGCCGTCGCCCCAGCACACGACGCGGCCCGTCGACACGGTCGCGCAGGCGTGGTAGGTGCCTACCGCCACGCGGAAGGGCTGCGCTGCCACGCGCAGGCTCGTGGTCGGTGACGGCGCGCGGCGCCCGCGCGGCCGGACGGTGATCCGGTAGGAGGCGATCGAGGGGCGCGGGTTTGCGGGGATGCTGAGGCGCACGCGCACGCGTCCCCTGCCGCAGCGCACGCTACCCGGCTCTCCGCGCAGGGCGGGCGAGATCGCGATCGAGCACCGTTTGGTGCCGCGAGCCGTGAACGTGAGCGTCTCCCTCCCGCCGCCCGCAGTGAGCAGCGACGGCGAGATACCCAGGTGGGATATCGACGGATGCGCGGCGATCGCCGGGGTCGCCACGACACAGGACGCCGCGGCAGCCGCGGGCGCGATCGCCAACCACCTCGCAAGTCGATGCCCCCGTCGACCAAACATCACGCGCGAACATAACAGGGCGGCGAAACTCACATTCCAGCCGCAGCCGGTGGTCGGCGCGCACGGGCACAGCATGTGTTTCGCGAGAGTCGCGCCCGCCGGCGCGCGGCGCCTTGACGGCGTCGCGGCGCAGCAACGAGAATCGCCGCCGTGGACGAGGTCACGGTCATCAACATCGCCGAAGCGCCGGGGCGCAGACACCCGCGCCGGTCCGGCATCATCGACCTCGAGCCCGAGAGCGCCCGCTGGGCGCAGATCGGCATCAACGTCCGCGTCATGGAACCCGGGCAGCCGAGCGGCATGTACCACTCCGAGGTATCGCAGGAGGATTTCCTCGTCCTGCACGGCGAGTGCATCGCGATCGTCGACGAAGTGGAGCGGCCGCTGCGACAGTGGGACCTGCTGCACTGCCCTGCCGGGGCCGCCCACGTCTTCGTAGGCGCGGGCGACGGCCCCTGCGCCGTGCTCATGATCGGCGCGCGCTGCGAGCGCGAGATCGACTACCCCGTCAGCGAGGTGGCGGGACGGTATGGCGCGTCGGCGGCGGCGCCCACGACGAGCCCCGACGAGGCGTACGCGGAGTGGCACCGCGAGCCCTGGCAGCCTGCGGGTGACCTGTGGCCGCTGCCGTGACGGCGCCCCGCCGCCCCGGCCGCGACGCCACGCGAAAGCGAACCGAACGTCCGCCGAGCAGCGCAGCGTGTAACGCCCGCACCGGGTACGTGTAAACGTGTCGTGAGTCCGGGGGAGAAGGACAACTCGAACGAGCTCGGCGCTTTCCACGAGCGCGCCGTCGCCAAAGGCGTGAACCCCCTCCTGTACCGGGTCGTCCGCTTCTTCTTCCTGCCGTTCTTCCTCGTCTACTTCCGACTGAAGCGCGTCGGCATCGACCACGTGCCCGACGAGGGGCCGCTGCTGATCGCCTCCAACCACCGCAGCTTCCTCGACCCGTTCGTCATCGGTTCGATGACGAAACGGCCGATCTACTACATGGCCAAGCGCGAGCTGTTCAGCAAGCCGGTCCAGGCCTTCCTGCTCAACTCGCTCGGCGCCTTCCCCGTAGACCGCGGCGCGAGCGACCTCGACGCGATGGCGACCGCGCGGACGATCCTCGACCGCGGCGACTGCGTGGTCATCTTCCCCGAGGGCACGCGGATCCGGCGCGGGCCGCTCGCGGCGCCGCGTCGCGGGATCGGCCGCCTGGCCCTCGAAAGCGGCGCGCCGGTCGTCCCGCTGGCCGTGATGGGAAGCGAGCACGTGCGTCGCGGCTGGCGAATCCGGCCCCGCAAGGTGAAGCTCCGCGCCGGCCGGGCGCTGCGCTTCCCGTCCGTGCAGAACTGCTCGCCGCAGCTCGCGGGCGAGGTGACGGAACGCATCTGGGACAACGTCTCGCTGCAGTGGGAGGCGCTCGGCGGCGAGCGCCCGCCGCTGGAGCCGCCCGTCGACCCCGACACCGAGCCACTGCGAACCGGCTCGCACGCCGCGTAGCCGGACGCGCCGACGCTTTAGGGTGCGATGAGTGCCGGCGAAGTCCAAGGAGCAGCTCGACGCGGAGTTCGCCGCGCTCTACAAGGCGCACCTGCGCGACGTCTACAGCTACTCCTACTACCGCGTCGGCAACCATCACGACGCCGAGGATCTGACCGAGCAGACGTTCCTGCAGGCCTACCGCCACTTCGAGCGCGCCCAGCAGGAGTCGAACGGCCGCCCGCTGCGACCGTGGCTGATCCGCATCGCGCACAACCTCGCCGCGAACCTCTACAGGGACCGCTCGCGGCGCCCTTCGGCGCCGCTGGACGAGAGCAGCCCAATCGCGGCGACGCACACGGTCGAGCAGGTCGTCGAGGGCCGCGACGAGCTGGCGCGGATCCTCGAAGGCGTGGAGCAGCTCCCCGACGACCGCCGCGAGGCGCTGATCATGCGCTTCGCGCTGGGGATGGACAACCGCGAGATCGCGCGTGCGATGGGGCGCTCGGACGGCGCGACGAAGGTGCTGGTGCACCGCGCGATCAAGCAGCTCGAGCAGATCGTCGACGAGAACGGGGGCCGCGGTGAGTGACGTTTCGCCGCACATCGAACGCCTGCTCGGCGAAGCGCTCGCGCCGCTCGAGCCGCCCGCACACCTCGTCGACCGGCTCGAGGAGACGCTCACAAGCATCACCGAGCTCGCCGCCGGCGAGCTCGAGGCGTGGGAACTCGCGGCGATGCGCGACCCGCGCCACTGGGTGCGCCCCGCCGCCGCGCTCGTCGTCGGCGGGAGCGCGGCGACCGCGCTGGTGCTGCTGCGGGCAAGGCGCCGCGCGAAGGGCAGCCCCGCGACGATAGGGGCGGTGCGCGAGAACGCAGAGAGCACGCTGCGCGATCTCGGGTCCGAGGCGCGCCGGCTGCTCGGCGACTCCTGAACGCCCGGCTAGGCTGAAAGCCCGATGGCCACCTGCTATCGCCACCCCGGGCGCGAGACGGGGGTTTCGTGCTCGAACTGCGGGCGGCCGATCTGCCCCGACTGCATGACGCCGACGCCGGTCGGCATGCGCTGTCCGGAGTGCGCGAGCCAGAAGACGCGCGTGATCCGCGGCGCGGCGGCGGTGAACCGCACGCCGCGCGTCACCGTCACGCTGATCGCGATCAACGTCCTCGTGTTCCTCTTCGAGGGTCCGACCGCGTTCACGTTCGGCGGCAGCGCCGGCGGCACGCTGATCGAAAAAGGCGCCCTCATCGGGAGCTTCCCGACGCTTCCGGGCATCGGCGTGGCGCACGGCCAGTGGTGGCGCATCGTCACGTGCGGCTTCCTGCACGAGAACTTCCTGCACATCGGGTTCAACATGTGGGTCCTCTACGTGTTCGGCACGATGCTCGAGCCCGCGATCGGCAGCCTGAAGTTCGCCGTCGTCTACTTCGTGTCGCTGCTGGCGAGCTCGTTCGTCGCGCTGATCACAACGCCGCACGGGATCACGGTCGGCGCCTCGGGTGCGATCTTCGGCGTGATGGGGGCCGTCGTCGTGGTCCTCTACGAGCGGCGCATCCCGATCATGCAAAGCGGCGTCGGCTGGGTGATCGCGCTGAACCTGATCTTCAGCTTCACGCTGCCCGGGATCAGCTGGGGCGGCCACCTCGGCGGGCTCGCGGGCGGGCTGCTGACGATGGCCGCGCTGCAGTTCGGCGACCGGCTGCGCTCGCCCGCGATCGGCTACGGCATCAGCATCCTGATCGCCGTCGTATGCTTCGCCGGCGCGGTCGAGGTCGCGCACCGAAACCTCGAAAACGGGCCCGTCTTCGTGCCCGGCGGCCCCGTTCGCTAGAGCGCGAGGGCGATCGCGGCGACGCCGGCGGGCGGCTCTGGCACAGCCTGCGGGTGAAGGATCCAGGCGAGCAGCTCGAGGCCGTCGACGAGGCGCGGGCCCGGACGCGAGAAATAGGCGGCGGCATCGACCGCGTACACCTGGGCCTCGAGCGCCGCGAGCTCGCTCGCGTACGTCAGTGCCTCGGCCGCGGAGCGTTCCGCGTCGTAGCCGCAGGGCATCGCGACGACGACCTGCGGCGCCGCGGCGGCGACCGCCTCCCACGTCACCTCCTGCGAGGGCTCGCCGGGCAGGGAGAGCGCGTCCTCGCCGCCGGCGAGCTCGATCAGCTGCGGCGTCCAGTGGCCCGCCGCGAACGGCGGATCGAGCCACTCCAGCGCGGCGACGCGCGGACCGGGCTCGTCGCGTACCGCCAGGCGCACGCGGTCGATCCGGTCCGCGAGTTCGCGTACAAGCTCGACGCCGCGGTCCTTGCGCTCGGTGGCCGTCGCGAGCGTACGGATGTCGCCGAGCGCCTCGCCGAGGGTGTGGGGGTCGAGGGAGATCACGTCCGGGTGCGACGGGAGCGTCGGCGCGATCTCCGACACCTCCTCGTAGGAGACCGCGCAGACCGGGCAGAGGGCCTGCGTGACGATCAGGTCCGGTTCGAGTTCCGCGAGCCCTTCGCGGTCGAGCTCGTAGATCGATTCTCCGGCGGCTGTCCGCTCGCGCACCGCGGCATCGATCTCGGCGCCGCCCAGCCCGCCCGGCAGCGCGTCGCGCGTGACGTGCGGGAGCTCGAGCACGAGCGGCGGGTAGTCGCACTCGTGGGTGACGCCGACGAGCTCGGAGCCGACGCCGAGGGCGCACAGGAGCTCGGTGGCGTGGGGCACGAGAGAGACGATGCGCACGGCCCCCAATTTAAGCCTCCCGGATGCGGGTACGCTGACGATGTGGCGACACTGGACGCAGCGGAGCTCGAGGAGTTCACCCGCACCAACGGCGCGTGGGCGGTCGCCGGCACGGCGCTCGAGCGCGAGTGGAAGCTCGCCGACTTCGCGGCCGCCGTCACGTTCGTCGAGCGCGTCGCGGCCCTCGCGGAGCGCGCCAACCACCACCCCGACATCCTGCTCCACGGTTACAACCGCGTGCGGCTCACGCTGAGCACGCACTCCGAGGGCGGCATCACCGCGCGCGACGTCGCGCTCGCGCGCGAGATCGACGCGCTCTGAGCGGGCCGCTCAGAGCTCGCGCAGCTCGCCGCCCCACTCGGCGGGGTCGACGTCGGCGGTCGATTCGCTGAACACCCACTGGTGCCCCGCGGGATCGGCGGCGACGTACTGGCGCTCCCCGAACGGGTTGTCGTGCGGCTCGTCGAGGATCCGGGCGCCCGCGGCGCGGGCGCGCTCGCAGTGCTCGTCCAGGCGCGCGACCCGCACCATCACCATGTGCGTGACGACGCCGGGGCGCGGCGGCGCGCGTTCGCCGCGCACGTCCGCGGCGACCACCGCGCCGCGCTCGCCGACGTTGATCTGCGAGCGGTGTGCCTCGCCGATCTTCAGGCGCTCGCGGAACCCGAAGGCGCGCGTCAACCAGTCGACGGCCTCGCGCACTTCGGGGTAGATGAGCACCGGGATGACCTCGGCGTCGGGTATCGAACGGTTGCTCCTCATCGCACCGCGCAGCGTACCCCGGGCGACGCCGCGCGACTCCGACGCGGCCCATTGCTACCGTTGGGCGGTCACCCTCGCGATGACAGAAGAAGAGGAACCGACCCGAAGTAAGGCCTCACCGAGGCCCCCCGGCCCGCCGCAGCGGCGGCCCTCGCTGTGAACGGGCTCAAGCTCGCCATCACGGCGCTGCTGATCGCGGTCAACGCGTTCTTCGTCATCGCCGAGTACGCGCTGGTCCGTTCGCGCCGCGCGCGCCTGGAAGTGCTGCGCGACGAGGGCGCCCGCGGCGCGGGGCTCGCGCTGAGGCAGCTCGCGAACGTCAACGAGTACATATCGGCGGTCCAGATCGGCGTCACGGTCACGTCGATCGCCATCGGCGCGCTCGGCCAGCCGGCGCTCGCCGCGCTGCTGCGCGAAGCGTTCGGTGCCGCGGCGGGCGGCGTCGCGGCGGTGATCTGCGCCGCCGCCGCGTTCGTGATGATCGTGATCGCGCAGCTGATCGCGGGCGAGATGGTGCCGAAGTTCTACGCCATCGACCGCGCCGAGTCGGTCGCGCGCCGCGTCGCGCGGCCGCTGAACGCGTTCGCCGTGCTCTTCGCGCCGCTGATCCGCGGCCTGACCGCGGTGTCGAGCTGGATCCTGCGGCTGTTCGGCGTCGACACGAACCTCGAACGCGGCGGCGGCTCGCCCGACGAGCTCAAGCGACTGATCGCCGAGTCGTACGCCGGCGGCCAGATCGACCCGGGGGAGGCGGGCATGCTCACGGGCGTCTTTCACCTGCACGAGCAGGAGGCGCGCCAGGTCATGACGCCGATACCGGCGGTCGTGACGATCGACAGCTCGCAGAACGTCGGCAGCGCGCTCGAGACCTCCGTCGCGAGCGGCCACACGCGGCTGCTCGTGACCGAGGAAGAGGACCACGACAAAATCGCGGGCATCGTGCATGTCGCGGCGCTCGTGCGCCGCCTCATGCAGGATGGCCCCGACGCGCCGCTGACGGGCCTGATCTCCGACGCCCTCATCATCCCGGAGACCAAGCCGCTCGACGACCTGCTCGCGGACCTGCAGCGCCGGCGCGCGTCGCTCGCCGTCGTCGCCGACGAGTACGGCCGCGTCGCGGGCCTTGTCACCGTCGAGGACATCGTCGAGGAGATCGTCGGCGAGATCGCCGACGAGACGGATCCCAGCACGAGCGAGATCCGGCGCCTGGCGAACGGCGACTGGTTCGTCCGCGGCCACGTCGCGATCAGCGACCTCGCCGACTACGGCCTCGACCTGCCCGTCGACAGCGACGCCTACAACTCCGTCGGCGGCTTCGTGTTCGCCGAGCTCGGCCGGCTGCCGAGACGCGGCGACACCGTCAACGCCGACGGCTATTCGATCCGCGTCGAGTCCGTGAGCGACAACCGCGTCGACGCGGTCCGTATCCGCGAGCGCCGGCCCGTCGCCTCGCGCGACGACCGCCCCGACGCTTAAAAGTTTGCGCCCGGTCCGCCGGGGGGAGGCGAACCGGGCGCCGCACTGGAGGAGGCAGGTGTGCGTGCGACCTGTCGTTGTCGCATCTCCCAGTATCGCCGCGACCATCAAGGCCGCTTAAATTCCCGCTCAGAGGATCAGAAAAGTTTCGCGGCGCTCAGTAGTCGTAAAAGCCGCGTCCGGCCTTGCGCCCAAGCGCCCCCTCGGCGATCAGCTCGTCGACGCGCGGCGGGATCTGCTCGCCGATCGTGCGGCCGATGGCCGCCGAGACGTCGAGCCCGACGAGGTCGAGCAGCGCGAGCGGCCCCATCGGGTGACCGGCGCCCAGGCGCATGCAGGTGTCGATGTCCTCGGCCTGCATGCCGGTCTCTTCCTGGAAGCGCACGGCGCTGAAGAGGTACGGGAAGAGGAGCCGGTTCACCACGAAGCCGGGCGTGTCGGGAACGACGACGGCGGTCTTCTCGAAGCGCTCGCAGAGCGCGAGCGCACGCTCGCGCGTCGCGGGCGACGCGGCGTCGGGAAAGACGAGCTCGACGAGCTGCATGCGCGTCACCGGGTTGAAGACGTGCAGCCCGACGAAGCGGTCCTCGCGGCCGCTCGCCTGCGCGAGGCGCGCGACCGACAGCGAGGAGGTCGTCGACGCGAGGATCGCGTCGCCGCCGACGATCGCGTCGAGTTCGCCGAGCATCCGTTCCTTGGGCTCGAGCTCCTCGACGATCGCCTCGACGACGAACTCGCAGTCGGCGAGCGCGGCGGCGTCGGTGACGATCTGCACGTGCTCTGGGTCGACTTCGGCCTTCATGCGCGCGAGCGTCTTTTCGACGGTTGCGCGCGCCCTGTCGGCGGACTCCTGCGAGCGCGCGAGCAGCAGCACGGGGCCGTGGTGGGCGGCGGTCGTGGCCAGGCCGCACGCGATTGCGCCGCTGCCGGCAATTGCGATTCGTTCGCTCATGGCTCCCAGTTCGTCGCGTTCGCCCGGCGGGGGTGCGGGCCGTGGCCCGGAACCCTATCCGCTCGCGCTCGGGGGGCGTCGCGCTCAGGTCGAGGGGTGCGTGCGGCCCGTCCAGACGACGTTGACGGGCGCGAGCGCCAGCAGCGCCTTCCATGTCGCCGCTTCGCAGGTGCCGGTCGGCGCGATGCCGTGGGCGTGCTGGAAGGCGATCAGGTTCGCGACAGTCTTCTTTTCGAAGATGCCGTTCGTCGGCTGTGCGGCGATCGCCGTCGCGAGGTGCTCCTGCATCCACAGCACGGCGTCGCTGTGCTCGGCGCGCGACGTGAGCAGCGGGTATTCGCCGTTCGCGTGGGCGTTCGCCGGCGCCGGCAGGAGCGGTTCGGCGAGGTTGCGCCACTGACGCGCGATCGTTTCCTGCCAGTCCCAGAAGGAGTAGCCGTCGGCGCCGTAGAGGCGTGCGTCCTGGCGGAAGCGCATCAGTTCGGAGCGGTCGACGTGTTCGTAGGTCTGGCCGAGCGGGAAGATCCGCCGACGGTAGATGCGGTTGTCGACGTACGTGTACGCGTAGACGGAGTCGACCGAGACGCCGATCGCCTTCCAGTACATCTGCGGCAGGTTGTACTGGGCGCCGTCGGGCCCGAGGAAGACGGAGTAGGGGAACGACGGGTGGTAGAAGATCCACGGGAACGACGCGAGCGCGAGCGGGAAGGACGCGCCGATGCTCGCGCGTAGGTCCTTGATGTAGGTCTGGGCGGCGGCGTACTCGCCTTCGTACTGTTCCTCGGCGTCGATCACGAGGCAGTTGGCACCCGCTTTCACGGCGCGCGCGCCGACGGCGGCCTCGGCGGCGGGCCGCGTGCCGTAGACGTACTGCCAGGCGCACACTTTCAGCCCGGCGGCATGCAGCTCGGCGATCAGCGGCGAGGAGAACTGCGGCCAGTAGTTGGCGGCGTCAGCGCTCTTGATGTAGACGGTCCGCACGCCCGTCGCGTGCGCCTTCGCGATGATCGCCGCGGCGCTGCCGCCGGAGGAGTCGCGGACGTACCAGATCCACATGCCCTTCGACGCGAACGGGCCGCCCGGGGAGCTCGCGGGCGGCGGGTGAAGCCGCTTTCCGCTCAGGATGATCGGGCCGTAGGCCGGCGTGTGCCCGCCGGGGTACACGACCTCCACGTCGCCCGAGTGGGCGCCGGGCGGCACCGAGACGAGCAGGCGCGAGCCTTCTTCGCGCAGCGTCGCCCGCGCGGAGCCCGGGCCGATCAGGCCCAGGCGACGCTCGGGGAAGAGGACTTCCATCCCTTCGCCGATCGCCGTTCCCTGGATTTCCAGGGTGCCGTGGACCCAGACGATGTGGGCGTTGGCGCCGCAGTGCGCTGCCGGATAACAGTTGACCGCCGTGATGCGCGCTTCTTCGGGGGCGACGGCACCGGACCCCGCCGACGCCTGCGCCACGGCGCCGGCGAGCAACGCGACTGCGATCGCCGTCGCGCGCGAAAGGATTCGAATGGCGCGCTCCATTGACGTCAAGCTGCACAAACCTCCACCGCGCCGAACGCGCGTCGGGCGGTTCCTGGCAAGGTAGCGCCCTTGGACCGCGAACAGTTGGCCGCGAGGAAAGTTGCGTCCGTCAGGTCCAGCGCATGCCCGTCGCCGCGGGGCGCGGCTCGAGCGGGCTGCCGGGCAGGCCGGCGGGCGGTTCGACGAGGTTGTAGGGCGATGGCGCGACGTCGTTGGGGCCGTCGGGGTGGTACAGCGACGCGAGGTACTGGATCTGCCCGCGCCCGACACCGAGCTCGAACTGGCCACCGCCGTAGCAGCCGATGCCGTGCTCGGCACAGTAGGCGTACGCGCCCATCAGCGACTCGAGGCCACCCAGGCGCGAGGGCTTGATGTTGACCATCCGCGGCGGGTACGGCAGCGCCTCGATGTCCGCGACGCTGTGGATCGACGCGTCCCAGGAGAAGCGGTCGCTGTAGGGGGCGAGCACCGCGTCGGTCTCGTCGTTCAGCGCCGGGTCCTCTATCCACGCGTCGGGGAACGCCTCGGCGACGCGACGGTAGAGCGCCGCGTCGGGCGGCTGGTCGACGATCGAGCCGACGTAAAGGCCCTTCAGGTCGACCGACGCGACGGCGCCGGTCCGCACCAGCTCCGCGACGAGCTCGTCGTCCCACGAGCTCGTCGGGTCGAGCTTGAACTGCAGCGTCGGCGAGATCGCCAGCCGTCTTTCGATCGGCTCCAGCGACGGCGGCTCGCCGAGGCGCAGCGAGACGACGAAGCGCAGCGGCTCGCAGCGACGCCCGACGGCCTGCTGCATGTCCATGCCGGCCTGGCGCAGCGCGAGGTCGAGCGCCGCCGACTCGTACGCCCAGCGCCGGTAGCGCCGCGACACCGCCCGGGCCGGCTCGCGCGGAAAGAGGTCGAGCGTGCCGACGTGCGCGCAGAACGAGCCGATCGTGTAATCGCCGGCGAGCGGCAGCGTCGGCCCCTCGGCCTGGAGCACTTCGTGGTCGACGGCGTCGTAGGTCACGTCCTCGCCCGCCCCTTCCTCGCCGCGGCCGAAGAGGTGGATCTCGGTGCTGAGGCGCTCGAAGGAGCTCGACACCTGCTGGCGCAGCGGCTCGAGCTCGTAACGCTCGATGCTCACGGGCAGCGCCGCGAGGCCCTCGAAGTCGGAGCTCATCCGCCGCGCTCTTCCAGGCGCGCGACGAGCTCGTCGAGGCGCAGCTCCTCGAGCTCGCCGCCGACGCTCTCGAGCTCCGCGGCGCAGCGTTCGATCAGCGCCTTTCCTTCCTTCACGAGCGCGAGCGTCTCGGCCAGCGACGCCTCACCGGAGTCCAGGCGGCGCACGATCTCCTCGACCCGCGCGCTCGCCTGCTCGTAGGAGAGCTGCTGCTCCTCGCTCACGGCCCCACCGTCGCCCTTCGCTCGCCGTCGGCGAAGCGCAGCGCGAGCACGCTGCCGGCGGGGACCTGTGCGGCCCGCGTCACGGGCTCGCCGTCGCGGCTCGCGAGCACGTAGCCGCGCTCGAGCGTGCGCTGCACGTCGTGCGCGTCGAGCGCGAGCGCGAGGCGCTCGAGCTCGACGCGGCGCCGTCCGCGGCATTCGGCGCTCGTGACGCGCGCGCGTCCCGTGACCGACGCGGCACGCTCGTGCAGCGAGCGGCGCCGCTCGCGCAGCGAGCGCTGCGAGGAGGCGCGTAGCTCGCGCAGCATCTGGTGCAGTCGTGTGCGCTGCCCGTCGAGCCGGCTCGCCGGGGCCCTGGAGAGCAGCGCGAGGTGCCGTGCGCGCTGCAGGATCGCGCGCCGCGCCCCGCTGCTTAGGTGCGCGGCGGCGCGCCGCGTGCGTTCGCGCTCGGCGCCGCAGTCGACCGGCACCGCGGCCTCCGCGGCATGCGTCGGTGTCGAGCAGGACACGGCCGCGACGTCGTCGAGCAGCGTGTGGTCGTAGTGGTGTCCGACGGAAGCGACGACGGGCACCGCGAGCAGCGCGACGGTGCGGCACAGGGTCTCGTCGCTGAACGCGAGCAGATCGGCGACCGAGCCGCCGCCGCGCGCGACGACGATCACGTCGACCTCGCCGCTGCCGGCGAGGGCGCCTAGGGCCGCGGTTATCTGCGGCGCCGCGCGGCGGTCCTGGACCGGCGTGAAGGCCCACACCAGGCGCCCGCGCCAGCCGCGCCGCTCGAGCGCCGCGGCGATGTCGCCCTGCGCGCGGCTGCCCTCCGCGGTGACGACCGCGACGGTCCGCGGCAGCGCCGCGCGGGGCAGGAGCTTCTGCGGCTCGAGCAGCCCCTCGGAGCGCAGGACGCGGCGCAGGCGCTCGACCTGCGCGAGTAGGTCCCCTTCGCCCGCGAGACGCATGTCGGTCACCGAGAACGAGAACGACGGCGACGCCTGGGCGCTGCCGGCGTAGTAGTCCGGTCCGCCCGCGACGACGACCTGCGTGCCTTCGGCGACCTCGCCGCCGGCCTTCGCGAGGATCGTCTCCCAGTCGGAGCGCCACGCGCTGCAGGGCACCGCGCCGGCCTCGTCGCGCAGCTCGAAGTAGGCGCGGTTCGCGCTCAGGCGAAGGTTCACCAGCTCGCCGATCAGCTGCACGCGAGCCATCGAGCGCAGGCGCTCGCGCAGCGCCGCGGCATAGCGCCCGACCGCGAACGGTCCCGCGAGCCGGGAGCCCGGGATGCCCTGCGGTGTGCCCTGCGAAGCCTCCGGCGCCACGCGCCAGAGCATACGGCCCGCGTTGGAGGCATCTACGCTGACGGCGTGGCCAAGCGCAAACACGGAAAGCGACGCGCGCGCGGCGCCGCCCCGTCCGTGACGGCGGAGCGGCCCGAGCGCCGGCCGGCGCCGACAGCGGCGCGCGAGACGCGCGACGCGCGCCCGGCGCCGCGCGAGATCGGCGCGTACGGCGAGCGCCCCGACGCGCCGTGGCACCCCTGGCCGCTTTCGGAGATCCTCATCTTCGTCGGCGCGATCGCGGTGCTCGTCGGACTCGTCCGCGGGCCCGAACGCAACGTGACGACGATCGTCGCGGGCGTCGGCGCGGTCGCGCTCGGCACGATCGAGGTCTCGATCCGCGAGCACTTCTCGGGCTACCGCTCGCACGTGACGCTCCTCGCGGTGATCCCCGTGATCGTGCTGCACAGCGCGATCGTGCTGTCGGTCGCCGCGGTCACGACCGTTCCGCGCGTCCTGAACTTCGCGCTGCTCGCGCTCGACGCCGCCGTGCTCTTGCTGCTCGTGCGCTGGCTTCGCGCGCGGTTCGCGAAGGCGCGCCAGGAGCGCGTGCGCGCCGCAGGACGCGCCTAGAGCGAGAGCGTCGGCATCGGGCGCTCGTCGTCGCGCCCGCCGCGCACCTCGCCCGTGAAGCCGAGACTCTCGAGGCGCTCGATCTCGCGTTCGCCTTCCAGCCGCGCCGGGTCGTCCGCGGGCAGGCCACGGATCAGCGCCGCGATGCGCGCCCGCAGCTGCAGCGCGAAATGGGGCGTCGACGCGCCCATCAGGCGGCGCACGTCCTCGATCGTCACCTCGCGGCCCTTCAGTGCCGGGTCCTCCGCCTCGCTCACGCCGACCTCGCTATTCGCCTTGTAGTTCTTCGGTACCGGCACGACGCGGGCTGATCTCCAGCAGCGTGTCGATTTCGGCCTGCGTCGTCGAGGCGATCGCCGATTCGTCGCCGATCACCCAGCCGTGATTGTAGACCCCGCGCACGGGGCGGTATTCGGGCGCCGACGCGTATGCCGGCTGGATGTCCGCGAGGTAGGCGGCGAGCCCGGCCGGCAGCGTGTCGGCGCTTTCGAGCAGCAGCAGCGGGCCGTAGTCCCCGGTCGCCGACAGCAGCGCCGCCGCGGGACCGTCGAGCGGCCGGTTCGAGCGGGCGAAGACGAGACCGTGCCCCGGTTCGTGGATGCCCCAGCCGAACGCGCCGTCGGTGTAGCGGGCGATCGCGATCGCCTCGTTGGAGTCCGCTTCGTGCCCGCTCGTGCCGGGCGAGACGATTTTCACCGTCCCGTAGCGCTCGAGCGTCGCGATCGCGACGGGCGCGAGCGTCGTCGAGCCGATCAGGTAGATCGCGGGGTGGTGCAGCGAACGGAGCGCGGCGACGGTCGGCGCTGGCACGGCCGCGGCGCCCGTGTAGAGGATCGGCGCCCCGCTCTCGGCCGCAAGCCCCGCCGCCGCCATCAGCTGCGACGGCGGCTCGCCGTCGTTGACGACGATCACCTGGCGCGCCTTGCCGTTCACGCGCGCGAGCACTTCGGCGACGGCGGCCGCCCCCGCCGCCGCCTGCGAGAACGGCACGTGCAGCGTCCGCAGGCCCTGGCCGGGCGCCGCGGCGCCGCCGATCCGGATCACGCGGGCGCCTGCGAGCGTCGCGCTGCCCGACGGCGCGAGCGACTGCAGCGTCTGTTCGCTGACCTGGGGCAGTTCTCCCCCTTCGCTGTAGATCAGGGGCGCGTTCAGCGGCGCGGAGGAGAGGGAGGACGCGGCGAGCGCGGCGTCCCAGTCGTCCGTGTCGACGAGGACCACGACGTGCGGCCGAGTCGCTGCGGTGAGCGCGGGATAGACGGTGCGCGCGACGGCGGCGGCGTCCTGCGCCGGCCCGGCGCCACCGACGCGCGTGGTGTTGCGCGTCGCGACGCTCACGGCCCCCTGCGGGGCAACGGGCGCGACGTGGCGGATCGGGCCGCCGGCGTCGCCGGTGACAGCCGATTCGGACTTGCCGCAGCCGGCAAGGGCGAGGACGGCGGTCGTCGCCGCGAAAACTCTGAACCTCACGCCCACGCCGGTCCACCCTAGCGGCCCCGCCAGCGCACGAACGACGTCAACCGGTGCAACCGTCCATGCATCGTGCTAGGGTGCCGCGTCGAAAGCCGAATCTCTGTCTGGAAGACAGGGAACGGGGGACCCAAGTAGTTGGGGCGAAACCCGCGCATGAGTCGCGGGAAGCGCACGGAAAGTTTGCGCGAGCCCGTCAGCTAACCCCGCAGGCCACGAGATCGAGGTTGACGGTGCGTTTGCGTAATACGTGTATTGCCATATGCGCAGTTGCAGTAGTGGGGGGCGCTCCGGCCGCGGCGTCCGCGCAGGGAAGCGGTGGTACCACCGTCGAATCCGGCACGCCGGCCCCGCCCGTGCCGGTGGCGGTGAAGAAGAAGGCGATCCGCGACGCGCCGATCACGGCCCGCACGACGAACATCGCCTACAGGGGGCCCGTCTACGTGCGCAAGACGGACGGCCAGGTCGTCCCGTACGTGCCCGCCTCCAGCCGCACCTCGACCGTCGCGTCCAACGGCGGCGCGACCTTCAGCACGTACACGCCGGCACGCGAAGGGCTGCCGCAGCTGCTCGTCCCCGGCGAACGGGCGCGTTACATCCACGGCCTGGCTGCCGCGCCGATGCGCGCGCCGGCCGCGGTCCAGGAGATGATCTGGACCGGCAACCACCTGATCGGCAAGCCGTACATCTACGGCGGCGGCCACGCGTCGTTCATCAGCCGCGGCTACGACTGCTCGGGCTCGGTCTCGTTCGCGCTGCACGGCGGCGGGCGCCTCGAGCACCCCGAGGACTCGACTGAATTCGAGTCGTACGGCAAGGCGGGCATCGGTCGCTGGGTGACGATCTTCGCCAACGCCGGCCACGCCTACATGACGATCGCGGGACTGCGGCTCGACACGAGCCCGGCCTTCGACCCGTCGAACCTCGAAGGGCCCCGCTGGCGGCCGCTGCGCCCGGAAAACTCGGGCTTCGTGAAGCGCCACCCGGTCGGCCTTTAGGCGACTGACTCGGCTACGCTTGCTCCATGCCCCGGCCGCACGGCCGGGCTGACGGCGAAAGCGATAGGAGGAAAAGATGGCCGGCTTGGGCGGACGGATGTCCACGGTCGTGAAGGCGAAGGTCTCCAAGCTGCTCGACAAAGCCGAAGACCCGGCCGAGACGCTCGACTACAGCTACCAGAAGCAGGTCGAACAGCTGCAGAACGTCAAGAAGGGCATCGCCGACGTCGTGACGGCGAAGAAGCGCCTGCAGATGCAGGAGAACACGCTCCAGCAGAGCGTCGTCAAGCTCGACACCCAGGCCCGCCAGGCGCTCGCCGCCGGCAACGAAGAACTCGCCCGGACGGCGCTGGAGCGCAAGAACGTCGCCCAGACCGAGCTGCAGTCGCTCGACCAGCAGGTCACCGAACTCGAAGAACAGCAGACCAAGCTCACCGACTCCGAGCAGAAGCTGCGCGCGAAGATCGAAGCATTCCGCACCAAGAAGGAGGTCATCAAGGCGCAGTACTCCGCCGCCGAGGCGCAGGTCCGCATCTCCGAGGCGGCGACGGGCGTCGGGGAGCAGATGGCCGACGTCGGCCTGGCGATGCAGCGCGCCGTCGACAAGACCGAAAACATGAAGGCGCGCGCCGACGCCGTGAGCGAGCTCGAATCGGCCGGCACCTTCGAAGACCTCACGGCGCTCGGGCCCGGTGAAGACGACATCGACCGTCAGCTCAAGCAGCTCTCCTCCAAGCCGGAAGTGGACGACGAGCTCGCGAAGATGAAGTCCGAACTCGGCGGCGGCGACAAGGCGCCGCAGATCGCCTCCGGCGAGGGCGCCGAGGCCGGTGGGCAGTCGTGATCGTCCGCATCTCGGGCGAGGGACAGTTCCGCCTCGACGACTCGGAAGAAGACAGACTCAACGAGCTCGAGCAGGCCGTGCAGCAGGCGGTCAGCGCCGCCGACCAGGCCGAGTTCGCGGCGCGCTACGCGGCGCTGCTTGACTTCGTCCGCACCGGCGCGCCGCTCGACGAAGACGACCTCGAGCCCTCGCAGGTGATCCTGCCGCCGTCCGACACGACGCTCGCCGAGGCGTCCGGCGAATTCACCGGCGAAGGGCTGATCCCCGACTAGCTACAGCGGGATTCCCCACAGCGGGAACCAGCGCTCAAGTTCCGGCTCGATCGGCAGTTCGTTGCCGACGCGTGCCTTGATCTGGAGCTCGCGCTCGGTCGCGCGTTTCTCCTGCCCCGTCGGCACGAACGGGTACCAGGTGCCGCGTTTGTAGCTGTAGATGAAGTAGACGGGCTGCGCCGAGCCGTCGCGGAACGAGAAGACGGCGCAGAGGATGCGCTCGCCGTAGCCACCCGTCTCGATCGACCCCGAGACGGCGTTGATGCCGACGGCGAGGTCTTCGACGCCGTTCGGGTCCGCGCCACAGTCGAGGATCAGCCAGCGGTAGCCGAACGAGTCGGTCTCGGCCGAGATGTTCATTTGCCGTTCGCCGCCGGTCGCGGTGACGATCTCTTCGACTTCCTTCAGCAGCGCTTCGAAGTCGGCGTTCTGCAGCGCCTGGAAGACGATCGCGGCGTGGCCCGTCGAGGTGATGTTGTGCTCCGCAGCGAGATCGACGTACGCCGTCGCGATCGCGAAGAGGTGATCCGGCGCCGGTCCCTTGACCTGGTGGCGGCCGGTGATGATGTCGCGCAGACCCACGCTCAGGAGGCGGTGCCCTGGAGCTGCGCCTCGAGCCGGTCGAGCGCGGCGAGGCGCTTTTCGAGCGTCGGGTGGTCGGAGAAGATGTTCATCAGCGACCCCTTCGCGCGCGCCGGGATGATGAAGAACGCGCTCATCCCTTCGGCCGTGCGCAGGTCCTGCGCGGGGACGCGTTCGATCGTGCCGCTGATCTTGATCAGCGCCGACGCGAGCGCCGACGGACGGCCCGTGAGGACGGCGGACCCGCGATCGGCGGCGAACTCGCGGTAGCGCGAGAGCGCCCGCAGCAGAAGGAACGAGAGCGCGTACACGATCACCGACGCGATCAGAACGATCTCGATGTCCTGCTCCTGTTCGCGCCCGCCGCGGCCGTAGCCGCCGCCGAAGAAGAACGCGAACTGCATGATCAGCGAGGCGAGCGTCGCGAAGAAGCTCGCGAGCGTCATCACCATCACGTCGCGGTTGACGATGTGCGTGATCTCGTGCGCCATCACGCCTTCGAGCTCCGCCGGTTCGAGCAGCTGGAGCAGGCCGCGCGTCGCGCACACCGTCGTGGCCTTCCTGTTGCGCCCCATCGCGAACGCGTTCGGCATCGGGTGTTCCATCACGCAGACACGGGGCTTGGGGATGTCCGCCTGGATGCACAGGTGGTCGACGATCTGGTGCAGCTCGGGCTCTTCTTCGGGCGTCACCTCTTTGACGCGCATCGTCGCCATCGCGATTTTGTCGGCGGTGTAGTACTGCAGGATCAGCAGCACGAGGGCCACCACGACGATCACCGCGGCGCCCGCTCCGGCCGCGATCAACGCCACGATGAAGGCGACGTAGACCAGGCCCAGCAGGAACATGGTCAGCACCATGCGGGCCTGCAGACCGCCGTCCTTTCCGAAGCTGGGCTTGCCCTCGGCCATCACGGGAATTGTGGCAGACGCAGATTCGGGTGCCCTAAAGTGAAGCCCGCCGCGGCGCCCCTGTAATGCACCCCGAAGTCCACATCGGCGGGATCCCCAGCAAGACCTTCGGGGTCCGTTTCGCGCTGCGTTTCCTGGCCTGCGCAGCGCTCGACTGGCGCCGTCCGGAAGTGCTCGGCCACCCGCCGGAGCGGGCGTACGAGGTGATCTCGTGGCCGCCTCTCATCGAGGCCCGCGGCGGCACGCGCGCACTGCGACCGACGACGGCCTGAGCGCGCCGCGATAATCCCACGTCGATGCCGACCGCCGTCCAGCTATCGCCTGCCTTCCCCGCCGACAGCCGCGTCAACGAGCGCGGCCGACTGGAGGTCGGCGGCTGCGACACGCTCGAGCTCGCGCGCGAGTTCGGCACGCCCGCGTTCGTGGTCGCCGAGCAGGACCTGCGCGACCGGGCGCGCGAGTTCCGCGCCGCCGCGCGGGGGGCGGGCCGGCCCGACGCGGCGATCGTCTTCGCGTCCAAGGCGTTCCCCTGCACCGCCGTCATCGCCGTCCTCGCGGCCGAGGGACTGTGGTGCGACGTCGCATCCGCGGGCGAGCTGCACATCGCGCTTGCCGCGGGCGTGGCGCCCGAGCGAATCGTCGTGCACGGCAACGCCAAGTCGCGCCGCGAGCTGGAACGCGCCCTCGCCGAGCGCGTCGCGCTGATCGTCGTCGACAACGAGGACGAGCTCGCCGTGCTCGCGGAGCTCGCGCCGGGCGCCGAGCAGGAGGTCCTGGTGCGCGTCACGCCCGACGTCAGCGGGCGCACGCACGAGAAGATCTCCACCGGCCAGGCGGACTCCAAGTTCGGCATGGAACCCGAACGCGCCCGCGCCGCACTTGCGCAGGCAGCGGCGATCGACGGCCTGCGCCCCGTCGGCATCCACGCCCACATCGGCTCGCAGCTGCTCGAGCTCGCGCCCTTCGAACGCGAGGTCGCGGCGTTCGCGCAGTTCGCCGACCTTGCGGTCTGGGACCTCGGCGGCGGCCTCGGCGTGCGCTACACCGCGGACCAGCCGCCGCCACCGACGATCGAGGCGTACGTGCGCGCGCTCATCGGCGGCGCGGCGCGCGCGGGCTTCCCGCCCGCAGGGCGGCTCCTGATCGAGCCGGGACGCGCGGTGACGGCGAACAGCTGCGTGACGCTGTACACGGTCGAGACCGTCAAGCAGAACGTCTCGCGCTGGGTCGCCGTCGACGGCGGCATGTCCGACAACATGCGCCCGATGCTCTACGGCGCCCGTTACGAAGCGCACGTCGCCGACCGGCTCGGCGGCGCGACGCGCTGCGTGCTCGCCGGCAAGCACTGCGAGTCCGGCGACGTGATCGTGGGCGACGCGATGCTCGACGCGCCGCGCCGCGGCGACGTCGTCGTGACCCCGGCGACCGGGGCGTACGGCTACTCGCTGGCGAACAACTACAACGGCGTCCCGCGCGCGCCCGTCGTCTTCTGCTCCGGCGGCGACGCGCGGCTCGTCGTGCGTCGGGAGCACCTCGACGAGCTGACGGCACGCGATGTCGGCTGAGCAGGGCGGTTTCCGCGTCGCGCTGCTCGGCCACGGCAACGTCGGCGCGCCGTTCGCGGCGCTGCTCGAGGAGCGCGCCGACGCGATCGAGCGGCTCACGGGGCGCCGCCCGGTGCTCGCGGGCGTGCTCACGCAGAGCCGCGGCGATTTCGGCGAGCTGCTCGCCGCGAGCGACCTCGTGGTCGAGCTGATCGGTGGCCTGGAACCGGCGCGCGAGTACGTGCTCGCGGCGCTCGCGGCCGGCCTGCCGGTCGTCAGCGCCAACAAGCTGCTCCTCTCGCAACACGGCGAGGAGCTCTTCGCCGCGGCCGCCGCCGCGGGCGTCCAGCTGCGTTTCGAGGCCGCGGTGGCCGGCGTGATCCCCGTCATCCGCGTCATCGAGGGCTCGCTCGCCGCGGCGCACATCGAGCGGGTGCACGGAATCGTGAACGGCACCACCAACTACGTGCTCTCGGCGATGGAGCGCGGCCTCTCCTACGAGGACGCCCTCACGGAGGCGCAGCAGAAGGGGTTCGCCGAGGCCGACCCCTCCGACGACGTGTCCGGTCGCGACGCCGCGGCGAAGATGGCGATCCTCGCGCGCCTGGCGTTCGGCGCGCCGGTGCGACTCGACGAGGTCCCCTACGAAGGGATCGAGCACCTGCAGAGCGACGACCTGGAGTACGCGCGCGAGTTCGGGCTCGGCCTGAAGCTGATCGGCACCGCCGAACGGATCGACGGGGGCCTGTCGGTGCGCGTGCACCCCGCGTTCCTGTACGCCGGCCACCCGCTCGCGTCAGTCACCGGCTCCTTCAACGCCGTCACGGTCGAGTCGCAGGCGATCACCGAGATCACGATGTCGGGTCCCGGCGCGGGCGGCATGCAGACGGCGAGCGCCGTCCTCGGCGACGTCGTCGGCGCGATGCTGCCCGGGACGTGGCGGCCCGCGCCGGCGACGCCGATGGAGCTCGTACGCGACGTCGCGAGCGCGTTCTACCTGCACATGGAGGTCGCCGACCGCCCCGGCGTGCTTGCCGCCGTGACCGCCGTGCTCGGCGAGCACGGCGTGTCGATCAAGTCCGTGATCCAGCGCGGGATGGGCGAGAGCGCGCGGCTCGTGATGATCACGCATCCGGTTGTCGAGTCGCGCCTGCGCGACGCGGTCGACGAGACCGTACGCTTCGACTTCGTGCGCCAGCGGCCCCGCACGATCCGCGTGATCGAAGAGGAGTTCGTGTGACGCCGCCGCACGTGCCGCTGATCGAGCGCTGGCAGGAGCACCTGCCCTTCGAGGCGGCCGACAGGGTCATCACGCTGCAGGAGGGGTCGACGCCTGTCGTCCGCGCGCCGCACGTGTCCGAGCTGGTCGGCGCCGACGTCTACCTGAAGCTCGAGGGCGCGAACCCGACCGGGTCGTTCAAGGACCGCGGCATGACGTGCGCCGTCAGCGCCGCGGTGCGCGACCGCGCCCTCGCGGTCATGTGCGCCTCGACCGGCAACACGGCGGCGAGCGCGGCGGCCTACGCGGCGCGGGCGGGCATAACGTGCGCCGTGATCGTCCCCGAGGGCAAGATCGCGCTCGGCAAGCTCGCGCAGACGCTGATGCACGGTGCGCGCGTCATCTCGCTGCAGGGCAACTTCGATCGCGCCCTCGAGCTCGTCCGCGAGCTCACCGCGACGCACCCGATCGTGCTCGTCAACTCCGTCAACGAGTACCGCATCGAAGGACAGAAGACGGCCGCGTTCGAGCTCGACGTCGACCTCGCCGGCGAACTGGACCTGCTCTGCATACCCGTCGGCAACGCAGGCAACATCACCTCCTACTGGCGCGGCTTCAAGGAGGTCGGCGCCGCGCCGCGCCTGTTCGGCTTCCAGGCCGCGGGCGCCGCGCCGCTCGTGCTGGGCCACCCGGTCGAGCACCCGGAAACCGTGGCCAGCGCGATCCGTATCGGCAAGCCGGTGCGCTGGGAGGACGCGATGAACGCGGTCACCGAGTCGCGGGGCGCGATCCGCGCCGTCAGCGACGCGGAGATCCTCGCCGCCTACCGGCTGCTCGCCGCGCGCGAAGGCGTCTTCTGCGAGCCCGCTTCGGCGGCCGCCGTGGCGGGGCTCGTGAAGTACGGCGCCGAGGGCGCCGAGACCGTCGCGTGCGTGCTCACCGGGCGTGGCCTGAAGGACCCCGACACCGCGATCGCCAACAACGACGGGCGCATCATCCAGTGCGAGGCGCGGAGCGACGCGATCGAGGAGGCCGTGCTCGGTGAGCCGTAGGGTGCTGGTCCGGGTCCCGGCCTCCAGCGCGAACCTCGGGCCCGGCTTCGACTGCATGGCGGCGGCGCTCGCGCCGGCGCTCGAACTGGAGGTGGTCGACGGCGAGCCCTTCTCGTTCGCGACGGAGCTCGCGGTGCCGGCGGGGCGCGAGAACCTCTGCGTGCGGGCCTTCGCGACGCTCCACGACGCGGGCTCCGTCGGCTTCACGATGCGCTCGCAGATCCCGCTCTCCGGGGGCCTTGGCTCGAGCGCCGCCGCGACGCTCGCCGGCCTCGCCGCCGCGGACGCGCTGTACGACCTCGGCGCCGACCTGCTCACGCTCGCCGCCGACATCGAGGGGCACCCCGACAACGCCGCGGCCGCGCTGCACGGCGGCTTCGTGATCTGCGCCGACGGCGGCGCGAGGCGTCTCGCGCCGCCGTCGGGGCTGACGGCCCTCGCGGCCGTCCCCGGCGAGGCCGTCGACACGGGACGGGCGCGCGCCGCGCTGCCCGCGGAGGTGCCGCTCGGCGACGCGGTCTTCAACGTCGCGCACGGCGCGCTGCTGACGCTCGGCCTGGCCCGCGGCGACTGGGACGCCGTCGCGGGGGCCCTCGCCGACCGCCTGCACGAAACGCAGCGCGCGCATCTGTACCCGCGCTCCGCGCGGCTCGCCGCCGGCGCGCGCGAGCTCGGCGCGCTCGGCGGCACGATCTCCGGCGCGGGGCCGACCGTGCTCATCTGGTGCCTGCAGGAGAACGTCGAGGCGGTGCGGGGCGAGCTCGCCGAACGCACCGACGGCTGGGCCGAGATCCTCGACACGCCGTTCGTCGAGGCCGGGCTGACGGTCCGCGCGCTCTAGGTGAGCGCCTCGAGCCGCGAACGGGCCGGCGCGAGGTCGCCGATACGGTCCAGCAGTTCGCCCGCGACCTGGACGTAGTCGGCGCCGAGGTCGGGGCGCAGCTCCACGATCGAGCGCGCCCGCTCCGCCGATTCGGCGTAAGCGATCGACGAGCGCACGACAGTGTCCAGCACGAGCTCGCCGAACCGCTCCTGCAGCGACGCGAGCGCCTCGCGCGAATGAACGGTCCGCATGTCCGCAAGGTTCAGCAGGATGCCGATCACCTCGAGGTCCGGGTTCAGGCTCTCACGCGCGAGCTCCACCACCTCCATCGCCTGCTCGACGCCCTGCAGCGCGAAGTACTGCGCCTCGGCCGTGATCAGCGCCTGGTCGGCGGCGACGAGACCGTTCACCGTCAAAAGGCCCAGCGACGGCGGGCAGTCGACGAGGATCACGTCGTAGTCGTCCTGCAGCGGCGCGAGCGCGCGGCGCAGCGTCAGCTCGCGGCCGAGCTTGCCGCCGAGCATCAGCTCCGTCTCGGCGAGCTGGAGGTTCGAGGGGATGATGTCCTCGTGCACCGCGTCGCGCGCGCCGGCGCGTCCCGCGAGCACGTCGGCGACGGTCGGCTCGACGTCGGGCGCGAGGTCGAAGTAGTCGGAGAGGTTGCCCTGCGGGTCCAGGTCCACGGCGAGGACCGTGAGGTCGCAGCGCCGCAGTACGTCGGAGAGCGTGCGAACCGCCGTCGTCTTGCCGGTGCCCCCCTTCTGCGAGAGGACGGTGATCGTCCGCGCCATCGCGACGATCCTACGCGTCGCGAACGGTGGCGGTCGTCAGGCGGCGCCGGCGGCGCGGTCCTGCGTCTGCGGGTCGCCCTCCAGACCCGGACCGACGCGCACGAGCAGCAGCCGGTAGCGCCCCACGAGGAGCTCGTCGCCGTCGTGGAGCGTCGTCGACTCGACGCGCTCGCCGTTGACGTAAAGCCCATTCATCGAGCGGTCGTCGAGGGCGCGGATCGACTTCCCGTCGCGCACGATCATCGCGTGGCGCCGCGAGACGGTCTGGTCCTCGAGATGCACGTCGGCGGACAGGCTGCGGCCGATCCGCGTCCAGGCGCCGGTGAGCGGGATGATCCGCATCTCGCCGTGCTCCTCGTAACAGAGGTAGTCGCCGGGCGCGTCGAGCGCTTCGCGGGCGTGCGCGATGCGCGCGATGCGTTCGGTGTCCGAGCCCTTCGCCGCGGGCGCGCCCGCGGCGTCGATGCTGGAGGTCGCGAACAGCGGGCAGCGGTCGAACTCGACGGCGCCGCAGTTCGGGCATTCGGCGAGCACGCCCGCCGACTCGAGCGTGAGGACGGTGTCGCAGCCGCGGCAACGGAAGGAGCCGGCCTCGACGACGGTGCCTGAGCTCGGTGGGGTCACGGGTGCTCTCCTACCTTTCGGTGCCACAGCCACCGCGAGCAGCGGTAGCCCTCCCGATGATACCGGCAGAACGGTCCCGCGCGGTCCGCGACGGAGGATCGGCGACGGCCTTGGCGAAAGGTGAACGACATGGCCCGCGAACCGATCGGCATCGAGCAGTTCGAGCAGCGACTTTTGCGCATCAGCGTCGGCGTCCTCGAGGACGAGCGGCGCAGCTGCAGGGACTGCGGACGCACGCCGCTGACGGGCGAGACGGTCTACGTCTACGAGGACCGCCGCGGCGAGCTCTTCTGCGAGCTGTGCCGCCGACGCGACGCGTCGACGCCGAGCGCACAGTTCGCGGTCCGCCACGTCGAGCACGGCCACGCCGTGCGTCGGCTGCCCAGCGCCGCCTAGCACGCCGGCGCGGCCGCGGCCAATAGACTTCGGCCGCTGTGCACCCGGTCTCGGTCTCGATCGTCGTCTCGGCCCCCCGCGAGCAGGTCTTCGACTACCTGCAGGACGTCGCGAACCGGCCCGAGTTCACGGACCACTACCTCGTCGACTGGCACCTCACGCGCCCCGACCCGGTCGGCCTCGGCGCGGGAGCCCGCTTCCGCGCCAAGCACCCGCGCATGAGCCGCTACACGTGGGCCGACATGACGCTCATCGAGGTCGTGCCGCCGCACCGCATCGTCGAGGCGGGACGGACGGGCAAGGACAACCGCATCCGGACGCTCTCGACGTGGGAGCTCGTCACCGGCTCGCACGAAACGACGCGCGTGACGCTCACCGTGCAGACCGACCCGGCGACCCACGCGGACCGGTTCCTGGAGATGCTCGGCGCGCGCCGGCGGGTGCGCCGCCACGGCGCGCGCGCGCTGAAACGGCTGCGCGCCGCGCTCGAGACGGGGCGCACGGGCACGCGTCGGATCACGGTCGCCGGTGGATAGAGTGCGCGCTGCTATGACAGGCAAGCTCCTGCGCGGACCTTCAATTGCGCTGCTCGCGGTGGTCGCGGCGGTCGCGCTCGGCGCGTGCGGCAGCAACGAAGAACGCGTCACGACGGGCACCTACGCCGGCGAATCGGGCAAGAACGCGCCGTACCTGGACGTCGGTCCGCTCGTCTACCAGGTCCAGCTCTCGCGTGCCCTGAACCCCTACAGCCAGGAAGACGCCACGTACCTGGAAGGCCTCACGCCGCGCCAGCGGTTCCTGAAGCCGGGCGAAGAGTGGTTCGCCGTCTTCCTGCAGGTGCGCAACCCGACGTCTTACCCGCACGTGTCGACACTCCACATCTCGATCTACGACACGCAGAACAACACGTACTACCCGATGATCCCGCCGGGCGCGAACGAGTACGCCTACCGCGGCGAAGTGGTGCCGGCGAACAACCAGATCCCGGTAGCCGGGTCGGTCGCCGCGATGGGCCCGACCGGCGGCCAGGTGCTGCTCTTCCGCATCAAATACGAATCGCTGAACAACCGCCCGCTGACGCTGAAGCTCACCGCGCCCGGCCACCCGTCGCAGTTCGCGCAGGCGACGCTGGACGTCTGATCACAGGTGCGCGGCTAGCGCCGCTTCGATCACCTGGCGCGCGACCGGCGCCGCCGTTTCGCCGCCGAATCCGTCCTTGACGAGCAGCACGCCGACGGCGACCCGCGGGTGCAGCGCCGGCGCGAACGCGGCGAACCACGCGTCGGTGTCGCTCGGCGATTCGCCGCAGCTCGCCGCGCCTTCCTTTTCTTCGCCTTCCTTTGCCTTTCCGCCTTCCTTGCCCTTTTCGCTTTCGGTGCACGGCAGGCCGAGTTCGGCGGTGCCCGTCTTGCCGGCGACCGTGACGCCGGGGATCGCCGCCGCGGTGCCGGTGCCGCCCGTCACGACGGCGACCATCATGCGGCGGATCTCCGCCGCGACCCGCGCGCTCGTCACGCTCGGGCCCGCCGCGGCGCGCGCGAGCGTGAACGTCGGCGTCGGCCGCCGCCCCCGGTCGCCGATCGTCGCGGCGATCCTCGCCATCTCCAGCGGGCTTGCGAGGACCTCGCCCTGGCCGATCGCCGTCGAGCCGAGATCCAGTTCGCCCTGGATTTCATGGGCCGGCGGGATCGTGCTCTCGGCGGCGCCCGCAACCGGTGACGGCGAGTTGAAGCCGTACGCTTCGGCTGTCGCGACGAGGTGCGACGCGCCGATCTTCACGCCGAGCGGCGCGAAGACCGAGTTGCACGAGACCGCGAACGCGAGCACCAGCGAGCCGCCGCATTCCTCGCCCTTGGAGTTCGCGAGCTTGACGCCGTCGAGCGTCGCGTAGGTCGCGTACGGGAAGACGGTGGAAGGGCGCGCGACGCCGTACTTCAGGGCAGCGCTCACCGTGACCATCTTGAACGTCGAGCCCGGCGGCTGGAGGCCTTCGAGCGCGATCCCCGCGACCGCGAGGATCTGGCCGGTCCGCGGGTCGAGCACGACGACGCCGCCGTACTGCGAGCCGAGCGCTTCGGCGGCGGCCTGCTGCACGCTCGGCGAGATCGACGTCCGCACGGGCGCCGCCGCTCGCGGCGCGCTGCTCGCGAGGATCCGCTTGCCGGCCAGCAGCGTGCCGCCCGGCGTGCCGCGAAGGCGCGCGTCGAGCGCCAGTTCAAGGCCGCTGATCCCCACCGGCGCGTCGGCGGGGACGCCTTCCGCGGCGAGCGCGGCGCGACGCGCGGCGGGCGCCGGGCCGAGCGCGCCGACGGCGGCGTCCGCGGCGCTGCCCAGCGGCGAGGCGCGATTCGTTTCAGCCGGGGGCCTGCCGGGCGTCGTCGCGGGAGTGCCTTCGGCGAGGACGGAGCCTTCCCGCGCGAGGAGCTTCGCGCGCGGCGGAAGTTCGGTGGAGCGCGCGAGGCGGGCGCCACCGGCGACGCCCGGAAACGTCGCCGACGGCGTCCACGCGATCCGCTGGCCGCCGTCTTCTTCGCGCACCGTCAGCAGCGCCGGCAGGCGCAGCGTGCCGAAGATGCGGGTGCGCACGCGCAGCGGCACCTGCCACACGCCGCCGCTGCCCGAGCGCGCCGAGCCCGCGACCGCGACCGAGGTCGCCGTAGCGGTCCTGAGCGCTTCGCGGTAGTCGGCGGCGAACGCGCGCTCGCTCAGCGAAGAGCGCGCCGCCCGGTCGAGCTGCCCGTACATGCGGGCCCATTCGCCGTGGCTCCACTCGGCCGCGTAGCGTTCGGCGAGCTGCTGCGGTTCGGAGCCGTGGCTGCTCGCGCCGACGACCGCGCCGAGCACGAAAACGGCGACGAGCACCGCGAGTGCCAACCGGGCGCGGCGGTTCGGTTGTTGCCGGGGTTCGAACATCGAGCCGTTACAACAGGTACGGGTGACTCAGCTTGACTGGATCATCGTCGCATTCGCGGTGCTTCTCGCGGTGTTCGGCTATCGCCAGGGGTTCATCGTGGTGGCGTTCTCCTTCGCCGGCTTCCTCGCCGGCGCCTACCTCGGGGTGCGCCTGGCCCCCCTCGTGCTCTCGAAGGGCGACGCGTCGCCGTACGCGCCGGCCTTCGGCCTCGTCGGCGGGATCCTCGGCGGCGCGATGCTCGCGAGCGCGCTGGAGTGGTTCGGTCTGCGCGTGCGGCGCTCGCTCGCCCTGCCGGGCGTGGGCCTCGTCGACGGCGTGCTCGGCGCCGTCCTCGGCGCCGTGCTCGCGCTCGGCGTCGCGTGGGTCCTCGCCGCAGTCGCGGTTCAGCTGAACTCGGTCCCGAGCCTGCGCACCGCGGTCCAGCGCTCGGCGATCCTGCGGCGCCTGAACTCCGTCCTGCCGCCATCCGGCGCGGTGCTGAACGACCTCGCGCGGCTCGACCCGCTGCCGACGCTCTCCGGCCCGCTGCCCGCGGTCGCCGCGCCCGAAGGGCGCGTCGCGGCGTCACCCGCCGCGCGGCGCGCCTCCGCGAGCGTCGTGCGCATCGTCGGCACCGCGTGCGGCGTGGGCATCGAGGGCTCCGGCTGGGTCGCGGCGCGCGAAACCGTCGTCACCAACGCCCACGTCGTCGCGGGCGAGGAAGACACCACGGTCCAGCTGCCCGGCCACCCGTACGGGCTCACGGCGCGCGCGATCGCGTTCGACCCGCACGACGACGTAGCCGTCCTGCGCGTGCCCGGGCTCTCGCTGCCGGCGCTCACGCTCGCTCGCGAATACCGCTCCGGCAGCGAGGGGGCGATCATCGGCTTCCCCGAAGACGGCGGGCTCACGCTCGACCCGGCGCGCATCGGGCGCACCCAGATCGTGCAGACCGACGACGCGTACGGCGAAGGGCCCGTGGAACGTCTCATCACCCCCGTCCGCGGGCTGGTGCGCCCGGGAAACAGCGGCGGGCCGATCGTCGACGAAGGCGGCCAGGTGCTCACGACGATCTTCGCGCGCGCCCTCGGGGCGGGGCCGCCGGCGGGCTACGGCGTCGCGAACCAGACCGTCGCGAAGATCCTCGACCGCGCCCTCGCGAGCCACGCCGAAGTGGGCACGGGCCACTGCGCCGACGGTTGACGACTTGACCGGGCCGCTACCCTGACCGCCATGCCAAAGACGCTGCTCGTGGCCGAGAAGCCCTCCGTCGGCCAGGATCTCGCCCGCGTTCTCGGTGGCAAGTTCAAAAAACACGAGGGCTACCTAGAGGGCCCCGACCATGTCATCACGTGGGCCGTGGGCCACCTCGTCCAGCTCGCCGAACCCGAGGCGTACGACAAGAAGTTCAAGAGCTGGAAGATGGAGACGCTGCCGATAGTGCCCGAGCACTTCAAACTCGAAGTGCGCGACGAGCGCTCGCGCAAGCAGATGTCGGTCGTCGGCAAGCAGCTGCACCGCGACGACGTCGAGACGGTGATCAACGCCTGCGACGCGGGGCGCGAGGGCGAGCTGATCTTCGCCTACGTGTACGAGCAGGCCGGCGCCGAGAAGCCGGTGCGGCGCCTGTGGCTGAACTCGATGACGAACGCCGCGATCAAGGACGCGCTCGGGGCGACGCGGCCCGCCGCCGAGTTCGAGCAGCTCGAGCAGGCCGCGCGCTCACGCTCGGAGGCCGACTGGATCGTCGGCATGAACGCGACGCGGGCCGCGACGATCCGCCTGCGTAGCTCCTTCGACGGCGCCGTCTCGCTCGGCCGCGTGCAGACGCCGACGCTCGCGATCCTCGTCAAGCGCGAGGAGGAAATCAAAGCGTTCACGCCGGAGCCCTACTGGCTCGTCGACGCGACGTTCGCAGCCGACGCCGCCGACGGCGCCGAGCGGCGCTACGTCGGCCACTACGGGGCGCCGACGGGCAGCCCCGCGCGCCGCAGCGGCGAAGGCGCGCAGCGGCTCTTCATCGAGCAGGCCGCCCAGGAGGTCGCCGACGCGTGCCGTGGCCGCGCGGCGCGGATCACCAAGCTCGAGAGCAAACAGCGGGCGGAAGCCACCAAGCCGCTGTACGACCTGACCTCGCTGCAACGCGACGCGAACACGAAATTCGGCTTCTCGGCGCGGCGCACCCTCGCCGCGGCGCAGCGCCTCTACGACCAGCACAAGGCGCTCACGTACCCGCGCACGAACTCGAAGTTCCTGACCAGCGACATGGTCGCCGACATCAAGCCGATCGCCGCCTGCGTAGGCGAGCACGAGCGCTTCGGCGCAGCCGCGAAGTTCGTCGTCGACATGGACATCCTGCCCCTCGAGCGCGTCGTCAACGACGAGAAGGTCGGCGACCACCACGCGATCATCCCGACCTGCGCCGAACACAACCTCGCGAAGATGGACGACGACGACCTGCGCGTCTACGAGCTCGTCGTGCGGCGCTACCTCGCCGCCTTCTACCCCGACGCGGTGTTCGAGAACACCCGTATCGAGACGACCGTCGACGGCGCCGACGGTCAGGGACACGTCTTCAAATCGAGCGGCAAAGTGCTCGTCGTGCCGGGCTGGCGCGCCGTCTACGAAAGGCAGCGCGACGAGGAGGGCGAGGAGAGCGAGGACGCCGACCAGAACCTGCCCCGTCTCACCGACGGCGAGCCGGTCGCGACCGAGGACGTGCGCACCGCGCGCAAGGAGACGAAACCGCCGCGACGCCTCACCGACGCGTCTCTCCTTGACCGCATGGAGACCGCCGGCCAGGACGCCGACGACGACAAAGTGCGCGAAGCGATGGCCGACCAGGGCATCGGCACCCCCGCGACGCGCGCCGCGATCATCGAGCGCCTCATCACAGTCGGCTACGTCGAGCGCGACGGCCGCGCGCTCGTCGCGACCGAGAAGGGCCTGAACGTCATCCGCCTGCTCGACGGGCACGACCTCACCTCGCCCGAGCTGACCGGCAAGTGGGAGCAGCGACTCGCGCGCATCGAGCGCGGCGAGGAGGACCGCGCCGCCTTCATGCACGACATCGCGACGTTCGCCGGGGCGACGGTGCGTCAGCTCGACGAGACGCTGAAAGACGTCCGCATCCCGCGCGCGCGCCTCGGGCCGTGCCCGGTGTGCGGACGCGAGATCGTCGAGAACCGCAAGGGCTACTCCTGCTGGGCGCGCGAGGACCCCGGCTGCGGGTTTGTCATCTGGAAGGCCAAAGCCGGCAAGAACCTGCCCGTGGCGGTCGCCCGCGAACTGATCAAGCAGGGCTACACGAACCAGCAGATCGCGGGTTTCCGGGGCCGCACGGGGCGCATCTTCCGCGCGCGCCTGGCCCTCAGCCAGACCGAGGACGGCAAATGGCGCGTCGAGTTCGACGAGCCGTGGGCGCGTGAGGGCGCCAAGCCGCCCGACGCCGAAGCGGAGATCGCGGGCGCCGTGGAGCGCCGGGCCGCCTAGACCGTCGGGGCCGTCGGTCACGATCGGCCGATGCCCCTACAGCTGATCACGGGACCCGCGAACAGCGGCAAGGCACGGCTCGCACTCGACGCGGTCCGCGGTCACCTCGCGCGCGAACGCGAGGTGCTGCTGGTCGTCCCGCACCGCGGGGACCGCGCGACGTATCTGCGCGAACTCGCCGGCGATGGCGCCGCGCTCGGCGTCACGGTCGCGACGTTCAGCCGCCTCGAGCACGAGATCGCCGCGAGCGCCGCGGCGGGCCTCGACCTGCTCGATGAGGTGGCGCGCGACGCGCTGCTGGCAGCGTGCCTCGCCGCCGCGGGCGCGCGCTACGTCACGCCGCAGCTCATCGCCGGCGCGGGCGAGCTCGTCGCCGCGCTGCGCGCAAAGCGCGTCGGCACGGCGCAGCTCTCACGCGCGCTCGCCGCCGCGGGAGGCGCGCCCGCGGCGCTGGACCTGGTAGCGCTCTACGAGCGCTACCAGCAGGGCCTCGGACGAATCGGCGCCGCCGACCGCGAGCAGTGGCTGCGCTCCGCCCAGGACGCGCTGCGCCTGCGCCCCGAGCTCTGGCGCGAGCGCCCCGTCGTCGTCTACGGCTTCGACGACTTCACCGACGCGCAGCTCGCGACGATCGAGACGCTCGGCGCAGTCGTCGACGCGCCGCTCACCGTGACCCTGACGTACGAGCCGGGCCGCGACGCGCTCGCCGCCCGCGGCGCCGCGTTCCAGGCGCTCGCGTCCTTCGCGTCCGAGCACGTCGCGCTCGACGCGAGCGACGCGTACTACGGTGCCGGCGCCCGCGGCGCTCTCGCCCACGTCGAGCGCCACCTCTTCGAGCCGCACGCGCCGCCGGTCGACCCCGGCGACGCCGTCGAGCTGATCGCGGCGCCGACCCGCCGTGCCGAACTCGAGGCGGCCGTGGAACGCGTCGCGGCGCTGATCGACGATGGCGTCGCCGCGCACGAGATCGCGATCGTCGCGCGGCGGCCCGCGACCGTCGCGCACCTCGCCCACGACCTCCTCGAGCGCGCCGCGATCCCGCACTCGATCGTGCGCGAGATCCCCCTCACCGGCGCCGCGCTCGGCCGCGCGATCCTCGGCCTGCTGGCGTGCGCCGCCGGTCAGGGCAGCGCCGGCGATCTCGTCGCCTGGCTGCGCTCACCCGGGTTCGTCCGCGCGGCCGGCCGCGTCGACGATTTCGAACGCGAAGTCCGCCAGGCGGGCGTCGCGACCGCCGCCGACGCTCTCGCGTTGTGGCGCGGCCAACCCCGCAACGAGCGTTTCCAGCTCGAGAAAGTCGACGCGCTGGCCGCGGCGCGCAGCGCCCGCTCGCTCTACCGCCTCGTCGAAGGCGAGGTCGAGCAGCTGCTGCTCGCCCCGCTGCGCGGCGCCGGCCGCCCGCTCGAGGACGAGCGCGCGCTGGAGGTCGCCGCGGCGCGCGCCGTCGGCGTGCAGATCGCGGCCCTGCGGCGCCTCGCAGACCACGACGAGACGCTCGCGCCACGCGACGCCGGCGCGCTGCGCGACGCGCTCGCGACGGTGACGATCGACGCCGGACGGGCGCCCGCCGAAGGCCTCGTCCAGCTGACCTCGCCGCAGCAGCTGCGCGCGCGTCGCGTCGCGGCGCTGATCCTCGTCGACATGCAGGAGGGTGCGTTCCCGCTCGCCGACACGGCGGCGCGGCTGCTCTCAGACCGCCGCCTCGCGGCCCTCGCGAACGCCGGCCTGCCGGTGCTGTTCGGGCGCAGCGAGACGCTCGACGTCGAGCGCTACCTCTTCTACGCCGCCGTGTCGCGTGCCGCGGAGAGGCTGATCCTCTGCTGGCACGAGCACGACGCGGAGGGCCGGCGCGTGAACCGCTCGCTCTTCGTCGACGACCTGCTCGACCTGTTCGCGCCGCCGCCGCCGGAAAGGCGGCCGTCGGGCCAGGCGGCCGGCGACGAGCTGCTCTGTCTGGCGAGCGCCGCGACGCCGCTCAGCGCGCCGCGCGTGCTCGCCGCGATCGGCGAGCTCGACTGGTCGGCGACCGCGCTGGAGAGCTGGCACCGCTGCCCGGTCCAGTGGTTCGTCGAGAAGTTCCTCGCCGCCGACGAGCCCGCCGCCGCGGGCGCCGCCCTCACCGAGGGCAGCGTCATGCACGCGGTGCTGCACGACGTCCTCGCCGAGCTCAAAGAGCACGGCGACGCGCGCCTCGGTCCCGCGACGGGCGAACGCGCGATCGCGGCGATGCGCACCGCGCTCGCGGACCGCGAGGCGCAGCTGCCCGGCGGCGGCGCGCTCGCGCGCATCACGCGCCGGCGACTGGAAGCGAACCTCGCCGCCTACCTGGAGCACGCCTGCGAAGACAGCCCCGCGTACGTCCCCGAGTACCTGGAGACCGGCTTCGGCGCGCGCTCTGCCGAGGGGGCCGAGCCCTTCGACCTCGGCGGCGGCGTCAACGTGACCGGCATGATCGACCGCGTCGACGTCGGCGACGACGGCTCCGCGCTCGTGTGGGACTACAAGCGCAAAGGCAGGGGCACCGCCTTCGCGGGCGCCAAATGGGTCGAGTCGGGCTCGCTGCAGGCCGCGATCTACGCGCGCGCCGTCGAAGCCGTGCTCGGGCTCGACGTCCGCGGCGCCCTCTACCAGCCCCTGTCTGGCTCCGACGGCCTGCGCCCGCGCGGCGCGATCACCGCGGAGGCCGCGGACGGCATCGAGCTCGTCTCCACCGACGTCGTCGACCGCGAGACCTTCGACGCCCGCATCGCGGCGGCCGTCGACGCCGCGATCGCCGCGGCGGGCCAAGCGCGTGCCGGCCTGCTCGAGCCGCGGCCGCGGCAGTGTTTCGGCCAGTGCCGCTACCGCGCGATCTGTCGGATCCCACGGTGAGGGAGCTCACCGACGAGCAACTCGCGGCGGTCGAGCGGCGCAGCGGCCCCGTCGTGCTGTCGGCGGCGGCCGGCAGCGGCAAGACGACGGTACTGAGCGAACGGTTCGTGCGCGCCGTCGCCGACGACCGCCTGGATCCCGCGCGCATCCTCGCGATCACGTTCACGAACGAAGCGGCGGCTGAGCTGAAGCGCCGCATCCGCGCGCTGCTGCTCGAACGGGGCGAGCGCCGGGCCGCGCAGCAGCTCGACGGCGCACAGATCGGCACGATCCACTCCTTCTGCGCGCGAATCTTGCGCTCGCACGCGATCGACGTCGGCGTCCCGCCCGGTTTCACGACGCTCGACGCCACGCAGGCACGGATCCTGATGGCCGACGCGTGGGCGGCGACGCTCGAGCGCGCCGTCGTCGACGACGCTGCGCTCGACCTCCTCGCGTACCTCGGCGCCGACACGACACGCAAGATCGTCGTCGACGAGGCGTTCCAGAGCCTGCGCAGCCGCGGCCAGCGGCACCCCCGGCTGCCGTCCGCCGAAGTCGCCGAACCCGGCGCGGCGGAGCGCTGGGCGCTCGCGACGCTCGCGACGCTCGGCGTCCTGCTGACGATGTTCGACGAGGAGTACGAGCGCGTGCGCTTCGGCCGCGGCGCCGTCGACTTCGACGACCTCGAGCTGCTCGCGGGGGAGCTGCTCGCCGACGAGGCGATCGCGAACGAGTGGGCCGAGCGCTTCGACCTGCTGATGATCGACGAGTTCCAGGACTCGAACCTACGCCAGCTCGCCGTCCTGAAGGCGATCGACCGCGACAACCTCTTCACCGTCGGCGACGAGATGCAGGCGATCTACGGCTTCCGTGACGCCGAACCGGGGCTCCTGCGCGGACGCCGGATCGGGCTCGCCGCGCAGGGCGCGAGCCTGGAGCTGACCGGCAACTTCCGTTCCGCGGCGCCGATCCTGAAGGCCGTGGGCCGGATCTTTCTGCCGCGCCCCTACAACGAGTTCAGCGCACCGGTCGCGATGGTGCCCGGCTCGTCGGTGGGACCCGTCGTCGAGCTGCTCGTCGTCGCACGCGAGTCGAGCCACGATGCGTGGGGCGACGAGCGCCTGAAGGACATCGGCGGTCCGGCGTGGCGCGCCGCCGAGGCGCTGCTGCTCGCGCGCCGCATCGCTGAGATCGTCGACGCCGGCGAGGCGCGCGCCGGCGAGGTCGCGGTCCTGCTGCGCGCCCGCGGCGACATGACCGTCTTCGAGCGCGCGCTGCGCATGCGCGGCCTGCGGACCGTCGCGGTCGTCGGCGACTACTGGGAGGACGAACAGGTCCAGGATCTCCTGAACGTCCTGCGCGTCGTCGCAAACCCGCGCGACACCGTCGCCCTGTACAGCGTCCTCGCGGGCCCGCTCGGCGGCCTGGACGCCGACGCGATGGCGCTGATCGCGCTGCGCGCGCGCGAGCTCGGGATCGGTGCGTGGGAGCTCTTGCACCGCCCCGACGGCACCGGCGTTCTCGGCGGTGAGCAGGAAGCGTCGATCGCGAGCCTCGCCCGCCACCTCGCCGCGCTGCACGAGAGCGCCCCGCTGGCGGGGGTCGCGGACCTGATCGAGCGCACCGTGCGGCTCGAGGGCTACCGCGACCACGTCTTCTCGCTCGCCGACGGGCGCCGCAGGATGGCCAACGTTCACAAGCTGCTTCACCTCGCGGCGGAGTGGGAGAGCATCGAGGGCCGCGACCTGCGCGGCTTCCTGGACCACGTCGCCTCGCTCGAGGGGACGGACGAGCGCGAGGCTCCCGCCACGAACGGCGACCTCGACGCCGTCCGCCTGATGACGATCCACGGGGCGAAGGGCCTCGAGTTCCCCGTCGTCGCCGTCGCCGACCTCGGCCGCGAGCCGAACGTCGACGTGCCCGCGCTGCTGATCGACAGTCCCCGCGTCGGGCTCCGCCTGCGCGCCCCCGGCGAGGAGAAGGCGGCGCCCTACTTCGACCACGACGAGCTCAAGGCCGAGCGTCTCGAGCGCGAGCGCGGCGAGGAAGACCGTGTCCTCTACGTCGGCATGACGCGGGCGGAGCGCCGCCTGATCCTCTCCGGCGCCGCGGACCAAAAGAAGTGGTCGGCTGCCTGCGACGGCGAGCAGAACGGTGGCGTGAAGCTCGCGCCGATCCACTGGGTCGGCGCGACCCTCTGGTCGGGCCTTGACTTCACGGTCGACCAGACGACGATCTCCGAGCCGGCGCTCGACGTCAACGTGCGGACCGTCTCGCCGGAGACCGCGGACCGGCTCTTCGCGGGCCTGCCGGGGGGCGGCGGCCAGCGGCGCGCGGACCCCGCGCCGCCGCCGCCGCCGGGCTCCGCCCGCGCCGACGTCGCGCCCCCCGACCACCTCAGCTACACGGCGCTCAGCGAACTCGAGCGATGCGCCTACCGGTACTACCTCCAGCGCTCGCTCGGACTGCCCGAGCGCGCGCGCGGCGGCGACAGCGGCCTCGCGGGCCGCGCGCGCGGGACGCTCGTGCACGCCGTGCTCGAGCGCGACGGCCTGGACGCCGACGCGCCCGCGCCGGTGGCGCGGATCCGCGAGGTCGCGGCCGCCATCGGGATCAGCGTCGACGACGCCGCGGCGCGTGAGGTCGCGGCGCTGCTCGAACGGGCCGCGCGCAGCGACGTCGCTGCGCGGATCGCCGCGGCGGGCGGCCGGCGCGAGGTCGGCTTCGCCCTCGCGCTCCAGGACGACCTGCCGCTGATCGAGGGCTTCATCGACGCGCTGCTCGACGAGGGCGACGGGCGCTGGCTCGTCGTCGACTACAAGAGCGACAGGCTCGACGCCGGCGACGAGCCCGCGGAGCTCTTCGCGCGCCACTACGGCCTGCAGCGCGAGATCTACGCGCTCGCCGCCCTGCGCGCCGGGGCGCGGAGCGTCGAGGTCGTGCACTGGTTCCTGGAACGCCCGGACGCGCCGGTCGCGGCCCGCTACGACGCCGGCGAGGGCGAGCGACTGCGCGCCGGGCTCGCGAGGCGCGTCAGGGACGCGCTCGCCTCCGGCTACGCGGTCACGCGCCATCCGGGGGCCGACATCTGCGGCACCTGCCCCGGCCTCGGCGGACTGTGCTCCTACACCGTCCAGGAGGCCCTCGGCGAAGTGCGCGAGGCCGGCTCGTAGGTCCGCGGCGCGGTGCCGCCGGTGGCCCGCCGCTTGATACGCTTGCGCGTACAACCTCAGTGCCCGCGAGCCGGGGGGCGGTGGGTTTTTCGACCCTCACCGCGCCGAAGGACGGCGCGGGGGAACCCCACGAGCACCTCATGTCAACGCGCGAACTACAGCCGCAGGCCGTAGGCCTTTACGACCCCCGCTTCGAGCACGACGCGTGCGGCGTGGGGATGGTCGCCAAGCTCGACAACGAGCCGACGCACGGCGTCGTCGAGATGGCGCTGACAGCGCTCGACAACCTCGCCCACCGCGGCGCCGAGGGGGCCGACCCCACGACCGGCGACGGCGCCGGGATCCTCATGCAGATGCCCGACGCGCTGATGCGCGCGGTCGCCGGGTGCGAGCTGCCCGCCGCCGGCCGGTACGGCGTGCTGATGTGCTTCATGCCCCCCGCGGACGAGGACCGCCGCCGCCTCCGCGACCTCCTCGCGAGCACGGTCGCCGAATTCGGCCAGCGCGTGCTCGGCTGGCGCGAGGTGCCCGTCGAGGCGGCGAGCTGCGGCGTCGTCGCCGGCCGCTCGCGCCCGCACATCGAACAGCTCTTCGTCGGCGCGGGCGAGGCCGAGCAGGCCGACCAGGACGCCTTCGAGCGCAAGCTGTACGTCATCCGCCGTGTCTGCGAGCTCAGCCCGCAAGGGGCGGGTCTCTACGTCGCTTCGAGTTCCTCGCGAACCGTCAACTACAAGGGCATGCTGACGAGCGAACAGCTCGCCGGCTTCTTCGCCGACCTGCGCGACGAGCGCTGCGCGACCGCGATGGCGCTCGTCCACTCGCGCTTCTCGACCAACACGTTCCCCAGCTGGGAGCTCGCGCACCCCTACCGCGTGATCTGCCACAACGGCGAGATCAACACGCTGATGGGCAACGTCAACTGGATGCGCGCGCGCGAGAGCGCCCTCGCGAGCGAGCTCTTCGGCGAGGACCTCGAGCGGATCCTGCCCGTCGTCCGCGCCGGCAACTCGGACTCGGCGACGTTCGACAACGTACTCGAGCTGCTGATGCTCGGCGGCCGCTCGCTCCCGCACGCCGCGATGATGATGATCCCCGAGGCGTGGCGGAACCGCGACGATCTGCCCGACTACCTGAAGGGCTTCTACGCCTTCCACTCCTGCCTGATGGAGCCCTGGGACGGTCCGGCGTCCGTCGCGTTCACCGACGGGCGCATCGTCGGCGCGACGCTCGACCGCAACGGCCTGCGCCCGGGCCGGTGGGTCGAAACCCGCGACGGCTACGTGATCCTCGGCTCGGAGACCGGTCTGCTCGACATCGAGCCGGCGCGCGTGCGCCGCTTCGGCCGCCTGCAGCCCGGCAAGATCTTCCTCGTCGACCTCGAGGGGGGGCGCGTCGTCGAGGACCAGGAAGTCAAGCGCGAGGTGGCGGGGGCCCACCCATACGGGGAGTGGTACTCGCGCAACGTCGTCTCCTTCGCGGACCTGCCGCCCTCGACCCAGGTCACGCTCTCGGACTCGCCGATGCACGCCCGCCAGCAGGCCTTCGGGTACAGCCAGGAGGACCTTCGCGTGCTGCTCGAGCCGATGGCGATCGAAGGCGCCGAGCCGATCGGCTCGATGGGCAACGACGCCGCGCTGGCCGTGCTGTCGCACCAGTCGCCACCGCTCTTCAGCTACTTCAAGCAGCTCTTCGCGCAGGTGACCAACCCGCCGATCGACCCGATCCGCGAGGAGATCGTGATGAGCCTCGCGACGACGCTCGGCACCGAGCGAAACCTCTTCGAGGTCAGCCCCGAACACTCGCACAAGCTGCTGCTGGACCAGCCGGTCCTGCTCAACCGCGAGCTCGAGACGCTGCGCCACGTCGACCACGACGTCTACTCGGCGCTCACGATCGACGCGACCTGGCCGGTGCAGGAGGGTCCGGCGGGCCTCGAGCGGGCGATCGAACGGATGTGCCGCCAGGCGAGCACCGCGATCGAGCGCGGCGTCAACATCCTGATCCTCTCCGACCGCCTCGTCGGCCCGCGCCGCGCCGCCGTGCCCTCGCTGCTCGCCGTCTCGTCGGTGCACCACCACCTGGTGCGCGAGGGAACGCGGCTGCTCGTCGGCATCATCGTCGAGTCGGGCGAGCCGCGCGAGGTGCACCACTTCGCGACGCTGATCGGATACGGCGCGAGCGCGATCAACCCGTACCTGATGCTCGAGACGCTCGACGCGCTCGTCGTCGAGGGCCGCATCGCGAGAACCGCGGGCGACGGCACGCGCGAGCTGATCAGCGCCGAGGACGCCGCGCAGAACACGATCAAGGCGATCGGCAAAGGCCTCTTGAAGACGATCTCCAAGATGGGGATCTCGACGATCCAGTCCTACCGCGGCGCGCAGATCTTCGAGGCCGTGGGCCTCGAGCGCGAGCTCATCGACGCGCACTTCACCGGCACCGCTTCGCGGATCGGCGGCGTCGGGCTCGAGGAGCTCGCCGGCGAGGCGCTCGCGCGCCACGCGCGCGCGTTCCCCGGCCGCGATGCGCTGCTGCCCGTCGGCGGCATCTACGCCTGGCGCCGCGACGGCGAGCGGCACATGTGGAACCCCGAGACGATCTCGCTCGTGCAGCAGGCGGTGCGCGCCCCCGCGGGCGACGTTGCCGCGGCGCTCGCCGGCGACGCGGCGGCCGTCGCCGCGGCCCGCGAGAGCGCGGCCTGGGCGCGCTTTCGCGAGTACGCCGACGAGGTCAACGAGCGCGCCGCGCGCGAAGCGAGCCTCAGGGGCCTGTTGCAGATCACCGGCGACGGGCGCGACCCCGTCGCGCTGGAGGAGGTCGAGCCCGCCGCGCGGATCGTGCGCCGCTTCTGCACCGGCGCGATGAGCCTCGGGTCGATCTCGCGCGAGGCCCACGAGACGCTCGCTATCGCCATGAACCGGCTCGGCGGGCGCTCGAACACCGGCGAGGGCGGGGAGGACCCGGTGCGCTTCACGCCCGACGCCAACGGCGACAGCCGCCGCTCAGCGATCAAGCAGGTCGCCTCCGGCCGCTTCGGCGTCACGATCGACTACCTCGTCAACGCCGACGAGCTGCAGATCAAGATGGCGCAGGGCGCAAAGCCCGGCGAGGGCGGCCAGCTGCCCGGGCACAAGGTCGACCAGTACATCGGCTCGATCCGGCACACGACGCCCGGCGTCGGCCTGATCTCGCCGCCGCCGCACCACGACATCTACTCGATCGAGGACCTCAAGCAGCTGATCTACGACCTGCGCTGCGCCAACCCGGCCGCCCAGGTGTCGGTCAAGCTCGTCGCCGAGATGGGCGTCGGCACGGTCGCCGCCGGCGTCGCCAAGTGCAACGCCGACCACGTGCTCATCTCCGGGCACGACGGCGGCACGGGCGCCTCGCCGCTCACCTCGGTGCACTACGCCGGCATCCCCTGGGAGATCGGCCTCGCCGAGACGCAGCAGACGCTCGTGCTCAACGACCTGCGCTCGCGCATCTGGGTGCAGACCGACGGGCAGCTGAAGACCGGTCGCGACGTCGTGGTCGCGGCGCTGCTCGGGGCCGACGAGATGGGCTTCGCGACGGCGCCGCTGATCTCGCTGGGCTGCGTGATGATGCGCGCCTGCCATCTGAACACCTGCCCGGTCGGCATCGCGACGCAGGATCCCGAGCTCCGCCGCCGCTTCAGGGGCGAGCCCGAGCACGTGATCAACTTCCTCTTCTTCGTCGCCGAGGAGGTGCGGCAGCTGATGGCGCGGCTCGGCATCGCCCGCTTCGAGGACCTCGTCGGCCGCGTCGACCTGCTCGAGCCCGACGAGGCGATCGCGCACTGGCGCGAGCGCGGGATCGACCTCTCGAACGTCCTCCGCGCCCCGGACGCGCCGGCGGGGACGCCGCTGCGGCGCACGCAGGCGCAGGTCTCGCCGCTGCCCGGCGCGCTCGACTACGCGCTGATCGAGGCGGCCCGGCCGGCATTCGAAGGCACGGCGGTGACGGGCTCGTTCGAGATCCAGAACGCCAACCGCACCGTCGGCGGGCTGCTCTCGAACGCCGTCACGCGCGAGCGCGGCGCCGCCGGCCTGCCGCCCGGCTCGGTGCGTTTCACCCTCATCGGCAGCGCGGGCCAGTCGTTCGGCGCCTGGCTCGCGCCGGGGATCGAGCTGACCCTCGTCGGCGAGGCGAACGACTACGTCGGCAAGGGCCTCTCCGGCGGGGTGCTGGCCGTCCGCCCGCCGGAGGAGGCGACGTTCGCCGCCGAGGAGAACGTGATCGTCGGCAACACCGTCCTCTACGGCGCGACCGCGGGCAAGGCGTTCTTCCGCGGCCTCGCCGGCGAGCGCTTCGCGGTCCGGAACTCGGGCGCAAGCGCCGTGGTCGAGGGCGTCGGCGATCACGGCTGCGAGTACATGACCGGCGGCGTCGTCGTCGTGCTCGGGCCGACGGGCCGCAACTTC
>DATJNQ010000015.1:0-87552 GCA_035507895.1 Solirubrobacteraceae bacterium | reverse complement strand
CCCGAACGATCCCGGTGATCTCGTGCTGCGCTTGGCGCGCGAAGGCCTCGTGCATCTGCTCTCGAGCGACGCGCACTCCTCCCACGCGGGGCGTCCGCTGCGTTTGAGCGCGGGTTATGAGCGCTTGCGCGAAGTCTGCCCGCCCGACCGTGTGAGCTGGATCGCCGACGAGGCGCCCGCGGCGATCCTCCGCGGCGACCCAGTGACGCCCATCTGACATCCGTCAGGCGGCCTGCGCGGTCGACCACGGTTCGAGCGTGACTGCATCGGCGAGCTGCTCGACCACCGGGCGGGAGGCGTGCCCGACGCCGCGGCGCAGGAAGTTCGCCGCTCCAGCAGCCGCGCCGAGTATCAGCGCCCGCTCGAAGCTCTCGCCGCGTGCCCACGCGGCGGCCAGGGCGCCCATCATCGCGTCGCCGCAGCCCTCGCGAAAGCCGTGCTCGAAACGCGGCGGCGTCAGCCGCCAGGCCAGGCCCTCGTGGAGGACCAGCGCGGGCAGCTCGCCCCGCGTGACGATCACGCTGCGCGCGCCGCGCTCTCGCAGCCGATGGGCGCCCGCGAGCAGCAGCTCGGGAGTGGAGACGGGGCCGCGAAGGAACTCTGCGAGCTCCCAGTCGTTGATCTTGACCAGGTCCGGCTCGCTTTCCAGCGCGCTGTCCAGGCGCGGCGAGGACAGGTCAACGAGCGTGCGAGCGCCCGCCGCACGGGCGTCCGCGACGAGGTCGCGGTAGATCTCCAGCGGCAGCGACTCTCCCGGCAGCGGGTTGGTGACCACCAGCCACCCGCACGCCAGCGCCTGCGCGCAGGTCAGCGAGAACAGCTCGTCGAGCTCGTGTCGCGTCGGCGCGTCGCTGAGGCTCATCGCGATCAGCTTGCGCTCGCCGGAGCGACGGTCGGTGACATAGCAGCCGCTGGCGCTCCCGCTGTGCACGAGGTGAGCGCCTCCGTCGAGCGCTTTCGCGATCAGCGGGCGCAGCAACTCGCCGGGCTCGCCGCCGAGCAGTCCACACAAAACCGGCTCGACTCCCATGCACAGTGCCACGCGCGCGACCCACACGCCCTGCCCGCCGGCGTGGAAGTGGATGCTCTGGCGCTCGCTGCCCTCGAGCTCGAGCGTGACCGTCAGCAACGGGTTGGGCGCGAAAACGGCGACGGCCGGGGAACTCATGCCGGCCGACCTCCGTAGACGACCATCGACAGGGGTCCTCGCGCACGCCAGCAGAAGCGCTCCGCCTCAGCCAGCATCGATCGTGCCTGCCCGAACTCGCGGAAGGCGGCGCTACGCCGGCGTGCAAGCGTGCTGTAGCCCAGGAACCCGAGGGCGAGCGGCTTCTGCAGCTTGAACGCGCGGTCGCCGGCGAGGAACACCAAGGAGGCGCGTGTCTCGTGCACCTCGACGGGCTCTGTGGCGCCGTATGTCGCGGCGGCCGCCAGCGCCACCAGCAAGTCCGTGTTGCAGCTTGTGTACGTGGTCGCGGGCATCGTCTCGGGAAGCGCCCACCGGCAGTCGAGGCAGCCTACCCCGACGATGGCGGCAGATCTCGTGCGTCGTGTCAGGCGGCTGTCGGCGTGATCTCGATTTTCTCCTTCTTGGGCTCCTTCGGCAGCGGGATCGTCACCTCGACGACGCCGTCGTGGGTCTTGGCCTTGATCTTCTTGGCCTCGACGCCGGGGGGCAATGCCATCGAGCGAGAGAACGAGCCGTAGCGGCGCTCGCGGCGCAGGAAGTGCTTGTCCTTCTCCTCCTTGCGCTCCTCGTGCTGGCCGGAGACCGTAAGGATGTCGTCCTCGTTCTCGATCTTGACCTCCTCCGGTTTGATCCCCGGCACGTCGGCCCGCACGACCAGGTTGCCGTTGTCGCGCTCGACGTCCACCGCGGGCGTCCATGCGCGCGCGCTGCTGTCAGCGAGCTGATCGAACATGCGGTCGAAGCGGCTGCGCAGCTCACCGAGTTCGGCAAACGGTTCCCAACGCGTCAGTCCTCCGGGCATGACTGCCTCCTTCGGTTGATGGGTGAGACGGTTGCAAACGAAGCTAGTCGCGCTCACCCTGAGCGCACATCGGGGGCCAGCCTCAACGCAGCTCAGTGGAAAGCCGCACCGCGCGACCGTCACATGGCCGACACGCTCGACCAGCTGCAGGTCCGCCTCGCCCGGGATCGAGCGCGCGCTGTGACTTCGACCACGACGTCGACATCCTTCGTCGGCCGTGGCGCCGGTGCTGCCGGGTCGGGGATCCACAGCGCGATGCTCGCTCCACCGAGGAAACCGTCAAGGGACCGATACCTCGAATTCAGGGGACCGCCGTAGGGACCGAACGCCGCTGTGGCCTCGGTACCGAACGCCGCTGCTCGCAGTGACACCGGGCTCAGTACTCGGGAGGACGGTTGAAGATGACGGTGAGACTCACGATCTTTCCCTCGCGCACGCTGAAGTAGTTGGTCAGGATGAGCTCGTCCGGAAGGTTCGTCCGGTCGAAGGTGCCGTCGTAGGCGCCGCGGACGATCGTGTCGCCGTGGTGGTCGAGGACCTCACGCGCGTCGATCGTCACGCTGTCGCCAACCATCTCCTTGGCAACCCACCGGCGGATCGCGTCGCGGCCGACGAACTCGCGACGGTTGTCGTTGACGAAGGCGTCGTCGGCGAACGTCGCAACGATCGCCTCGGTGTCGAGTGCGTTGACGGCGTCGATGTGTTCAGCCACGACGCCGGTCAGATCGGTGGGCTTCATGGTCGTGCTCCTCTCGGTTCGCTCGTGTGTTGCGGCCCGCGGCCGCTCGGGATCGAGCATCGGGCATCCGGCAGGGGGAAAGTCAAGAGGGCCTCTGCCGCTTGACTCTCCCCCTGTGGGAGGGGTCACAATCCGGCGCATGCAGTCGCACGCCCTGTCGATCGGCGACTTCGCTCGCGCGACGCACGCCAGCGTCAAGATGCTGCGCCACTATCACGAGATCGGTCTGCTGGAGCCCGCCGATGTCGATCCGCACACCGGATACAGGCGGTACACGCCCGATCAGATCCCAACCGCGCAGGTCATCCGCCGTTTCCGCGACTTGGACATGCCCCTCGATCGCATCCGGTCGGTCCTGGCCGCCGAGGATCTGGACACGCGCAATCGGCTCATCGCCGAGCACCTGGACACGCTGCAGACCAGCCTCGCACAGACCGCCGTCGCGGTCTCCTCACTGCGGGATCTGTTGGACGCCGACGCTTCGTCGGCACCCGCGCGGACAGCTTTCCGGCATGTGCCGGACACGCCCGCCGCCGCCATCACTGAAACGGTCGACGTTGACGAGATCGGCGCGTGGTACAGCGGCGCGTTGGGCGAGCTTCACGCCACGCTCGCAGCTCAGGCCGTCCGCGCGGCCGGCTCGCCGGGCGGCATCTACGCGAACGAGCTCTTCGCCGACGAGCGCGGAGCGGCGACGGTGTTCGTCCCATGCGTCGGCGAGCTCCGAGCGACCGGACGCGTTCTGTCCACCGTCGTCCCAACCGTGGAGCTGGCGACCATCGTCCACGCGGGCTCGCATCGCGACGTCGATCGCTCCTACGGCGCGCTTGCAGCGTACGTGGCCCGCCACGCACTGGCTGTCGACGGACCGATCCGTGAGCACTACCTCGTCGGCAGCCATGACACCTCCGATGAGACGGCCTGGCGCACCGAGATCGGATGGCCGATCTTCCGCACGGCCCCCGACGCGTGATCAGCCTGGAGAAGCAGCCAAGTTGCGGGCGGCGGACGCGGCACGCACTGGGCTGCCCACGTGCGGGAGCGTAAGAGGCGGCTACTCGCCAAGCGTCCTGGTGTCGCTGTGAGGCGTCTAGGCGGATCCAACACGCATCGGGAGGCCGCTCGAGTCGGCCGTCACCGGCGTGGCCTGACAGCGGGCCTCGGCGTCCCTGACGGCCCAGGCGATGCGCTCGACGAGCTGCGACGCGGCATGCTCGCTCGACAGGTGGACTGACCGGACGTGCTCGTCGAGAGTGATACCGGTGGGGTCGGGGATGTGCGGGTCCTCGGTCGCGACGATGAGTCGTGGCATGGGTGGCTCCTGGCGATTGGGTTGGCCAGCTGGTGCTCGAATCGTGACGCCCGCAGCGCGCGACGCAGATGGTCGCGGGTCCAATATCAGGCGCCGGCGCTCGGACATCTGCGCCACCGCGCTGCGCCAACCTGAGAGCGGGGGACCGAGGAGTCGAACCTCGCGTTGCGGTTTTGGAGACCACCGTGTTACCGATACACCAGTCCCCCGGGGCCAGCAGATTCTAGGGCGCGCGGAGACGCGGCCCGCTGGACGAATTGACATGGACATCCGTCGGAGCGGGCGCCCAGCTCTCAAGGCGCGGCGGGCGGAATCCGACGTGAAGTCTGGATGCTGGACGCCAGCGAGCACTCGAACGCGCGCGCGGGCGTGCGAAATGCGCGCCGCGCCGGTCGCCCCGGGGAGCGCGGCGACACGCTGGTCGAGGTGCTCATCAGCGCGATGCTGCTGGGGATCATCGTCATCGGCACGTTCTCCGGCCTCGACGCGCTGAACCGTTCCACGACGCTCGAGCGCGACCGCTCGCAGGCCGACGCGCTCGCGCAGCAGGAACAGGAGGTGCTTCGCAGCGAACCGGTCAGCAAACTCAACGAACTGAACCGCGAACGCACGGTCAGCGAGAACGGAACCAGCTTCACGATCAAAACGACCGCGGGCTACATCAGCGACAAGCTCGCGACGACCAGCTGCAGCGAGCCCGCGGGCGAAGAAGCCGACGAGATCAAGACCGTCTCGAGCGTCACCTGGCACTCGATGGGCGTCACGAAACCGGTCGTCGAGACGAGCCTGATCAGCCCACCGCCCGGGACGCTGCTCGTGATCCAGGTCACCGGGCCGGTCGAAAAGGTCAAGGGCGCCAAGGTCGCGATCACCGGCCCGACGTCGGTGTCGACTGAAACATCCGAAAAAGGCTGCTCGCTGATCCAGATCCAGCCCGGCGAATACGCGATCAACGTGTCCAAGACCGGATACGTCGACCAGAACGGCTTCCTGAACACCGACGAAGACGTCGCCGACACGCGCCTCGATTACCTGACCGCGGGCTCATCGGAGCGCATCGGCTACCAGCTCGCTCCGGCATCCAAGCTGAGCGTGAAGTTCAGCGGCACCGGCACCGAAGAAGGCGACACGTTCGTCGCCTTCAACACCGGCCAGAACGGCATCCGCGCCTTCGGCACCGCCGGCACGTACGGCACCACGGTCACCACGGCGGCGACGATGTACCCGTTCGCGACGCCGTACACGGTGTACGCGGGCACGTGCGAAGCGGACCTGCCGACGCTCAGCGGAGCCGAATCGAACCCGCAGGTCGTCGTGCCCGAAGGCGGGACCGGCGAAGTCACGGTTCCGGTCGTCCCCGTGTCGGTCAAGGTCTACAGCGGCACTTCGAGCGGCACCCCGGGGTCGCTGATCTCGGGCGCGCGCGTGAAGATCACCGACGAAGGCTGCGCCACGACGCGCACCTTCAGCACCAACGCGAGCGGGTCGATCGGCGTCCGCGGCCTGCCGTTCGGGAAATTCACGCTCTGCGCCTCGACGACGAGCGGCACGAAGAAGAAGTGGACGGGGACGCTGAAGGACGAAAGCAGCAGCGGCGCGACATGGGTACCGAACGGCGGCTTCTCGGGCGCCGCCGGCGTGATCTACCTGGGCACCTCGCCGTCGGGGAGCCCGTCCGGGGTGGTGGCGGGCGAATGTTGAGCTCGCTGCGCCGGCGCGCCGCGTCGGAGGACGGCTTCACGCTCGTCGAGCTCCTCGTGACGACGACGATGGCGATCGTACTCTGCCTCGGCGCGTACGCGCTGCTCGACTTCACGGGTGAAGACATCGCGCGCACGACCTCGCGCGTCCACGTCGACCAGCGCGGCCGCGTGTCGCTCGAAGCCATCATGGAGCACCTGCACTCCGCGTGCGTGGCCTCGCTCGTGACGCCCGTGCTCGCGAGCAGCAGCGGCACGGTACTGCGCTTCATCAGCGAAGCGAGCGAATCGCCGACGATCTCCACCGCGACCTTGCACAAGCTCATCTACGAAACGGGCAAAAAGTCGACCGAAGGAAAGCTGATCGAAGATTCCTGGAAAAGCCTCGCGTCGAGCGTCGCACCGCACTACTCGTTCAACGAAGCCGAAAAACCGACGACGAAGCTGCTGATGAACGACATCAGCGAGACCAGCGTCAAAGGCGGCAAAACGACCGAAGTCCTCCCCGTCTTCCGCTACTACCGCTACTACCGCGAAAGCGACGCCGGCGCCGTCTACGGCGAACTCGACCCGACACCGATCGCCGGCGAACTCACCGAATCCGAAGCCGCACGAGTCGCGCGCGTGACGATCGCCTTCACGATGAACCCCGAAGGCGACGAAGGCTTCAGCTACGGCGGCGGCTTCGGTATCGGCCGGCCCGTCACGTTCGAAGACTCCGCGATCCTGCGCGTCGCGCCCTCGTCCTCCTCCTCCATCGTGTCCAACCTCCCCTGCGAGAACCAGGTATGAGCCTCCGACGGCGCCTACGCAGCGAGACCGGGCTCAGCATGATCATCATGCTCTCGGTGCTCACCGTCACGTCGATGATCGTCGTGGCGGCGTACACCTCGGCGCAGGGCGAGGTGAAACTCACCGCGCTCGACGTCGCCGGCAAGCGCGCCTATTACGCGGCCCAGGCGGGGATCAGCGAATACGCGTCGCACCTGGCGCAGGACTCGAACTACCTTGCCTTCTGCACGTCCCCGAACCCCGCCAACCCGGCGCTCAACCAGCTCTCCGAAGGCACCAAGCACAAGGTCGACGTTCCCGGCACGACCAACGAGGAATACGCGATCGACCTGCTGCCGGCCGAATCGGCGCCGTCGAACGACAAGAAATGCGACCCGAACAACGTCTCGGGCACGATGATCGAAGGTACCGGCAAGGCCGCTGGCACCTTCCGAATCGAGTCGACGGGTTTCTCCGAAGGCCAGAAACGCCGCATCGTCGCGACGTTCCGCAACGCGAACTTCGTCAGCTACGTCTGGTACGACGTCTACGAAACCGGCGACCCGGCACTGTACGGCGAAGCGTACGAAAAGGAACCATCGAAGTACGCCCTTTGCGGCCAGTACTGGGGCCTACGGCCCGAATACTGCACAACGTTCAACAACTACTTCATCAGCGGCGAATCGGTGCGCGGCCCGATGCACACCGAAGACCACGTCGGCATCTCGGGTGACCCGACGTTCGGCCGCTCGATCTCCGACCGCATCGAATTCGGCCACAGCGTCGGCGGGGACTCGGGCTACTCCTGCGAGGAAGCGTGCGGCGCGGCGGAACCGAAGTTCGTGGGCACGCACGTGCCGCCGAGCGAAGTGCCGTCGATCAAGCCGCCCCCGGGCGACGAAGAACTCGAACACATCGTCGAACCGGCGTACCACTTCACCGACAAGACGAAGATCGTGCTCGAAGGCGAAAAGATGACGGTCGAAGAGCACGTCGGCGAAGCGAGCGCCAAAACCGTGCACAACCTGCCATTCCCTGAAAACGGGGTCGTGTATGTATCGGGCGGCTGCTCAAAAGCGTATTCGCCATTCGGTCCGAAACCGGGCTACTCCGAAGACACGGGCTGCGGCAACGTCTACGTCAAAGGTGAATACACCAAAGCGCTGACGATCGGCTCACAGAACGATGTGATCATCAACGGCAACATCCTCACGCCGCACAACAGCGAAGGCTTCCCGACGACGAACGCCATGCTGGGGCTGATCGCCAACAACTTCATCCGCATCTTCCACCCCGTCAGCGGCACGCGGCCAAACGCCTTCTACAACTGCAACGGCGTCTCTGACACGGCCGAAGATCTCAAAAATGTGACGATCTACGCGGCGCTTCTCGCGCTCAAACACTCCCTGATCGTGGACAACTTCGACTGCGGCGCACCGCTCGGGTCGATCAACTTCTTCGGCGCCGTCGCCTCGAACTTCTCGAACGGCATGACCGGCGTCTTCTCGGGCACGAGCCTGCTCGCGGGCTACGGCTACAACGCGGAATACGACTACCGCCTGCAGTCGCAGGAGCCGCCGCACTTCCTGAACCCGATCCAGGCGGCGTGGTACATCCAGCGCGAGACGATCGCGCCGTGCGTCGAAGGCTGCGGCTAGGCGCACCTCGCGCGCTGGGGATAGCCTTGCGTCCGTGGACGCAAGCTCGGCCGGCAGCGAGTACCGCGTCGCCCCGGTCGGCTGGGTGCGCTCGCCGCGGCGCGAGGTCACCGACGACGAGTGGGGCGACGTCGTCGCCGAGATCGAGATCGCAGCGCGCTACGTCCCGGAGGCGCTGCGCGGACTGGATGGCTTCTCGCACCTCGAGGTGCTCTACCTCTTCGACCGCGTCGCGGAGGAGGACGTCGAAGTCGGCGCGCGCCGGCCGCGCAACAACCCGGCGTGGCCCGAGGTGGGCGTCTTCGCGCAGCGCAACAGGCGCCGGCCGAATCGCATCGGCGTCAGCGTCTGCCAGCTCGTGGCGCTCGACGGAGGCACCCTGACCGTGCGCGGACTCGACGCCGTCGACGGCACGCCGGTGCTCGACATCAAGCCGTACGTGGCCGAGTTCGCGCCGCGTGGCGAGGTCCGCCAGCCCGCCTGGTCGCACGAGCTGCTGAGCCGCTACTGGTGAACTCGTCCTCCCGGCGCCGCCAGGAAGGCACGGCCCGAAGAGGCACGGCAGACGGCGGACAGGAGACGCCGCCTTTGCTGCCGGTCCCGTGCGTTTCCGGCAGGCGGGGGACCTTGCGTCAACGGTCGAGCGCGAGCGAGTCGATGCAGCTCGCGAGGGAGTCATGCAACGCGCGCCGCTGCGCGTCGTCAAGCCCCGCCAGCATCTCGCCCTCGACCGCCGCGGCGGCCCGCGAAGCGGCCCGCAGCTTGCGCTTGCCGACTGCTGTCAGCTGCAGGCGCCGGGCTCGTCCGTCGTCGCGGCTCGTGATCAAGCCTGCGCTCTGAAGGCCCGCAGCGAGCTGGTGCATAGCCTGCCGCGTCACGAACGCGCCGCGCGCGAGCTCGGACTGAGAGAGACCCGGCCTCTGCGCGAGCAGCTCGAGACAGGCGTATTGGGACACGCTCAGCCCGTGCGAACGGAGCCTTGCCTCGAGAGCGTTGTGCAGCGCCGACTGTGCGCGCTTGAGGATGTACCCGACCGAGCGGTCGAGCTCGACCTGCGGGGCTTGACTCATGTCAGGATCTTGACATATCATGCTTTGTCAAGGTCCTGACAATCAAAGGAGCATCTGATGAGCACGATCGTAGGCCCCGACTTCCTTGCGCTCCAGGTCCGTGATCTCGAGCGCGCCGCCGCCTTCTACGAGAAAACGCTCGGCGTCGACCGCGCGGCCAGCTCGCCCCCGCACGCGGTGGTGTTCGCGACGGAGCCGATCCCGTTCGCGGTCAGGGACCCGCTACCGGGAACCGATCTCGATCGCGGACAGCCCGGCCTCGGCGTCGCGCTGTGGCTCGGGGCGCGCGACGTGCAGTCCCTCCACGACCGGCTCGCCGCGGCCGGCGTCCCGATCGTCACGGAACCCACCGACGGGCCGTTCGGGCGCACGTTCTCCTTCCGTGACCCCGACGGCTACGTCCTCACCGTGCACGACGTCAGCTGATCGCGCGCGACGCGCCGCACCGCTATCCGCGGCACGGGCGGCAGATGCGGGCGGAGGGACTTGAACCCCCAAGGGCTTTCGCCCACCGGCTCCTAAGGCCGGCGTGTCTACCGGTTCCACCACGCCCGCGCAGCTGCAGCGTAGCCACCGGCTGTCATCACGGGAGCCCGCTGGCGCTATGTTCTTCAGGCCATGGATCCGGTGACGCAGGAGCTCGACGGCGGCGTGGTCATCACCCATCCGCACCGCGACGAGGCGATCGTGAAAAGCACGCGCGCCGTGGTGGTGATCCTGCTCTTCGCGAGCGCGGCGATCGTGTTCATCATCACCGCCGGCGGCTGGGCGGTGCTGGAAGGGATGATCCCGATCGACATCGCGTTCATCCTCTCGTACGCGGCGCTCGGCTACTACGCGATGCGCTGGAACCGCGGCGTGCTGCCGGTCGCGGCGACGCTCGCAGTGCTGCTGATGATCTTCGCCGCCGCCGCCGGCCCGTCGTGGCTCTCGCAGGCGGGCGGCCCGTACACGCAGCCCGCGATCGGCGCTTCGCTGCTCGGTATCCTCGCGCTCGCCCTGGTCCCGCTCCAGATCGCGTTGATCGTCTTCGCGATGCGCGGCTTCAAACAGGGCTGGAACGTCGAGGTCGAAGTTCCCGCGAGCGGCCTGCACGCACAGGGCGCCTGACCCCGGCTCTATCCTCCAGCTGCCAGCGGGGGTGGCGGAACGGTAGACGCGGGGCCCTCAAAAGGCCCTGCCCGCAAGGGCGTGTGGGTTCGAATCCCACTCCCCGCACCTGGCCGGCCGCGGCCTGCCACGGGCAGGATTGGCGCCCCCTGCAGCGAAAGGCCCCCTGAGCGCCGTTCGACAGAGGGGGCTAATCGATGGGGACAAAACGCGTCGCGGCCGAGGGCGTCGGAACGTTCGTCCTGATCTTCGGCGGCGTCGGTACCGCCGTGCTCGCCGGTCCGTACGTCGGCCTGCTGGGCATCTCGTTCGCGTTCGGCCTCTCGCTGCTCGCGATGGCGTACGCGATCGGGCCGATCTCTGGCTGCCACATCAATCCCGCCGTGACGCTCGGCTTGCTGCTGCGCAAGAGGATCGCGGCGTCCGAGGCGGCGTACTACTGGGTCGCGCAGGTCATCGGCGGGATCGTCGCCGCCGGCGTCGTGCTGCTGATCGCGAGCGGGCGCCCCGGCGGCTACAGCGCGGGCCGCTCCGGGCTCGCCGCGAACGGCTACGGCGCCCACTCCCCCGCGCACTACTCGCTCGGCGCCGGCTTCCTCGTCGAGGTCGTGCTCACCGCCTTCCTCGTCTTCACGGTGCTCGCCGCGACCGACCGCATCGCGAACGTGGCGTTCGCGGGGCTGCCGATCGGGCTCGTCCTCGTGCTCGCGAACCTGGTCGGGATCCCTGTCACGAACCTGTCGGTGAACCCGGCGCGCTCGATCGGGCCCGCCGTCTTCGTCGGCGGTTGGGCGCTCGAACAGCTGTGGCTCTTCATCGTCGCGCCGCTGCTCGGCGGACTGCTCGCCGCCGTCGTCCACGGCGTCCTCTTCACCGACGCGGAAGAGGTCGGCCCGGGAGAATCGGCGGTCGCCGCCGAAGTGTGACGGCCTAGGGGCCGTCGACGAGGGCGAGCAGCCCGCCGACCAGGGCGCGCGGCGCGACGACGATGCCCCAGGGAAGGTCGGGGTGCTCGGTGAGACCGTGGACCTCCAATCCCGCGCGCCTGCAGATGAGCTCGCCCGCGGCGATGTCCCACGGCTTGACGGTGCGCTCGAAATACGCGTCGTAGCGACCCGCCGCGGTCCAGCAGAGATCCAGCGCCGCACTGCCGAAGCGCCGCAGGTCGCGCACCTCGGCGCCGAGGCGCGAGAGAACAGGGCCCTGCGCGGCGCGCACGCGCGCGTCGTACGCGAGGCCGGAGGCGACGAGTGCATGGCGCAGGTCCCTCCCCGGCGGCCCGCTCAGCGTGCGCTCGACGCCTCCCGCGCGCAGCTGCGCCGGCCCCGCGCGCGTCGCGGTGAAGAGCTCGCCGCGGCACGGGTCGAGCACGGCTCCCGCGAGAGTCCCGTCACCGTCGCGCACCGCGACGCTGACGGACCACTGCGGGATGCCGTAGAGGAAGTTGACGGTGCCGTCGAGCGGGTCGACGACCCACTCGAGGCCGCTCTCGGTCGTGCGCGCGGACCCCTCCTCGCCGAGGTAACCGTCCGCGGGCCGCTCGTCGCGCAGCAGGGCGCGGATGGCCGCTTCGGAGGCGAGGTCCGCGTCGCTGACGGGATCCGTCGGCGAGCTCTTCGCGGCCACCGCGAGCTCGCGGCCGCAGTGCGCCAGGAGCGCGTCGCCGCCGGCGCGCGCCGCGCGCACGGCGAGCGCCAGCAGTTCGTCCTCCGTCACGCGAAGAGCGGCGGGCGCTCGTGCGCCCAGGGCCTCGCGGCCTCGAGCTGGGCCGCGAGCGCGAGCAGCGTCGCCTCGTCGGCGAAGCGCCCGACGAGCTGCACGGAGCGCGGCATGCCGTCGGCCGAACGGCCCGCGGGCACCGACGCGGCAGGCTGTCCGGTGACGTTCCACACGCCGTAGTAGGGAACCCAGCCCGCAACCGTGTTGAGCGTCCACAGGGCGCCGCGGCCCTCGAGGGCGCCGATCGCCGGCGCCCCGACCGCGGTCGCAGGCGTGAGGATCACGTCGAACTCGGTGAACAGCGCGCCGACGCGTTCGGCGAACTGCGCCTCGCCGGCGATCGTGCTGTCGACGTACTTCTGCGGCACGAGCGAGCCGAGGAGCGCCATGCCACGCGTGCGGCGTTCCAGGCGCTCGGGGTGCGCGACGTTCCCGGCCTCGACCTTGATCCCGCGCAGGTAGCGCGCGACGACCGTCGCGATCGCAAGCGGCCCGTAGTCGATGTCGCGCTCGAAGACCTCGTGGCCGAGGTCGCGCAGCAGCTGCACAGTCTCGTCGACGGCCTGCTGGCCGGCGGGTGCGAGGGTCGCGATCGTGCCGGGCGGCAGCGCCGTCGAGTACGCGATGCGCAGGCCGCGCGGTGCGTCGTGGACCGAGGCGCCGAACGGGCGCTCGGGCGGCGGGACCGCGTCGGCTTCGCCCGATGCCGGCCCGGCCATCACGTCCAGCATCAGCGCGCTGTCGCCGACCGTGCGCGTCAGCGAACCCATCACCGCCATGCCGAACCACGGGTTCTTGCGCGGCGACATCGAGACACGGTCGCGTTGCGGCTTCAGACCGAAGAGGCCGCACCACGCGGCGGGGATACGGATCGAGCCCGCGCCGTCGGTGGCGGTCGCCGCGCCGACGAGGCCCGCGGCAACCGCCGCGCCGCTACCGCCGCTCGAGCCGCCGGGGGTGCGCTGCAGGTCCCAGGGGTTGCGCGTCGCGCCGAACGTCGCGGTCTCGGTGAAGGGCCACTGGGTCAGCTCGGGGACGTTGGTCTTGCCGATGATCACTGCGCCCGCGGCGCGCAGCCTGCGCACCGCCTCGCTGTCGACGGTCGCGGGCGACTCCTGTGCGTTCGAGCCGTAGGCGGTGAGCGTGCCGGCGACATCCGTGTCGTCCTTGACCGCGACGGGAACGCCGAGCAATGGCAGCGGCTCGCCGGCTGCGCGCATTTCGTCGGCGCGCGTGGCCTGCGCGAGCGCCTCCTCCGCGAGCACGAGACGGAACGCGTTCAGCTGCGGGTTAAGCCGCTCGATGCGCGCAAGGCACAGTTCGGTGAGCTCGCGCGCCGAGATTTCGCCGGCGGCGACCATCCGGGCCTGCGCTGCGGCACCGGCGAAGGCGACATCGGAGGCGTCCATTGCGCGGTGAATCTATTGCAAAACGTGCGGCCCCCGTCAGACGGGCGTGACGGGCGCGTTGCGCGCCGGCCACGGCCGGCGGTGGCCGCACGCCTGGGCGTAGCGCAGGACGAGCTCGTCGCGTAGCGCGGCGGGCTCGACGACGGCGTCGACGACCATCTCCGACGCGAGGTGCAGCAGGTCGATGTCGCTCGCATACTCCTCGCGCAGCTCCGCGGTGACGCGTTCGCGCTCCTCGTCGTCCGCGATCGCCTGCAGGCGGTTGTAATGCACGGCGTTGATCGCGGCTTGGGGGCCCATGACGGCGATCGAGGCGCCCGGCAGCGCGAGGCACGCGTCCGGTTCGAACGCCGGCCCGGCCATCGCGTAGAGGCCCGCACCGTAGGCCTTGCGCACGATCACGGAGATCTTGGGCGCCGTCGCGCCGCTGACGGCGCTGATCATCTTCGCGCCGTGGCGGATGATGCCCTGACGCTCGACCTGAGTGCCGATCATGAAGCCGGGGACGTCGGCGAGGAACAGCAGCGGCACGTTGAACGCGTTGCACATGTTGATGAAACGGGCCGCCTTGTCCGAGGAGTCGGTGAAGAGCACGCCGCCCTTGTGGCGCGGCTGACTCGCGACGACACCGACCGCGCGACCGTCGAGGCGCCCGAGGCCGACGATGATCTCCTTCGCCCAGCGCGGCTGGATCTCCATGAAGCTCCCGCCGTCCAGCACGCCCTCGAGGAGCTCGGACATGTCGAACGGGACGTTCTCGTCGGCGGGGATCAGCGCGGCAATCGACGACGGCGGCCGCGCGGGCGCCTTCGCCTTCGCCTGGGGCGGCTGCCCGCGCCAGTTCGACGGCAGGTAGGAGAGGTAGCGCCGCGCCTCTTCGATCGCCTCCTCGTCGGTCGCGGCGAGCTGGTGCGCGCAGCCCGAGACGGCGGTGTGCATCCGTGCGCCCCCCATCTGCTCGAGCGTGACGTGCTCGCCGATGACCATCTCCGCCATCCGCGGCGAGCCGAGGTACATCGAGGCGTTGCCGTCGCGCATGATCGTGAGGTCGCAGAAAGCCGGGATGTACGCGCCGCCGGCGGCGCTCGGGCCGAAGAGGACGCAGACCTGCGGCAGGACCCCGGACATGCGCACCTGGTTGTGGAAGATCCGCCCCGCGCCGCGACGCCCGGGGAACATCTGCACCTGCTCGGTGATCCGCGCCCCCGCCGAGTCGACGAGGTACACGAGCGGCACCTCGAGCTCGAGCGCGCGTTCCTGGACGCGCAGGATCTTCTCGACGGTCTTTGGTCCCCACGAGCCCGCCTTCACGGTGGGGTCGTTCGCCATCAGCGCGAGCGTGCGTCCCGCGAGCTCGCCGACTCCCGTCACGACGCCGTCTGCGCCGAGGCCGTCCTGCTCCCAGCTCGCGAGCAGCGCATCCTCCGCGAACGAGCCGCCATCCAGGAGGAGCGCGATGCGCTCGCGGACCGGGAGCTTGCCCTGCTCGAGCGCCTTCTCGCGATGGCGTTCGGGGCCGCCCACGCGGGCGGCGCGCTCGGCGTCCGCGAGCCCGTCGCTCACGCGCGCGCGCCGCCGCGCGTGAAGATTCGCCCGCCCTTAGCCAGCACGCGCCTGAGCGTAGCGGCACGTCGGTGGCCGCCGCGTGGCGGTAGGCTCAGCCAGGTACCGCGAGCCAGGGAGCAGACGCCATGAGCACCGTAACCAGCGAAGACGTGGGGGTCGTCCGCCACGTCGTACTCGCCCGGCCGGAGAAGCGAAACGCGATGAACGGAGAGCTGCTCGCGGAGCTCGGCGAGCTGCTCGGCGACGCCGCCGGCGACCCGTCGGTGCACCTCGTCGTGTTGCGCGGCGAGGGACCCGTCTTCTCCGCCGGCGTCGACCTCGTCGAGCTCGGCGAATCGACCGGCGACGTCGCGCAGCTGCGCACGTTCCGCGAGGTCTTCCTGCGCTGCGCGAACCTCTGCGAATCGATGAGCAAGCCCGTCGTCTGCCAGATCCACGGCGCCTGCTTCGGCGGCGCGCTGGAGGTCGCCCTCGGCTGCGACCTTCGCGTCGCGACCGCCGACGCGAAGCTCGGCCTGCCGGAGGTGCGCTTCGGCATCATCCCCGACGTCGGCGGTTCCGCGCGCCTGCCGGCCGTCGTCGGCGTCGGCCGCGCGAAGGACCTGATTTTGACGGCGCGCACGATCGACGGGGTCGAGGCGGAGCGGATCGGGCTGGTTAACCGCGTCGTCGAGGCGGCGCAGATCGAGGTCGCGACGGAAGAGCTCGTCGAGGAGGTACTCGCGAACCCGCACCTTGCGACTGGGCGCGCCAAGCACGTGATCGACGCTGCTGCGCGGCCCGCGCTCGCGCAGTCGCTCGAGCTCGAGATCGCCACGCAGGAGTTCCTCGTGCAGGCGGCTGCGGCGCAGGCGGCAGTCGTCGACTAGTCCTCCTCGTCGCGCGCGGCGGCGATGTGCTCCTGGAGCTGGGCGAGCACGGCGGGGTCGCGCAGCGTCGTGACGTCGCCGAGCGCGCTGCCGTCGGCGATGTCGCGCAGCAGCCGGCGCATGATCTTCCCCGACCGCGTCTTCGGCAGATCCTCGGCCCAGACGATCCGCTTGGGGCGCGCGAACTTGCCGATCCGCTGCGCCACGGTGTCACGGATCCCGGCTTCCGTCGCCTCGTCGCCGTCGCCGCCGCCGCGCAGCGTCACGAAGGCGCAGATCGCCTGGCCGGTCTGCTCGTCGTGCTGGCCGATCACCGCCGCCTCCGCGACGGCCTCGTGCGCGACGATCGCCGACTCGACCTCGGCCGTCGAGAGGCGGTGGCCGGAGACGTTGACGACGTCGTCGATGCGCCCGATGACCCAGATGGCGCCGTCCTCGTCGATGCGCGCGGCGTCGCCGACGACGTACGTCTCGGGTCCGAAACGGCTGAAATAGGTCTCGATGAAACGCTCGTCGTCGCGGTAGAGCGTGCGCAGCATCGACGGCCACGGGCGGCGCAGCACGAGGATCCCCTGGCCGTTCTCGATCGGCTCGCCGCGCCGCTCGTCGACGACCTCGGCGCGCACGCCGGGAAAGGCGTGCATCGCCGAACCGGGCTTGGTGACCGTGATCCCCGGCAGCGGGGTGATCATGATCGCGCCGGTCTCGGTCTGCCACCACGTGTCGACGATCGGGCAGCGGCTGGCGCCGATCACCTCGTGGTACCAGAGCCACGCCTTCGGGTTGATCGGCTCGCCGACGGACCCGAGGAGGCGCAGCGAGGAGAGGTCGTGCGCCTCGGGCCACTCGACGCCCCACTTGATGCACGCGCGGATGGCGGTCGGCGCGGTGTAGAAGATCGAGACGTTGTAGCGCGCGATCAGCTCCCACCAGATCCCCTTGTGGGGGTAGTCGGGTGCGCCCTCGTACATCACCGACGTCGCGCCGTTGCAGAGCGGGCCGTAGACGATGTACGAGTGGCCGGTGACCCAGCCGACGTCGGCCGAGCACCAGTAGACGTCCTCTTCGTGCAGGTCGAAGACGAGGCGGTGCGTGGCGCTCACGCCGGTCAGGTAGCCGCCGGTCGTGTGCAGGATCCCCTTCGGCTTCGCGGTCGAACCCGACGTGTAGAGCACGAACAGCGGGTCCTCGGCGTCCATCGGCTCGGCGGGGCAGTCGGCGTCGGCGGCGGCGAGCTGCTCGTGGTACCAGACGTCGCGGCCGGGGCGCATCGGGCACTCGCCGCCCGTGTGACGCACCACGACGATGTGCTCGAGCGAGGGGAGATCTTCCATCGCCTCGTCGACGGCCTGCTTGACCTGCATCGTGCGCCCCTTGCGCGCGGCACCGTCGGCGGTGATCAGCAGCTTCGCGTCGGAGAACTCCATCCGCTCGCGCACCGCCTCGGCCGAGAAGCCGCCGAACACGACGTTGTGGACCGCGCCGATGCGCGCGCAGGCGAGCATCGCGACGGCGACCTCGGGGATCATCGGCAGGTAGATGCCGACGACGTCGCCCTTGCGCACGCCGAGCTCCCGCAGCACGTTCGCGAGGCGCATGACGTCCGCGAGCAGCTCGCTGTAGGTGACGTCGCGCTCGCCGCCCTCCTCGCCGCGCCAGTGGAAGGCGACGCGCCCGCCGCGGCCCGCGTGGACGTGACGGTCGAGGCAGTTGTGGGACACGTTGATCTTGCCGCCGACGAACCACTTGTAGAACGGCGGCCGGGAGTCGTCGAGCACCTGCTGCCAGGGCGCGAACCAGTCGAGCGTCCGCGCCTGCTCCTCCCACCAGCCGCGCCAGTCCGCGTCGGCGGCGGCATAGACGGCCGGGTCCTTGAGGTGGGCGCCGGCGAGGAAGCGCTCGGGCGGAGCGAACGACGGGACGTCGAGCAGCTCGGCGAGCTCCTCGACGACCTCCTCCTCATCGGCGATTTCGTCGATCGCGCGCCGCTGATCTGCCATTCGTGCCTCCCGTGCCTCGTTAGTGTGCCGCGAGCTCGCCGACGGGGCCGGCGACCAGCGTGTGGCTGCCGAGCGGCCGGCCGAGGATCTCCTGTGCGCGCCGTGCGCAGGCGATCAGCGCGTCGAGGTCGACGCCCGTGGCTACGCCCATCGTCTCGAGCATCGAGACGAGGTCCTCGGTCGCGATGTTTCCGGTCGCGCCCGCCGGAACCGGGCAGCCGCCGAGCTCGCCGAAGCTCGACTCGAAGCTCTCGACACCGGCCTGCAGCGCGGCGAGCGCGTTGGCGAGCCCCTGGCCGCGCGTGTTGTGGAAATGGGCGGTGAGTTCGACGCCGGGGCCGAGCGCTTCGCGGGCCGCGGGGAAGAACGCCGCGACCTGCACCGGGTTCGCCATGCCGGTCGTGTCACCGAAGCCGAGCTCACGCGCACCGGCGGCGGCGAGCGCCTCGGCGAGCTCGAGCACCCGCACGCGTGGCACGGCACCCTCGTAGGGGCAGCCGAACGCTGTCGCGACGACCGCCTCGCAGGGGATCCCCTCCTGCGTCGCGAGCGCGATGACGGCTTCCAGCCCCGCGAGCGATTCGGCCACGCCGCGCCCGACGTTGCGCCGGTTATGGGTCTCGGAAGCCGAAAGGAAGACACTCACCTCATCGAACGCGGGCCGCCCGCCGGCGGCGCCGCGCACCTCCAACGACCGTTCGAGGCCGCGCTCGTTCGGGATCAGGACCGACCCGATGACGCTCTCCGGCAGCCTCACGGCCGCGAGCACCTCGGCGGCGTCGGCGAGCTGCGGGATGACGTCGGGCCGCACGAAGCTCGTCAGCTCGATCCGCTCCAGGCCGGTGCGCGCGAGCGCTTCGATGAGCTCGACCTTCGCCGCGGTCGGGATGATCTCGGGCTCGTTCTGGAAACCGTCGCGCGGCCCCACCTCGCGGATCGTCACCGTCGACGGCAGCGCGCCCTCGCTCGTGTCGGCGCTCATATCCACCAGCCTATACTCGGGCGCCATGCCCGCGGCCAGCGCGAAGCCCGTAACCGTGATCGGCGCTTCGGGGGCGCTCGGATTCGGCGTCGCGGTGCGTCTGGGCATGAGCGGAGTGCCTGTCGTGATCGGCTCGCGAGACGCCGGCCGCGCCGCCGAGACCGCGCAGCGCGCCGCCGAGTCGGCCCCCGCGGCGAGCTTCACGGGGCTCGAGAACGAAGCCGCCGCGGCCGCCAGCGACACCCTCATCCTCTCCGTGCCGTTCGCCAGCCAGCTCGCGACGATCGCGGCGATCCGCGACGCGCTGCCGCCCGGCTCGCTCGTGATCGACGCCACGGTCCCGCTCGCGGCCGCCGTCGGCGGCCGCGCGACGCGGCTCGTCGGTGTCTGGCAGGGGTCGGCGGCCGAGCAGGCGGCCGAGGCACTCGGCGAGAGCGCGCGCCTGGTGTCGGCGCTTCACACCGTCAGCGCCGCGTCGCTGACGGACCTCGAGCACCCGCTCGAGCAGGACGTGCTCGTCTGCGGTGACGCACGCGCCGACAAGCGCGAGGCCGCCCAGCTGCTCGAGCGCATCGACGGCCTTCGCTGCGTCGACTGCGGGCGCCTTGAGACGTCGCGCATCACGGAGTCGCTCACGGCGCTGCTGATCACCGTCAACGGCCGTTACAAGGCGCACGCCGGGGTGCGCCTCACCGGGCTGCCGGGCGAGCTGTGGCAGTAGACGCCGCGCCGGTCCTCGTGCTGGCGGGCGGCACCGGCGGCGCGAAGCTCGCGCGGGGCATGCTCGACGTCGTCGGCGCGGAGGCCCTTGCCGTGCTCGTCAACACCGGCGACGACATCGAGATCTACGGCGCTCACGTCTCCCCCGACCCCGACCTCGTCACGTTCTGGCTCGCCGACGCGATCGACGAGCGCGGCTGGGGTCTCGCGGGCGACACCTTCCGTGTGATGGATGCTCTGCGCGCACTCGGCGTCGACGTCTGGTTCAACCTCGGCGACCGCGACCTCGCGTGGTGCCTGGAGCGCGCGCGGCTGCTGCGCGAGGGAGAGTCCGCGACGGCGGCGATCGCGGACCTCGCGGGGCGCATCGGCGTGCGCGCGCGGGTGCTGCCGATGTGCGACGAGCCGGTACGCACCTGGGTGAGGACGGGCGGCGCGTGGACGGGCTTCCAGGAGTTCATGATCCGCGGGCACGCGGCCGGCGAGATCGACGGGCTCGAGTTCCGCGGCGCCGAGTCGGCGCGCGTCAGCGCCGAGGCGCTCGCCGCGATCGAGGGCGCCGAGGTGATCGTGATCGGGCCGTCGAACCCGCTCGCGTCGATCGCGCCGATCCTGGCCGTGCCCGGCGTGCGCGAGGCGCTGGAGCTCGCGTCGGCGCCGGTCGTGGCCGTCAGCCCGATCGTCGCGGGGCGCGTGCTGAAGGGCCCGACCGCCGAGTTCATGCGCTACGCGGGCGTCAGCGCCGACGCCACCGGCGTCGCGGAGTACTACGGCCCGCTGCTCGACGGCATCGTCGCCGACGAGCCCGTCGGCGGGCTCCCCACCCTGGCCTGCGAGCTGATGATGGCGGACGAGGCGGGCCGCGCGGCGCTCGCCGAGCGCACGCTGCAGTTCGCGCGTGGTCTCGCGCGCTGAGCGCCGGCGACTATCGTCTGCGCGCGATGAGGACGGCCGCCGTGCTGCCGGTGAAGCGCTTTCCCCTGGCGAAGACGAGGCTCGCGCCACACACCGGCTCCGTTTTGCGCGACGACCTCGCGCGCGCGATGTGGGCCGATGTGCTCGACGCGCTTGCCGCGTGCGACCCGCTCGAGACGATCGTCGTCGTCTCGCGCGAGCCGGAGGTCGCGGCGGCGGCCGGCCATGCCGGCGCGCTCGTCGTCGACGACGGAGGCGGTGAACCGGGGCAGTCCGCGGCGGTCGCGCGCGGGGTCGCGGCGGCCCGCGAGCACGGCGCCGAGCGCGTCGTGTGCGTACCCGGCGACTGCCCGGCGCTTGACCCGGGCGAGCTCGCGGCACTGGTCGAGCAGAGCCCCGCCGGCGTGACGATCGTGCCGGACCGTCACGGCACCGGGACGAACGCGCTCCTGCTCGCGCCGCCGGACGCGATCGAGCCCGCCTTCGGCCCGGACAGCCGCCGCCGGCACGAAGCGCTCGCCGCCGCGGCGGGCGTGCGATGCACGGTCCGCGCCGTGCAGTCGCTGCTTTTCGACGTCGACACGGGCGAGGATCTCGCGGCGCTCGCCGCGGAGCTGCGGGCGCGGGACGGGCTCGCGCAGCGCACGCGCGCGGTGCTCGCGCGGGCGGAGCGCCCTTGACGGGCCTCGCCGCACGAGCGCTCGGCGGAATCGGCGAGGTCGCGCCCGGCGACGACCTCGGCGCCGCGATCGTCGCGGCCGCCGGCGCCCTCGGCGACGGCGCCATCGTCGTCGTCGCGCACACCGTCGTCTCCAAGGCCGAGGGCGCCCTGCGCGACCTCGGCACCGTGACCGCCGGCGAACGCGCGACCGAACTCGCCGCGGACGGAGACCGGGACCCGCGGCTGGTCCAGGTGATCCTCGACGAGAGCGAGCAGGTCCTGCGCGCCGAGCGCGGCGTCCTGATCGCCCGCACGCCCCACGGTCTGGTGTGCGCGAACGCCGGCGTCGACGCGTCAAACTCGCCGTCGCCGGAGACCGTGGTGCTGCTGCCGCGCGACCCCGACGCCTCCGCGCGCGCGCTGCGCGCGCGGCTGCGCGAGCTCTGCGGCACCGCGCCCGCCGTCGTCATCAGCGACAGCTTCGGCCGCGCGTGGCGCCACGGCCAGGTCGACGTCGCGATCGGCGTCGCGGGGCTCGCGCCGCTCGAGGACTGGCGCGGGCGCAGCGACGCGAACGGGCGCTTGCTGCGCGCGACGTGGATCGCCGTCGCCGACGCCGTCGCCGCGGCCGCCGACCTCGCCCGCGCGAAGGACTCGCGCGAGCCCGTCGTCGTGGTGGAGGGCCTCGCGCGCTTCGTGACGCGCGAGGACGGCCCGGGCGCCGTGGCGCTGCAGCGCCCGCCCGAGGAGGACCTCTTCCCCTAGGCGGCGAGTACCGCCGCGTTCTCGCCCAGCGGGTAACGCCGGCGGATCTCGTAGAGCGTCGTGCGCTCCGCGGCCGGCCGGCCGGCGCGGTGCGCGGCGGCGACGAGCTGATCGGGATCCAGCCGCGTGCCGTGCTGGCTGCCGGCGAGGCGGCTGATCGACTCCTCCATCAGCGTGCCGCCGAGGTCGTTGACGCCCCAGCGCAGCGACTCCGTCGCGGCGTCCAGGCCCATCTTCACCCAGCTCGCCTGCAGGCTCGGGACGCTGCGTCCGAGCGCGAGACGGAACACCGCGGTGTGCTTGAGGTTCTCATCACGCGAGATCTCCTGCACCCCGTGCGTGCGCCCGAGGAGCGTCTGGAAGGGGATGAACGAAAGCGGCACGAACTCGGTGATGCCGCCGGTGCGTTCCTGGAGGTCGCGTACGACACGCATGTGCTCGGCGAGCTCCCAAGGCTCCTCGATATGACCGAACATCACGGTCGCCGTCGAACGGATGCCCGCCTCGTGGCTCGCGCCGACGATCTCGACCCAGCGCGCGACGGGCAGCTTGTTCGGCGAGATCCGTTCGCGGACCCCGTCGTGGAGGACCTCGGCGGCGGTGCCCGGCGTCGAGCCGAGGCCGGCGTCGCGCAGCAGCGCGAACACCTCGGCGGGGCTCTGGCCGGAGATGTCGCACATGTGGCTCACCTCCATCGGGCTGTAGGCGTGCAGGTGCAGCTCCGGAGCGACCTGCTTGGCCAGGCGCAGCCAGCCGAGGTAGTCGTCGAGCGACCAGTCGGGGTGGATGCCGGACTGGATGCACAACTCGGTCGCCCCGAACGCCACCGCGTCGTGCACGCGCGCCACGAACTCCGCCTCGCTGTGCTCGTAGGCGTCCGGGGAGCGCCGGCTCTGGCCGAAGCCGCAGAAGGCGCAGCCGACGGTGCAGACGTTCGAGATGTTGATGTTGCGGTTCACGACGAACGTGACCTCGTCACCCGCGAGCTCGGCGCGCAGCTCGTCGGCGGCGACGCGGATCTCCTCGACCGCTGCGGGCCTCGTCTCCGCGAAGAGCGCGGTGAGCTCGTCGGCGGTCAGGATCTCGCCGCCGCGGCCGCGCTCGATGGCGCCCTTCACCAGGTCGCGGCGGATCGGCCTGGGTGGCGTCGTGCGTCCCGAGCCGCGGCGCGGGATGAACGACCAGTAGCGCCCGCGGATCGTGTCGAGCACGCGCGCCGAGAGCCAGTCGCCGTCGATGTACTCCGGGTAGACGCAGAGGCGCTCGGTGAGCGCGACGCCGTCGCGCTGCAGGCGCTTGCGGACCTGATGCGGCGAGGGGAACGGGTGCTCGGGCGAGATGTGGTCGCCGTTCGCGGAAAGGCCGCCGAGGTCGCTCGCGCCGGCGCCGACGAGCTCGGCCCACCAGTCGGCGAGGTTCGGCGGCACCTGGATGCCGACGCCGGGCAGCAGCTCGCGCGCCGTCGCGATGAGCCCGCGCATGTCGTCCACCGAGACGGGGCCGGCGCCTTCGAGGGCCCACGCCGGCGGCTCGACGTCGCGGCCGGGCGCGCCGATCCCCGTGCGCCAGTAGTCGCGCGCCGCGGCGTCGGCGATGTCGGCGACCTCGCGGCCGTAGTAGCGCGGGTGCGGCACGAAGTTCTGCAGGATCACCTCCTGGATGTGGCCGTGGCCGCGGTGCAGCTCCGCGATCGCTTCGAGCGACGCGACGCGCTCCGCGGCGCTCTCACCGATGCCGACGAGAATGCCGCTAGTGAACGGGATCTTCAGCTCGCCGGCGGCCGCGATCGTCGCCAGGCGCCGCGCCGGGTGCTTCGTCGGCGAGCCGGCGTGGACCGTGTCCATCAGACGCTCGGAAACCGACTCGAGCATCAGCCCCTGCGAGGCCGTAACCTCGCGCAGCCGCGCGAGGTCCTCGCGCGCGAGCACGCCGAGGTTCGTGTGCGGCAAAAGGCCCCGTTCGAGAGCCTGCTCGCAGACCCAGACGACGTACGCAGTAAAGTCCTCGTGGCCGTAGGCGGCGAGACGCGCCGCGACCTCGCGGTTGACCTCGGGGCGCTCGCCCGTGAGCACGAGCAGCTCCTTGACCTGCGTGCGCGACGCCCTGTCGAGTATCGCGATGACCTCGTCGGGCGCGTACAGGTGCGCGCGCCGCGTCGCGAACGCGCAGTACTTGCAGTAGCACTGGCAGGTGCGCGAAAGCGAGAGCGTGAGGTTGCGCGAGAACGTGACCCTGCGCATCAGGGCCGCTCGGCCGACGTTCGCACTGGACGGGAACCTCGCAAGCTGATCCTCTCGGGCGACACGGGCGCGCGGCCCACAGCAGGCATCATTATGCTCGCCGCGCATGGGAACCGGTACCCCGGCGTCGGGGATCTATCTCGCCCGGCACGGCCGCACCGCCTACAACGAGGAAGGGCGCTTCCAAGGACGCCAGCCGGTGCCGCTCGACGCGGTCGGCGTCGAGCAGGCGTACGAGCTCGCCGAGAGCGCTGCGTCGTACGGCTTCCAGGTGATGTACGCGAGCACGCTCTTCCGCGCGGCGCAGACCGCCGCGATCGTCGGCGAGCGCCTGCGGCTCGAGCCGATCCCCGACGAGCGCCTGGTCGAGACCGACGCGGGCGACTGGACCGACCGGCTCTTCAGCGACGTGCGCGCCGAAGCGCCGGAGCTCTTCGACATGTTCGCAGCAGGCGACCCCGCTTTCGCGTTTCCGGGCGGCGAGTCGTTCGCGCACCAGGAGGTCCGCGTCCTCGCGGCGCTGGCCGAGATCGAAACGGGCCCCACGCCAGCGCTCGTCGTCTGCCACGGCATGGTGATCCGTGCCGCCCTGCACGGTCGCTTCGGGCGCCCCGAGCACTACGGGCGCCCACAGAACGGCGCGCTGATCCCGTTCGACGCGTCGGCGGTGTCGCTCGGCCCCGACGCCGCCACGCCGTCGAGCTAGCCGGCGTCCGCGAGCGCGGAGCGCACGAGCGTGAGCCCTTCACGCGCGAGACGCGACCGCGGCACGACCCGCTCGATCCCCGCCGCGAGCGCCGCTTGACGCACGGCACCGTCGACGTGCGAGTAGTAGGCGAGCGTGCTGGGCGCCGGCGCGGCGAGCGACGACGCGACGGTCGCGGCATCGAAGTCGCCGCTCGCGAGGTCGACGACGACGAGGTCGCCGGCGCCGAGTTCCGCCACGCGGTCCAGCGACGCGGTCAGCTCGACGTCGATGCCCGCGCCCGCCAGTTCGGCCTGCAGGCGCGATGCGAACAGCAGGTCACGGCTGAGCAGCGCGACGCGCGCCACGGCTACTGCGCGCGGATGCGGCGGAACTCTTCGCGGGCCGAGTAGGGGCGCCCCCACATCGGCTGGATCTCGACGCGTCCCGCGCGGCTCTCGCGCAGCACGAGCTCGCCCTCGATGCCGGCTTCGTCGAGCAGCTGCAGTGCGGCGGTGACGGCCTGCGCCGCGGCGCCGTGGCCGAAGCGGTGCGCGACGTTGATGCGCCAGTGCCAGTCGTTGCGCGAATAGGGGCGCGCGACGCACGTCACGAGGTACAGCGACGCTTCGATGTAGCGCGACTCGTCGGCGATCCTCAGGTCCAGCACGAGGTCGGTCCAGTCGTCGGGCTGGGCGTCGACGATGCGCTGGAAGTCCTCGGCGAGCGCCATCGCGCCCAAGCCTAGCGTGGCTATGCTCGGAGCCGTGGCCGACAGCGCACGCGAAACGGCTGATCCGGCGCTCGTTCTCGAGCGCGGCTGCGCCGTGTTCGACCGCTCCGAACGCGGCAAGCTCGCGCTCTCCGGCACCGACGCGATCGAGTTCCTGAACGGCCAGGTGACGAACGAGCTCCAGGGCCTCGCGGCCGGCGAAGGGCGCTACGCGGCCTTCCTGAACCACAAGGGCGGCATGCTCGGCGACGCCCGCATCCTGCACGCCGTCGACCCCGGCGCGCCGGAGCTCGGCGAGCTGCTGCTGCTCGACATGGAGCGCGCCGCGCTGCAGCCGGTGTTCGACACGATTCGCGCTCACAGCGTCGGCTTCGACGTCGTACTGCACAAGCGCACGCTGGAGCGCGGGCAGCTGACCCTCATCGGGCCGCGCTCCAGCGAGCTCGCGGCGGCCCGCCACCTCGGCGAGGCCGAGCACGACAGCGCCACCGTCACGATCGCGGGAGTGCAGGCGCTCGCGGTGCGCACCGACGTCGGCGTCGACGTCTTCTGCGACGCGGCGGCGCTCGCGCAACTGCACGAGAGCTTCATCGCCGGCGGCGCCATCGCCGGCGACGAGCAGTCCGCCGCGGCGCTTCGCATCGAAAGCGGCCGGCCGCTCTTCGGCGTCGACATCGAGCCGGGCACGATCCCCCAGGAGGCCGGGCTCAACGAGCGCGCGGTCAGCTTCACGAAGGGTTGCTACGTCGGCCAGGAGACCGTCGCGCGCCTCTTCTACAAGGGGCGGCCGAACCGCAGCCTGCGCGGCCTCGGCGCAGCCCGCCCGCTGCGCGAAGGCGAGGCTGTGACGCTCGACGGGCGCGCCATCGGCCGGGTCGGCAGCGCGGCGCTCTCGCCGCGCTTCGGTCCGATCGCCCTCGCGCTGCTGCGGCGCGAGGCGCAGCCCGGCGTCCAGGTCGAACTCGAGGACGGCGGCGAGGCGACCGTCGTAGAGCTTCCGTTCGCCGCGGTGCCGGCGGGCGAGCACCGGTAGGATCCTGGCGGTCACCGCCGTCCAGCAGACAGGAAACGCATGGCCATCGATCTGCAGCAGGTATCCCAGATAGACGTCGAGCCCGGCGAGCTGCCGGCGACGATGGCGGCCTGGGTGATCCGCGAGGAGCGCTTCGGCGAACCGAAGGACGCGTTCCAGATCGAGGAGATCGAAGTGCCCGAGCCGGGCGCGTTCGAGGTGATCGTGCGCGTGATGGCCGCCGGCGTGAACTACAACAACGTCTGGGCCGCGCTCGCCGAGCCCGTCTCGGTGATGCGCTACGGCGACCATCCGCAGTACGGCCATCACATCGGCGGCTCCGACGCCTCCGGCGTCGTCTGGAAGGTCGGCGCGGGCGTCACCCGCTGGAAGCCCGGCGACGAGGTGGTCATCCACTGCAACCAGGCCTCCTACGAGGACCCCGAGGTGCACGGCCTCGACCCGATGGCGGCGCCGTCGCAGAAGATATGGGGCTACGAGACGACCTGGGGCTCGTTCGCGCAGTTCACGAAGGTCCAGGCGCAGCAGCTGCTGCCCAAGCCGACGGCGCTGACGTGGGAGGAGGCGGCCTCCTACGGCCTCGTCTACTTCACGGCCTACCGCATGCTGATCACCCGCTGCGACATGCAGGCCGGCGCCCGCGTGCTCATCTGGGGCGCCGCCGGCGGCCTCGGCGTCTTCGCGACGCAGCTCTGCGCCGCCGCGGGAGCGCACTGCGTGGGCGTCGTCTCCTCCGCCGAGAAGGGCGAGCTCGTCAAGCGCCTCGGCGCCGTCGACTTCATCGACCGGGCTGAGTTCAGCGGCATGATGCGCAAGGGCGACGAGACGGCCGAGGAGGAGCGCGCCCGCTTCGGCGTCGCGCGGGAATTCTCCAAGCGCGTGCAGGCGATCCTCGGCGACGCGCCGGACATCGTCTTCGAGCACGTCGGCAAGGCGACCTTCCCGACGTCGGTGCTGACGGTGAAGCCCTTCGGCAAGGTCGTCATCTGCGCCGGCACGACGGGCTACAACCTCGACTTCGACGTGCGCTACCTGTGGATGAAGCAGAAGGAGATCATCGGCTCGCACTTCGCCAACGCGTACGAGTGCATGAAGGCGAACGAGCTCATCGAGAGCGGGCAGATCCGGCCGGTGCTATGGCGCACGCTCGGCTTCGACGGCGTCGCCGAAGCGCACCAGCTGATGCTCGAAAACAAGCACCTCGGCAAGATCTCGATCCTCGTCGGCGCGAGCAGCGAGGGCGAGGGCCGCACCGCCGACGGCCCGGGTGCGATACACGCGGAGGTGGGCGCCTGATGGCGGGAACGGTGATCGTGCAGTGGTACGCGACGGGCTTCAGGGGCGACGAATTCGAGCAGGCGCTCTCGGAGGCCGCCGCCGTCGCCATGCGCTACGGCGCGAGCTCCTACCACGTCTACCGCTCGCGTGAGGACCGTTACCGCATGATGCAGTTCGCCGCCTTCGAGGACTACACCGACTGGGAACGCTACTGGGAAGGCCCCGAGATGGCGTTCTTCCGCGCGCGCACGTCGGGCTGGTTCCAGGTGCCGATCCAGTACGCCTGGTGGGACCAGGTCGCGGCGGGCGAGATCCTCGAAGGTCTCGCCGCGACCGGCTGACTAGCCCTGCTCCAGCGGCGCCATCGTCAGGCCCGCGCCCTTCAAGAGTTCCCAGTAGTGCTCCGCGAGCTCGCGGTGACCGCGGTACACGATCGCCTGCCCGCTGCTGTGGATCACGTTCGCGAGCTGGTGGCCGCGCTCCAGCGTGACGCCGGGAATGTGCCGCGCGAGCGTCCGGGCGACGTGGTCGAACGTGTTGTGGTTGTCGTTGCAGACGATCACGCGCCACGACCCGCCGACGCCCGAGCCGGGGCCGGTACGGGCCGGCGTCTCGATCGCCGAGGACATCGCCGTGAGGATAAAGCGGCCCGGCCGACCGTACAATGCTCGCATGGGCAGTGACGCGGATCCCCGCCTGCCGCAGCGCGACCGGCCGTGGATGATGCGCACGTACGCCGGCCATTCGACGGCGCGGGCGTCGAACGACCTCTACCGGCGCAACCTCGAAAAGGGCCAGACCGGCCTGTCCGTCGCGTTCGACCTGCCGACGCAGACCGGCTACGACGCCGACGACGAGCTCGCGCGCGGCGAGGTCGGCAAGGTCGGCGTGCCGATCGCCCACCGCGGCGACATGCGGACCCTGCTCGACGGGATACCGCTGGACGAGATGAACACGTCGATGACGATCAACGCGACGGCCGCGTGGCTGCTCGCCCTGTACATCGTCACCGCGGAGTCGCAGGGCGTCGCCCAGGAGCAGCTGCAGGGCACGACGCAGAACGACATCATCAAGGAGTTCCTCGCGCGCGGCACGTACGCGTTCCCGCCGGCGCCGTCGATGCGCCTGACCGCGGACATGATCGCGTACACGGTCGAGCACGTGCCGCGCTGGAACCCGATCAACATCTGCTCCTACCACCTGCAGGAGGCCGGCGCGACGCCGGTGCAGGAGATCGCGTTCGCGATGAGCAACGCGATCGCCGTGCTCGACGCGGCACGCGAACGCGTCCCCGCCGAGGCGATGGGCCGCGTGTTCGGCCGCGTCTCCTTCTTCGTGAACGCCGGCGTGCGCTTCATCGAAGAGCACGCCAAGCTGCGCGCGATGGCGGAGCTCTGGCGCGAGATCGGCACGCAGCGCTACGGCGTCAGCGACGACGAGCTGCTGCGCTTCCGCTACGGCGTCCAGGTCAACTCGCTCGGCCTCACCGAGTCCCAGCCGGAGAACAACGTGCAGCGCATCGTGCTGGAGACGCTCGCCGTGACGCTCGGCCGCGACGCGCGGGCCCGCGCGATCCAGCTGCCGGCGTGGAACGAGGCGCTCGGACTGCCGCGGCCGTGGGACCAGCAGTGGTCGCTGCGCGTCCAGCAGGTGATGGCGTACGAGACCGACCTGCTCGACTACGCGGACATCTTCGCGGGCTCACACGTCATGGACGCGCTCGTCGCCGAGATGCTCGAGGGCGCGCGGGCCGAGATGTCGGTTGTCGCGGACCACGGCGGCGCGGTCGAGGCGGTGCCGTACATGAAGGCGGCGCTAGTCGACTCGCACCGCGAGCGGATCCGCGCGATCGAAGCCGGCGAGCGCGTCGTCGTGGGCCTGAACCGCTTCACCGAGACCGAGGCGTCGCCGCTGACCGACGACGCCGACGGCGGCATCGTCGTCGTCGACCCGGCGGTCGAAGCCGAACAGATCGGCGCCCTGGAACGCTGGCGCGCCGAACGCGACGGGAACGCGGTGCGCGCCGCGCTCGCCGACCTCGCGCGCGTCGCGCGCGACGGCGGCGAGAACCTCATGGTCCCCACGATCGCGGCTGCCCGCGCGGGCGCGACGACCGGCGAGTGGGCGGAGACGCTCCGTTCGGTGTTCGGCAGCTATCGCGCGCCGACCGGCGTCGGCGAGGCGTCCGCCGCCGACGCGGACGACGAGCTGGAGGAGCTCCGCGGCGAGGTCGAGGTGCTCGCCGAGCGGCTCGGGCGCCGGCCGAAGATCCTGATCGGGAAGCCGGGCCTGGACGGTCACTCCAACGGCGCCGAGCAGGTCGCGCTCCGCGCCCGCGACGCCGGACTGGACGTCGTCTACGAAGGCATCCGCCTGACACCGGCGCAGATCGCCGCGTCCGCGCTGCAGGAGGGCGTCCACGTCGTCGGCCTGTCGATCCTCTCCGGGTCGCACCGCGAGCTGATACCGAGCGTCGTCGAACACCTCCGCGACGCGGGCGTCCAGGCGCCCGTCGTCGTCGGCGGGATCATCCCCGAGCAGGACGTCGAGCCGCTCGAGCGCGCCGGCGTCGCCGCCGTCTACACGCCGAAGGACTTCGATATCACGCGGATCATGCGCGACGTGATCCACCTCGTCGGCGAGCGCAGCCCGAGCGACGGCGCCCCCGCCGCTAGCGGGGCCGCGTGACGGACGCCGGGCGCGCGCTCGGCGCCCGACTGCGCGAACACGACCTCTCCGCCGCGCCCGCCGCGCTGAACCTGCTCGAGAGCACGGCGCCCGACGACGTGCGCGAGGCGGCGGAGCTGCTCGGCGAGCTCTCGCCGGCGCGGCTCGGGGGCGAGGCTCCGGGGCACATCGTCGGCGTGACGGGGCCGCCGGGCGCCGGCAAGTCGACGCTCCTGTCGGCGCTCCTGCGCGAGCTGCGCACGGACGGCCGCAGCGTCGCGATCCTCGCCGTCGACCCGAGCTCGCGCCGCTCCGGCGGGGCGCTGCTCGGCGACCGTGCGCGCATCGACTTCGACCCCGGCGACGAGGGCGCGCTGATCCGTTCGACGGCCGCCGGCGAACGCCTCGGCGGCCTCGCGCCGCGCACGCGCGTCGCGGCGCAGGCGCTCGCGGCGGCGTTCGACGTCGTCGTCGTCGAGACCGTCGGCGTGGGGCAGGCGGAGACCGACATCGCGGACGTCGCCGACACCGTCGCCGTCGTCGTACAACCCGGCGGCGGCGACGCCCTGCAGTTCCTGAAGTCCGGGATCATGGAGATCCCGGACGTCCTCGTCGTCACCAAGTCCGACCTCGGTCAGATCGCGCTGAACGCGCGCCGCGACCTCGTGGCGGCGCTCAGGTCGCTCGGCGCTAGCGAGACGGAGGTCGTGGCGGTCAGCGCGGCGGCGCCCGCAGCGGGCGTCGACGATCTCGTGGCGGCGCTCGAGAGGCACCGCGCGCGCACCGACGTCGCGGCGCGGCGGGCCGCGGGACGCCGCGCCGCCGCGCTCTCGGAGTTCGTGCTCGAGTACGGCGAGCGCGGCCTGCGCGCGCTCGGCGGGCGCCGCGCAGCGCGCGAACTGCTCGCCGGGGCCGACCCGGCCCTCGGCCCCGCAGAGCTGCTCGCGCGGCTCGAGGAGCACCTGCCCTGAAGCCGCCGCCGCGACCCTGATCGCGCTCGCGCCCGGCGTCGAGAACCCGGCGCCGCGCTGGCCTTCGGCCAGACGGCGCTCGCGGCGGCCGTCGTCGACTTCATCCCGGCGTCGCCGAGCGCAGGCGTCTAGGCTCTGTCCATGAGCGCGACGAGCGAGCAGACGGCCCTGCGCACCCTCGCCAACTACGTCGCGGGCGAGTGGACGACCGTGCAGGGCGCCGAGACGCTCGACGTGCGCAACCCCGCCACGGGCGAGCTGCTAGCGCGCGTGCCGCTGTCCGGCGCCGCGGACGTCGACGCGGCCGTCAGCGCCGCGCGCGTCGCCGCCGCGGCCTGGGGGCAGACCTCGCCGCTGGTCCGCATGCGCGCCCTGATGCGCCTGCGCGACCGTCTCGACGAGCGCCGCGAGGAGATCGCGCGCCTCGTGACGCTCGACATGGGCAAGACGATCGACGACGCGCGCGGCGAGGTCGGCCGCGGCATCGAGTCGGTCGAGGCGGCGTGCGGCGCGCCGCACCTGCTCAAGGGCGAGAACCTCGCTGGCGTCGCGCGCGGCGTCGACGTCGAACTCGTGCGCGAACCGGTCGGCGTCGTGGCCGCGATCACGCCCTTCAACTTTCCCGCGATGATCCCGCTGTGGTTCCTGCCGTTCGCGGTCGCGACGGGCAACGCGGTGATCCTCAAGCCCTCCGAGCAGGACCCGCTCGCGAGCGAGCTGATCCTCGAGATCGTCGACGGCGTCGACGAGCTGCCGCCGGGCGTCGTCTCGCTCGTGCACGGCGCGCGCGCCGCCGTCAGCGGCCTGCTCGAGCACCCCGGCGTCGACGCCGTCTCGTTCGTCGGTTCGGCGGCGACGGCGCAGTACGTCGCCGAGACCGCGATCGCGCACGGCAAGCGCGTCCAGGCCCTCGGCGGCGCCAAGAACGCGCTCGTCGTGATGCCCGACGCCGACCCCTCCACGATGGCCGCGGGAGTCTGCGCGTCCGCGTTCGGCGCCGCGGGCCAGCGCTGCCTCGCGGGGTCGATCGCCGTGCTCGTCGGCGAGCGTGCCGAGCAGCAGCGCTCGCTCGAGCTGATCCTCGCCGCCGCGCGTGAGCTGCGCGTCGGCGACGGCGCCGACCCCGCAGTCGACGTCTGCCCGCTCGTCTCACCCGCCGCGCGCGAGCGCGTCGAGGGCGAGATCGCGGCGGCGCTGGAGGAGGGCTGCGAACTCGTGCTCGACGGCCGCCAGGGCGGCGGCGCCGGCGGCGCCGAGCTCGGCCCGACGATCGTCGACGGCGCCGCGCCTGACTCGCGCATGATCCGCGAGGAGATCTTCGGGCCGGTGCTCGCGCTCGCGCGCGCCGAGAACCTCGAGGGCGCGCTGGAGCTCGTAAACGCGTCTCGCTACGGCAACTCGTCGGTGATCTTCACCTCGAGCGGCGGCAGCGCGCGCGAATTCCGCGCGCAGGTGCAGGCCGGCATGGTCGGCGTGAACATCGGTGTCGCGGCGCCCGTGGCGTGGTTCCCGTTCGCCGGCTGGAAGGACTCGTTCGCCGGCGACCTGCACGCGAACGGCCACGATGCGTTCGACTTCTACACGCGCCGCAAGGTGATCACCAGCCGCTGGTAGCGGCCGCCCCGACCAGCGTGGCGACCGGCTGCTTCATCTCGACGGGCCAGAGCCTCGCTGAGGCCCGTGACCGCCTGCTGCTCGCCGAGTCGCTCGGCTACGACGCGGCGTACGTCACGCAGGTCGCGGGCCGCGACGCACTCACGGTGATCACGGCATACGCGCTCGAGAGCGAGCGGATCCGCGTCGGCACCGGCGTCGTGCCGATCTACACGCGCACGCCGGCGACGATGGCGCAGACGGCGGCGACGATCGACGAGCTGTCCGGCGGGCGCCTGAACCTCGGCCTCGGCGTCTCGCACCGGCCCGTGGTGGAGGCGTGGCACGGCCAGACGATCGAGCGGCCCGTGACCGAGATGCGCGAGTACGTGGCGATCGTACGGGCGATCCTGCGCGGCGAGGAGGCACCGGCGGGAGCGAAGTGGAGCACCTCGTTCCGCCTCGCCGGCCTCGAGCCGCGGCCGCAGATCCCGATCTACCTCGCGGGCCTCTCGCCCGCCATGCTGCGCCTCGCGGGCGAGGTCGCCGACGGGGTCATCCTCTGGCTCTGCAACTCCGCCTACGTCGAACAGGTAGTCGTGCCGTCCGTGCGCGAGGGCCGCGAACGCGCGGGCCGCTCGCTGGAGGGCTTTGACATCGTCGCCGCCGTCCCGTCCGCCGCCACCGAAGACGTCGCGTCGGCCTACGCGCGCCTCAGGGGCGACGTGCTGCCCTACTTCGGCCTGCCCTTCTACCGCGCGATGCTCGAGCGCGCCGGCTTCAAGGGCGACATCGAAGCCTTCGACGCCGCCGCGGGAAGCGGCGAGCTCGCGGCGATGCGCGACGCGATCTCCGACGAGTTCCTGGACTCCCTCGCCGCCGTCGGCGACGCGGGAGCGGTCGCCGCGGGCGTGCGGCGCTACGCCCAGGCGGGCGCTCTCTCGCCCTGCGTCAGCCCGATCGCGGGCTGCGACTTCGACGCCACGCTGCGCGCCGGCCTGGGTTGATGTCGGCTTTATGTCGCGCGCCAGAATCGCATAGGTAAGCGATGCTCGTCCTTGTCGTCTTTGCCCTTCTGGCGGGCGCTGGCACCGCCCTCTCGCCGTGCGTGCTGCCGGTCCTGCCGGCACTGCTCTCCGCGGGCAGCGTCGGCGGCAGGCGCCGCCCGCTCGGCGTCGTGATCGGCCTCGCGGTCACGTTCACCGTCACGATCGTCGGGCTCGCGAGCGTCGTCGGCGGCGTCGGACTCGGCGCCGACCCGCTGCGCTGGCTCGCCGTCTTCGTGCTGCTCTGCTTCGGAGCGGTGATGATCGTGCCCTCGCTCGCGGCGCGCGTCGAGGCGCCCCTGTCGCGCGTGGCACGCTTCGGCCCGCGCTCCACCGGCGACGGGTTCCGCTCGGGCCTGGTCGTCGGTGGCGCGCTCGGCTTCGTCTACACGCCCTGCGCGAGCCCGGTGCTCGCGGCGGTCATCTCGGTCGGCGCCGCGACGGGGCGCACGATCCCGATCGCGCTCGCCTACGCCGCGGGCTCCGCCGCGGTGCTCCTGGCGCTCACGCTCGGCGGCCGCCGGCTGATGGAGCGCGCGCGGCGCGCCGGGCGCGGCCCCGCGGTGCAGCGCTTCCTCGGCGCCGTGATGATCGCCACGGGCATCGCCATCGCGACGGGCGCCGACGTGAGCTTCGACCAGCTGATCGCGCAGCACATCCCGAACGTCAACCTCACGGCGGGGCTGGAGTGCTCGAACACGATCACCGACCGCCTCGACGAGATCACGGGCCGCAAACCCCGCTTCCGCGCCGCGAACGGCTCCTCCTCCTGCGAAGGGTCGAGCAGCCAGATCCACATCGCGGGACAGAGCGCGAGCCAGGCGACCCTGCTCGCCGACGCCTCGCAGCTGCCGGCCCTCGGCGCGGCGCCCGAATTCACGGAAACCGAGGACTGGTTCAACACCCCCGGCAACAAGTCGCTTTCGATCACGGGGCTGCACGGCCGCGTCGTGCTCGTCGACTTCTGGACGTACACGTGCATCAACTGCATCCGCACGCTGCCGTACCTGAAGGCGTGGTGGGCGGCGTACCACAACGAGGGCCTGACGATCGTCGGCGTCGAGACACCCGAGTTCCCGTTCGAGAAGGAAGCGGCGAACGTGAGGAGCGCGATCGAACGGTTCGGCATCAAATACCCCGTGGTCCAGGACAACAACATGGGCACCTGGAACGCCTACTACAACGAGGTCTGGCCCGCCGACTACCTGATCGACGCGCGCGGCCAGGTCCGCTACACCGCCTTCGGCGAGGGCGAATACGGCAAGACGGAAACGGCGATCCGCGCGCTGCTCGCCGAATCGGGCCACGCCGTCGGCGCGCACGCCAAGCCGCGCGGCGTGATCGTGCCCTCGCTCTCCACGACACCCGAGACCTACCTCGGGACCGACCGCGCCGAACGCTTCTTCGCGGGTCCGTTCAGCGGCCGCCACGAATACGGCGTCGGACATCCAGAAGCGCTGCCGCTGAGCCACTTCGCCTACAGCGGCGACTGGACCATCGGCGGCCAGGCCGCCAAGGCCGAAGCCGGCGCGGGCATCGAAGGCGAGTTCCAGGCGCGCCACGTCTACCTCGTGCTCAGCACGCCCCATGAAGAGCCGCTGAAGGTGCACGTCCTGCTCGACGGCAGGCCGATACCGGCCAAGGACGCCGGCGCGGACGTCCACCACGGCGTCGTGACGGTGCGCCGCGAGCGCCTTTACAGCCTCGTATCCCTGAGCGGCGACAAACGCGGCCGGATCGCGCTGAGCTTCCAGCCCGGCGTCGTCGCCTGGGACTTCACGTTCGGCTAGCCCGCTCCGTTCCGGCGCGAGTGCGTCCGCCTAGAATGGGGCCATGGACGGCGCGGGAGCGCAATCTGAGACCCGCAGCTGGCTGCGCTGCTACCGCTGCTGGTCGCGGGAACTGGAGGTCCAGGTCCACTACGAGGGCATCCACAAGATCGACCCCGAGACCGGCGAGCGCTCCGAAGTCGTCGACGAGCTGCAGGAGGCCGTCGTGCAGTGCCTGGACTGCATGCACGACCAGCCGCACCTCGGCTTCAGCAACGGTCGCGTCGAGCCGATCGAGGACCGCTGGGAACGGATGATCGTCGGCACCCCGTGGGTCGCCTCGTGCACCGTGACCGTCGACGCCGACGAGGTCGAGAGCTGCTCGGGCCCCGAGGCGGGCGAGTCGCTCTCCTACGCCGCGCTCGGCGACGAAGGGGTGCGCGAGTTCTTCACGCACGTGCGCTTCCACAAGCACGACGACGAGAACCGCATCACGGTCCACCTGCTCGTCGAGCTCTACGCGCGCTCGCTTGAGGAGGCCACCGAGGTGCTCGAGGACGCCGCCCGCGGCGTCCTCACGATCACCTCACTGGCCGAGGAGTCGCGCCCGCCGGCCGCGACGGGCGAGATCCACGGCCACGACTAGCTCAGGCGAGCCGCTGCTCGAGCGCGTCGAGCTGCGCCTCGAGCTCCGGCGGCAGGTTCTCGAACTGCGCGAAGTGCGCGCGGAACGCCGGGATCTGTTCGCGCCACGCGTCCACGTCGACGCGCAGCAGCTCCGCCATGTCCTCTTCGGAGACGTCCAGGCCGCTCGTGTCGATCCCCTGCCGGCCGACGGGCGGGATGCGGCCGATCGGAGTGTCGTTCGCGTCGCCGTGGCCCGCGCAGCGCGCGAAGATCCACGCGAGCACGCGCGAGTTGTCGCCGTAGCCGGGCCACAGGAAGCGGCCGTCCTCGTCCTCGCGGAACCAGTTGACGTAGTAGATCTTCGGTAGCTGGGCGCCCTCGCGGCGGCCCGTGCGCAGCCAGTGGGCGAAGTAGTCGGCCATGTTGTAGCCGCAGAAGGGGAGCATCGCGAAGGGGTCGAAGCGCAGCTCGCCGACCTTGCCGGCCGCGGCTGCCGTCTTCTGCGAGGACATGATCGCGCCCATGAAAACGCCGTGCTCCCAGTCGAGCGATTCGGTGACGAGCGGCACGACGGAGGCGCGACGGCCGCCGAACAGCATCGCGTCGATCGGCACGCCGGCGGGGTCCTGCCACTCGGGCGCGATCGCGGGGTCCTGCTCCGCGGGGGCGGTGAAGCGCGCGTTGGGGTGCGCCGCCGGCGTCTCGGAGTTCGGCGTCCAGTCGTTGCCGTGCCAGTCGATCAGGTGGTCGGGCTTCTCGCGCGTCATGCCCTCCCACCACACGTCGCCGTCGTCGGTCTTCGCGCAGTTGGTGAAGATCGTGTTCCGCTCGATCGTGCGGATCGCGTTGGGATTGGTGTGCTCGCCGGTGCCGGGCGCGACGCCGAAGAAGCCCGCCTCGGGGTTGATCGCGTACAGCCGGCCGTCGGCGCCGAACTTCATCCAGGCGATGTCGTCGCCGATCGTCTCGGCCGTCCAGCCCGGCAGCGTGGGGATCAGCATCGCGAGGTTCGTCTTGCCGCACGCGCTGGGGAAGGCACCGGTGATGTACTTCACCTCACCCTCGGGCGAGGTGAGCTTCAGGATCAGCATGTGCTCGGCGAGCCAGCCCTCGTCGCGCGCCATCACGGACGCGATGCGCAGGGCGAAGCACTTCTTGCCGAGCAGCGCGTTGCCGCCGTAACCCGAGCCGAAGGACCAGATCTCGCGCGTCTCGGGGAATTGCACGATGTACTTGTTGGCGGAGTTGCAGGGCCACGCGACGTCTTCGACGCCGTCGCCGAGCGGCATGCCGACGGAGTGCAGGCACGGCACGAAGGTGCCGGTCTCGCCGAGCACCTCCAGCGCGCCGGCGCCCATGCGCGTCATGATCCGCATGCTGACCGCGACGTACGTCGAGTCGGTCAGCTGGACGCCGATGTAGCTCTTGTCGGAGCCGAGCGGGCCCATCGAGAAGGGCACGACGTACATCGTGCGGCCCCGCATCGAGCCGCGGAACAGCTCGGTCAGCGTCTCGCGCATCTCGCGCGGATCGGCCCAGTTGTTCGTCGGGCCGGCGTCCTGCTCACGCTCGGAGCAGATGAAGGTGCGGTCCTCGACGCGCGCGACGTCGCCGGGATCGGAGAGGGCGAGGTAGGAGTTGGGGCGCTTGGCTTCCGAGAGCCGCTCGAACGTGCCGGCGTCGATGAGGCGCTGGCAGAGCTCGTCGTACTCCTCCGCCGAGCCGTCGCACCAGTGGATCGCCTCCGGTTCGGCGAGGTCCGCCATCTCCTGCACCCACGCGAGAAGGCGCTCGTTTGTGGTCGGGGCGGAGGCAGTGGTGTTCATCTTCGGACTCCTCGCTGCAGGGGGGGGACTATGGCGGTGCGGGTCAGACGGGGCGAGTGTGCCGGGGCCCCGAACTGAAAGACGCCCTCTGCGGGCGCCCCAGGGTAGGGTACCGCACGCCGCTAGGCCGGGTCCGGGCCGGGCTCGCGGCGGGGCACGAGGACCAGGCGCTTGAACTCGGCGACCAGCACGCCGTCCTGGTTGCGTACGCGCGTGTGGACCTTGACGGTGCCGCGGTCCGGCTTGGAGGTCGACTCGCGCTTCTCGAGCACCTCGGATTCGCAGTACAGCGTGTCGCCGTGGAAGACGGGCGCGGGGTGGCTGAGTTCTTCGGTCGCGAGATTCGCGATCGCCTTGCCGCTGACGTCGCTGACCGACATGCCGAGCGCTAGCGAGTAGACGAGCGGGCCGACGACGACGTTGCGGCCCTGCTGCGACTGCGCCGCGTAGACGTCGTTTATGTGCAGCGGATGGTGGTTCATCGTCAGCAGGCAGAACAGGTGGTCGTCGGCCTCGGTGACGGTCTTCGCCGGCCAGTGCTTGTAGACGTCGCCGACCTCGAACTCCTCGAGGTAGCGGCCGTACGGGTGGGCGCCGCTCGCCTCGCGTGCGGCCTGGTCGGTCTCGACGGCGGTGGTCTGACTCATGTTTCTCCTTGTGGGGCTTTGCGGCCATGACTTTAGAGGTCTGGCCGCTCCGCCCACGGCGCGTCGCTACGGTTCAGGGCGCCGACAACCTAGGAGAAGACGTTGAAAAGCCCCCGTGATTTCCTCAAGCCGCTAGCGATCGGCGCGCCCGAGCCCGCGCGCGAGATCCCCTTCAAACCGTCCCGGATGATCCACTTCCTGGACTTCTCGAACGAGAAGATGGTCGCCAAGGTGCCCGAGATCGCGCCGACCGTGGACATCCTCCTCGGCAACCTCGAGGACGCCGTTCCCGTGGACCGCAAGATCGCGGCGCGCGAAGGCCTGATCAAGGTCGGCAGCGAGATCGACCTCGGCGAAACGCAGCTGTGGACGCGCGTCAACGAGCTCGCCTCGCCGTGGGTGCTGGACGACATCACCGAACTGGTGACGAAGATCGGCGATCGCCTGCAGGTGATGATGATCCCCAAGGTCGAGGGGCCGTGGGACATCCACTACGTCGACCGGCTGCTCGCCCAGCTCGAGGCGCGCGCGTCGCTGGAGCGGCCGATCCTGATCCACGCGATCCTCGAGACGGCTCAGGGCGTCGCGAACCTCGAGGAGATCGCCTGCGCGTCGCCGCGGATCCAGGGCATGAGCTTCGGTCCCGCCGACCTCGCCGCTTCGCGGCGCATGAAGACCACGCGCGTCGGCGGCGGCCACCCCGGCTACCGCACGATCGCGGACCCCGACCCCGACGACCCCGACGCGCCGCGGGCGAGCTATCAGCAGGACCCCTGGCACTACTCGATCGCGCGCATGGTCGACGCGTGCACGGCGGTCGGCGCGCTGCCGTTCTACGGCCCCTACGGCGACATCCGCGACACCGAGGGCTGCGAAACGCAGTTCCGCGCCGCTTTCCTGCTCGGCTGCGTCGGTGCGTGGTCGCTGCACCCGGCGCAGATCGCGATCGCGAAGAAGATCTTCTCCCCCGAGCCCGAGGAGGTCGCGTTCGCGAAAAAGGTGATCGAGGCGATACCCGACGGCCGCGGCGTGCACATGATCGACGGCAAGATGCAGGACGACGCGACGTGGAAGCAGTGCAAGGTGATGGTCGAGCTCGCGGAAATGCTCGCCCGCAAGGAACCCGAGCTCGCCGCCGCGTACGGCCTTTGACGCCTGACGCCGCCGCCGTCGTCCGCCTTGTAGGCTTGCGCGCCGCATGAGGTTCTACGAGTTCGAGGCCCGCGAGATCGTGCGTCGCGCGGGCATCCCGGTCACCGACTACGGCTACGCCACCGACGCGCAGCAGGCGCGCGAGACGGCGGAGCGGATCGGCGGGCCCACGGTGATCAAGTCGCAGGTCCTCTCCGGCGGCCGGATGAAGGCCGGGGGCGTGAAGTTCGCCGACACGCCGCAGCAGGCCGAGGCCTACGCGCGCGAGATCCTCGCGCTCGAGATCGGCGGTCACATGCCGCGCGGCGTGCTCGTCGACCCCCGCGCCGAGGTCGAGCAGGAGTACTACGCGGGCGTCGTCTGGGACGGCATCCGAAAGCAGCCCGTGATGATCTTCTCCCCCGTCGGCGGCATCGACATCGAGCAGGTAGCCGCGGAGCAGCCCGACAAGGTCGGGCGCCGCCACTTCTCGACGATCCTGCCCTTCTCTGACTTCATGGCCAAGGAGGTGATCGCGTCCACCGGCGTGAGCGGCCAGGCGCTGAACCGCCTCGTGCCGATCCTCACGCGCCTGGCGGCGCTGTTCGTCGAGAACGACATGATTCTCGCCGAGATCAACCCGCTCGGCCGTCTCGCCGACGGCTCCTTCGTCGCGCTCGACGCCCACATGGACATGGAGAACGAGGCGCGCGGGCGCCACCGGGCTCTCCTGACCGAACTCGGCGTCGGCGAGGAGGAGACGCGCCAGGCGCGCGAGCCGACCCCGTTCGAGCTCGCGGGCGAGCAGGTCGACGCGCAGGACCACCGCGGCGTCGCAGGCAACGTCACCGAGTTCGACGGCGACCTCGGCCTCGTGATCGGCGCCGGCGGCGGCTCGCTGACGCTGTTCGACGCGGTGCGCGCCCACGGCGGGCGGCCCGCGAACTACTGCGAGATCGGGGGCAACCCGTCCGTCAGCAAGGCGTGCGGCCTCGCCAAGCTCGTCCTCTCCAAGCCCGGCGTGGACAAGATCGCGGTGATGATGTCGATCGTGTCCAACACGCGCGTCGACATCGTCGCGCGCGGTGTGATCAAAGCGTGCCTCGAGCTCGACTACGACCCCGCCGAGAAGATCGCGATCTTCCGCATCCCCGGGGCGTGGGAGGAGGAGGGCTTCAAGATCCTCGAGCGTTACGGCGTCGACTACGCCGACCGCTCGGTGTCGCTGAACGAGGCGGCGCGCCGCGCCGTCGAAAAGATCCAGGGTCCCGGCTGATGTCGATCCTGATCGACGCCGACACCACGTTCATCGTGCAGGGCATCACCGGCCGCGAGGCCGTCAACCTGACGCGCGAGTGCCTGGACTACGGCGCCGGCGCGAAGGTCGTCGGCGGCGTCACGCCCGGGCGCCTGGGGCGCGAGGTGCACGGCGTGCCAGTGTTCGACACCGTCGCGCAGGCCGTGGAGCACCACGGAGCGCCGATCAACGGCTCCGTCGTCACCGTGCCGCCCGCCTTCACGCGCGACGCCGTCTTCGAGGCGATCGAGAACGGCATCGAACTGATCGTCATCGTCACGGAGCGCATCCCGCGCCGCGACGTCGCGCAGATGGTGGAGCTCGCGGCACTGCGCGGCTCGCGCATCATCGGACCGAACTGCCTCGGCCTGATCGTCCCCGACGTCGTCAAGATGGGGGGCATCGGCGGGCCGGCGAAAAACGCCGCACAGGCGTACAAACCCGGTCCGATCGGGGTCATCTCGCGTTCGGGCGGGATGACGACCGAGATGTCGTCGACGCTCACCGCCGCCGGGCTCGGCCAGTCGACGGCGGTGTCCATCGGCGGCGACGCGATCATCGGCTCCACCTACGCCGAACTGATGCCGCTCTTCGAGGCCGACGATGAGACGAAGGGCATCGTGATCTACACCGAGCCGGGCGGCCGCATGGAGGCCGAGCTCGCGCGCTGGGTGCAGCAGGCACGCTCGCGCCTGCCGATCGTGGCGTTCATGGCGGGGCGCTTCATGGACGAGATGCCGGGCATGAGCTTCGGCCACGCCGGCACGATCGTCGAAGGGCGCGAGGACACCGCCTCGGAGAAGATCGCGCGGCTCGGGGCGGCCGGCATCTCGGTCGCCGAGCGGATCGAGGACATCCCGGCGATGATCGGCGAGAAGATCGCACAGGGCGGCGGGGCGTGAGGGCCGACGGACTCTTCATCGCGGTCGAGGTCGACGACGCGCTCGCCGCGGACGCGGCGGTCGCGGCGCGCCTCGCGGAGGTCTGCCCGGTCGACATCTTCGCCGCCGCCGACGGGCACCTAGAGATCGTCGCGGAGAACGTCGACGAGTGCGTGCTCTGCCGCCTGTGCCTGGACGCCGTTCCCGACGGCGTCTCGGTGCTGCGTCTGTATTCCGACGGGGAGCCGCTCTAGCCCTTTCGCGCGGGGCGCGCGCGGGCTATCTTCCAGTTGCGATGAAGGAAAACTTCTCGCTCATCGTGATGGTCCTCTTCCTGCTGGGGTCGCTCGCCTTCCTCGCCCAGCAGCTCTCGGCGTACCACTGACGCGCGCCGGCAGCGGCGCTAGTGGCGCCGGGCGCGGCGCAGGTTGTCGCGTTCCTGCTGCGCTTCGACGACTTTGCTGATCAGCCGCAGGTGCTGTTCGGGGCCCGCGGCCTTGGCCTGCCCGTACATGAAGGCCTCGACCCAGTCCGGCACCTTCCCCTCGACGGCCATGACGTTGAAGAAGGCGCGCTGCATTTCGACGCGCACGCGGGCGTCGGGGGCCGCGTCGTGCGTGACCTTCACGCCGGGGAGCTCGAGCCGGTACTGCTGCAGGTCGCCGCGCCCGCGGAGGTCCACGCCGACGACCATCTTCAGCTGCTCGAGCGCGGGCACTTCCTCCAGGAAGCGTGTGGTGGCCTGCTCGATGAGGCTTTTGGCGTCTTCGGACATGTGTCGCCGCGACGCCCCGTCGCTCAGATCTTGTTCCGCTGCAGGAGCTTGCGGCCGATCACCATGCGCTGGATCTCGGAGGTGCCCTCGCCGATCAAGAGCAGCGGCGCGTCGCGGTAGAGGCGCTCGATCTCGTACTCCTTCGAGTAGCCGTAGCCGCCGTGAATGCGGAACGACTCCTCGACGCAGAAGCGACCCGCCTCGGATGCGAAGAGCTTGGCCATGCCGGCCTCGAGGTCCGAGCGCTCGCCGGCGTCCTTCAGGCGCGCCGCGCGGCGCGTCATCAGGCGCGCGGCGTCGACCTGGGTCGCCATGTCGGCGAGCTTGAACTGGATCGCCTGGTGCTCGGCGATCGGCCGCCCGAACGTCTTGCGCTCCTGGCTGTAGCGCAGCGCGAGCTCGAGCGCGCGCTGGGCGATGCCGACGCCGCGCGCGGCGACGTTGACGCGCCCCACCTCGAGCGCGTCCATCATCTGCGCGAAGCCGTTGCCGGCGCCCGCCTCCTCGCCGCCGAGGATGTTCTCGGCCGGGCAGCGGTAGCCGTCGAACACGAGCTCGGTCGACTCGACGCCCTTGTAGCCCATCTTCTTGATCTGGGGCGGCACGTTCAGGCCCGCGTAGGCGCCGGTGTTCTCGTGCGCGCCGGGCTCCTTCTCGGCGATGAAGCACGTGAAGGCGCGGTGGCGCGGCTCGGCGTCCGGGTGCGTCTTCACGAGCACGAAGACGAGCGCCGCGCGGAGGCCGTTCGTGACCCACATCTTCTGGCCGTTGATCTCCCAGTCGCCGTCGTCGAGCTTGCGCGCGGACGTTTTGATCGCCTGCACGTCCGAGCCGAGCTCGGGCTCCGAGAGCGAGAACGCGGCGCGCAGCTCGCCGGTCGCCATCTTCGGCAGGTACTTCTGGCGCTGCTCGTCGGTGCCGAACTTCATCAGCAGGTAACTGCCGATGAAGTGCGTGTTGATCACGCCCGAGATCGAGATCCAGCCGCGCGAGAGCTCTTCGACGATCATCGCGTACGTCGTCAGGTCGAGCCCCATGCCGCCGTACTCCTCGGGGATCGTCACGCCGAAGAGGCCGAGCTCCTTCATCTGCTCCACGATCGGCTCGGGGAAGCTGTCCTCGTGGTCGTAGTGCTCGGCGTTGGGGAGGATCTGCTCGTCGACGAACTGGCGCACCATTTCGGTGATCGCCTGCTGCTCGTCGGTCATCTCGGTGTACGGGGCTGCCACGGCCACTTGCTCTGCTCTCCAGGTTCTCGGTTACACGCAGCGTGCCGGCGGCGCTCGACGCGCGTCCGCCGCGGCGCACGACACAGGCGGAGCATACCGGCGCCCGCGCCGCGGCCGCGCGATCGCGCGGCGCCGCGCGCTATAGATGCCGGCCGATGAACTTCGCGACGGACGTCGTCGACGCAGCACCGCCCGGGCGTCTCGCGCTGGTCGCGATCGGCCGCGACGGCGAGCGCCGCGAGTGGACGTTCGGCGAGATCGGCGACGGCGCAGCGCGCTTCGCCGGTGCGCTCGCGTCGCGTGGCGTCCGGCGCGGTGACGTCGTCATGACACTGATCGGCAACCGCGTGGAGTGGGTTCTCGCTCTCGTCGGCTGCATGCGCTGCGGCGCGGTGGCGCTGCCGTGCACGGAGCAGCTGCGCGCGCACGATCTCGCGCTGCGCGTCCACGTCGCGCGACCGGCGCTGATCGTCGCCGACGAGCGCGACACCGCGGAGCTCGCGCGGGCGCTCGCCGGACTCGGCGGCGAGGCGCCCGCCGTGCTCACGGTCCCCGACGCGACGCTCCTGGAGCACGACCCCGCGCCGCCGGCCGGGACCGGGGACGGCGACCCGGCCCTGATCCTCTTCACGAGCGGGACGCAGGGCGAGCCGAAGGCCGTGGTCCACGGCGGGCGTTACGTCAGCGGCCAGGCCATCCAGGCGGGCTCGTGGTTCGCCCCGCGAGAGGGCGAGCTCGCCTGGTGTACCGCGTCGAGCGGCTGGTCGAAGTCGACGCGCAACGTCTTCATGGCGCCGTGGCTGCGGGGCGCCGCGGCGCTGATCCACGACGGGCGCTTCGACCCCGCCGAGCGCCTCGCGATCCTCGAGCGGGAGCGCGTCGCCGCGCTCTGCATGGCGCCGACCGAGTACCGCATGATCGCGGCGCGCGCATCGATCCCGCCGCTCCCGGCGCTGCGGACGATGGTCGCCGCGGGCGAGGCGCTCAACCCGGGGGTGATGCGCGAGTGGCACGCGGCCACCGGCGTGTGGATCCGCGACGGCTACGGCCAGACCGAGACGGGTGCGCTCACCGGCGTGCCCGAGCACGCGGCGCCGCGGCCGGGGTCGATGGGGCCTGCCCTGCCCGGAGTCGAGCTGTCCGTCGCGGACGGCGAGCTCGTGCTCGACCCGCGCAGCGACCCGACGTTCTTCCTCGGCTACCTCGACGAGGACGTGTGCCGGAACGCGGACGGGAGCTGGGCCGTGCGGGACCGGCGCGACGGCGGGCCGTGGCGCACCGGCGACCTCGTCGAGCGCGAAGCGGACGGCTGGCTTCACTTCGTCGGGCGCACCGACGACGTGATCGTGTCCGCCGGCTACCGCATCGGCCCGTTCGAGGTCGAGTCGGCGCTCGTCTCGCACCCCGCCGTCGCGGAGGCCGCGGCCGTCGCCGCGCCCGACGCCGAGCGTGGGCAGATCGTGCGCGCCGTCGTCGTCCTCGCCCCCGGCGCGCCGCCGGCTTCCGCCGCGCTCACGCGCGAGCTGCAGGAGCACGTGCGGGCACAGACGGCGCCCTACAAGTACCCGCGCGTCGTCGACTTCGTCAGCGAGCTGCCGAAGACGGCGAGCGGCAAGATTCGTCGCGCGGCACTGCGCTCCTAGAGCACGACGATCGCGTCGATCTCGATGCGTGCGCCGCGCGGCAGCGCGGCGACCTGCACGGCGGCCCGCGCCGGCGGCTGCTCGCCGAAGAACTCGGCGTAGACGTCGTTGACCGACGCGAACTCGCCGAGGTCCGTCATGTAGACGGTCAGGCGCACCGCGCTGTCGAGACCCGTCCCGGCGGCGCTGCAGACGGCCTGCAGGTTCGTGAGGCACTGGCGCGCCTGCTCGGCCGCGGTGTCGCCGACGAGCCGCTCCCCTTCGGCGTCGAGTGGAATCTGGCCGGAGCAGAAGAGCAGCCCGGCCGCGCGCACCGCGTGGCTGTACGGCCCGATCGCGGGCGGCGCCCCGGCCGCCCCGATCGCTTCGCGCACGTCCGCCATGCGCGGGACCCTACAACTTTCGTCCAGCGCGCCGCCCCCGTGGCGTAAGGGGACCGTGATCTGCCGACGCAACCGGTGTGCGGCTCGGGCGGCAGCGACGACAGCTTCCCGTGAACGGCGCGACGCGCCGTGTACGCCCGTATTCTCGCTATGTGCCGCCGAAAGTTCCCGCGCTCGCGGCGACCGTCGTACTCGCGGCGTCGCTCGTCTTCGCCGCCACGAGCTCTGCCGCGTCGCTGGCGCTCGCCAAATGCGCCGGCGGGTGGGAATGCGGCAAACTCACCGTGCCCGCGGAACGCGGCAGCGGCTCGACCCGCACCCTCGAACTCGGCGTCTGGCGGCTCAAATTCACCGGCGAGGCGGCGGCGGAACACAGCGCCAGCGCGGTCTTCGCCCTCGCCGGCGGCCCCGGCCAGGCCGCCGTGCCGCTACGCGAAGGGATGCGCGAGCTGATCGCGCCCGCCCTCACCGACCGCGACATGATCGTCATCGACCAGCGCGGCACCGGCGAATCATCGCCGCTGGACTGCGCGGGCCTCGCGGCCTACGCCGCGACGGAAATCGAGGAGATCGAGGACATCGAACGCTGTGCGCACGAAGTGAACACGATCGGCAGCTTCACGACCGCCGAATCGGTGCAGGACATGGAGGCGGTGCGCGCTGCGCTCGGCTACGAAAAACTCGTCGTGTACGGCACCTCGTACGGGACCAAGGTCGCGCTGAACTACGCGGAACGCTTCCCGAAAAAGGTCGAATCGCTGGTCCTTGACTCCGTCGTTCCGCCCGCCGGCGTGGAACCGTTCGACCTCGAATCCTTCAAAGCGGTCGCCGGGATGCTGGCCGAACTGTGCTCCCAGGGGCCGTGCCGGCGCTTCGCGCGCAACCCGGTCGGCGAACTCGCGACGCTCGCCTCGCGCCTGTCGCGCGCGGCGATCCTCGGCTCCTACACGAACGGTCGCGGCAACCAGGCGTTGACCGGCATGGACGCCGCCGGCCTGTGGGGCCTGCTTGAGGAAGGCGACCTCAACCCGGGGCTGCGGGCGCTGCTCCCGGCCGCTGTCCACGCCGCGCTCGCGGGGCACTACGGGCAGCTCCTGCGCCTGCAGGGGCTCGCGGACGGCGCCATCCCGACGCTGCCACGGAGCTCCGGCGGCGAAGCCGAGGTCGACGAGACGCTGTTCCTGGCGACCGACTGCGAAGAAACGCCGTTCCCCTGGTCCCGCTCGAGCGGCTACGCGTCGCGCCTGCAGGGCGTCGAAGGCGCGCTGCGCGCGATCCCGGCCGCTAGCTTCTACCCGTTCTCGGCGAAGGTGTCCGCGAGCAGCGGGCTGTTCAGTATCTGTGCGGCCTGGCCTGACGCGTCGCCGGCGCCGCCGGCGACGACGACACCGCCCGACGTGCCCACGCTGATTCTCTCCGGCGGCCAGGACCTGCGCACGCCCACCGCGAACGCGCGGGCCGTCGCGGCCGAGATTCCCGACGCGCAGCTGCTCGTCGTGCCCTTCACCGGCCACTCCGTGCTCGGCACGGACTTCTCCAAATGCTCCCACGACGCCGTCGTCGCCTTCTTCGCCTCGCAGCCGGTCCAGCCCTGCGGCCGCACCAGCGAGCCGTTCCCGCCGACGCCGCCGGCGCCCGAACGCGCGCGTTCGCTCGCGACGACGGCGGGGATCCGAGGGTTGCCGGGAAGGACCGTCACCGCGGCGCTCGCGACGCTCGACGAGCTCCGGCGCGAAGCGATCGCGGCGGTGTTCGCGAGCGACTCGCTGCTGCCGACCGGGACGTCGTTCGGCGGCCTGCACGGCGGCTACGCCGTCGTGCACCGCGGCTGGCTCGGGCTGCACGACTACAGCGTCGTGCCGGGCGTGGCACTGAGCGGCGTCGTCTCGACGTCCGGCCTCGTCTTCGAGAAATCGGTGCTGCGCATCGGCGGCAGGCGCGCGGCGCACGGCTCGCTCACCGTCACCGCGCGCGGGACGAGCGTGCGCGGGCGACTCGGCGGCCGGCGCTTCGACCGGCGCACGGCGGCCGCGAAGATCGCTGCGGCGGGGCGCGAACGCTGGCCCTCGCCGTCCGCGCGCTTCCTGGACGCGGCACGCGGCGAACGCTCGCCGTCCCCGCTGCTGCGCGGACCCAGGGCGGCGCGCAACGGACGCTGGCCCTCGTCGTCGGCGCGCTTCCAAACCTCTCACTGACGCGACTACGCTTGAGCGGTGACGAACGCCCTCGCCGGCGAGAGCTCCCCGTACCTGCGCCAGCACGCCGAGAACCCCGTCGACTGGCGGCCCTGGGGCCCGCAGGCGTTCGCCGCGGCACGCGAGCGTGACGTCCCCGTGCTCGTCTCGATCGGCTACTCCGCGTGCCACTGGTGCCACGTGATGGAGCGCGAGTCGTTCGCCGACGAGCAGACCGCGACGCTGATGAACGCGAACTTCGTCTGCGTGAAGGTCGACCGCGAGGAGCGGCCCGATGTCGACGCGATCTACATGGAGGCCGTGCAGAGCATGATCGGCAGCGGCGGCTGGCCGCTCAACGTGTTCGTGAGCCCGGACCAGCTTCCGCTCTATGGCGGCACCTACTTCCCGCCCCAGCCGCGGCCGGGAATGATCTCCTGGCGCCAGCTGCTCGTAGCGATAGCCGCGACGTGGCGCGACAGGCGCGACGAGCTGCTCGCCGGCGGCGAGCTGCTGCGCTCCCACCTCGCGGGCGGCGCCGTGCTCGAGCCCTCCTCGGCGCCGCCGGCCGAGGCGGCGCTCGACGCCGCGGTGGAGCGCCTGCGCGGCCAGTTCGACGCCGCCCACGGCGGCTTCGGCGGCGCGCCGAAGTTTCCCCAGACCCCGGTCCTCGAGTTCCTGCTCGCGCGCGGCGAGCGGACGATGGCGCTCGCGACGCTGCGCGGCATCGAGGCGGGGGGCATCCACGACCGTGTCGGCGGCGGTTTCGCACGCTACAGCGTCGACGACGCGTGGCGCGTGCCGCACTTCGAGAAGATGCTTTACGACAACGCGCTGCTCGCGCGCGCGATGCTGCACGGCTGGCAGGCGAGCGGCGAGCGCGCGCTGCTGGACGCGTGCCGCGACGCCCTCGACTGGGCGCTGGCCGAGATGCGCGACCCGTCGGGGGGCTTCTACAGCGCCCTGGACGCCGACTCCGAGGGGGCCGAGGGCGCCTACTACGTCTGGACGATCGAGCAGCTGCGCGACGCGCTCGGCGCGCTCGGCGCGGACGCGCAGAGCGCGATCGCGTACTTCCAGGCCACTGCCGAGGGCAACTTCAGCGACCCTCACCATCCCGCGCGCGGCCTGAACGTCCTCCAGGGGACGGGGCCGCGCCCGGACGAGCAGAGCTGGCGGCGCATTCGCGAGGCGCTCAAGCAAAGGCGCGACGGACGCCCCCGTCCGGCGCTGGACGACAAGTGCCTCACGGCGTGGAACGCGCTCATGATCGCCGCGCTCGCCGACGCCGGCGCGGCGCTCGGGGAGGAGCGCTACACGCGCGCCGCGACGGACTGCGCCCGCTTCATCCAGACGTCGCTGCGCGGCGCGGACGGGCGGCTGCTACGCGTCTGGCGCGACGGTCCCGGCGAGGTGCCGGCGTTCCTCGAGGACCACGCGCTGCTGCTCGAGGCGCTGCTGGTGCTCTTCGAAACGACGTGCGAGGAGCGCTGGTTCCACGACGCCGTCGCCGTCGCGCGCGACATGATCGAGCTCTTCGCCGACGTCGGCCGCGGCGGCTTCTACACCACCGGCAGCGACGCGGAACCGCTCATCGCGCGGCGCAAGGAGCTCGACGACACGCCGATCCCGTCGGGCCAGTCCGCCGCCGCGGCGGGCCTGATCCGCCTCGCGCAGCTCACGGGCGAGGCACGCTACGACGAGCTGGCCCGCGCGACGCTCGGCCCGCTGCGCGACATCGCGCCCGAACACCCGACCGCCTTCGGCCACGCGCTGCTCGCGCAGCACACCTACCTCGCTCCAGCCAAGCCGGTGGCGTGCCCCGTGCCCGTCACAGGATCGACAGGTAGCGCTCCAGCTCCCAGCTCGTGACCTGGACGCGGTAGTCGTCCCACTCCTGGCGCTTGATCTCCACGTAGCGGTTGAACGCATGCTCGCCCAGGGTGCGTAGCACGAGCTCGGACTCGGCCGTCAGCTCGATCGCCTCGCCGAGGCTCTCGGGCAGCTGCTCGATGCCGAGCCGGCGGTGTTCCTCCGGTGAGAGGTGGTAGAGGTTCTGCTCCATCGGCTCGGGCAGCTCGTACCCCTGCTCGATGCCTTCCAGGCCGGCCTGGAGCAGCACGGCGAACGTCAGGTACGGGTTGCACGCCGGGTCCGGGCAGCGCAGCTCCATCCGCGTCGCCATCTCGCGGCCCGGGTGGTACAGGGGCACGCGCACCAGCGCCGAACGGTTCCGGCGCGACCACGCGACATACGTCGGCGCCTCAAAGCCCGGCACGAGGCGCTTGTACGAGTTGACCCACTGGGCGAAGATCGAGCAGTTCTCGCGCGCGTGGCGCAGCTGGCCGGCGATGAACGCCTTGCCGACATCCGACAGGAAGTACTGGTCGTCGGCGTCGAAGAACGCGTTGCGCCCGTCGCGGAAGAGCGAGAGATGCGTGTGCATCCCCGAGCCGTTCTCGCCGAACAGCGGCTTGGGCATGAACGTGGCGTGCCAGCCGTACTTCATCGCGTACTCCTTGACCGTGATGCGGTAGGTCATGCAGTCGTCGGCCATCTTGAGCGCGTCGGCGTAGCGCATGTCGATCTCGTGCTGCGAGGGTCCGACCTCGTGGTGCGTGTACTCGACGTGGATGCCGAGCTGCTCGAGCGCGAGGACGGTCTCGCGGCGCACGTCCGAGCCGGCGTCGAGCGTCGTCAGGTCGAAGTAGCCGCCCTCGTCCAGCACCTCCGTCGAACGGGCGTCGCGGAAGAGGTAGTACTCGAGCTCCGGCCCCACGTTGAACGTGTCGAAGCCCATCGCCGCGGCGCGGTCGAGGGCGCGGCGCAGCACGTTGCGCGGGTCGCCCTCGTACGGCGTCTGCTCGGGCGTCGCGATGTCGCAGAACATCCGGCCGACGCCCTGCTCCCCGGGGCGCCACGGCAGCACGGCGAACGTCGACGGGTCGGGCAGCGCGATCATGTCCGACTCCTCGATCGCATTGAAGCCCGTGATCGACGAACCGTCGAACCCCATCCCGGCGGCGAACGCGTCGTCGAGCTCCGCCGCGTTGATCGAAAACGACTTGAGCTGGCCGAGGATGTCGGTGAACCAGAAGCGGATGAAGCGGATCTCGTGCTCGCGCACGAACTCCGTGACCTCCTCTGCGGTCTTCGGCGCGTCGCTCATCGCGCCCGAAACCCTAGACGACGCGCGCTGACGCGGGCCGCTGGCGTCAGTGGCCGGCGGCCTGGGCGACGAAGTCCGCGACCTGTTCCGCTTCCTTGCCCTCGTAGAGCAGCGCCGGCATCTGGCCGTTGCCGCGGGCGATGCCGTCCTCGACCGCTTCGAGGACGAGCGCGCGCTTGGCGGGGAAGCCGCCCGTCGTTTCGTTGCCGATCAGGTCGTCGAGGTTCGGGCCGATGCGCCCCATCGCCGCCGCCGCTTTGAGCGTGTGGCACGTCGCGCACGCTTGACCGAAGAGCACGCGGCCCTTCGTCGCTTCGGCGCTGAGGGTCAGGCCGCCGAGACCCGCCGAGGACTCGTCGGTTTTGTTTTCCGCGATGATCCACGTCGGCACCGCGATCGCGATCACCACGGCGACGATGAAGAAGGGGTAGGCGGCCCGGCTCACGGCCGGGGACGATATCGAGTCGGGGCGGCGCCAGGTACCGCGAACGGGGCCGCTCATCCGGCGCTACCCTCAGGCGTAGGTCATGCACCGAACCGCGGACTCGATCTGATGCTGCGGCGCGCACGCCTCTCGACGCTGCTCGCCGCGCTCGCCGGCGCCCTCGCGGCGATCGCGGCGCTCGCGGCGATCGCGGGCGCGGTGGGGTCCGGCCCCGTGCCACCGCAAAAGAAGCTCGCCGTCGCGATCCACGACGCGCTCGCCGGGGCCGGCAGCGTCCAGGGGGTGACGGCGAACGTCGCCTGGACGAACCGGCTGCTCGAAGGCGCGAGCATCGAGGAAGAAGGCCAGGGCGGCGGTCCCGCATCGAACCCGCTGCTGGCGGGCGCCCAGGGCCGCATCTGGATCGACGCGCACGGCGACTTCCGCCTCGAGCTGCAGTCGCAGGAAGGCGACGAGGAGCTCTACTGGGACGGCACCACCCTCTCCCTGTACGACGTGGCGTCCGCGACGATCTACCGCTACACGCCCCCGCCGGCTAAGGAAGGCGTCCGCCACCACTCCAGCGGCGTGCCGGCCGTCAAGCAGATCGAAGCGGCCCTCGCGCGCGTCGAGCACGGCGTCGCTCTCTCGGGCGCCGAGCCGGCTGACGTGGCCGGCCGCCCGGCGTACACGGTGCGCATCTCGCCGCGCGAATCCGGCAGCCTGCTCGCGGGCGCGGAGCTCAGCTTCGACGCCGAAAACGGCACGCCGCTGCGGGCCGCGGTGTACGCGACGTCCGGCAGCGAACCGGTGATGGAACTCGCGGCGCAGTCGGTCTCCTACGGCCCCGTTGCGGCATCCGTGTTCACGCTGTCGCCGCCGTCCGGCACCAAGATCGTCGACGTCCGCGCGCACGGAGTCCACGGCGGGCGCGCGCGGGGCGCGCGGCCGCGCGTGTCGCTCCACGGCAAGGGGATCGCCGCGATCGTCTCCGCCGAGGTCCGCGCCGGCCACTCCGAAGGCGCCGTGTCCGGCCTGCCGTCGGTGACGCTCGGGACGCAGCAGGCGCAGGAGCTCAAGACGGCGCTGGGCACGATCGTGACGTTCGTGCGCGGCGGCGTGCGCTACATCGCCGCAGGTTCGGACGTCCCGGCGAAGGTCGAGGCCGTCGCGCGTGGGCTCTGAGCGGGCCGACGGCGCGCCCCCGGTCCGCGCGTTCTCGCTCAGCAAGCGCTACGGCGACGTGCTCGCGGTCGACGCGGTCGACCTGACGGTCCAGGCGGGCGACATCTACGGCTTCCTCGGGCCGAACGGCGCCGGCAAGACGACGACGCTGCGCATGATGCTCGGTCTCATCACGCCGACCGCGGGCCACGCCGAGCTCTTCGGCCGCGACCCGATGCGCGAGGGCGCGCGGGCGCTGGACGGCGTCGCGGGTTTCGTCGAGGCGCCGCGCTTCTACCCCTACCTGACGGGCCGCCGGAACCTCGAAATGCTCGCGGCGCTGGACGGCGGCGATGCCGCCGAGCGCATCGACAGCGTGCTCGAGCTGGTGGAGCTCGCGCCGCGTGCCGTGCACCGCGTGGGCGGCTACTCGCACGGCATGCGCCAGCGGCTGGGCATCGCCGCGGCGCTGCTGCGCGCCCCGCGCCTGCTCGTCCTCGACGAGCCCGCGACCGGGCTCGACCCGGCCGGTATGCGCGACATGCGCGAACTGGTGCGGCGCCTCGCCGGGGAGGGGATAACGGTGCTGCTTTCCAGCCACCAGCTGCCGGAGGTGCAGGAACTCTGCGATCGCGTCGCGATCGTGAACCGTGGCCGCGTCGTCTACGAGGGCGCGCTCACAGAGCTGCGCCGTCGCGGCGGCGCCGGCTACCGCCTGCGGACCGACGACGACGATGCGGCGCTCGAGCTCGCGGCGGCGGCGCCCGGCATCGAGGATGTGCGCGCAAGCGACGGGGGGATCGCGCTCTCCGGCCAGGAGCAGGCGATCGCGCGGCTCTCGGTCGCGCTGGGGCGCTCCGGCGTGGCGATCCTCGAGCTGACGCCCGAGCTCGCGACGCTCGAGCAGCTCTTCTTCCGCCTCACGGGCGAAGAGAGCTCCGACGCCGGTGCCGGCGATGAGGTCGCCGCGCTGCGATGAGCGCCGCCGGAGCCCCCGCCGCCGCTCTGCCCGCGCACCGGCGCCGGCCGTCGACCGCGACCGTCTACGCCTGGGAGCTCCGCAAGCTCGCCCGCCAGAAGCGCGCCTACGTCGGCTTCTTCCTCGCCGCGCTCGTGCCCGTCATCTTCGTCGTCAGCCAGGGCATCCGCGGCCACCACGGCCACGGCCAGGCGGGGCTCTTCCTCGCCCAGGTGACGCAGTCGGGCCTTGCGACGCCGGTCGTGACGCTGATCTTCATGTCGCTCTTCCTGCTGCCGCTGATCGCCGCACTGGTCGCCGGAGACATCGTCGCCGCGGAGGACGGCAACGGCACGCTGAAGACGATCCTCACGCGCTCCGTCGACCGCGGGCAGATCTTCGCGGCGAAGGTCCTCGCGGCCGCGACATACGCGGCCCTCGCGGTCTTCCTCGCGGCGCTCGTCGCGACGCTCGCGGGCGTGATCATCTGGGGCTTTCACCCCCTGACGAGCCTCTCCGGCACGGTCGTCTCGGCGCCGAAGTCGCTCGCCCTGATCGCCGCCGCGAACGCCTTCTACCTGATACCGCTGTTCGCCGTCGTCTCGATCGGGATCCTGCTCTCGACGGTCTCGCGCAACAGCGCCGGCGCGGTCGTCGGCACGCTCGGCGTCACGCTCGTGCTCGCGATCGTCGGCTCGATCCCGGGACTCGGCGGCCTGCGGCCGTACCTGTTGACGACGCAGTACTCGGCCTGGCAGGGCCTGCTGCACACCCCGACGGACTGGACGCCGATCGTCGAATCGGTCTGGGTCTGCGCGCTCTACGCCGTGCCCTGCCTGCTCGCCGCGTACCTCGTGTTCCTGCGCCGCGACGTCGCCGGCGGCTAGTCAGGCGACGGGCTCGGCCTGCTCCTCGATCGCCGAGAGCGCGACCTCGCCCATCAGGCGCCGCGCCTCGCGCGCGTCGATCGGTCCCGCGCCCTGGCGGGCCGTCGACTCGGCGCCGCACGCGACGCCGAAACGAAGGCAATGGTCGGGCGCGCGGCCTTCGTAGCGCGCCGCGACGTAGCCGGCGAGGAAGGCGTCACCCGAACCGCGCGTGGCGGTCGCCTCGCGCGGCTCGATGCGCGCGCGCTTCTGTACCGGCTGGCCGTCGACGAGCAGCCGCGCCACGGCGCCGTCCGAGAGCGTGACGATCGCCTCGTGCGCCCCGAGGGCCGTGATCTCGCCGACGGCCGCGGCGATTTCGGCGTCGCCGGAGAACTCGTGGCCGACCAGCTCCTCGGCCTCGAGCAGGTTCGGTGAGACGACGTCGGGCTCGGCGCGCACGGCGTGGCGCAGGGGGTCGCCGTCGGTGTCGACGACTGTCGTGATGCCCGACCGCGCGACGTCACGGATGAGCGTCGCGTACAGCTCGGCGTCGGCTTCGCGCGGCAGGGAACCGGCGAAGACGACGATCGCGGCGCCGCGCGCGAGGTACGTCAGCTTGTCGCGGAAGAGCTCGATCTCGTGGTCGCTGACGGCGGGGCCGCGTTCGTTGATCTCGGTCTGCGTCCCGGTCGTGGGGTCCAGTACCGCCGTGTTGGTGCGCGACTCGTCGCGGATGCGCACGAAGTCGTTGAGGATCGACTCCTCGGTGAGCTGCTCGACGATCCGCGTGCCGGTCGCGCCGCCGGCGAAGCCGGTCGCGATGACGGGCTGCCCGAGCGCCTTCAGGGTGCGCGCGATGTTGACGCCCTTGCCGCCCGCGGTCGTGCGCTGGTCGACGGTGCGGTGCCGGCGGCCAATCGTGAAACTCGGCACGGTCAGCACCTTGTCGATCGCAGCGTTGAGGGTGACTGTGATGATCATGCGCCGTCTCCCCGGCCCGTGGCGCGTGGCCCGGGCCCCCACGAAGGCTAGCGCAGCCCCGTGCCGGCGCCCGGGCGCGCTCAGCTCTCGCCGAGCACTGCGCTCGCGAGCTCCCAGGCGCGTTCACGCAGTGCTTCCGCGGCGTCCCGCGCGGCTGTCGCCGGCTCACCACCGGCGCTGCGGTGGGCGTCCGCGATCGAGCGCGAGGCGCTGACCAGGCCGCCCGCGCGGCCCGGCTTGAAGGCCGCCGCGACATCCTCGACGCGGCCGCCCTGTGCGCCGACGCCCGGCAGCAGGAACGGCGCGGCGGGCATCAGCTCGCGGGCGCGCTCGAGCGCCGCGGGAGCGGTCGCGCCGACGACCGCGCCGACGTCCGCGAGACCGCTCGCCCCGGTGCCGTCCGCGCCCGCGCCGGCGGCGATCCGCGCGAGGCGTTCCCAAACCGTGCCCCCCTCTGCGAGCTCGAGGTCCTGGATGTCCGCGGCGCCCGGGTTAGACGTGCGGACGAGCAGCAGGACGGCGGCGCCGGCGGCCCGCGCGTTCGCGATGAACGGCGCGATGGCGTCCTTGCCGAGCAGTGGATTCACGGTCGCGGCATCGACGCCGAGGCCCGGCAGGCGGCCGGTCGGGGTGTCGGCGCCGCCGAAGAGCGAGCGCGCGTAAGCGTCCGCCGTGACGTCGATGTCGCCGCGCTTGCCGTCGGCGATGACGAGCAGATCGCGGTCGTGCGCGAGCTGCACGACGTCACCGAGCACCGTTCGCCCGCCGGCGCCGAAGAGCTCGAAGCACGCGAGCTGCGGCTTGACCGCGACGCACGCCGGTCCGGCGGCCTCGATCAGCGCCGCGCAGTGCAGCCGCAGCGCCTGCACCGGGTCGCCGTCGCTCTCCCACAACCCCGCGGGCGAGGGGTCGAGCCCGAGGACGAGCTGGGAACGGCGCCGCTCGACGCGTGCCGCGAGGTCGTCGCCGAAGGGGACCGCGCGCGCGTTCAGCGGCCGCGCACCGCGCCTTTCAGGCCGGTGCCGGCGGTGAAGCGCGGTACGCGCGAGGACGCGATCTGGATCGGCTCCCCGGTGCGGGGGTTCACGCCCGCGCGCGCGGCGCGCACGCCGACGTGGAATTTGCCGAAGCCCGCGATGCTCACGTCGCCGCCGTCCCCCAGGACCCTCTCGATCGTCTCCCATACGGCGTCCACGGCGCGCGTCGCCTCGCTGCGCGACAGACCGGCTCGGGAGGCGACCTCAACGGTGAGTTCAGCCTTGTTCACTGCGCCCATTCTCGCAGGAGACGCGGCGCTGCGCAGGGGCGAGGCGCCTTTGCGTACGCAACAATCAAGCGGTGGCCGCCAACCGCATCGCCTGGCTCGCGACGGTCCTGCTCGCGCTCCTCGTCGCGGGGTTGCTCGCCCTCGCGGGCTACGACGGTTACGCCTGGCTCGGCGTCGCCGTCGGCGCCTCGGCGGCGATCAATCTCCTCTAGCGGTCAGCGCGTCGCGTAGCGCCCGCGCGGCGCGGCCGCGGTGGCTGATCGCATCCTTTTCCGCCGCGCTCAGCTCGGCCATCGTCCGTCCGGGTACCTCGTCGGGCACGAAGATCGGGTCGTAGCCGAAGCCGCCACTACCGCGCCTGTGCGCCGCCATTGTGCCCTCGCAGCGCCCCTCGAACGTCCTCTCGCCGCCGTCGGCTTCGACGAGGGCGATGACGCAGACGTAGCGCAGCGCGCTGGCGGCCGGGACCTCCTCGATCAGCAGGGCGAGGTTCTCCTCGTCACTCGCGCGCTCGCCCGCGTAGCGCGCGGAGCGCACGCCCGGCCGCCCGCCGAGCGCCGCGGCTTCGATCCCCGAATCGTCCGCGATCGCCGCGAGCCCCGTCTGCTCGGCGGCGGCGCGCGCCTTGCCGAGCGCGTTCTCGGCGAAGCTCTCGCCGTCCTCGGGTGGCAACGTGACGCCCGCCGGCAGGGGCTCGAGCTCGACGTCGCCGAGCAGGCGGCGGAACTCGGCGAGCTTGTGCGGGTTCGCCGTCGCGAGGACGAGCCTCAGGGCGAGCCATCCTCGATGGCGGCCTGCTGCGCGGCGCGCAGCAGCTCGATGCCGTCCGCGGCGAGCGCGAGCAGCTCGTCGAGGCTCGCGCGCGAGAGTGGCGTGCGCTCGGCCGTGGCCTGGACCTCGACGAGCCCGCCGTCGCCGGTCATCACGACGTTGGCGTCGACCTCGGCGCGCGAGTCCTCGCTGTAGTCCAGGTCGAGCAGCGCTGCGCCGTCGACGATGCCGCACGACACCGCGGCGACCGAGCCGGCGAGCGGCGAGCGCTCGAGCGCGCCGTCGGCGATCAGCTTTCCGCAGGCCAGCGCGAGCGCGACGTACGCGCCCGTGATCGACGCGCAGCGCGTGCCGCCATCGGCCTGCAGCACGTCGCAGTCGAGGTAGATGGTCCGTTCGCCGAGCGCCTGGAAATCGATCGCGACGCGTATCGAGCGGCCGATCAGGCGCTGGATCTCAACGGTCCGTCCGTCGGGTCGCCCGCGTGTGACGTCGCGCTGGCGCCGTTCGCCCGTCGACGCGGGCAGCATGCCGTACTCGGCCGTCACCCAGCCGCGGCCCGCGCCGGTGAGCCAGCGCGGCACGCCGTCCTGCGCCGAGGCGGTGCAGATTACGCGCGTCTCGCCCGCCGAGACGAGCGCGGACCCCGTCGCCGTGCGCACGAAGCCGGGCTCGAACGTGAACGGGCGCAGCTCGCCCGCCGCGCGCCCGTAGCTGCGGGCCCCGTCAGGCGCCTTCTCTTGCGCGCTCGCCACGGGCGCCATCATTCCAGAGCGATACGGTCGACAGCGCCGTGCGCGCACTCGTCGTCTCGAACATGCGGGCCGATCCCACGCATCCCGGCCGTGGCTCCTTCGTCCGCGACCAGGTCGCGGCGCTGCGTGAGCTCGAGGGGGTCGACGTCGAGCTCTTCGAGTTCCCGCCCGGCGTGCGCGAGCTCGCCGGCGCCGCTCGCGAGGGTCGCCGGCGCGGGCGCTTCGACGTCGTCCACGCCCACTACGGCCTCACAGCGTGGCCCGCCCTCGCGGTCCGCGCGCGTCTGCGGGCCCTCACCGTCCACGGCAGCGACCTGCGGATAGCACGCACGCGACACGCGACCGCCGTGGTGCTGCCCGCGATCGGCCTGCTCGCAGCGACGTCCGCGGAACTCGCCGCGCAGCTGCCGACGAGCCGCGCGCGGGCGCGCGCACGGATACTGCCGTGCGGCGTCGACACGGGGCGCTTCGCCCCGCTCGAGCGCCGCGCCGCTCGCGAACGGATCGGGCTCGCCGTGGACCGTCCGCTGCTCCTCTTCCCCGCCGACCGCAGCCGCCCCGAGAAGCGCTTCGACTTGGCCGAGCGCGTCGCCCTCGCCTGCGGCGCCGAGCTCGTCGCGCTCGGCGCGACGCCGCCCGCCGAGCTGCCGCTGTGGATCAACGCGGCGAACGCGGTCCTCGTGCCGTCCGAGCGCGAGGGCTTCGGTCTCGCCGTGCTGGAGGCGCTCGCGTGCGACGTCCCCGTACTGGCGACGCCGGTCGGCGAGCACGCGGCGGCGCTCGCCGGCGTCGAGGGGTGCCTGTGCGCCCCGTTTGACGCCGATCGCTGGGCCGGCGTGGCGCGCGTCCACCTCGCGGCCGAGGATCCCCGCGTCGCCGGTCGCGCCGCCGCCGAGCGCTACTCGGCCAAGGTCATGGCCGGACGGGTGCTTGGCGCTTGGCGCGAAGCTCTCGGCTCGGTCTAGGATTCGGCCGGTGCACTCGTCGGGCGCTGTCGAGCGACACGATGTCGTCGTGGTCGGCGCCGGCGCGGCGGGGCTCTATGCGGCGCTGCGGGCGGCCGCCGAGGGCGCCGCGGTGGCGCTCGTGTCGGCCACGCCGCTCGCGCAGACGGCGAGCTACTGGGCGCAGGGCGGGCTCGCGGCGGCGCTCGCGGACGACGACAGCCCCGAGCTGCATCTCGCCGACACGGAGGCCGCCGGGCGCGGACTCGTGAGGCACTCGGCGGCGATGGTGCTCGTCACCGAGGCCCCCGACCGCGTGCGCTTCCTCGAGGGGCTGGGCATGCGCTTCGACGCCGACAGACACGGCCGCCTCGCGCTGGGGCTGGAGGGCGGCCACTCCGTGCGCCGCGTGGTCCACGCAGGCGGCAGCGCGACTGGCAGGCGCCTGGTGCGCCAGCTCTCGGCGCTCGCGGCCGAGAGCCCGCGCATTGCGGTGCGCGAGGGCGCGCGCGCGAGGGCCATCTGGGTCGCCGACGGGCGCTGCGCCGGCGTGCTGCTCGAGGACGGCCGGGCGCTGCGTGCGCGCGCGACGGTCCTCGCGACGGGCGGCGCCGCCGCGCTCTGGTCGCGCACGACGAACCCGCCCGGATCGCAGGGCACCGGCATGCTGCTGGCGCACCTCGCCGGGGCCGACCTCGCCGATCTCGAGCTCCTGCAGTTCCACCCCACCGCCGTCACCGGCGTGCCCGGCCGTGAGGGGTTCCTCATCACCGAGGCGATCCGCGGCGAGGGCGCGACGCTCCACGACCGGGACGGCGAACGCTTCGTCGACGAGCTCGCGCCGCGCGACGAGGTCTCGCGCGCGATCGCCGAGCGCCTCGCCGCGACCGGCGCGCGCTCGGTGGAGCTCGACATGACAGCGATCGACCCCGCGGCGTTCCCGAACGTCGTCGCGGCGCTGCGTGAGGCGGGCCTGGACCCGGCGCGCGAACGCGTCCCCGTGGCGCCCGCCGCCCACTACATGATGGGCGGCGTCGTCGTCGACCTCATGGCGCGCTCCTCGCTGCCGGGCCTCTACGCCGTCGGCGAGACGTCGTGCACGGGGCTCCACGGCGCAAACCGGCTTGCTTCCAACTCTTTGAGCGAGTGCATCGTGTTCGCCGAGCGCGCCGTCGCGAGCGCGCTCGCCGAGCCCGCGGACGGCCCGCTGGCGCCCGCCGCCGACTCGATCGAGCTCCCGGAGCTGACGCGCGAGATGCGCGAGCAGCTCTGGCAGCTCGCCGGCATCGTGCGCACCGGGGAGGGCCTCAGCGAGCTGCGGGCGAGCGCGCACCCGCTCGTGCGGCTCGTCGCCTCGTGCGCCCTCACGCGCCGCGAGAGCCGCGGCGCACACGCGCGGCTGGACTTCCCCGAGCGCGACGACTCGTTCGACGGGCGCCACGTCGTCGTCGACGCCACGGGCGCCGAGACCGTCACCGCCTGGCTCTAGCGCCCCGGGCGGGGCGACCGCTCCGATCGAGCGACACGCGTGTTCTTGGCTGTGGAGGTCAGTGAAGGTGCGCGCAGGGTCGGCCACGAAGGGCCGGCGATCGACGAAGGGCGCGTGCGCCCAAAAGGGATTCGACTTCATGTACCAGTTCAGTAGGGCCATTTACCGCGAGCTTTCGCCGCTGCTCAAGGAGCCGCCGTCCGGGACGGCACCGGACGCCTACCGGGTCGTGCTGCTGCGCGACTGCGAGCAGGCCGTGACGCGCATGGCGACGGACAGCCTGCACTTCGCCCACCCCGCGAAATCGCTCTTCTGCGACGTTCGCACCTACTTCCCGATGGCGGTCCAGGCGCGCGTCCTGGCCGTGATCGAACACTACATCGACCTCGCGCAGCGCTTCCTGGCGGCAAACCCCCACGAGGCCTTCAGCGCGATCTCCGACGCGCCCCCGAGCTGCCGCGCGACGACACGCAAAGGCACCCCGTGCATGCGCACCCCGCTGCCGCGGAACGGCTACTGCCCGTCGCACCAGCACCTCGCGGACACAGAGCACGGCGCGCTCGCCGCGTGACGTCGCGCGGCAGCGGGCCGCGCGATCGTGCACGATGACTTGATGGAGGCAGCGGAGCGCGTCGGCTTCATGGGGCTCGGCACCATGGGCTCGCGGATGGCGGCGAACGTGGCGTCGTCGGGCCGCGAGCTCATGGTCTGGACCCACACGCCGGGCAAGGCGGAGCGTTGGGCCGGCGCGCACGGCGCCGCGGTCGCCGGCTCGCCCGCCGAGCTTGCCGCGGCGTGCGACGTGCTCGTCACGATGGTCGTCGACGGCGCGCAGGTCGCCTCGCTGCTGCTCGACGGCGGCGCGCTCGACGGCGCGCAGCCGGGGCTTTTGTGCGTCGACATGTCGACGATCGATCCGCGCGACACGCTGCGGATCGGCGCGGCGCTCGCCGAGCGCTCAGTGAGGTTCCTCGACGCGCCCGTCACCGGTTCGGCGCCGCGCGCCGCCGACGCGACCCTGACGATCATGGCGGGCGGCGATCACGCGGACTTCGAGCGCGCCCTGCCGCTGCTGGAAACGATGGGCCGGACGATCGTGCACGTCGGGCCGCTCGGCGCCGGCGAGCGCGTGAAGCTGATCAACAATGCGCTCGCGGCCGCCAACGCCGCCGCGCTCGCGCAGGCGCTCGTGCTCGCGCAGGCGGAGGACCTCGAACGCGGTCCCCTGCTCGCGGTGCTCGCCGCCGGCTCGGGCGCCTCGACGATGCTCGCGCTGAAGGCCGAGCCGATGCTCGACGGCGACTACGAGGCGCTCTTCAAGACCGACCACATGCTGAAGGACGTCGCCCTCTGCCTCGCGCAGGCCGAACGCGCCGGCGTCGCATTCCCCGCCGCGGCGGACGCGCTGCGAATGCTCGAGCTGGCGCGGCAGCGCGGCTACGGTTCCGCGGATTTTGCGGCCATCTTCGAGGCCGCGAAGGACCCCGCGCCCTGACGCGAGAGAGCACTGGCCAGGCAGCCAGTCCGGCCGCCGGCCTGGGCGCAAAAAGTCGGGGTTTTGCAGGGCATTTGTGAATTTGTGCGGCTTTGCGTATGTTTAAGTCCTGCCGCGGCAAAAGGCGCGCCCCGGTGGGTCCATCGGAGCCACCACAACCCCCGATCCGCGAGGTTAAGCAGGTACATGCCGATTGCGTTCAGAGAATGGGCCGTGACGGTCCGCGCGCTCTCCGAAGGGGAGCAACTGCTCACGATCCGCCGCGCCAATCCGGCACGAGGCGACCGTCCGCTGCAGCTCCCCCACGAGCGGTTCTTCCTCTACCCCACGTTCGACCGCCAGCCCGGCGACCTCGTGCGCGCCTCACACCAGCCCGAGCTGCGGCGCGCCCTGGAAGAGGGCGTCTGGAGCGACGGCGAGCCGCCGATGCAGTCGTTCACCACCGGCGCTCCGATCCAGCAGCCCGACCGCGTGCGGATCCGCGCCTGGGCCGAAGTCACCGGCCAGTTCACGCTCTATGACCGCCGCTGCGTCGACGCCCTCTCCCCGTTCTGCGTCTGGACGCCGGACTACGCGACCAAGCGGCTCGGCTGGCGCGCCCACCAGCCGCTCGACGTGCTGCTGCTGCGCACCTACCGCATCCCGCGCCCGGTGACCGTGAAGGTGCGCGACGAGTACCTCGGCCCGGGGCCGTGGATCCAGCTGCAGCGCGAACTGCCGTTCGACGGCACGCCGGTCCTGTCCGACGGCGAGTTCGAGCGCGCCTCGGACGCGATCCGCTCGATCACCGCCCAGGACGAGCACGCCGTCCTGGTCTAGCCGCCGGCGGGCGCGAGCGCTTCGCGCGCCGCCTGGGCGCCAGAGCGCGGCACGAGGACGTCGCGCGCACCGGCGGCGAGGAAGTCGGGCACGTCCATACCCGGCGCGCGGCGCACGAGGCACGGGATCCCCTGGTCGAGCAGCAGCTGTTCGATCATCTCGGCCTCGGGCTGGCTGAGGGCCCGCACGACGCGGACCAGGTCGCCGTCGGCGTACTGGGGCTTGATGCGGCGCGCGCGACGGACACTGTCGGTCAGCCGGCGCGGGCGTTCCTGCGGCACGAGCGGCAGCGAGCAGCTTTCGCAGAAGCGCTCGTCCGGGGCGTGCAGCTCACCGCAGCCAGGACAGCGAAGCGCCGCGCCGCCGTCGCTCATGACGACGGCGCCTGAAGCGGCAGTTCGCGCACGGTGCCGCCCTCGATCAGGTACGAGCGCACCTCCGGCTCGCTGCCCGCGAGGCCGACGATGATCCACTCGACGCCGGGCCATCCGGCCGCGAAGTTGATGTCGGTCTGCGAGGGGTAGGGCGCGCTGCGTACGTGCGAGTGGTAGATGGCACCGAGGTCCAGCCCGTCGCCGTCGATGGTGTTGTACAGGTCGAGCAGTTCGCGCGGGTCGATCTCGAAACGCAGCGGGCTTTCGTGCACGTTGCGCGCGCGGTGCACCGCCACGGCTTGAGCGCCGTCGCCGTTGCTGCGCACCGCGACCACGCCGCAGATCTCGTTCGCGGGATCCTCGAGCGCGTGCGCGACGACGTCGTCGAGCAGCTGGGGCGAGATTTCCATGGCGCCAGCGCCGGGCCGGCTACCACCACACGGTGGCGTCGACGTTCTCGATCTCGTCGACGGGCCGCGTGTAGATGCCGCTCGACAGGTACTTCCAGCCGTCGTCGCAGACGATGAAGACGATGTTGCCCTCGTCCATCTCGTTGGCGATCCGCACCGCGATGGAGGCGATGGCACCGCTCGAGACGCCCGCGAAGAGGCCCTCCTGGTCGAGCAGGCGGCGCGTCCAGAGGATCGCGTCGCGGTTGGTGACGAAGATCTTGCGGTCGAGCAGCGAGAGGTCGATGATCGGCGGAATGAAGCCGTCGTCGAGCGAGCGCAGGCCCTGCACGGGCTCGCCCTGCATCGGCTCGGCGGCGACGATCTTCACCGCGTCGCCGAACGTCTCCTTCAGGCGCCTGCCGTTGCCCATCAGCGTGCCGCCGGTGCCAAGCCCGGCGACGAAGGCCGAGACCTCGTCGAGCTCTTCGAGGATCTCGACGGCCGTGCCGTTGTAGTGCGCGGCGGGGTTCGCCGGGTTGCCGTACTGGTAGGGCATGTAGTACGAGGGGTCTTCGGCGGCCATCTCGAGCGCCTTGGCCACGGCGCCGTTGGAGCCCTGGGCGCCGTCGGAGTAGACGATCTGCGCGCCGTACATGCGCAAGAGCTCAGTGCGCTCCGGCGTCACGTTGTCCGGCATGACCACTGTCAGCGGGTAGCCGCGGCGGCTGCAGATCATGCCGAGCGAGATCCCCGTGTTGCCCGACGTCGGCTCGAGCACGGTCGTGCCGCGGCCGATGGCGCCCTTCATCTCGGCGTCCTCGATCAGCGCGCGCGCCACGCGGTCCTTCACCGACCCGGTCGGGTTGCGCGACTCGAGCTTGGCCCAGATGTGCACGCCGCTCTTGGGCGAGAGTGTCTGCAGCTCGACGAGCGGCGTGTGGCCGATCGCCTGCACGAGGTTGCCGTAACGGCCCCCGCATGGTCGGTTACCTAGGCGCTCGACCGCCATTACTTCACGGAATATAGCGGTCCTGGTGGTCCGCGACGCCCAACCCCGCCGAGTCCGTAAACGCGGGCGTTTCGGTGCTCGAGACTCTCAGCATGCCGCTGACGGAAACGCCGGCCATAGTGGTCTTCGGAGAAGTTACGAGCGGCTCCTACGCGCCGCTGACGTTCACCGGGACGGCTGCGGAGAGCTTTACCGGCGGAGCGACGTGCGGCGAAATAGTCGGCAACAAAGCCGCGAAAGTCGTCAAGAAAGGCACGTTCAGCGGGTCGGCCGTCACTTTCGAACAGTCACGATGCCGGCGGGCGGGGGCGCCACGGAGTCGCCCCCGCCCGGCCGACGTGCGTTCAGCTCTTCGGCAGCACGTGCGCTTTGCGCACCGCCTTCGGGATCGCGAGTTCCATCGTGCCTTCGAGGATCGCGGTGTTGTTACCGGAGGCCGAAGGCAGGCCGCTGTCGAGGTTCACGACCGGGTCGATCACCGATTCGAGCAGGCCGCCGCAGCCCTTGGCTTCCGGCGCCGAGAACGCATTGTCGACGAGCTTGGTACCGGTGAAGCGGACGATGTTGCCTTCCTCGGCGACGGAGAGCGTCCCGTGCGAGCCTTTGATCGGCGAATTCGGCGACGGCGGGCTCGTCGTGCCCGTCGTCAGGTGCAGCAGGATCGGGGACGCGTCGGAGCCGATCTCGCACGTTTCGCCGAGCGTCGTGTTTTCGAGTTTCACCTTCAGCGGCAACTCGACCGCCGTGCCCGTTTCGTCGATCGTGTTTTCCGCGCTGAGGATGATCGACGACGGCGGGCCGGCGAGTTCGCTGCGCGCCGAGAGTTCACCGGCCACGCCTTCCAGGCCTTCGATGCCCGCCAGGCCACCCGGCACCGGCTCCGGTTCGCCGACGAAGGACTGCCCTTCGGTCGCCGGCACGAGCTGTTCCGACGACTTGCTGATGCCGCCCTGAACGGTCATCGGCTTGGTGATCGGGACGGACTTGCTGCCGAGCTTTACTTCGCCGCCGAGCGTCTTCGCGACGAGGCAGTAGTGCAGGCCTTTCGCTTTCGCCGGGCAGTATTTGAACTGTTCATACGCCGGGTTCGGCACCGACTTCGCCTGCGCGGGCGCTACGCCCACGATCGCGACAAGCAGCAGTGCTCCCGTGAGTGCTACTCCGCGGCTACGGCCGCGCATGGCTGCGTAACGCATTCAATTCCCCTTCCTTAAGAATTGCCCCTCTGGGGCGAGCGCGTTACCCGCTTACGCGAAAGGCTAAACCGAACGTGCCGCGACCTCAACGCGCGACGTCGAGCGTGCGCTCAGCCGCCGCCGGCCATCGCCGGCAGGATGACGAGCGTGTCGCCGTCGGCGACGGGCGTGTCCAGTCCCTCCAGGACGCGCACGTCCTCGTCGTTGAGGTACACGTTCACGTAGCGGTTCAGCTCGCCGTCGCCGGCGAAGATCTGCGCCTCGGTCGCGGGATGCGCGGCGGTCAGCGAGTGAAGGACCTCGCCGATCGTGGCGCCGTCGGCGCTGAGCTCGCGCTCGCCGCCGACGGACGCGCGCAGCACCGGTGGGATCTTGACGGTCGCCATCGTCGCCGGGCAGACTACCCGGCTGCCGCGCAGAACGCCTCGTAGTCGGGGAAGACTCCCATCTCCTCGTCGGCGATTTCGTCCGGGTCGCGCGAGCAGATCGGGCACTCGGGGTCGCGGTGCACCCTGACCTCGGTGAGCGTCGCGGCCAGGGCGTCGTAGAGCAGCAGCCGGCCGATCGCCGGTTCGCCGATGTTCAGGATCAGCTTCACGACCTCGGTCGCCTGCAGCAGGCCCATCGTCCCCGGCAGCACGCCGAGGACGCCGTTCGCGCCGCAGGACGGGGCTAGCTCCGCCGGCGGCGGCTCGCGGAAGAGGCAGCGGTAGCACGGGCCGTCGTAGGGCTTGAAGACCGACAGCTGACCGTCGAAGCCGAGGATCGAGGCGGAGACGACCGGGATCCGCAGGCGCACGGAGGCGTCGTTGAGCAGGTAGCGCGTCGGGAAGTTGTCGACGCCGTCGACGATCACGTCGTAACCCTCGATGATCTCCATGATGTTCGACGCGTCGATGCGCGTCTGGTAGCCGATCACCTTCACGTCGGGATTCAGGGCGCGGATCGTCTCGGCGGCCGAGTCGACCTTCGGCGTGCCGATGCGGTCGGAGTTGTGGATCACCTGGCGCTGCAGGTTGGAGAGGTCGACGACGTCGTCGTCGACGATGCCGAGCGTGCCGACGCCGGCGGCCGCGAGGTACAGCGCGGTCGGCGAGCCGAGCCCGCCGGCGCCGAGCAGCAGCACCTTCGCGTCGAGCAGCTTCTCCTGGCCCTCGGCGCCGATCTCGGGGATCAGCAGGTGGCGCGAGTAGCGCTCGCGCTGCTCGGCCGAGAGCATGCGGGGAACCTCGACCTCGTAGCCGCGGTCCTTCCAGAGCGTGATGCCGCCCGTCATCGAGCGCACGTTGGTGTAGCCGAGGTCCTGCTGCAGCGTCCGTGCCGCGTACGCGGAGCGCACGCCGGACTGGCAGTAGACGATCAGCTCGGCCTCGCGCTCCGGCGCGACGGTTTCGATGCGCTGCTCCAGGTGGCCGCGCGGGATCGAGCGCGCCCCGGGCAGGTGGCCCGTCGCGAACTCTTCGCTGCCGCGCACGTCGATCACGACGGCGCCCTCGTGCAGCAGTTCGGATACCTGGGCCGGATCGACCTCGGTTATCTGGCTCTTGACGTTCCGCAGAAGCTCCGCGCCAGAGGTTGACATTCCTAATCTCCTAAACCACGCTCGGAATTCGGGTACTTACGATTCTAGCGGGAGTCGGCGCGCCCGCCAAGAGCCTCTCATACCCTCCACGCGATGATTCGCACCAGCGCGAGCGCCGCCCTGCTCGCGGTCGCCTCAGTGGCACTCGCCGGCTGCGGCGCCTCCGCGACGCGCACCCACACAGAGCTCGAAGGCGCCCTCATCCCCTACGTCAAGGCGCCCGCGATCGCGCTGCACGACGTGGAAGGCGGGCGGGTGTCGCTCGCGTCGCTGCACGGCCACGTCGTGCTGCTGAGCTTCCTTTACAGCCGCTGCGGCGCGCCCTGCGAAGTGATCGCGCAGCAGATGCGCGGCGCGCTCGAAGAACTCCCCGCCGACGCCGCCAAGGTGGTGATCGTGAGCGCCCGGCCCGCGAGCGACAGCGCGGCCTCGGTGCGGCGCTTCCTCGAACGGACCGGGCTCGCGGGCCGCGCGCTCTACCTAACCGGCTCCGAACGCGAACTCGCGCCGCTCTACGCCGCCTACCGCGTCCATACGCCGTCGCGCGGGCGCAGCGAGTTCGACAGCTACGCCTTCGTGATGGTCATCTCCAAGAGCGGGCGCGAGCGCGCGCTCTTCGAGAGCGAAGAGCTCACGCCGGAAGCGCTCGCGAAGGACATCAGGTCGCTCGGCGGTTGATAACCTAGCGCCGAGGTAGGAAATCCGACGATGATGTTCTCGACAAAGGCGGAGTACGGCGTGAGGGTGCTGGTGGCCCTCGCGCGGCGCGACGGCGGCGAGCCCACCGCGCTCGCCGAGATCGCCGCCGACGAGGGGCTGCCGCTCGCGTACCTGGAGCACGTGGTCGCGCGGCTGCGCAAGGCGGAGCTCGTCGACTCGCGGCGCGGGTCGCGCGGCGGCTACATGCTCGCGCGGCCCAGTGACCAGATCACGATGGCCGAGGTCGTGCTCGCCCTCGAGGGCGAGATCGCCCCCATCGAGTGCATCTCGCAGGCCGCGGACGGCACGATCGTCTGCTCGCGCGAGGCCGATCCCGCGCACGCCTGCCCGACGAAGCTGCTGTGGGCGCGCGTCCGCGGCTCGATCGTCCGCACGCTGCGCGAGACGACGCTCGCCGACCTGCTCGAGTCACCCACCGCCGGCCTTCCCACCACACCCGACGAACCCCTGACAACGACCGGAGCCCGATAGAGAACATGGCCGAGCTAGAGATCCACGACCTACACGTACGAACCGAGGAGCGCGAGATCCTGCGCGGCGTCGACCTGTCGATCGACCGCGGCGAGATCCACGCCCTCATGGGACCGAACGGGTCGGGCAAGTCGACGCTCGCCAACACGCTCCTCGGCCACCCCGCCTACGAGGTCACCGAGGGCACGATCGTCTTCCGCGGCGAGGACATCACGGAGGCCGACCCCCACGAGCGCGCCAAGGCCGGCCTGTTCCTCGCCTTCCAGTACCCGGTCGCGATCCCCGGCGTCTCCGTCGCGAACTTCCTGCGCATGGCGATCAACGCGCAGCGCGAGGAGCCGATCCAGGTCAAAGAGTTCCGCGACCAGCTCGCGCACGCCGTCGAGCTGCTCGACGTCGACCGCTCGTTCACCTCGCGCCATCTCAACGACGGCTTCTCCGGCGGCGAGAAGAAGCGCGCCGAGATCCTGCAGATGGCGATGCTCCACCCCGACATCGCGATCCTCGACGAGACCGACTCGGGCCTCGACATCGACGCGCTTCGCACCGTCGCCGAGGGCGTCCAGCGCCTGCACGACGAGCAGGGCCTCGGCGCGCTGATCATCACCCACTACCAGCGCATCCTGCACTACGTCACGCCGCAGTTCGTGCACATCATGATCGACGGGCGCATCGTCCTCGATGGTGGCGTCGAGCTCGTCGAACGGCTCGAGCGCGAGGGTTACGACCAGATCCGCCAGGAGGTCGGCGCGGTCGCGGGCGGCGGCGATGAGTGAGGCCAAGGCCGGCCACCACCGCGAGGCGAGCCTCTACCGAGCGCTCGCCGGCGCCGGCGCCGGCGAGGGACGCACCGCGGGCGAGCTGCGCGAGCTCGCGCGGCGCAGCTACGAGGAGCTCGAGCTGCCGACGTGGCGGCGGTCGGGCTTCTGGACGACGAGCCTCGAGAGCCTGGATCTCGACGCGCTGGACGCCGTCTCCGCCGCCGCCGTGCCCGCGGTCGTCGAGCGGACGCTGCCTGACACGCCGCGCGCCGGGCGCATCGTGCAGAGCGCCGGATCGACCGTGCACGTCGAACTCGACGACGCGCTCGCACGGCAGGGCGTGATCCTCTGCCCGCTCGAGCAGGCCCTCGAGCGCCACGCCGAGCTCGCGGAGCCGTACTTCTCGCGCCGGCTCACGATCGACCGCAACAAGCTCGAGGCCGGCAACGCGGCGTTCTGGAGCGGCGGGATGTTCCTCTACGTGCCCGCGAACGTGAAGGTCGAGGAGCCGTTCGAGCTCGTCTACGCGATCGCGGATGCAGGCGTCGCGCAATGGGGCCGCACGCTCGTCGTCGCCGGCGAGTGCGCGGAGCTGCGCGTGCACGAGTACGAGCTCGGCGAGGACATCGACGGCCAGGCCCTGCACGCCGGCGCATTCGAGCTCTACCTCGACGACGGCGCGCGCTGCCACCTCGCGCAGTACCAGGACTGGGGCCGCGGCGAGATCTTCGACGTCTCGACGCGCTTCGTCGGCGTCGGCCGCGACGCCTACTGCCACTGGCTGCCCGCTCTGCTCGGCGGCCACCTCGTGCGCCAGCACCTCGAGCTCGCCGTCACCGACAAGGGGGGCGACATGGCCTTCCGCGGCATCTTCTTCAGCGAGCTCGACGAGCACCTCGACGTCTTCGCGGTCGACCTGCACGAGACCGGCCCCTCCGGCGGCGACGTGCACTGGCGCGGGGCCGTCGCCGGCGAAAGCCGCGCGAGCTTCGAGGGTCTGATCCAGATCAACCCCGGCGCGCAGCAGACCCACACCTATCTGCAGGTCCACTCGATGCTGCTCTCCCCGCGCGCGCGCTTCGACGCGATCCCCTCCGTGCTCGTCTCCGCGGACGACGTCTCGGCCTCGCACGGGGGCACGGTCGGCGAGCTCGACGAGAACCTCATCTTCTACATGCAGACGCGCGGCATGGACCGCTCGGCGGCGGTGCGCGTGATCGTCGAGGGCTTCTTCGAGCCGCTCATCAGCCAGCTCGGCAACGAGGGGATCGAGGGCGTGATACGAGGGCGCCTCGCCGAGAAGCTCGCCGCCGCGCGTGAGGACATCGAGACGTATGCCGCGACTCGCTGACAGCGCGCTCGACGTACGCGCCGACTTCCCGATCTTCGCGACGCGGCCCGGCGATCGCCCGCTGCACTACCTCGACTCGGCCTCCACCTCCCAGAAGCCCCGGGTGGTGCTCGACGCGCTCGACCGTCACCTCCGCGAACACAACGCGAACGTCCACCGCGGCGTCTACCCGCTCGCCGAAGAGGCCGACGAGGCGTTCGAGGGCGCGCGGCGCACAATCGCCGCGTTCACGGGCGCCGAACGCCGCGGCACGATCTTCACCAAGAACGTCACCGAGGCGATCAACCTCGTCTCCTACGCGTGGGGACGGCGCGAGCTCGGCCCCGGCGACGCGGTCCTGATCACCGAGCTCGAGCACCACGCGAACATCGTCCCCTGGCAGCAGGCGTGCGCCGCGACGGGCGCCCAGCTGCGCTACCTGCGCATCGACGAGCACGGCGAGCTCTCGCTCGAGCAGCTCGACGCCGAGCTCGAACGCGGCGACGTGCGTCTCGTCGCCTTCGCGCACATGTCGAACGTGCTCGGCACCATCAACCCGGCGCGCGAGTTCTGCGCGCGTGCGCGCGACGCCGGCGCGCTCACCCTCATCGACGGGGCCCAGGCGGTGCCGCAACTCGCCGTCGACGTGTCGCAGATCGGCGCCGACTTCTACGCCTGGACGGGCCACAAGGCGCTCGGCCCGACGGGCATCGGCGTGCTCCACGCACGCGGCGAGCTGCTCGAGCGCATGGAACCGTTCCTCACCGGCGGCGACATGATCAGCTCGGTCACGCTGACGGGCGCGACGTGGAACGAGCTGCCGTGGAAGTTCGAGGCGGGCACGCCCCCGATCGCCGAGGCCGTCGGCCTCGGCGCCGCCGCCGGCTATCTCGAGAGCCTCACGATGGAGCGCGTGCGGGCGCACGAGCAGGCGCTGACCGCGGAGCTGCTCGACGCCCTCGCCGCCGTGCCGGGGCTCACAATCCTCGGCCCACCGGACGCCACCGCACGCGGCGCGCTGGCGGCGTTCACGATCGACGGCATCCACCCGCACGACATCGCCGAGCTGCTCGGCCGCGACGGCGTCTGCATCCGCGCCGGCCACCACTGCGCGCAGCCGCTGATGCGCACGCTCGGCATCGGCGCGAGCGCCCGCGCCTCACTCGGCGTGTACTCGACGAGCGCCGAGATCGAGGCGCTCTCCGACTCGCTGCGCCGCGCGCGCGAGCTCTTCGGCCTGGACGACTGACAGTGGACGACCTTTACCGCGACTACATCCTCGAGCACTACAAGCGGCCGCACAACTTCGGCGAGCTCGATCCGCACGACCTCGCGGCGCTCGAGCACAACCCGCTCTGCGGCGATGAGATCGGCGTCCAGATACGCGTCGCCGGCGGGCGCATCGACGACCTGCGCTTCCAGGGGCACGGCTGCGCGATATCGCAGGCCGCGGCGTCGATCGCCTCCGACGAGCTGATCGGCATGGACGTCGACGGCGCCGGCGGCCTCGGCGCCGACTGGATGATCGAGCTTCTCGGCATCCCCGTCTCGGCGACGCGGCGCAAGTGCGCGCTGCTCGCGCTGAAGGCGGTGCGCAGCGCCGTCGGAGCCGGCGAGGAGTGGCCGCAGTGAGATCACGCCGCGGCAGGTGCGCGCGTTACAATTCCTACCGGCGGGGAAGGTATTCCCCTTGGATGGACGGAGAACTCTGATGGCAACGGTCGACCGCACGAAAATCACCAAGCCCAGCCCGATCGTCGAGGACGACCAGGGTCAGCTGCGCGCTCGCTCGGGAATCTCGCGCGAGGTCATCGCCGAGCTCTCGAAGATCAAGGGTGAGCCGGACTGGATGGCCGAGCGCCGCCAGCGTTCGCTGGAGATCTTCGAGCGCAAGCCGATCCCCACGTGGGGGCCGGACCTCTCCGGGCTGAACCTCGACGAGCTGGTGCTCTACTCGCCGCCGACGGCCGGCCGCTACAACAGCTGGGACGAGGTCCCGCAGGAGATGAAGCAGACGTACGAGGACCTCGGCATCCCGCAGGCCGAGCGCGAGCACCTCGCCGGCGTCGTCGGGGTCTGGCGCCAGGAGCCCGTCTACGAGGGCCTGAAGGAGCAGTACGCCAAGCAGGGGATCATCTTCTGCTCGATGGACACCGCGGTCAGCGAGTACCCGGAACTGGTCCAGCGCTACTTCATGAACAAATGTGTGCCGCCGCAGGACAACAAGTTCTCGGCGCTGCACGGCGCCGTCTGGTCGGGCGGCGCGTTCTGCTACATCCCGGCCGGCGTCAACTGCGACCTGCCGCTGCAGTCCTACTTCCGCATGGAGGGCGCCGGCGAGGGCACCTTCGAGCACACGCTGATCGTCGCCGAGGAGGGCGCCGAGGTCAGCTACATCGAGGGCTGCACCGCCCAGACCTACTCGGTCAACTCGATGCACTCCGCGGTCGTCGAGATCTTCGTCGAAGAGGGCGCCAAGGCCCGCTACACGACGGTCCAGAACTGGTCCAAGGACGTCTACAACCTCAACACCAAGCGCGCGGTCGTGCAGGCCGGCGGCACCGTCGAGTGGGTCGGCGGGTCGATGGGCGCCAAGTACGTGATGCTCTACCCCGCCTCCTACCTGCTCGGTGAGGGCGCGCGCGCCGACCACCTGAACGTCGGCGTCGCCGGCGCGGGCGTGCACAAGGACACCGGCGCGAAGGTGCTGCACATGGCGCCGAACACGACGAGCAACGTGCTCGCCAAGTCGATCTCCAAGGACGGCGGCATCATGGGCTACCGCGGCATGGTCAAGATGGGCCACAACGCCTCGGGCTCCAAATCCCGCGTCCAGTGCGACGGGCTGATGATGGACGGCCGCTCGCGCTCGGACACCTGGCCCGACATCCAGATCCAGAGCCCGAACGTCACCGTCGCCCACGAGGCGACCGTGGGGCGCATCAGCGACGACCAGCTCTTCTACATGGGGGCTCGCGGCTTCACCGAGGACGAGGCCGCCGCGATGATCGTCAACGGTTTCATCGAGCCGGTCACCAAGGAGCTGCCGATGGAGTACGCCGTCGAGCTCAACAGGCTGATTCAGCTCGAGATGGTCGGCTCAATCGGCTGACGGCGCGCGCGTGCGCACCGAGTTCGACCCGGCCGCCGGCCACCCGTACGCCTTCTACAGCCTGCTGACCTCGATCGTGGTGCCGCGCCCGATCGCGTGGGTCACCTCGCTCGGTCCCGACGGCGCCCCGAACCTCGCGCCGCACTCCTTCTTCACCGTCTCGTGCGTCGTGCCGCCGGTGATCCAGTTCACGTCCGTCGGCCGCAAGGACTCGCTGAACAACATCGAGCGCCAGGGCGAGTTCACCGTCTCGCTCGCGAGTGAGCCGCTCTTCGAGCAGGTCAACGCGTCGGCGACCGAATTTCCGCCCGACGTCAGCGAGTTCGAGGCCGTCGGCCTGCGTCCCGAAGCGAGCGCGCGCGTCGCGCCGCCGCGCGTCGCCGACTCGCCGGCGGTGATGGAGTGCACGCTGAGGGACACGATCTCGTTCGGCGACAGCACCGTCGTCTTCGGTCGCGTCGTGCTCGCAGCCGTCGACAGCGACGCCCTCGACGAAAGCGGCAGGCCAGCGGTGAGAGCGCTCAGGCCGCTCGCGCGCCTCGGCGCGAACGAGTGGAGCACGATCGGCGAGGTGCTCGACCTCCCGCGGATCCCGGTTGCCGAGTGGCCCGGGCACTATCGCGGTGCGCGCGCCGACTGACGCGATCGCCGCGCCGCTCTTCCCGCGCGGCGGCGTCTGGCTGAACGGGCCGGAGCAGGCGACGATCTCGCGCGGGCGCCCGATGCTGATCGAGTTCTTCGATTTCTGCCTGCCGCACTCGATGCGCACGCTGCCCTACGTCAGGGCGTGGCACGAGCGCTACGCCGCCGACGGCCTGCGCGTCATCTCCGTCCACAGTCCCGGGTCGCCGCTCGCCGCCGACGCGTCCAAGGCGAGGGCCGCCGTCGCGCGCCTGGGCCTGGAGCACCCCGTCCTGCTCGACCAGGACCTCACGCTGTTCGGCGAGTACGAGAACGAGGGCTGGCCCGTGCGCTTCCTCTACGACGGTCGCGCGGTGCTCTTCGAGTACCACTACGGCGAGGGCGCGTACGGCGAAACCGAGCGCGCCATCCAGCAGCTGCTCGGCGTCGAGCGCAAGCTCCTTGCGCCGCTGCGGCCCGAGGACGCCGAGGGCGCGCTGCTCGCGCCGCCGAGCGCGAACCGCGAGGGCGCCTACAGCGGCCCGTACGAGGCGGGGGGCGTGTGGGGAGTCTTCGACGGCGCGGGTGTCGTGACCGTGAACGGGCGCCGGGTGGACGTTCCCGGGCCGGGCGCGTACCCGCTCGTCGAGCACGAGCGGCACACCGCCGCGACGCTCACGCTCGACGCAGGCGGCGGCGTCGCCTGCGTGGCGACCTGTTTCGTTCCCGGCCTCATCTGAGAGTCCTCACAGCATGGCCCCCGGGGTCTAGCGGACGGCCGCGTCCGCTGCTACGCTCCCGCGATTTGCTCGGCCTGGGAACCCAGCGGACTACATCGGAGAAGGAGCCCGAGACCCCGCTCGCCTCACCGGATGGGGCGCCAATCCGCTGGCTGAGGGCAGAGCAGATCAACTCCCGGGGCGGGACACGGGGAACCCGCCCCCCCATGCCCGAAAAGTTGCCGCTGCGCGGTGCCCCGGGTCCGTCTTCGCAAGGGATTGCGAAGGCGGACCCGGCCGTGCTTTAGCGCCCTCAGGGCGCGCCGCGGTCGAGCTGCTCGTGCCCGACGTCCTGTAGCAGCCGCCGCACCACCGGCGCCGCTTCGTCCTCGATCAGTACCGCCGAGCCCGGCCAGTACGGCGACTCGCCGGGGCGGGTGGTGAGAAAGACCGCGGAGTAGCACCAGCTGCCGGCGTTGACGAGGCTCACGTCGCCGCCGCCGAGCCACTCGATCAACGCGTCGTCGGGCAGCGGCCCGGGCCGGTGCGTGTGGCCGAAGACGACGTGGCGGCCGGCGAGGGAGAGGCGCCGCGCGACTTCGGCCATCGCGTTCAGGCCCGCGACGCGCAAGTCGTCGCCGCCGAGCGCCGGGCTGAGCGGGCCGAGGCCGGCGCGGTTCAGCGCCGCCACTGCGAGCGGGAACGCCGCGCGCGCGGCCTGCCTGCGGATGCGCTCGACGCCGTTCCCGCCGCCGGCGAGCGTGCGCCATGCGTTCGCGGTCGCCGCGCCGTTCAGTACCGGCGACGTGGGCGCGACGCGCGCGACGCTGTCGCGCCACGCGTACACCGGCGCCGCCGTCGCCTCGTAGTCGTCGACGCCTGCGAGCGTGGCGGCGGGCCTGCCGTTGACGCGCGTCATCACGCTCATGCCGAGCCGCTCGAGCGTCGGCACCGTGAGGTGGACGTCGAGGTAGTGGCCGTGGGTGGCGTAGACGTCCTCGCGCAGGTGAAGCCCCGGGTAGGCGACCGTCACCTCGGGGGCTGCGAGCCAGCGCGCGATGCGCGCGTAGGCGGCGGAGGCCTCGCCGGGCTCCAGCAGCTGCTCGACCGCCAGGCTCGCCGGCGCGCCGAGTTCGCCCCGCGCGGCGAGCCACGGTTCGATCAGCGCGTGGTCGTGGTTGCCGGGCACGAGCACCACGGTGCCGCCCGCCATCGCCTCGCCGACCTCGCGGAAGAACGGCTCGGCGATCGCCATCGCGTCGCGCGGGGGCCCGTGGCGGAGCTCCACTACGTCGCCGAGCAGCACGAGCCGGTCGACCGCGGCGAGCTCGTCGAGCAGTCGTGCGCGCACCGCCGGTGAGCGCAGCACGTCGGCGCCGAAGGCGCTGCCGAGGTGCAGGTCGGAGATGACGAGCGTGCGCATCCGCGGCAGCGGGTGCGCTCAGGACCGGCCCGCGACGGCCTCGCGGATCGGCTTGGGCAGCATGAAACGGACGTCCTCGCTGACGACATCGAACTCGCCGATGTCCCTCACGCCGCGCGCGCGGAAGAACTCGACGAGCTCCGCGACGAGGTTCTCGGGGGCGCTCGCACCGGACGAGATGCCGACGACGCGGCGGCCCTCGAGCCACTCCTCGCGCACCTCCCGGGCGCTGTCGATGAGGAACGCGTCGGTGCCAAGGCCCCGCGCGACCTCCACCAGGCGCAGCGAGTTCGAGGAGTTGCGCGAGCCGATCACGAGCATCAGGTCGCACTGCGGCGCGAGCTCCTTCACCGCCGCCTGCCGGTTCGTAGTCGCGAAGCAGATGTCCTCCGTGCGCGGCCCGACGGCGCTCGGGTAGCGCTCGCGCAGGCGCGCGAGGATCGCGCTCGTTTCGTCGACCGCGAGGGTCGTCTGCGTGACGTACGCGACGCGCTCGGGGTCCTCGACCTCCAGGCGGTCGACGTCCTCGACGTTCTGCACGAGCACGATGCGCTCCGGCGCCTCGCCCATCGTCCCTTCGACCTCCTCGTGGCCCTCGTGGCCGACGAGCACGATCGTGTAGCCGTCTTCGGCGAAGCGCAGCGCCTCGCGGTGCACCTTCGTCACGAGCGGGCACGTGGCGTCGATCGTGCGCAGCTCGCGGCGCTCCGCGGCGGCGCGCACGCTCGGCGCGACACCGTGCGCGGAAAAGACGCAGACGGCGCCGGCGGGCACCTCGCGCGTGTCCTCGACGAAGATGACGCCGCGCGCGCGCAGCTGGTCGACGACGTATTTGTTGTGCACGATCTCCTTGCGCACGTACACCGGCGCGCCGTGGATCTCGAGCGCCTGTTCGACGGTCTGCACGGCCCGGTCGACGCCCGCGCAATAGCCGCGCGGCGCGGCGAGAATCAGCTTCTCTACCGTGTTCTGCACGGCTGCAATTGTAGGGACGGGCACGCTAGTCTTGGCCGTCATGGCCCAGGCGCACCTGGATCGGCTGACTCCCGTCGACGCGTCCTTCCTGCTGCAGGAGAGCGACGTCTCGCACATGCACATCGGCGCGGTCGTGGTCGTCGAGGGACCGCCGCCGACGCGCGAGGAGTTCCTCGAGATGATCCGCCTGCGCCTGCACCTCGTGCCGCGCTACCGGCACAAGCTCGCGCACACGATCTGGGACAGCAACAGGCCCGTGTGGGTCGACGACCCGTCGTTCAACCCCGAGTACCACATCCGCCACACCGCGCTGCCCGCGCCCGGCGACTGGAAGCAGCTCGAGGCGCTCACGGGGCGCATCTACTCGCAGCAGCTCGACCGCTCCAAGCCGCTGTGGGAGATCTGGATGGTCGAGGGGCTCGAGGAAGACCGTTTCGCGCTCATTACGAAGACGCACCACGCACTGATCGACGGCATCGCGGGCGTCGACATCGCCACCGTCCTGTTCGACATCTCGCCCGACCCGCCGGTCGCTTCGCGCTCGCGGCGGCCGTGGAAACCGCGCGCCGAGCCGGGCTCCGCGCACCTGCTCGCGGCGGGCCTGGTCGGGACGGTGCGCGCGGGAGCACAGATCGCCGAGGGGGTCCTCGACGCGATGACGCACCCCGAGCGCGCCCTGAAGGCGGCACGCGACGCGGTCGAGGGCATATCCGAGCTCGTCTGGGCGGGGCTGAATCCGGCTCCCGAGACGCCGCTGAACGTGCCGATCGGCCCGCACCGGCGCTTCGTGACGGTCGACTGCCGGCTCGACGACCTGCGGCTCGTGAAGAACGCGTTCGGCGGAACGGTCAACGACGTCGTCCTCGCTGTCGTGTCGGGCGCGCTGCGCACGTTCATGGAGGAGCGCGGCGCCCGCACCGAGGGTCTTGAGATGCGGGCGCTCGTGCCGGTCTCGGTCCGCACCGAGGACGAGCGTGGCCAGGTCGGCAACCGTGTCGCGGCGATGCGCGGGCCGCTGCCCGTGTACATCGCCGACCCCGTGCAGCGCCTCGAGTTCGTGCGCGGCGCGATGGCGGGCCTGAAGGAGTCCAAGCAGGCGCTCGGCGCCGAGGTGATCGCGGGCGTTGAGTCGTTCGCACCGCCGACGCTCCTCGCCCAGGCATCGCGCCTGAACTTCTCGACGCGCCTTTTCAACCTCATCATCACGAACGTGCCCGGGCCGCAGTTCCCGCTTTACGTCCTCGGCCGCGAAATGCAGAAGGTCGTGCCGATCGCCTTCCTGCCCGAACACCATGCGCTCGCGATCGCGATCATGTCCTACAACGGGCGCATGGACTTCGGCCTGCTCGGCGACTACGACGCGATGGCCGACATCGAGGACTTCGGCGAGATGATCCGCGGCGAGCTCGCGCAGTTCGTGGAGCTCGCGCACGACGCGATGGCGGCGCGCGCGTGACGCGCGCTCAGTAGCCGAGCGCGAACTTCGCGTCCTCGCTCATCATCTCCGGCGACCACGGCGGCATGAACACGAGCTCGCTGTCGACGGAGGCAACGCCCTCGAGTTCGCCGACGAACTCTTCGATCTGTTCGCTGACGTGCGGCCCGATGGGGCAGCCGGGCGTGGTGAGCGTGTACGTCACGTGGACGTGGCCGCCGTCGATCTCGACGCCGTAGATCAGGCCGAGCTCGACGAAGTCCAGGCCGAGCTCGGGGTCGATGACGTTCGCGAGGGCGTCCATGACGTCCTCTTCGCCGAGCGTGCGGGCCGCGTCCTCCACGGCTTGAGTCTAGCCGCGGCCGGCGGTCAGTTTTCGCAGCCCAGGCGGTCCCACATGTACAGCTGGACGCACTCGTTGGCGAGCTCGACGGCGCGGTCGTGCGAGAGCCGCGGCAGCACGGTGTCGAGGGCGTGGTCCTCGGCCGCGCCGCCCTGGATCGCCTCCTCGCCGCGGAAGCCGGCGGCGATCTTCAGCGCCTCGCGGCGATTGTCGCCGAGCGAGGGGAAGACCCCGACGAGGAAGTCGGTGTTCGGTATCGGCTGGCCGACCTCGAGCGAGGCGTGCCAGGCCGCGAGCAGATGCAGGTCCTCCTCGCCGAGGTCGGCGATCGCTTTGGCGTAGTGCACCGAGAGCTCCTGGTCGGGGATGTCGTCGACCCAGGCTCTGACGACCTCGCCCACGAGCTGCCGGCGCGCCTCACGCCCGACCGAGTCCGCGATCACGCGGATCGCGTCCTGGGGCTCAATGAAGCACAGCGGCATCTCTCTCGACGGCTCCTCTCTGCCGTGACACTCTCTGGCCGGACTGTAGGGGTCGGCGTGGACGGCAAAGTGGCGGCCGCGCGGGCCGATCCAGCGAGGCGCGTGGCCTCAGGCGGCGGCCGCCGCGCGCGTGGGGTGGCACGCCGCGGGCCGCCCGTAGCCGTGTTCGCGGGCCCGTAGCGCGCCGGCGCGGCGCTCGCGTTCGAGCGCGTGCAGGTAGTCGTCGAAGTCGACCTGGATCGTGTGGCGCTTGGAGCGCACGTAGCGCCGCCGCATCGCCTCCTGGTCGGCGCGTATGTCGGCGAGCATCTGCGCCCGCGAGGGCGGCTCGTAGTCGCCGAGCAGGTAGTCGCCGACCCACGCTCCCTGCGCCTCCGCGAGGGGCATGATCGCGCCGAGCGGCTGCAACAGGCCGATGAAGAAGACATTCGGCACGTCGGGGTGAAAGACGCGCCGGAAGAGCTCGACGCGGTTGTCCGGCGCGCTCATGAAATCCTCGTCGAAGAACGGGAACGTGATCTTGTAGCCCGTGCAGTACACGACGATGTCGGCCTGCACCGTGGTGCCGTCGTCGAAGTGCACCAGGTCGCCGTCGAGCGAGGCGATGTTCGGCTTCGGCGTGATCGCGCCGTGCTGGATGCGGTCCAGGATGCGCCCGGAGATCGTCGGGTGGGCCTGGCCGAAGCGGTGTTCGGGCTTGGGCAGGCCGAAGCGCTCGGGCGGGCCGGCGCTCGCACGGATCAGCCTCTCGAACATCCAGCGGCGCACCGCGAACGGGACGTGCGGGTCGTTCGACATCTGGTCGACGGGCTTGCCGAAGATGTACTTGGGGACGATCCAGACGCCGCTGCGCGCCGAGAGGTACGTCTCGCGCGCGACGTAGGACGCCTCGACGGCGATGTCCATCGCGGAGTTGCCCATGCCGACCACGACCACGCTCTGCTCGGCGAAGCTCGAGCTGTCGCGGTAGGCGTGGGAGTGCATCTGGACGCCGCTGAAGCTGTCGCTGCCGGGGAACGGCGGTTCCGGCCAGCGCTCGTCCCAGTGGTGGCCGTTCGCGACGAGCAGCACGTCGTAGAGGGCGCTGCGGCCGTCGTCGAGGTCGACCTGCCAGGCGCCGTCGGCGCGGCGGGTCGCGCGCTCCACGCCCGTGTTGAAGGTGATCCGCTCGCGCAGCCCGAAACGGTCGACGTATTTCTCGAAGTACGCGGCGATGTGCGTGTGGTGCGGGAAGTCCGGGTAGCTCTCCGGCATCGGGTAGTCGGCGTACTGCATGCGGGGGCGCGAGGTGTTGATGAACAGTTCGCGGTAGGCGGCGGACATCCCGTTGCGGTTGCCGAACACCCAGTTGCCGCCGACGCGGTCGGACTTCTCGAAGCAGTCGAAGTCGATGCCGCGCTCCAGCAGCGCCTTGGCCGCCGCGATGCCGGACGAGCCGGCCCCGATCACGCAGGCGCGGATCCCATCCGCGGCGTGCAGCTCCTCAGCGGCCACGAGCGAAGCCTAGTCCACGGGGGTAGGCAGGCGCCTCATTCCCGGGCGCGGGCAGCGTCACGTTTCGCGTGCCAAGCTTGATCCGGGTCCCCGTTGGATCGGGCGCGCGCGGAACGTGACGTCACCGTTACCGCGATGGCCACTATGGTCGACGCGTCAACTCACCAGCTGCATTCTTGGGGTGCGATGCACGATGTGCGAAGGACGTGACCGGACGCGCGGAGCGGTGTATCCGCGAATCATCCTTCTCGTGCTGCTCGCGCTCGCCGCAACGGCCTGGCCCACGTTCGCGGCGCCAGCCGCCGGGGCCTCCGCGTCACGGGTGCGGCCGGCCCTCAAGGCGTGGGGCGCGGCGATGCGCCGCATCTCGGTACCCAGCACCGGGTGTTTCACGGCGGCTTACCCGCGACGCGAATGGCGCCCCGCCCGATGCGGGCACGGACCCAAGCTTCCCGCGACACCTCCGGGGCCATCGATTCCGCCGCTTGCGGGCGTCTCACCCGCCACCGTCGGAAACGGGTACGCCTACTCGTTGGACAGCTCGGAACCGATCACCAGTGCGACGGGCTCGTTTCCGTCGGTGAGCCCGGGGGCGACCGAGCACGATCGCACGTTCCCGACGCATCTGAACGAGTACTCGCTGCAGCTGAACACGTCGCTGTTCACGACGCCTTCCTGTGCGGGAAGCCCGAATCCCGACTCCTGCTGGGGCTGGGAGCAGTTTCTGTACCAGGAGTACCCCGGCGGCATCTCGATGCAGTTCTGGCTCATAAATTTCAACCCGACCAAAGCCCAGCCGTGCCCGAGCGGCTTCTTCCAGTACGAAGGCTCGGGACAGTGCGCAGCATTCTCTGACGTCGCCATCACCGCACAGCCGACGATCGCGGAACTCACAAAAGTGACGTTGACGGGCACCGTCTCGAGCTCTGGCTGCGGCTGCGACGAAGTGAAGATGATCGAACCATCCGGAAACGCCAGCGCCGAGGCGAGCCCCGATAGCACGCTGCACCTGGCGGGATCCTGGTCCGGGGTCGAGTTCGGGATTTACGGTGACTGCTGCCTCGGCGAAGCGGTGTTCACCAGCGGCGCGGGCTCGCCCCCGCCGAGCCTGCTGCTCAAGACCAGCCTTGAACCGGCCGGCCCCACCGCCCCGACCTGTTCACTCGAAGGGTTCACGGGCGAGACGAACAATCTGGAACTTCAGCCCACGCCAGAAATCTCCTACTGGCGGTCGGGCGGCGCACCTTCAACGTTCGTCGATGAACAGAGCAGCTCCGGTCGAGCCCCGCCGTCGGAATGCGCCGCGGAAACGACGGCGCTCCCCGTCCAAGCCCCTGGCGTCACAACAACCGCGGCGGAATCGATCGGTGAAACCACCGCGCTTTTGACGGCCGAAGTAGACCCCGAAGGCGACAGGGTGACCGCCTGCGAATTCGAATACGGCGCCTACGGCGGCTTCGGCGACAACGAGCCGTGCTCCTCGCTGCCCGGCTCGGGCACCGCGCCGGAACCGGTCTACGCGTGGATTGCCGGGCTCGCTCCCGCGACGACCTACGGCTACCGCATCGTCGCGACCAACGCCGGTGGCACAAGCTCCGGCGACGAGGAAGAACTCACGACCGAAAGCGAAACACCACGGGGGATCGCGCCGCCGTCGATCAGCGCCCTACGGGAGTCCCGAGCGCGCTGGCGCGACGGCCATCGCTTTGCGCACGAGAGCTCAGCGCGCGCGGCGGTCGGGACGACCTTCAAGTTCGAGCTGAACGAGCCGGCGAGCGTGAAGTTCGTCGTGCGGCGGCCGTCCGGCCGCCCCGTCGGTTCATTCTCGGTTGCAAGTCACGAAGGCTCCAACGCCGTCAGCTTCCAAGGTCGTATCACGCGACGCGTCAGCCTGCGACCGGGGGTGTACGTGGTCGGCGTCACAGCCCAGAACGCAAACGGACGGAGCAGGACCGCAAGCCTGCGGTTCCGAGTCGTTGGCTGAGGGCGTCGCGCCTCCCCCGCGCCTTGAGGACGACCTCGCCCCGATTCAAGGGCAAAGCAAGGCGTTTGCCCGCGCCGGCCGCATGCTCGCTGCGCTTCCGCACTCCCGAAGCGTGGCCCACGCCGCCTCCTAACGGGCGGCGAGATACTCCTCCACCGCCGCGGCACACTGGCGCCCCTCGTTGATCGCCCAGACCACGAGCGACTGTCCTCGGCGCGCGTCGCCGGCGGCGAAGACGCCGTCCACGGTGGTCGCGTACGGGGCGGCGCTCGTGGCGACGTTGCCGCGCTCGTCGCGCGCGACCCCGAACTCCTCGAGCAGCGCCGGTTCGGGCGACAGGAAGCCCATCGCGAGCAGCACGAGCTGGGCGGGCAGCTCGCGCTCGGTCCCCGCGACCGGCTCGAACGGTGGCCGCTCGCCGGCGCGCGCGATCTCCAGGGCACGTACGCGACCGTCACCGTCGCCGAGGACGCGCGTCGTCGTGACGGAGTAGTCCTGCTCGCCGCGGGCGAGCGCCTGCACCTCTTCCATCGCGTAGGAAAGCCGGTACTTGGCGGGCCACAACGGCCACGGCGTGAGCGCGTCGGGACGCGTGTCCGACGGGCGCGGCAGCAGCTCGAGCTGCACGATCGAGCGCGCGCCCTGGCGGATCGCCGAGCCGACGCAGTCGGCGCCCGTGTCGCCGCCGCCGATCACGATGACGTCTAGTCCCGCGGCCGAGATCTCGCCGTCGGCGACCGGCGCCGGCGCGTCGGGCGCCGGGCCGTCGCTGCGCGCTACAGCGCGGTTGCAGCGGTACAGGTACTCCATCGCGAAGTGCACGCCCGCGAGCTCGCGCCCCGGCGCGGGCAGGTCGCGCGGCACGCGCGAGCCGGTCGCGATGACGATCGCGTCGTGCCTGGCGCGCAGCTCCGCGGCGGGCATGTCGACGCCGACGTCGACGCCGCAGCGCAGCTCGACGCCCTCGTCGACGAGCTGGCGCACGCGCCGCTCGACGACGTGCTTGTCGATCTTGAAGTCGGGCACGCCGAAGCGCACGAGGCCGCCCGCCGCCTCGTCGCGCTCGTAGAGGGTGACCGCGTGGCCGGCGCGGCGCAGCTGCTGCGCGGCGGCCATCCCGGCGGGACCGGAACCGATCACGCCGACGCTGTGGCCGCTCTCGCGCCGCGGCGGCTGCGCGCGCACCCAGCCCTCGGCGTATGCGCGCTCGATGATCGCGTTCTCGATCTGTTTGATCGTCACCGCCTCGCCCTCGCGGATCTCGAGCACGCACGCCGCCTCGCAAGGGGCGGGGCAGAGCCGCCCCGTGAACTCGGGGAAGTTGTTCGTCGCGTGGAGCTGGTCGATCGCCTCGCGGTAGCGGTAGCGGTACACGAGGTCGTTCCAGTCCGGGATGAGGTTGCCGAGCGGGCAGCCGGAGTGGCAGAACGGGACGCCGCATTCCATGCAGCGCGCGCCCTGCGCGCTCAGCTCGTCCGGGTTGCGCACGAGCTGGAACTCGGCGTGGTCGCGGACGCGCTGCGTTGCGTCGCGGTACGGCACGCCGGAGCGCTCGATCTGCAGGAAACCGCCGAGCTTGCCCATCAGGCGCCCGCCTCCCCGACGACGTCGAGCGAGCGCGCCGCGGTGAGCTGCTCCTGCGCGGCGAGCTCGGCGAGGACGCGCTTGTAGTCGTGCGGCATGACCTTCACGAACGCGCCGGCCGCGATCAGCTCGTCCCAGCGGCCGAGGACGCCGCGCGCGACGGGCGAGTCGGTCCGCTGGGCGTGCTCTTCGATCATCGCGCGCAGCTCGATCTCGTCCGCGGGCGCGGGGCGTTCGAAGCCGACCATGCCCATGTTGCACTTCGCGGGCAGTTCGCCGCGCTCGTCGAGCACGTACGCGACGCCGCCGCTCATGCCGGCGGCGAAGTTGCGGCCCGTGGGGCCGAGCACGACGACGCGACCGCCAGTCATGTACTCGCAGCAGTGGTCGCCGACGCCCTCGACGACGGCCCACGCGCCCGAGTTGCGCACCGCGAAGCGCTCGCCGGCGAGGCCGCGGAAGAAGGCGTGGCCCGCGGTGGCCCCGTAGAGGACGGTGTTGCCGACGATGACGTTGTCCTGCGCGACGAAGTCATCGGCGTGGCCCTCGCGCGGCCGTATCGCGAACGTGCCGCCCGAGAGCCCCTTGCCGGCGTAGTCGTTCGCGTCGCCGTAGAGGGTGAACGTGACGCCGGGCGCGAGCCAGCCGGCGAAGCTCTGCCCCGCCGAGCCTTCAAACGTGACGTCGACCGTGCCCTTCGTCAGGCCCGCTGCGCCGTGGCGGCGCGCGATGTGGCTCGAGAGGATCCCGCCGACGCAGCGGTTGCGGTTGGAGATCGGGAGCTCGAGCGCGACGGCGGCGCCCTCCTCGACGGCGGGGCGGCAGAGCTCGACGAGCTGCCAGTCGAGCGCGTCGTCTAGCACCGCGGGCGGCGCTTCGACGCGGTGGCGGGGCGCGCCGTCGGGCAGGTCGACCGCCCGCAGCAGATGCGTGAGGTCGACGCCCTGCGCCTTGTAGTGCTCGATCGCGTGCTCGACGGCGAGCAGGTCGACGCGGCCGATCGCCTCGTCGAGCGTGCGCAGGCCCGCCGCGGCGAGGATCTCGCGGACTTCCTCGGCGACGAGGAAGAAGAAGTTCACGACGTGCTCGGGGGTGCCCTGGAAGCGGCGCCGCAGCTCGGGGTCCTGCGTCGCGATCCCGACGGGGCACGTGTTCAGGTGGCAGGCGCGCATCATCACGCAGCCGGTGGCGATCAGCGGCGCGGTGGAGAAGCCCATCTCGTCGGCGCCGAGCAGCGCGGCCACGATCACGTCGCGGCCGGTCTTGAGCTGCCCGTCGGTCTGCACCCAGATGCGCGAGCGCAGGTCGTTGAGCACGAGCGTCTGCTGCGTCTCGGCCAGGCCGATCTCCCAGGGCACGCCCGCGGCCTGGATGGAGCTCAGGGGCGACGCGCCCGTGCCGCCGTCGTGGCCGGAGATCAGCACGTGGTCGGCGTTGGCCTTGGCCACGCCCGCGGCCACCGTGCCCACGCCGACCTCGGACACGAGCTTCACCGACACCCGCGCGCGGGGGTTCGCGCAGCGCAGGTCGTAGATGAGCTGCTTGAGGTCCTCGATCGAGTAGATGTCGTGGTGCGGGGGCGGCGAGATCAGGCCGACGCCCGGCGTGGTGAAGCGGATCGAGCCGATGTAGCGGTCGACCTTGTGGCCGGGCAGCTGGCCGCCCTCGCCGGGCTTGGCGCCCTGGGCCATCTTGATCTGGAGCTGGTCGGCGTTGACCAGGTAGTGGACGGTGACCCCGAACCGCCCCGACGCGACCTGCTTGATCGCCGAGCGCCGCAGATCGCCGTTGGGGTCGGGCGTGTAGCGGCTCGCGTCCTCCCCGCCCTCGCCCGTGTTCGAGCGCGCCCCGATCC
>DATJNQ010000014.1:0-108145 GCA_035507895.1 Solirubrobacteraceae bacterium | reverse complement strand
CGGCCCGGTGCGGCAGACGGGTCGCAGCAACGGGAGCCGACCGTGCTTCGCCCTCGTTTCTCTCTACGCGCCGAGCGCGCGCGCGATCACCATCTGCTGCACCTCGTCCGTGCCCTCGCCGATCGTGAGGATCTTGGCGTCGCGGTAGAAGCGGCACACGGGGTACTCCTCGATGTAGCCGTAGCCGCCGTGGATCTGCACGGCTTCCTCGGCGCAGCGCACGGCCAGCCGGCCCGTCTTCAGCTTCGCCTGCGCCGCCGTCAGCGTGAAGTTGCGAGCGGCGTCCTTCTCGCGCGCGGCCTTGTAGACGAGCAGCCGTGCCGCCTCGATCTCGGCAGACATGTCGGCGAGCTTGCCCTGGATGGCCTGGAACCGGGAGTTCGGCTGGCCGAACGCGCGGCGCTCTTTCGCGTAGGCGAGCGCCTCGTCGAGCGCGCCCTGCGCCAGGCCGACGCCCATCGCCGCGACGCCGATGCGCCCGATGTCGAGGATGTGCAGGAACTGCTTGAAGCCGGCGCCGCGGGGGCCGAGCAGATTGGCCTCCGGGACCCGGCACTCGCTGAAGCTGAGCGGCCGCGTGTCCGAGGCGTTCCAGCCCATCTTCCGGTACGGCTCGCCCTGCTCGTAGCCGGGGGTGCCGTTGGGCACGATCAGGTTCGAGATCTCCTTCTCGCCGTCAGCCCCGCCGGTGACCGCCGTGATGCACACCACGCCCGAGATCTCCGTCCCGGCGTTGGTGATGAACTGCTTGGCGCCGTCGATCACCCATTCGCCGTCGGCCAGGCGCGCGCGTGTGCGCGTGTTGCCGGCGTCCGACCCGGCCTCCGGCTCGGTCAGGCCGAAGGCGCCCAGGCGCTCGCCTGCGCAGAGGGCTGGCATCCATTCGCGGCGCTGCTGCTCGCTGCCGAACAGGTGGATCGGCTGGGTTCCCAGCGACGTGTGCGCGCAGAGCGTGATCGCGACCGAGGAGTCCACGCGCGCGAGCTCCTCGACGGCGAGCGCGTAGGCGAGCGTGTCGCCGCCGCCGCCGCCGTACTCGGCGGGAAACGGGATGCCCATCAGCCCGAGCGCGCCGAGCTGGCGGACGATCTCGTACGGGAACGCCTTGGTGCGGTCGAGCGCCTCGGCCACCGGTGCGACCTCGCCTTCGGCGAAGTCGCGCACGGTGCGGCGGATCAGCTCGTGGTCGTCTGAGAGGTCGAAATCCATCGTCGAGCGGGGCGTCGACTACCATCTTCGCACCCGTTAGGGCCGAAAACAGCAGCAGATCGAGCGACAGGAGAAGAGCTTCCTACATGCCCAAGACAGTGATACTCGGCGCAGCACGCACCCCCGTCGGCAAGCTCGGCGGCGGGCTCTCCACGCTCGAAGCGACCGATCTCGGCGCGATCGCGATCGAAGCTGCGCTGGAGCGGGCGGCGGTGGAGCCCGAGCAGGTCGAACACGTGATCGTCGGCCAGGTGCTGCAGGCGGGCCAGGGGCAGATCCCCTCGCGCCAGGCGCAGATCAAAGCGGGCGTCCCCAAGGAGGTCTCCTCGGAGACGATCAACAAGGTGTGCGCGTCGGGACTGCGTGCGAGCGTGCTGCTCGACCAGGCGATCCGCGCGGGTGACGTCGAGGTCGGCGTCGGCGGCGGCATGGAGTCGATGTCGAAGGCCCCGTACCTCCTGCCGCAGGGGCGCTTCGGATACCGCATGGGCGACGCGAAGATGCTCGACGCGATGGTCCACGACGGCCTCACGAACCCGTTCTCGGGCCGCCAGATGTATGAGGAGGCGACCGAGGTCGGCGACGAGCTCGAGATCACGCGCGCGGACCTGGACCGCTGGGCGCTGCGTTCGCACGAACGCGCGCTCGACGCGATCGACTCGGGCCGCATGGCGGAAGAGACCGTCGCGGTGACGGTGCACTCGCGCAAGGGCGACACGCTCGTCGAGGTCGACGAGGGCCCGCGTCGCGACACCTCGCTCGAGGTCCTCGCCAAGCTGCCGGGCCTGCTGACGAAGGACGGCTCGCACACCGCCGGCAACTCGCCCGGCGTCAACGACGGCGCCGGCGCGGTCGTCGTCGCCTCCGACGAGTGGGCGCGGGCCAACGGCCGCGAGGTGCTCGCCGAAGTCGTCGCGCACGCGCAGAGCGCCAACGACTTCGCTTACCTCGCGACGACGCCGGCGAGCGCCGCGCTCGCGGCGCTCGCGAAGGCCGGCCTGGAGGTCGACGACATCGACGTCTGGGAGATCAACGAGGCCTTCGCGTCGGTGACGCTGAACTCGATCCGCACGCTGAAGATCGACGAGGACCGCGTGAACGTCAACGGCGGCGCGATCGCCCTCGGACACCCGATCGGCGCGTCCGGCGCCCGGCTCATCGGGACGCTCGTGAACGAGCTGCGACGCCGCGGCGGGGGGCTCGGCTGCGCCGCGATCTGCTCCGGCGGCGGCCAGGGCGACGCGGTGATCCTCAAGGTCTAGTGTCCCCGGACGAGGCGCGCGGCGCCGCGTTCTTCGACCTCGACAAGACGCTGATGGACGGCTCGTCCGGCGTCTACTTCGCGCGTGCCGCGTTCGAGAGCGGCATGATCAGCCGCAGCCGGCTGGTCCTCGACCTGCTCGAGAACCTGCGCTTCCGTCTCGTGGGCTCGACCGACGAGCGCGCCGACGCCGTGCGGCTCCGAGTCGGCGAGATGATCGCGGGCGTGCCCGTCCGCGATCTGCAGCGCCTCTCGCACCGCGTCCTCGCGGGCGTGCTGCCGCGCCTTTACGAGGAGATGCTCGAACGCGCCTACGCGCACCAGGATGCCGGCACGCCGGTCTTCATCATGACCGCCGCCTCGCAGGAGATGGCCGACCTGCTCGCCCACGTGCTCTCCTTCGACGGCGGTCTCGGCTCGCGTTCGGAGATCGTCGACGGCCATTACACCGGGCGCGCGGCGGGGCCCTTCAACTACCGCGAGGGGAAGGTCGCCGCGATGCAGCTGCTCGCGCGCGAGCGGGGGATCGACCTGGGCGCGTCCTACGCGTACTCGGACTCCGAGTCGGACCTGCCGATGCTGCGGGCCGTCGGCCACCCCGTGGTCGTCAACCCCGACGCGGCGCTGCGCGCGATCGCGCTGCGCGACGGCTGGGAGATCATCGAGCTCGACCGGCTCGGCAGCCGCCTGCGCACCGCGGGCGTGGTCGGCGCCGCGGGCGCGCTGATCGCCGGCGTGGCCGCGGCGGCGCGCGGGCGGCGCGGCAACGCGTAAGCTTTCGCCCGCGAAGCGATGGAGGCGTCAACGACACAGACCGGCGGCGGGCGGATCCGCGTCGTCGTCGCCAAGCCCGGGCTTGACGGGCACGACCGCGGGGCGAAGATCATCGCCCGCGCGCTGCGCGACGCGGGCATGGAGGTCATCTACACGGGCCTGCACCAGACGCCCGAACAGATAGTCGAGACCGTCATCCAGGAGGACGCGGACGCCGTCGGGCTCTCGATCCTCTCGGGTGCCCACATGACGCTCGTGCCGCGGATCGTCGCGCTGCTGCGCGAGCAGGGCGTCGACGACGTCGTCGTGACAGTGGGGGGGACGATCCCCGCCGACGACATCCCCGAGCTGAAGGCGCTCGGTGTCGCAGAGGTCTTCACGCCCGGCGCGCCGACGCAGAAGATCGTCGACTTCATCCGCTCGGCGTGCGCCGCGCGCACCTGATTGACGCGTCAGTCAACCGCTGACGCGTTAGGATTCACCGCGACAAGAACCCCAAGGAGCATCCCTGAAATGAAGATTTGCGTGCTTGTGAAGGAGGTCCCCGACGCCGCTGTCGAGAAGCGGATCGACCCGGCGACGGGCCGGATGGACCGCAGCGGCGAGAAGAACCTCAACCCCTACGACACGCACGCCATCGAGGCTGCCATGCAGATCCGCGAGGGCGGCGTCGTCCCCGTCGAGGAGATCATCGCGGTCACGATGGGGCCGCCGAGCGCCGAACGCGCGCTGCACAAGGCCGTGTCGCTCGGAGCCGACCGTTCGATCCACCTCACGGACGAGGCGGTCGCGGGCTCCGACGTCGCCGCGACCGGTTACGCGCTCGCGCAGACGCTCAAGCGCGAGAGCCCCGACCTCGTCCTGCTCGGTCAGCAGTCGGACGACGGCGAGTGCTACACGATCGGTGCCGTCGTCGCCGAGCACCTCGGCATGCCATCGCTGACGCAGGTGATCAAGATGGACGTCGAGGAGGGCGCGCTGCGCTGCGAGCGCCAGGCCGAGTACGGCTACGACACGGTCTCCGTGCAGCTGCCGGCCGTGATCTCGGTCGGCGACGCGATCAACGAGCCGCGCTACCCGTCGCTGAAGGCGATCATGGGCGCCAAGAAGAAGCCGCTGCAGACCGTCTCCGCGGCCGATGTGGAAATCGACGCGGCGAAAGTCGGCGGCGAGAACTCCGCCGCGCAGTGGGTCGCAGCGAAGGCGCCGCCGGCGAAGGCCGCCGGCGAAATCATCGAGGACGAGGACACGGGCGAGACCGTCGAACGGATCGTCACGTGGCTCGACGAGCGCAAGCTGATCTGAGAGGGAGCTGAGAGAAGAAGATGGCGAACATCCTGGTTTACGCGCTGCACTACGACGGCGCGATCAACAAGAACTCCCTCGGCGCCGTCTCGGAGGGCGCCAGACTCGCCGCCGAGACTGGCGGCGAGGCCCACGCGATCCTCGTCGGCGAGGATGTCCCGCGCGACCTCGCCGCCTCGCTCGGCGCGTACGGAGCGAAGAAGGCGATCGTCGCCAACGGCCCCGACGGCCTCGCGCAGCCCGTCGTCGACGCGATGGCGCGGGCGATCGAGGACGGCGACTACGGCTACGCGCTGTTCGGCGGCGGCCTGCTGGGCTTCGAGATCGGAGCGGGCCTCGCGGCGCGTGTCGGCGCGGGCGTCGCGATGGAGGTCACCGGCGTCCACGGGGACGGCGGCGAGCTCGTCGCCGAACGGCCGATCCTCGGCGACTCGGCGATCTCCGAGATCCGTTTCCGCTCACCCGTCGGCATCATCATCGGGCGCCTGAACGCCTTCGAGATCGCCCAGCAGGGCGGCGGCGAGGCGGCGGTCGAGGACCTCTCGTTCGAGCTCAGCCCGCAGTCCACGCGCGCGACGATGATCACGCGTGGCGAACAGCGCGGCGCCGACGTCGACATCGAGGGCGCCGACATCCTCATCGCGGGCGGCCGGGGTCTGGGCAAGCCCGAGGGTTTCGAGCTATGCGAACAGCTCGCGGAAGCGTTCGGACCGACCGCCGCGGTGGCGGCCACGCGCGCCGTCGTCGACGCCGGCTGGTACCCGTACGCGGCACAGATCGGCCAGACCGGCAAGACCGTCTCGCCCAAGCTCTACCTGGCGGCCGGCATCTCCGGCGCGATCCAGCACAAGGTCGGCATGCAGAGCTCGGAAAACATCGTCGCGATCAACAAGGACGCGAACGCGCCGATCTTCGAATTCTGCGATCTCGGCGTGGTCGGGGACCTGAACAAGCTCCTGCCGAAGCTGACCGACGCGGTCAAGGCCAAGAAGGCCGCCTGATGGCCGTCGGCAACGGCGAAGGACCGGTCGTACCGGCGGCGTTTCCGCCGCCGGTCGACGCGCGGCGCGAATTCGTCAAGCGCGGACTGGACCCCGAGGACGAGCTGATCGAGGTCGGCGTCGCGATCGTCGGCGGCGGCACCGCGGGGCTCGCGTGCGCCAACCGGCTGCTGCAGCTGCTCGCCGACGACCCCGAGACGCTGGAGCGCCTCGGCGAAGTGCCCGTCGCCGTCGTGGAGAAGGCCAAGACCTGCGGCGGCCACAACCTCTCCGGCGCCGTGATGCGTCCCGGGCCGCTCCAGGAGCTCTTCCCCGAAATGACGCGCGAGCAGTGGCGCGAGGCCGGTTTCGCCTTCGGCGAAGTCGCCAAAGAGGCCGTCTACATGCTGCCGAGCGCCAAAACGAAGATCCGCATCCCGACGCCACCGCCGTTCAAGAACCACGGCAACGAGGTCATCTCGGTCTCGGCGCTCGCGCGCTACCAGCAGGAGCAGGCCGAAGAGGCCGGCGCGTACGTGCTGACCGAGACCGCCGCGACCCAGCTCGTCGTCGAGGACGGCCGCGTCGTCGGCGTGCGATCCGGCGACAAGGGCCGCGGCAAGGACGGCGAGCCGCTCTCGAACTTCGAGCCGGGCACCGACATCAAGGCCAGCGCGACGGTCCTCGCCGAGGGCTGCTGGGGCCACCTGACCGGCGCGGCGATCCAGGAGTTCGGCCTCGGCGACGGCCGCGAGCCGAGCGTCTGGGAGCTCGGCGTGAAGGAGGTCTGGAAGGTTCCCAAGCCGCTCGAGACGCTGATCCACACGATCGGCCCGTGGCCGCTGAAGATCTCCGCGAAGTACGGCCAGATCGGCGGCACGTGGATCTATCCGATGCACGACGAGAAGAGCGGCGAGAACCTCGTCTCGATCGGCTTCGTCGTCGACCTCGAGTACGCCGACGCGACGACCTCCGCGCACGACCTTCTGCAGCAGTTCAAGACGCACCCGCTCGTGCGCTCCATCCTCGACGGCGGCGAACGCGTCGCCTGGGGCGCCAAGGCGCTGCCCGGCGGGGGGTGGTGGTCGATGCCCAAGCTGGCGATGCCCGGCGCGGTGCTGGTCGGCGACTCGGCCGGCATGGTCGACACCGTCGCCCTCAAGGGCGTCCACCACTGCATCATGTCCGGCAAGCTCGCCGCCGAGTCGATCTACGCGGCGCTGGTACGCGGCGAGAGCACCTTCGACGCCTACGAAGCGGCGATCGAGGACTCCTCGGTCGGCAAGGAGCTCTACACGGTGCGCAACACGCGCCAGCCGTTCCAGAAAGGCTTCCTGCGCGGCGGCCCGATGGTCAACCTGATGATCGCCACGAAGGGGCGCTTCCCTGGCGGCCGCTGGTCCTGGCACCGCAACGACGCCAAGCCCGTGTTCGTCGGCGACACGAGCAAGAGGTACCCCAAGCCCGACGGCAAGTACACGTTCGACAAGCTCTCCTCCGTCTACATCAGCGGCAACGCCACCCGTGACGACGCCCCGAACCACATCCGCGTCCAGCGGCACGTACCGCGCGAGCTCGCCGAGACCTGGCGCTGGATGTGCCCCGCCGGCGTCTACGAGATCCCCGACGACGCCCCCGCGAGCGGCGACGTCGACGTGATCGTCAACTACACCAACTGCGTACAGTGCGGCGCGATCACGGCGAAGGGCGGGCGCCTGACGACGCCCGAGGGCGGCGACGGGCCGCTGTACCAGATCACCTGACGCGCGACGGCGATGTTCGCGCGGCGCCGAAACGAAAGCCCGCATCACGTGTTAAGAGTTCTGATGCCACGGAGAGGCGGGCTCAGGCTGCTAGGCGGGGCGCTGGCGTGCACGGCCGGCGTCGCGTTCGCGTGCGCCGCGGGGGGCGCATTCGCCGCCACGCGGCCCTACTCGGCGACGCTCGAACAGTGCGTCGGCGGGACGAGCGACGCCGCGCGCTCGGCGACACTGGCCGGTGAAATCCACTCCATCCGCCGCGCGACGCGGATGGAGATCCGCATCGACGTCCAGGAGCGCGTCGCGGGGGCACGCTTCAGGACGCTCGGCGGCGCCGCCCTCGGCGACTGGCGCGCGGCCGCGCCCCAGGTCGACTCCTACCGCGACGTGCGCAAGGTGAGCGGCCTGACGGCGCCCGCCAGCTACCGCGGTCTCGTGCGCTTCCGCTGGCTGAACGCCGGCGGCCGCGTGATCAGGTCGGCCGTCGCCTTCACGCCCGTCTGCCGCGAGCGCCTTCGCACCGTGCACAGACCGATGAGCCCTGAGCCGCTCGCTACACTCAGCGAACCATGAAGGACGGCATCCACCCGCGCTACGAGCCCGTCACCGTGACCTGCTCGTGCGGCAACGAGTTCGTGACGCGCTCCACCGCGGAGAGCCTGCACGTCGAGGTCTGCGCGGAGTGCCACCCGTTCTACACCGGCCGCCAGAAGCTCCTTGACACGGGTGGCCGCGTCGAGCGCTTCCAGCGGCGCATGGCCAAAGGCCGCGCTGCTGCGGCGAAAGCCACCGTCGCCAAGTAATCCGATGGGCGCACCGCCCACGGCCGCGGCGCCGACAGTGGAGCTCGACCGCGCCGGGCAGCTGGTAGCGGACCGCGACGTGCCCGTCGGCGGCCAGGCCGTCATCGAGGGCGTGATGATGCGCGGCGTCTCGCACTGGGCCGTCGCCGCGCGGCGCCCGGACGGCACGATCGCCCGCACCCGCGAGCCGCTCGACTCGGCGCTCGCGCGCCACCGCGCGCTCCGCGTCCCGGTCGTACGGGGCTTCGTTGCGCTCTGCAGCTCGCTCGCGATCGGCATGAAAGCGCTGCAGATCGCCACCAACGCGCAGCTCGACGACGGCGAGGCGTCGGAGGAGCCGCAGGAAATCTCGCGCCTCGCGTGGGCCGCGACGGTCGGCGTCGCGCTCGCGCTCGCGATCGTCCTCTTCTTCGTCGTACCCGTCGCGCTGACGAGCCTGATCAAGGAACAGCTCGGCTCGGCGCTGCTCTTCTGGCTCGTCGAGGGGACGGTGCGCACACTGCTCTTCCTCGGCTACCTCTTCGCCCTGTCGCGCGCGCGCGACATGCGCCGCGTCTTCGAGTACCACGGCGCCGAGCACAAGACGATCTCCTGCCTGGAGGCCGGCTTGCCGCTGACTCCCGAGAACGCGAAACGCTTCTCGCGCCTTCACCCGCGCTGCGGCACGAGCTTCCTGCTCATCGTCATGATCGTCGCCATCTTCGCCTTCGCGCCGATCGGCCTGCCGGCCTGGTACTGGCTCGTCGCCACGCGCATCCTCGGCATCCCGATCATCGCCGGCGTCTCCTTCGAGATCATCCGCTTCGCCGGCCGGCACCGCACCACGCCGTGGGTCCGGGCGCTGATGTGGCCCGGCATGAAGCTGCAGCTGCTCACCACCCGCGAGCCCGACGTGGAAGAGCTCGCGGTCGCGATCGCCGCGCTCGAGGAGATCCTCGCCGTCGAGGACCTCGGCGCCGTCGCGCCCGAGGAGCTCGTCGGGGTCGAGGTCGTCGCGTAGCCGTGGCGCTCGTCGAGCGAACCGACTTCGTCTCGCTCTCGATCGACGACGTCGAGCGCTCGATCGCCTTCTACCGCGACACGCTCGGCCTCGAATGCTCCGCGCCGAACGTCGAGCGGGGCTACGCCGAGTTCGAGACCGGGTCGCTCACGATCAACGTCTTCGAGGCGCGGCGCATGGGCCGCGAGCACGTCCCCGGCGGCGCCACCATCGCGCTGCACGTCGCCGACGTCGCGGCGGCGCGCGCCGAGCTCGAAGCGCGCGGCGTCGCGTTTCGCGGCGACATCCTCGACACGGGCGTCTGCCACATGGCCTTCTTCGCCGACCCCGACGGCAACGGCCTGCTGCTCCACCACCGCTACGCGCCGCGCCCGCCGAAGTCCTAGCCGCGCCTAGACTGCCGGCATGATCGAGGACCTCGTCGAGCGCATCGAAGCGCGCTTCGCCGAGCTCGGCGAGCAGATGGCCGACCCGGACGTGATCGCCGACCGGCGCCGCGCTGCGGAGGCCGGCCGCGCCTACCGGCAGCTGGAAAAGGCGGCGAAGCTCGCGGCGCAGTGGCGCCGCGCGGTCGACGACGCCGCCGGCGCGGAAGAGCTGATCGGCGAGCTCGGCGACCAGGGCGAGCTGCGCGCCGACCTCGAGGAGGCGCGGCGCCGCGGCGACGCGCTGGAAGAGCAGATCCGCGCGGCGATGGTGGAACGCGACCCCAACGACGAGAAGAGCGTGATCGTCGAAGTGCAGGGCGGCGCCGGCGGCGAGGAGGCGGGCCTTTGGGCCGGCGACCTGTACCGCATGCTGACCCGTTACGCCGAGAAACGGGGGCTCAAGGTCGAGCCGCTGGAGAGCGGCGACGGCAAGTACACGTTCGCGATCAAGGGCGACGGCGCCTACTCCATCTTCAAGTTCGAGGGCGGCACGCACCGCGTCCAGCGCATCCCCGCGACCGAGTCGGCGGGCCGCATCCACACCTCGACGGCGACGGTCGCGGTGCTGCCCGAGGCCGAGGACGTCGACGTCCAGATCGACCCGCAGGACCTGCAGATCGACGTATACCGCTCCTCCGGGCCCGGCGGCCAGTCCGTCAACACCACCGACTCGGCGGTGCGCATCACGCACCGCCCCTCGGGCATCGTCGTCTCGATGCAGGACGAGAAGTCGCAGCTTCAGAACCGCGAGAAGGCGCTGCGCGTCCTGCGCGCCCGCCTCTACGAGCAGGCGCTCGCCGAGCAGCAGGCCGAGCTCGCGGCCGACCGGCGCTCGCAGGTCGGAACCGGCGACCGCGCCGAGAAGATCCGCACCTACAACTACGGCGAGCGGCGCGTCACCGACCACCGCATCAAGCTCACCGTCCACAACCTCGACCAGGTGCTCGCCGGCAACCTCGAGGAGTTCACCGACGCGCTGCAGGCCGACGAGACGCGCCGGCTGCTCGAGGCGCAGGCGGCGGCGTGAGGGGCGCCGGGACCGCCGTCCGCGACGCACTCGACGGCGCCGTGACGGCACTCGGCGCCGCCGGCGTCCAGACGCCGCGCCTGGACGCCGAAGTGCTGCTCGCCGACGCGCTCGGAGTGACCCGCGAGGGCCTTCACCGCGGCGACGCGCCGCAGGTGCAGGGCGCCGCCGTCCGCTCCTTCCAGGACGCCGTGCGAAGACGCGCACAGCTGCGCGAGCCCGTCGCGTACATCACCGGGCGCCGGCACTTCCGCTCGCTCGAGCTGCACGCCGACCAGCGCGCCCTGATCCCGCGGCCCGAGAGCGAGCTGCTCGTGGAGCTCGCTCTCGACCTGCCGCGCGCAAGCCGCGTCATCGACGTCTGCACCGGCGGCGGCGCCGTCGCCCTCGCGCTCAAGGACGAGCGCGCCGACCTGGAGGTCTGGGGCAGCGACGTCAGCGAGGCCGCGCTCGCGCTTGCGCGCGAGAACGCAGCCGCGCTCGGACTCGAGCTCACTTGGGTGCGCTCGGACCTGCTCGCGGACGTCGCCGACGACTTCGACGTCGTGCTCGCGAACCCGCCGTACGTCGCCGAGGCCGAACGCCACCTGCTCGCGCCCGAGATCACCCGGCACGAGCCGGCGATCGCCCTCTTCGCCGGCGAGGACGGCGTCGCCGTGATCCGTCGCCTCTTCGCGCAGCTCGCCGGGCGCCCGCGGGTGGTTCGCGCCTGCGTCGAGGTCGGTGCGGGACAGGCGCCCGCGGCCTGGCGCCTCGCGCGCGAGGCCGGCTTCGCGCACGTTCGCGCCGAGGCCGACCTCGCGGGGATCGCGCGCGTCGTGGTCGCCGAGCGATGAGTCTCGGCGCCGCCGACGCCGCCGCGCTCGAACGCTGCGTCGCCGGCGGCGGCGTCGCCGTGTTCCCCGCCGACACGGTCTACGGGCTCTGCTGCGACCCCGACGACGCGGCCGCCGCGGAGCGCATCTACGAGATGAAGGGCCGGCCCCCCGCGCGCCCCGCCGCCGTCATGTTCTTCACGCTGACCGGCGCGCTCGCCGAGCTCGACGACCTCGCACCGCACGAGCGGTCCGCCGTCGAGGCGCTGATGCCCGGTCCGGTGACGCTGCTGCTCGCGAACCCCGCGCGTCGCTACGCGCCCGCGTGCGGCCCGGACCCCGAAACGCTCGGCCTGCGCGTGCCGGCTCTGGGCCTGCACGCCGCCGCGCTGCAGGCGGTGGCGCGCCCCGTGCTGCAGACGAGCGCCAACGACTCGGGCGGCGCCGACGCCGCGCGCCTCGCGGACGTCCCCGCGCGGATCCGCGACGCCGCGGACCTCGTGCTCGACGGCGGCACGCTCGGCGGGCTGCCGTCGACGGTCATCGACCTGCGCGCGGGCCGCGGCCGCTGGCAGATCTTGCGCGCCGGAGCGCTCCCCGAGCGCGCCGTCGAAGAGGCGCTCGGCGAGCGCACGATCGGCGGCCGGTGATAGCCTGAAGGCCGTCCGCCGTGACTGGCGCCAAGGGTGGAAGCGACCACCGGGGAGCGGCCGGACAGAGCGCCGCGCGCCTGGGCAGAGAGCTTCAACCGCCCAAAGGAGAGCGCAGTGACACAGCTCAGAGACGACTACTTCGACCGCCCGCTGTCCGAGGTCGACCCGGACGTCGCGGCGGCGCTGGCGGGCGAGCTCGCGCGTCAGCAGGACACGCTCGAGATGATCGCGTCGGAGAACTTCGTGCCGCGCGCCGTCCTGGAATGCCAGGGCTCGGTGATGACCAACAAGTACGCCGAGGGTTATCCCGGGCGCCGCTACTACGGCGGCTGCGAGTGGGTGGACGTCAGCGAGACGCTCGCCATCGAACGCGCGTGCGAGCTGTTCGGCGCCGAGCACGCGAACGTCCAGCCGCACGCCGGCGCGCAGGCGAACGCCGCCGTGTACCACGCCCTGCTCGAACCCGGCGAGAAGATCATGGGCCTCTCGCTCGCGCACGGCGGGCACCTCACGCACGGCATGAAGATCAACCTCTCCGGGCGCCTGTACGACGTCGCGGCGTACGAGGTCGACCGCGAGAGCAGCCGCATCGACATGGACGAGGTCGCGCGCGTCGCGCGCGCCGAGCGCCCGAAGCTGCTGATCGCCGGCTGGTCGGCGTACCCGCGCCTGCTCGACTTCGAGCGCTTCCGCGAGATCGCGGACGAGGTCGGCGCGCTGCTGATGGTCGACATGGCGCACTTCGCGGGCCTCGTCGTCGCGGGGCTTCACCCGAACCCGGTGGCCGCCGGCGCCGACGTTGTCACGACGACCACGCACAAGACGCTTGGCGGGCCGCGCGCCGGGGCGATCCTGTGCCGCGCCGAGCTCGCAAAAGCGATCGACTCCGCCGTCTTCCCAGGGCAGCAGGGCGGGCCTCTCGAGCACATCATCGCGGCGAAGGCCGTCGCCTTCCAGATCGCGAAAAGCGAGCTCTTCGCGGAGCGCCAGCGACGCACCGTGGCGGGCGCGCAGGCCGTCGCCGCGGAGCTCCTGAAGGCCGGACACGGCGTCGACGTGCTGACGGGCGGCACCGACGTGCACCTCGCGCTCGTCGACCTGCGCAACGCCGACGGCGAACTCACCGGCCGCCAGGCCGAGGAGCGCCTGCACGACATCGGCATCACAGTGAACCGCAACGCCGTGCCCTTCGACCCGCGCCCGCCGATGCAGGCGTCGGGGCTTCGCATCGGCACGCCGGCGCTCGCCACGCGCGGCCTGCAGCAGGAGGACTTCGTCGAGGTGGGCCGCATCCTCGCGGTGGCCCTCACCCCCGAGTTCGAGGACCGCGCCGAAGAGCTCGCCGGGCGCGTGCGCGAGCTCACGGCGCGCTATCCGCTCTACGACTCGCTGAGCGCCGCGGCCGCGTAGCGGCGCCGGCGCGACCTGCTCGCGTGGCATCCTTGTGCGCGAGCTGATGGCCAAGCCCAGCGAGCTCGAAGCGCTGTACGCCCTGCTCACGGCCGCGGCCGTGACGACCCTGCTCACGCCCGTGACGATGGTCTTCGCGCGTCGCGTCGGCGCGATCGACGAACCGCGCGAGCGCGGACTGTCCGTTCGCCCGACCCCGCTGCTCGGGGGCCTCGCGATCTTCGCCGGCGTGCTCGTCGCGACGCTCGTGTGGCTGCCCGCCGGGGACGGCGTCGACACGAACGTCTGGCACGGCGTGCTCTTCGGCTGCGCGCTGATCACGATCGTCGGCGCGCTCGACGACCGTTTCAACCTGCACCCCGCCGCGAAGCTCGTCGGGCAGTTCGTCGCGGCCTTCGTCGTCGTCCACTTCGGCGTCCAGGTGAAGGCGATCACGCTGCCGTTCGTCGGCGTCCTGCACTTCCCCGACACGGGGCCGACGAACGCGGGGCCGATCCTGACGGTGCTCGGGCTCGTCGCGATGATGAACGTCGTCAACTTCTCCGACGGCATCGACGGCCTCACGGCGGGCGTCTGCACGATCATCGCGGCGACGCTCGCGATCCTCGCTTTCAACCTCGACCGGCCGCAGCCCGGCGTCCTCGCGGCGCTCACGGCGGGCGCGGCGCTCGGCTTCCTGATCTACAACTTCCCGCCCGCGTCGACGTTCATGGGCGACAGCGGGTCGAACCTGCTGGGGCTCCTGATGGGTGTCATCGCCGTCGAGGCGGCGGTCAAGACGGCGGCCGTGGTCTCGTTCGTGCTGCCGCTGATCCTGCTCGCCGTGCCGTTCCTGGACACCACGTTCGTCGTCCTCAAGCGCCTGAAGTACCGCCAGCCGATCTACCAGGCCGACAGCGAGCACTTCCACCACCGCATGGCGCGCATCGGTTTCTCCGCGCGGCGCACGATCGCGTACCTGTACGCGTGGACGCTGATGCTCGCCGGGCTCGCGCTCGCGCTGCGTTTCATCCCCTACAGCGACCACAACGGCCGTTACAACCTCGCGTGGTCGATGGTGATGATCGTGATCGCGATCGTCGTGGTCGCCGCGAGCGTCTATCTCGTGTACGTGCTCGAGATCCTGAAGTTCCGCCGCCTGGACGCGTCGCGGCTGCGCCGTCTGCGCCCCGGCGCGAGCGCCGCGGAGATCGAACGGAACGTCACGCAGGATCTGGAAACAGGGGAGTTTGAGGCGGTATCGAAGAGATGATCGTCCAGCCGCGGTCGGCGGCGGGAGGTACAATGCCGCAGGCGCGGGCGAACCACCCGCCGGCGCGGCCTGCCCTGGCGCAACATGGCGCGAGAACAATCTGATCCGATAGAGCCCCTCCGGGGGCGCAAACGCGTGCTGATCCTCTCCGCCGACGTCGGCGAGGGGCACGCTGCGGCCGCGCGCGCCCTCGCCGAGCAGGTCGAAAGCGCCGACAGCGACGCCGACGTGACGATCATCGACGGGCTCGCGGCGATGGGCGGCGTGCTCAAACGCTCGGTCCAGGACGGCTACCGCACCCAGCTCGACAGCGCTCCGTGGACGTACAGCCTCGTCTACGGGACGTTGGAGAAATTCGCGCCGGCGCGCTCGCTCGTGAGGCGGCTGCTGCTGATCTTCGGCGCGCGGCCGCTTGCGCGGGCGATCGCCGAACACGAACCCGACGTCGTCGTCTCGACGTACCCGGCGGTGACGGTCGTGCTCTCGCACCTGCGCCGCCGCAGCATCGTGACGTGCCCGACGGTCGCGACGATCACGGACCTCACCGGTCTTTTCTTCTGGGCCCAGAAGGGCATCGACGTGCACCTCGTGATGTACGACGAGTCGCTGCGCGACGTCGAGCGCATCGCGGGGCACGGCTCAGCGAAGCTCGTCCGGCCGCTGATCTCCGCGGACTTCCTCGTGCCGCGCACCCCGACCGCATCGCGCCGCGCGCTCGGCCTGCCGGCCGACGGCAGGATGGCCGTCGTCTCGGGCGGCGGCTGGGGCGTCGGCGACATCGAGGGCGCGGTGCGGCAGCTGCTCGCCGACACCGAGATCTCGAGCATCGTTTGCCTCGCGGGACGCAACGACGCGCTCCGCGAACGACTCGAGGACAGCTTCGGCGGCGAGCACCGCGTGTTCGTCTACGGCTTCACCCAGCGCATGCCCGAGTTCCTGGCGGCCGCAGACGTCCTCGTGCACTCGACCGGCGGCGTCACGTGCCTCGAGGCGCGCGCGGTGGGAGTGCCCGTCGTCTCCTACGGGCTGCCGATCGCCCACGCGCGCCTGAACACGAAGGCGATGGCCGACCTCGACCTGGTCCGCCTCGCGACCGACGCCCGCGAGCTGCGCGAGCACGTTCGCGCGAGCATCGCCGAGCAGCGTCCCGCGCCGGCCGCCGCCGCGGCGACGCCCGCCGCCGAAGTCGTGCTCGATCCGCCACAGCGCGTCAAACCGGTGGCGCCGTGGGTGCTGCGGACCCGCACCCTCGCGGCGCAGGCCGCGCTGCTGCTGCTCGTCGGGACATGGATGATGAGCACCGACGAGGTCGCGGCCCTCGCCTCCAAGCTCTTCGACATCCACGCCCTCACGCGCGTCTCCACCTCGCGGCGCGAGGTCGCGCTGATCGTTCGCACGCCCGCCGGCGACGTCGTGCCGGCCGCCCAGCATCTCGCCGCCGCGGGCCTGCACCTCACGCTCGCCGACGGCGCAGCCGGCGCGACGCCCCCCGCATCGCGGATCGCCGGGGTCCGGGCTGCCGGCGACGGACTGGTCCCCGAAGAGCCGCGTTCGAGCTTCCTGCACTGGCTCGGCACGCGCTCCCAGCTTCATCGCCAGGCACGCGCGCTGCGCCTGGGCAAGCACTACTACTACCTGCCGCCGCCCGGCGGCGCCGACCTCGGTCAGCTGGTGCTCGCCCGGATCGCGGGCGACGAGCCGATCTTCGGCACCGTGCGCGTGCGAGCCGACGAAGGGCTGCGCGGCGAAACGCCGCGCCCCGGCGACGTCATCGTCGTCGAAGCCTCCGGCTCGGTGGCCTCGCTCGAAGGTGTCGAGCGCGACGCCGCGCTGATTCGTGCGCACGGCCTCGGCGTCGAGTCGCTCGGCGCGCTCATGTCTCAGCAACTTCGGTGAGCTGCGCGAGCATCGGCGAGCGGCTGAGCATCGTCGCCCCGGCGATCAGCAGCAGCAGCGCGAAGCTGAGCGGCACGCCCCCTGCCGGCGTGTCGGAGAAGTGCTCGCCGAGGAGCAGCGGCGCGAGCACGACCGGCACCACGGTCTGCACGACGAAGACGACCGGCGCGACCTGAATCGCGGGGCGCGCCTGCAGCGCGCTCGTCTCGCTCAGGACGCCGACGAGCGCCGCGGCGCCGGCCGCGACGGCCCACGCGACGGCGGGCCCCCAGTGCCCGCGCGCGATGTCGTCGCTCGCGAGCTTGGTTGTGACGCCGCTCCATGCGAAAGCGAGACCGGCGCCGACCATCATCACCATCGGGTGATGGCGGCCGAACGCGCTCAGGAGGTACGGGGCGAGGCTCGCGACGCCGAGGCAGAGCAGCACGATCGTGAGCGTGAGATTGCCGCTGTGGGCGTCCGAGCGCGACGGCGCACAGAGCCCCGCGCCGATCACGCCGACCACGATCAGCGCCACCGAGCCGTACTCGTAGGCGCCGGGCCGCTCGCCGAGGATTCGCTCCGCCGCGATCAACAGCACCAGCAACCCGCCGGCGAGCGCGGGCTGCACCACCACGAGCGGCGCGAGCAGCAGCGCGATGAGCTGCAGCGGCCAGCCGAGCGCCGAGAGGGCGATGCCGGTGAGCCAGAGCTTGCGGCTGAGCAGCGAGACGACGAGTTCGGGGCGCATGCTCATCTCGGGCGGCGTCTGGCGCGCTTCCAGAGCCTGCAGCACGACCCCTAGGCTGTACATCGCCGAAGCGCCGACCGCGCAGAGAATGCCGAGCGCCAGTTCACTCATTTCAGCCCGCGATCATCGCAGGGCGGTCCTCCCGACCGCCGGCGCGCTGCTCGGCGCGCTGCTGCTCGCGCGCTCGCTGCCGGCGCTCGCCGGCGCCTGGCCGGCGCTGCGTGCTCCGCTCGGCATCGAGGACCGCACAAGCGGCGGCAGCGGCTACGCGCTGACCTTCGATGACGGCCCGCACGCGCAGGGCACCCCGGCCGTGCTCGACGTCCTCGCGTCCGCCGGCGTCGCCGCGACTTTCTTCCTCGTCGGCGAGCAGGTGCGGCGCGACCCCGCGCTCGCGCGCGAGATCGCCGCGCGCGGACACACCGTCGCGCTGCACTGCGACCGGCACCGCAACCTGCTGCGCCTCACCGGCGCGCAGGTACGCGAGGACCTCGCGCGCGCGCTCGACACGATCTGCGCGGCCACCGGGCGCGAGCCCGGCCTCTACCGCCCGCCGTACGGCATCGCGACGACGCCGGCGCTGCGCGCCGCCCGGCGCTACGGCTGGCGAACGGTCCTGTGGAGCGACTGGGGCCGCGACTGGGAGGACCGCGCCGACGCCGATTCGATCACCGAGCTCGCCACTCGCGACGCTTGCGACGGCGCCGTCGTGTTGCTGCACGACGCCGACGACTACGGCGCGCCGGGCTCCTGGCGCGCCACGGTCCGGGCGCTCCCGCGCATCATCGAGGCGCTCGACGCGCGCGGACTCGCGCCCGCCCCGCTTTAGCCCCCGGGGCGGACCCGAAGGCCGCACGGACAGCGCGCGCGGCGGGCGTAACGGTCGTCACAATGTTGTTACGAAGTCCGCGAGCGGTTAGACTCGCGGGCGGCAGGAGTCCTCCTGCCGGCGTCGTCCCCGGGTTCGCACTGCCCGTGGGGGAAGCCCATCCTCAGCGTGACCGACCCAGCCGAGAATCCCGACCAGTACAGTCGCGGCCGCATCCGCCGCGTCATCGCCCGTGAGCGGACATGCTCGCGGCGTGCCGCCGTGCGGCGGCGCTGCCCCTGCCGCGCCGCGCGGGCGGGGGCCGAAGGTTGGAAGGCTCGCAAGAGCGCCCGCCGCTGATGCCACGCTCACTCGAGATGGCCGGACGGGCGCCGTCCCGATCCAGCAGCGGCTCGCCCGCGCCCGGAAGCGGGCGCCCCGCGCTGCCACTCGCGGTCGAGTACGCCGACGTGATCATCGTCGTGCTCGCCGCGATCCCCGCCTACGCGCTCGGCGCGCCGACCTTCGGGCTGATCGTCGGTGTCGCGGCGTGGGTCGTGCAGCGCGCGCTCGGGTTCTATGACCGGCGCGTGATCAGACGCCGCGCCAGCGAGCCGCGCACCCAGCTCGGCCTCAACCTCTTCGAGGCGTTCGGCCGGATCTGGCTGCTCGCCGGCGCGATCGTCGCCGCGGGCGTGATCGGTGGCCGCGCCGACGGGCTGACCGCCGCCGTCACGATCTTCGTCGCCTACTCGATCTTCTTCGTCGTGCGGGTGCTGAGCGGGCCGCCGAACCGCGAGGACCGCGGGAGCACGCGATGAACCGGTTCCGTTCGATGAGCCGCAAAGCGCAGCTGCTGTGGGGCATCGCCGTCGTCTACGTCCTCGGCCTGATCTTCTTCATCGCCGTCTGGGGCGTCCACGGCCACAAAAACGAAACGTACAAGGTCATCGACGCCTACAAGCTCGAAACGTGGTTCAAGATCGGGCCGATCTCGTTCAACAAGGGCGTTCTTTACCTGCTGATGGCGACCGTCCTGACGATCGTGACGATGCTGTGGGTCGCGCGGCAGATGAAGCGCCGGCCGTCGCGGACGCAGGTCGCCGTGGAATGGATGTACGACCTGACGCGCTCGATGACGCGCGAGAACATGTCCGAGGAGCTCGCGCAGCGCTGGTTCCCGCTGATCTTCACCCTCTTCGTCTTCATCGGCTTCTCGAACCTGATCGGCTACATACCGCTGCCGATCGACACCTCCGAGCCGATCAACATCCTCGGCGTCGAAGTACCGGCGTTCCAGATCTACGCCGCCGTCACCAACGTCGCGGTGCCGTTCGTGCTCGCGCTCGTCGTGTGGATCTCGTTCAACGTCGAAGGGGTCCGCCACCACGGCTTCATGGGCTACATCAAAAGCCTCATCCCGGCCGGCGTGAAAGGACCGATGCTGCTGCTGATGTATCCGCTGGAGCTCGTCTCGAACCTGCTGCGCCTGCTTTCGCTGACGATCCGACTGTGGGCCAACCTGCTCGCCGGGCACCTGCTCATCGACTTCATGGCGGGCACGCTCGCGGTGCTGCTCGGCCTCGAGGTGCTCGGCTGGTTCACGCTGCCGATCGCCGTCATCATCTTCCTCTTCGAGGCCGTCCTCATCGCCGGCCTGCAGGCCTTCATCTTTGCCATTCTCGCCGCCATCTACCTCGGCGGCGCAACCTCTCAGAGTCACTAGACACAACAAGGAGACAGATGCTGCCTCACGTCATACCCGCACTACTGCACCTCGCGGCGCCGCTGATGGCGGCGTCCAACTCCGCCGTGGAAATCGGCGAGAACGCCGGAAAGTCGATCGCCCTGGGCGTCGGCGCCGGTGGCGGCGCGGCAGGTGCCGGCGCCGGCATCGGCATGCTGTTCGGCAAGGTCATCGAGTCGGTGACACGCCAGCCGGAGATGCGCGATGAAATCACGTCGATCCAGTGGCTGGGCTTCGCGCTCACCGAGGCGACGTTCTTCTACGGCCTCGTCGGCGGCTTCATCGCCTTCTTCCTCTAGACCGCCATGCCCGTGCTCGGCACCCACCTACCGAACGTTCTCGCCAGCGAATCCTGGCTCATCACGCCCAACGTCGGGCTGACGATCTGGACGCTGGTCGTCTTCGGCCTCTCCATGATCATCCTCGTCAAATGGGTGTTTCCGCGTATCCGCGACGCGCTCGACGAGCGGCGCCAGGTGATCTCCGAGTCGCTCGACTCGGCCGACCGGACGCGCAAAGAGGCCGACGACGTGCTCGCGGAATACCGCGAGCGCCTGAAGGAGGCGCGCGCCCAGGCCGACGAGATCGTCCAGCGTGCGCGCCAGAGCGCCGAGGGCCACGAGTCCGAGGCCCGCGAGCGCGGCAAAGAGATGATCGCCGAGGCGGCGCGCCGCGCCGAACGCGAGATCGACGAGGCGACGCGCCGCGCGCTCGACGGCATCAGGCGTGAGGTCGCCGACCTCACGATCCTCGCGACCGAGAAGGTGACGCGCAAAGCGCTCAGCGAGGACGACCAGCGACGCCTCGTCGAGGAGGCGCTCGGCGAACTGGACTTCGCGAGCATCGCCCAGGGAGGCGGCGAGGACTGATGGAGGAGCTCGCCCGCGTATACGCGCGCTCGCTCTTCGAAGCGGGCCGCGACAAGGGACGCCTGGACGTGCTGCGCGAACAGCTCGCGCAGTTCGCCGACGCCCTCGAACAGAGCCGGGAGCTCGCGGTCTTTTTCTTCTCGCCCTACTTCTCGAGCGTCGAGAAGACGTCCGCGCTCGGCGGCCTGCTCGACGGCGCCGACGAGCTGTTCCTGAACTTCCTCGGGCTGCTGATCGAGAACCACCGCATGCCGGTCATCTTCCGCATCAGGCACGAGTTCGACCGGCTCTGGGACGAGGAGAACCGCACCCTGCCGGTCCAGATCACGAGCGCGATCGCGCTCGACGACAGCACGACCGCGACGCTCGGCCGCACGATCGGCGAGCGCGCGCAGCGCAACGTGACGCTCTCGGTCCGCGTCGACCCGGAGATCCTCGGCGGCGTAATCATCCGGGTCGGCAACTCGATCCTCGACGCATCTATCCGCAATCGACTGGAGCGGCTGCGCACGCAGGTCGCTCAAGGAGCCTCCTGAACGAAATGCAGATCAATCCCGACGAGATCACAAGCATCCTGAAGAGCCGCATCGAGGGCCTGGGCAGCGACCAGGCGGAGCTGACCGAGGTCGGCACCGTGCTCTCGGTCGCGGATGGCATCGCGCGCCTGCACGGCCTCGAGAACTGCATGTCCTTCGAGATGCTCGAACTGCCGCACGAGGTCACCGGCCTCGCGCTGAACCTCGAGTCCGACAACGTCGGCGCCGTGCTCTTCGGCGAGTGGGAGCGCATCGCCGAGGGCGACACCGTCAAGCGCACCGGGCGCCTGCTCGAGATCCCCGTCGGCGAGGAGATGCTGGGGCGCATCGTGAGCCCGCTCGGCCGCCCGCTCGACGGCAAGGGCGAGATCAACGTCAGCCAGACGCGCCCCGCCGAGTTCAAGGCGCCCGGCGTCGTCCAGCGCCAGCCCGTCGTGCAGCCGATGCAGACCGGCCTGAAGGCGATCGACGCGATGATCCCGATCGGGCGCGGCCAGCGCGAGCTCATCATCGGCGACCGCCAGACCGGCAAGACGGCGATCGCCATCGACACGATCATCAACAACCGCGAGAGCGACGTGATCTCCGTGTACGTCGCGATCGGCCAGCGCATGTCGACCGTCGTCGCGCTCGCGCAGACGCTCGAAGAGTACGGCGCGCTCGAGAAAACGATCATCGTCGCGGCGCCCGCCGACGAGGCCGCGCCGATCAAGTTCATGGCGCCGTACGCCGGCTGCGCGATGGGCGAGCACTTCCTGTACTCGGGCCGCGACGCGCTGTGCATCTACGACGACCTCACCAAGCACGCCTACGCGTACCGGCAGATGTCGCTGCTGCTGCGCCGCCCGCCCGGCCGCGAGGCGTACCCCGGCGATGTCTTCTACCTGCACTCGCGCCTCCTGGAGCGCGCCGTGAAGCTCAACGACGAGCTCGGCGGCGGCTCGCTGACGGCGCTGCCGATCATCGAGACGCAGGCCGGCGACGTTTCGGCGTACATCCCGACGAACGTGATCTCGATCACCGACGGGCAGATCTTCCTGGAGAGCAAACTCTTCAACTCCGGGGTCCGGCCGGCGATCAACGTCGGCATCTCCGTGTCCCGCGTCGGCGGTAACGCGCAGATCACGCCGATGAAGAAAGTCGCGGGGCGCATCAAGCTCGAGCTCTCGCAGTACCGCGACCTCGAAGCGTTCGCGCAGTTCGGCTCCGACCTGGACGCCGACACGCAGCGCACGCTCGCGCGCGGAGAACGCCTCGTCGCGACGCTGAACCAGCACGAGCGCTCGCCGCTCGCCGTCGAGGACCAGGTGGTGCAGATCTACGCCGCGACCAACGGCTACCTCGACCGCCTCAACGTCGACCGCATCGAGGACTTCCTGCTCGGGCTCACCGAACGGATGCACGCCGAGGCCCAGGGGACGCGCGAGAAGATCCGCGGCGGCGACTGGTCCGACGAGACGCAGGACGCGCTGCGCAAGGTCGTCGAGTCGTTCGCCGGGGACTTCGGCTACGACCTCGACGAGGAGGGCGAACCCGCCGAGGAGGAGGCTGCGGCCGCCTGACGGTCGCCGTGTGCAGATGGCATCCCAGCGCGACGTCAAGAACAAGATCGCCTCGGTGAAGAACATCCAGAAGATCACCAGGGCGATGGAGATGGTCGCGGCCGCGAGGCTGCGCCGCGCCGAACAGCGCATCACCGCGCTGCGGCCGTACGCCGACGCGATCGCGCGCATGACGCGCCAGGCCGCCGAGGCGGCGGGCAGCGAGGCGGCGCGGCTGCCGCTGCTGTCCGAGCACAAGACGCGCGAGCGGCGCGCGCTGCTGCTCGTGACCGGCGACCGCGGGCTAGCCGGCGCGTTCAACAGCCAGATCATCCGTGCCGGCGTGCGCCAGAACGACGAGCACGCCGCCGACGGCGCGCAGACGGTCTGGTACGCCGCCGGGCGCCGCGGCGTCTCGTCGATCTCCTTCCGCGGCTTCGAGCTCGCCGGCAGCTACGTCGGCTTCACGGATCGCCCCGCGTACGCCGACGCGCGCACGATCGCGCAGGACCTCATCGGCGCCTACGTCGACAACCACATCGACAGCGTCGAGATGGTCTTCAACTCGTTCATCTCGCCGCTCACGCAGCGCGTGACGCGCCAGGTGCTGCTGCCCGTCTCCGCCGAGGTCGTCGAGGGCGGCGAGGAGGAGGAGAGCGCGCACGGCGCGCGGCGCGTGAACGTCGACTACGAGCCCGACCCCGAATCGATCCTGCGCCGCCTCGTACCCGACTACGTCGAGACCTCGATCTACCGTGCGCTCGTCGAGTCGGCGGCAGGCTTCTTCGGCGCCCAGATGACCGCGATGCGCAGCGCGTCGGACAACGCCGGCGAAATCATCACCGAGTACACGCTGCAGATGAACCGCGCGCGCCAGGCCGAGATCACGCAGGAGATCATGGAGGTCGTCGCCGGCGCCGAGGGCGTCGCGTAGCGCGCACCAGACTTCAGACAATGAGCCCGACAAGAGGAGCAACCCAGATGCAGTCCACCACCGCCCAAGACGCCGCCGCCAAGGACGCCGCCGCGAACGGAGCGCGCAACATCGGCCGCGTCGAGGAGATCCAGGGCGTCGTCATCGAGGCGGTCTTCCCGGACCGTCTGCCCGAGATCTACCACGCGATCACGATCGCCAAGCCGGCTGCCGCGGCCGACGAGGAGGCGCCCGGCATCTCGCCCGGCGGCGAGGACACCGTCCTGGTCTGCGAGGTCCAGCAGCACCTCGGCGACGACCGCGTCCGCGCCGTCGCGATGGACACCACCGACGGGCTCGCACGAGGCGCCGAGGTGATCGACACCGAAGCGCCGATCACCGTCCCCGTCGGCGAGGCGACCCTGGGGCGCATCTTCAACCTGCTCGGCGAGCCGATCGACCTCGGCGAGGAACTGCCCGACGACGTCGAGCGGCGCAACATCCACCAGGAGGCCCCGCGCGTCGAGGACCTCACGCCGACGACGGAAATGTTCGAGACGGGCATCAAGGTCATCGACCTGCTCGCGCCGTACGCGAAGGGCGGCAAGGTCGGCCTCTTCGGCGGCGCCGGCGTCGGCAAGACGGTGCTGATCCAGGAGCTGATCCACAACCTCGCGAAGGAACACGGGGGCCTGTCGGCGTTCTGCGGCGTCGGCGAGCGCTCGCGCGAGGGCAACGACCTCTGGCTCGAGATGAAGGAGTCGGGCGTCATCGAGAAGACGATGCTCGTCTTCGGCCAGATGAACGAGCCCCCCGGTGCGCGTATGCGCGTCGCCCTGTCGGGCCTGACGATGGCCGAATACTTCCGCGACCAGGGCCAGGACGTGCTGCTCTTCATCGACAACATCTTCCGCTTCGTGCAGGCCGGCTCCGAGGTCTCGGCGCTGCTCGGACGGATGCCCTCCCAGGTCGGCTACCAGCCGACGCTCGAGACCGAGATGGGGCAGCTGCAGGAGCGCATCACCTCGACGCGCAGCGGCTCGGTCACGTCGATCCAGGCGATCTACGTCCCCGCCGACGACTACACCGACCCGGCGCCCGCGTCGGTCTTCGCGCACCTGAACGCCACCACGGCGCTCTCGCGCGCGATCTCCGAAAAAGGGATCTACCCCGCCGTCGACCCGCTCGACTCGAACTCCACGATCCTCAAGGCCGAGATTCTCGGCGAGGACCACTTCCGCGTCGCCAACCGCGTCAAGGAGATCCTGCAGCGCTACAAGGAGCTCCAGGACATCATCGCGATCCTCGGCATCGACGAGCTCTCCGACGAGGACAAGCTCACGGTGCAGCGGGCACGCAAGATCGAGCGTTTCCTCTCGCAGCCCTTCTTCGTCGCCGAACAGTTCACAGGCACCCCCGGCGCCTACGTGCCGATCGCCGAGACGATCCGCGGCTTCGAGGAGATCATCGAAGGCAAGCACGACGAGATCCCCGAGAGTGCGTTCTTCCTGAAGGGCACGATCGACGAAGTCGTCGCGGCCGCCAAGAGCTGATGGCGCGGCGCAAGTTCCTGGCCGAGGTGCTGACCCCCGAGGGGGAGGTCTTCGCAGAGGAGATCGAGATGCTGTCGACGAAAACGACGCTCGGTTCGATCGGCATCCTCGCCTACCACGAGCCGCTCCTCGCCACGCTCGAGCCGACCGAGCTGCGGCTCTACCGCAGCGAGTCGGAGATCGTGCGCTACGCCCAGTCCGAGGGCTACCTGCAGTTCATCGACAACCGGGCGCTCGTCCTCCTCGGCGAGGCGCTGGCGCCCGACCAGATCGACCGCGAGGAGATCGGCGCCCGCCTCGCCGACGCCCGCGCGCTCGCCGAGAGCGCGGGGCAGAGCAGCGAGGAACTCGCCCGCGCCAGGCGCGACATCCGGCGCTACGAGGCGTTCCTCGCCGTAGCGGCCTGACGATGGGCGCCTCGCGCGAGCCGGTCGGCGTGATCGGCGCCGGCTACGTCGGCCTCGTCACAGCCGTCGGCTTCGCCGAGCTCGGCAGCGACGTATGGTGCGTCGACATCGACGCCGAGCGCATCGAGCGCCTGCGTGCGGGCGAGGTGCCGATCTGGGAGCCGGGGCTCGACGAGCTGATGGAGCGCAACCGCGAGCGCCTTCACTTCTCGACCGACATCGCCGACGCCCTCGCCGCGTCGCGGCTGCTTTTCGTCGCCGTCGGCACGCCGCCGACGCACTCCGGCGACGCCGACCTCACTGCGGTGCACGCCGTCGTCGACGCGATACCGCCGACGAAGGAACATGCGCTCGTGATGAAGTCGACGGTGCCGGCGGGGACCGGCGCCGCGCTCGCGCGCACCTTCGCGCAGCAGGAAAAGCAGGACCTCGCGTACGTCTCGTGCCCCGAGTTCCTCAAGGAGGGCTCGGCCGTCCACGACTTCCTTCACCCCGACCGCGTCGTGATCGGCGACAGCGGTGACTGGGCCGGCGACGCCGTCGTCGCGCTGTACGAGCCGCTCGGAGCGCCGCTCGTGCGCACCGACGTCGCCAGCGCCGAGATGGTCAAGCTCGCCTCCAATGCCTTCCTCGCCACGAAGATCTCATTCATCAACGAGATCGCGAACGTCTGCGAGGAGACGGGCGCCGACGTCGTCGAGGTAGCGCGTGGCATGGGGCTCGATGAGCGCATCGGCGCGAAGTTCCTGCAGGCCGGCATCGGCTACGGCGGCAGCTGCTTCCCCAAGGACGTCGACGCGCTCAAACAGCTCGCCGGCAACTCGGGCTACCACTTCCAGCTGCTGACCGCCGTGATCGAGGTCAACGAGCTGCAGAAGCGACGCGTGATCGGCAAGCTGCAACGGCACCTCGGCGAGCTCGCGAGCCGCCGCGTCGCGCTGCTCGGGCTCGCCTTCAAGCCGAACACGGACGACATGCGCGAGGCCTCCTCGCTCGTCCTCGCGGCGCGCCTGCAGGCCGCCGGCGCCGAGGTCGTCGCGTACGACCCGGTCGCCGCCGACCAGGCGAAGGGGCTGCTGCGCGGCGTCGAGTTCGCGCCGGGCGCGCTCGACGCGGTCGCGGGCGCCCACGCCGCGGTTCTCGTCACCGAGTGGCCGGAGATCGTGGCGCTCGACTGGCAGCAGGTCGCCTCGGCGATGGCCGGCAACCTCGTGATCGACGGGCGCAACGCGCTCGACGGCGACGCGCTGCGCGCCGCCGGCCTCGTGTACGAGGGCGTCGGCAGGCGCTAGCGATGCAGGCCGTGATCCTCGCGGGCGGACAGGGGACGCGCCTGCGCCCGCTGACCAGCAACGTCCCCAAGCCCGTCGTCACGCTCGTCGACCGGCCGTTCATCTCCTTCATGCTCGAATGGCTGCGCGGCCACGGCATCACGCGCGTGGTCCTCTCCTGCGGCTTCCTCGCCGACGGCGTGCGTGACGTGCTCGGCGACGGCGCGAGCCTCGGGATCGAGATCGTCTACATCGAGGAGCCCGAACCGCTCGGCACCGCGGGCGCCGTGAAGCTCGCCGCGCCGCTGCTCGACGAGACGTTCCTGATGCTCAACGGCGACGTCCTCACGGACATCGACATCACCGCGCAGCTCGCTGCGCACCGCGCGAGCGGCGCGCGCGCGACGCTCGCCCTGGTCCCCGTCGCCGACCCCTCGCCGTACGGCCTCGTGCTCCGCGACGCGCGCGGCGCGGTGCGCGAGTTCGTCGAGAAGCCGCAGCACGAGATCCCGGGCGAGAACCTGATCAGCGCGGGCGTCTACGTGCTGCAGCGCGAGATCCTCGAGCTCGTGCCGTCCGAGCGCAAAGTCTCGATCGAGCATGAGGTCTGGCCGCATCTGGTCGGGAACGGCCTCTTCGCCTACGCGAGCGAGAGCTACTGGCTCGACATCGGCACGCCCGAGCGCTACCTGCAGGGAACGTTCGACATCATCGCCGGCGACCTGCCCGGCGCGCCGGCGCAGCCCGTCGCCGGCGACGCGACGGTCGAGGGGCGGGTGCTCGAGCCGTGCGTGATCGGCGCGGGCGCGCACGTCGCCGCCGGCGCCACCGTCGGGCCGTGCGCAGTGATCGGGCCGCGGGCGAAGATCGCCGCCGGCGCGCGCGTCGAGAGCGCCGTCGTGCTCGACGACGCCGTCGTCGGCGCCGACAGCCGCCTGCGCAACTGCGTGCTCGCGCCCGGCAGCACGGTCGGCGAGCGCTGCGAGCTCGACGGCAACGCGGTGCTGGGCGAAGGGGCTGCACTCGGGGCAGACAACGCGCTTGCGGGCGGTGCGCGTATCTTCCCCGGTGTACGGCTGCCCGACGGCGCGATCGCCTTCTAGGCGGCCGCCGCCCACAAGCGACAGCGAGGGGAGCGCCGCGATGAGCATAGGAGCCGCAGACCTGACGCGCGAGTCGATCGCGCAGATCGACCCGGATGGCCAGCTGGGCGACATCCTCGCGCTGCCCGACCACCTGCGCGACGCGCTCTGGCGCTTTGACTCGGCGATCATGGACGACACGGACTCCTCCGCCGGCCTGGTCGTCGCCGGCATGGGGGGCTCGGCGATCGGCGGCGCGCTCGCGCGCGCCGCGCTCGGCGACCGCCTCACACGGCCGCTCTTCGTCACTCGCGGCTACGGCCTGCCGACGTGGACGACGCCCGACACGGTGGTGCTGTGTGCGAGCTACTCCGGCGACACCGAGGAGACGCTCGCCTGCTACGAGTCGGCGGGCGCGCTCGGCGCGCGCCGCATCGTGACGACGACCGGCGGACAGCTCGCCGAGATGGCACGCGCGGACGAGGTGCCCGTCATCCCGCTGCCCGGCGGATTCCAGCCGCGCCACGCCGTCGGCTACACGCTCGTCACGGCGCTCGAAGTGGCGGCGCTGTGCGGCGCCGGGCCGCGCCTTTCCTCCGAGATCGATGTCGCCGCGTCCTCGCTCGACGGCCTCGTCAGCGAGTGGGGCCCCGACGCGCCGCCCGACTCGCTCGCCAAGCGCATCGCCGGCGAACTCAACGGCACGATCCCGGTCGTCGCGGGCGCGGGGCTGACGAGCCCGATCGCTTACCGCTGGAAGACGCAGATCAACGAGAACGCGAAGCTGCCGGCGTTCTGGAACGAGCTGCCCGAGCTCGACCACAACGAAGTCGCGGGCTGGGAGGGCGCCGCCGATGTCGCGCGCCTGTCCGCGGTGTTCCTCGACGACGCCGACGCCCACCCCCGCGTGCGCCAGCGCATCGAGGTGACGGAGCGCATCGCGCGCGAGCATGCCGCCGCATGCCTGCGCGTCGAAACGCGCGGGCGCAACTCCGTCGAACGCGTCGTCTCGCTCGTCCTGCTCGGCGACCTCGTCTCCGTGTACCTCGCCGCGCTGCGCGGCGTGGACCCGACGCCGATCGCCGCGATCCAGCAGCTCAAGCGCGAGCTCGGCTCGAGCTGACCGCGGCCTGAAAGCTCGCGGCGGTCCCTAGACTGGTCGGGCATGAACCCAACCGCAGCCGCCACCACACCGGAACTGAAGGTCGCCGACCTCTCGCTCGCCGACTTCGGCCGCGCCGAGATCACGCTCGCCGAGCACGAGATGCCCGGCCTGATGGCGATCCGCCGCGAGTACTCCGTCGAACAGCCCCTGAAGGGCGCCCGCATCACCGGTTCGCTCCACATGACCGTCCAGACGGCGGTGCTGATCGAGACCCTCACCGCGCTCGGCGCGGAGGTCCGCTGGGCGAGCTGCAACATCTTCTCCACGCAGGACCACGCCGCCGCCGCTGTCGCAGTCGGCCCCCACGGCACCGTCGAGCAGCCGGCCGGGGTCCCCGTCTTCGCGTGGAAGGGCGAGACGCTCGAGGAGTACTGGTGGTGCACACAGCAGGCGCTCAGCTGGCCCGACGGCGGCCCGAACCTGATTCTCGATGACGGCGGCGACGCGACGCTGCTCGTCCACCGCGGCAGCGAGTACGAGCGCGCCGGCGCGGTGCCGGACCCGGCGAGCGCGAGCGGCGAGGAGATGCGCGTGGTCCTCGAGCTGCTGCAGCGCTCGCTCGCGGAGGACCCCGGCCGCTGGACGCGCGTCGCCGACGGCATCATCGGCGTCACCGAGGAGACGACGACGGGCGTCCACCGCCTCTACGAGATGTACGAGCGCGGCGAGCTGCTGTTCCCTGCGATCAACGTCAACGACGCGGTGACGAAGTCCAAGTTCGACAACCTCTACGGCTGCCGCCACTCGCTGCTCGACGGCATCAACCGCGCCACCGACGTGATGATCGGCGGCAAGGTCGCCGTCGTCTGCGGCTTCGGCGACGTCGGCAAGGGCTGCGCCGAATCGCTGCGCGGCCAGGGCGCCCGCGTGATCGTCACCGAGATCGACCCGATCTGCGCGCTGCAGGCGGCGATGCAGGGCTACGAGGTGCGAAGGCTCGACGAAGTCGTCGAAACGGCGGACATCTTCGTCACCGCCACCGGCAACCGCGACGTCATCACCGCCGCGGACATGGCGCGCATGAAGCACCAGGCGGTCGTCGGCAACATCGGCCACTTCGACAACGAGATCGACGTCGCCGGTCTCGGCGGGGTCGACGGCATCGAGCGCGTCAACATCAAGCCGCAGGTCGACAAGTGGGTCTTCCCCGACGGCCACGCGATCATCCTGCTCTCCGAGGGGCGGCTGCTGAACCTCGGCAACGCCACGGGTCACCCGAGCTTCGTGATGAGCTGCTCGTTCTCGAACCAGGTGATCGCCCAGATCGAGCTGTTCACGCGCTCCGAGCTCTATGAGCGCAGCGTCCACGTGCTGCCCAAGCACCTCGACGAGCGCGTCGCGGCGCTGCACCTCGAGGCGCTCGGCGTGCACCTCACACAGATGACGGCGGCCCAGTCGGCCTATCTCGGCGTCCCCGTCGAGGGGCCGTTCAAGCCCGACCACTACCGCTACTAGGCGCCCCGGGGGCCGGCGGCGATGAGAGCGATGGTCCTCGCCGCGGGCCTGGGCACGCGCCTGCGTCCGCTGACGTACGAGATCACCAAGCCGATGGTGCCCGTAATCGACCGGCCCGTCATGGAGCACATCCTCGAGCTGCTCGCACGGCACGGCATCGGCGAGGTGATCGCGAACCTGCACTACTTCCCCGACTCGATCCGCGACTTCTTCGGCGACCGCATCGCCTACCGCTACGAGGCCGAGCTGCTGGGGACCGCCGGCGGCGTACGGGCCTGCGCCGACTTCCTCGGCGACGAGGCGTTCCTGATCATCTCCGGTGACGCGCTCACCGACATCGACCTGACAGCGCTCGCGCGCCGCCACCGCGAAGCGGGCGGCATCGCGACGCTCGCCGTCAAGCAGGTCACCGACACCCGCGAGTACGGCGTCGTCGTGCACGACCACGCGGGCCGCGTCACGGGCTTCCAGGAGAAGCCCTCGCCCGACGAGGCGCGCTCGCACCTGGGCAACTGCGGCATCTACGTCTTCGACCCCGCGATCTTCGACTACTTCCCCGACCGCCCGTTCGCCGACTGGGCGCAGGACGTCTTCCCGGCGCTGCTCGACGCGGACGTCCCGTTCCACATCCACGAGGTGCACGGCTACTGGAACGACATCGGCTCGCTCGCCGAGCTGCGCCAGGGAACCTTCGACGCGCTGCGCGGCGAGGTGCGCCTCGAGCTCGAGGGGCGCGAGGAGCAGCCGGGCCTCACGCTCGCCCCGGGAGCCAGGCTCGGCGAGGGCATCGAGGTCGAGGGACAGGCGTGGATCGGGCGTCGCGCGAGCGTCGCCGACGAGGCCCGGCTGCTGGGACCTGTAGTCGTCGGCGACGGGGCGAGCGTCGGCGCCGGCGCGCAGCTGCGCGAAACGATCCTGCTACCCGGCGCGCAGGTCGACGCCGGAGCGATTGTGATCGGCGCGATCGTCGGTCACGGCGACGTGCTCGCCGCGATGACCGCCAGCCGCGCCTGACGCCCGTCGCGCCGGAACCCGGCCGGAACGTGAAAACGTTGTTTACAGCGACGGCGGCGGGGCGTACGATCGTGGTGACACCCACAGCCCCGACGAAGGGAGCCCACGATGGAGATCGAGATCACCGGTCGCAACGTCCCGGTCACCGAGGAGCTGAAGGCGCATGCCGCCCGGCGGCTCGAAAAGGTCGCCCGCCAGCTCTCGCCGTTCGCGCGCCTCGAGCTTGAGCTTCTCCGCGAGAGAAACCCCCGTGTCGTGGACCGCGACGTCGCCGAGGGCACGCTCTACCTGAAGGGCGTCACACTGCGCGCCCGCGACGCCTCGCCGGAGATGATGCACTCGCTGAACATGGTCGTCGACGAGCTCGCACGGCAGGTGAAGCGCCACCGCGACAAACTGCGCCACCGCCGCGACGCGCGCGTCGCCGAAGGCGGCCGCGCCCACCCCGCGACGTAGCCGCAGCGGCAGCTCGGGCTCACCGGCACTGGCTATCCTTGCCTCGTGCCATCCCTGCTGCAGCGCGCCCTCAACGTCGGCGAGTCGAAACAATTCAAGGCGTACGAGCGCCGCGTGGCGGTGATCGGCGCCTTCGAGGCCGAGCTCGAACACGAATCCGACGCCGAGCTGCGTGAGCGTATCGACGAGGTCCGCGAGCGCGTCGCGGGCGGCGACAGCCTCGACGACGTCCTGCCCGAGACCTTCGCGATCGTGCGCGAGGTCGCGCGCCGCCAGATGGGCATGCGCCACTTCGACGTGCAGCTCGTCGGGGGCATGGCCCTCCACGACGGGCAGATCGCCGAGATGAAGACCGGTGAGGGCAAGACGCTCACCGCGACGCTCGCGGTCGTGCTGAACTCGCTCGCCGTCGCCGACGCCGACCCCGAGGACCCGGAGTCGCCGCGCGCGCGCAAGGGCGTGCACGTCGTCACCGTCAACGACTACCTCGCGCGCCGCGACGCCGAATGGATGAAACCGATCTACGACGCGCTCGGCGTCACCGTCGGCGTGCTGCAGGCGCAGCAGCCGAACGCCGACAAGCACCTCGCGTACGCCTGCGACGTCGTCTACGGGACCAACTCCGAGTTCGGCTTCGACTACCTGCGCGACAACATGGCCAAGGACCTCGCCGAAAAGGTGCAGCGCGGTCACCCGTTCGCGATCGTCGACGAGGTCGACAACATCCTCATCGACGAGGCACGCACCCCGCTGATCATCTCCGGCGCCCCGGAACAGGCGGCCGACCTGTACGTCCGCTTCGCGCGGCTCGCACCGAAAATGGTCCTCGGCGAGACGCCCGAAGGGATGGACCCGCGCTCCAAGAAGCATTACGTCGCCGACTTCGACTACGAGGTCGACGAGAAGCACAAGACCGTGTCGGTGACCGAGCAGGGCGTCGCCAAGGCCGAGAAGTTCCTCGGCATCGACCACCTGTACCGCGCCGAGAACGGCCACCTCGTCAACCACCTGCAGCAGGCGCTGCGCGCCGAGGCGCTCTTCAAGCGCGACGTCGACTACGCGGTCGTCGACGGGCAGGTCCAGATCATCGACGAGTTCACGGGCCGCATCCTCGAGGGCCGCCGCTGGTCGGAAGGCCTGCACCAGGCGATCGAGGCGAAGGAGGGCGTCGCGGTCCAGGAGGAGAATCAGACGCTCGCGACGATCACCTACCAGAACTACTTCCGCCTCTACGACAAGCTCAGCGGCATGACCGGCACCGCCCTGACCGAGGCGACCGAGTTCCTGAAGATCTACGAGCTGCCGGTCGTCCAGATACCCACGAACCGCGACATGGTCCGCAAGGACCACAACGACCAGGTGTACAAGACGAAGGAGGGCAAGTGGTCCGCCGTCGTGCGCGAGATCGCCGCGCGAAACGAGGCGGGCCAGCCGGTCCTCGTCGGCACGATCTCCGTCGAGGTGTCCGAGCTGCTCTCCGAGCGCCTGACGCAGCGGGGGGTCAAACACACCGTCCTGAACGCGAAGCCCGAGCACGCCGCGCGCGAGGCCGACATCGTCGCGGAGGCCGGGCGACCCGGCGCCGTCACGATCGCCACGAACATGGCGGGCCGCGGAGTCGACATCAAGCTCGGCGGCAACGTCGAGCACCTCGTCGCGCAGCGTCTTGCGAAGGAGGGCGCCTCGGTCGACGACGACGACTACGCGGCGCGCGTTGAGAAGGCGCTGCCGGAGATCGAAGGCGAAGTGGAGGCGCACCGCGAGGCCGTCGTCGAGTCGGGCGGGCTGTTCATCTGCGGCACCGAGCGCCACGAGTCGCGGCGCATCGACAATCAGCTGCGCGGCCGCTCCGGCCGCCAGGGGGACCCCGGCGAGTCGCGCTTCTTCCTCTCCGCCGAAGACGACCTCGTGCGGCTCTTCGCCGGCGACCGCATCTACCGCATTCTCGACAAACTCGGCGGCACCGACGAGGAGGGCAACGAGGAACCGATCGAAGCCGGGATGCTGAGCAAGCAGATCGAGAAAGCCCAGGAAAAGGTCGAGCAGCAGAACTTCCTGCTGCGCAAACGCGTGCTCGACTACGACGACGTGATGAACGAGCAGCGGCGCGTGATCTACGCCTACCGCGACCAGGTGCTCGAAGGCAAGGACATCGGCGACGAGGCGCGCGAGGAAGTCGTCAAGGCCGTCGAGCGGATCGTCGAGCAGTACACCGAATCGGAATTCATCGAAGACTGGGACATCGACGGCATGTACACGGCGCTCGGCCAGCTCTTCCCGATCGACCCCGAGGACGAGCGCCTGGCCGGCGCCGGCGGCGACCACAACGCGCTCGTCGACGCGGTCGGCGAAATGGCGCTCGAACAGTACGACGAGCGCGAGCGGGCGCTCGGCGAGGAGCTGATGGGCGCCCTCGAGCGCTTTCTGCTGCTGCAGATCATCGACGAACGCTGGCGCGAGCACCTCTTCGACATGGACTACCTGCGCGAGGGCATCCATCTACGCGGCTTCGCGCAGATGGACCCCCTCGTCGCCTACAAGAACGAGGCCTTCACGCTCTTCGGCGACCTTATGAACAGCGTCTGGAGCGACTACGCGCGCATGATCTTCAACGTCGAAGTCACCGTCGAGGGGCAGGGCGCCCCGCCGCCGACGTTCGCCGCGTCCGGCACGGCAACGCAGGCCGGCCGCATCTCCTACTCGGGCGGCACCTCCGCCGCCGGCGCGGGCGCGATCGCCGCCGCGGCAGCCGCCGCCGGCGCCGCGGGCGAAGCACACGGCGCCGAAGTGCCCGGCGGCGACGGCGAGGCGGGCGAGGCCCCGGTCGTGCAGCAGCGTGTCGTCGACGCCGAGCACCAGCTCGGCCGCAACGACCCGTGCTGGTGCGGGAGCGGCAAGAAGTACAAGCGCTGCCACGGCGCGTAGGGCCCGGACTGCTAGCGTCACAGCGCATGCCGAGCACGCCGACGTACGAGCCAACGCCGCAGCGCCTGGCAGCGATCCGTGAGCAGATGAAACTGCTCGCGGACTACCTTTGACCCGGCTGGACTCGAGGCACGCGTAGGCGAGCTGGAAACCGAGCTCGGCGCACCCGGCTTCTGGGACGACGCGCAACGCGCCGCCGAGCTGTCCGCCGAGCACGCGCGGCTCACGCGCCGCCTGGAGGAGTACCGCAGCCTCGAGCGTGACGTCGAGGACCTCGACGGCATCGCCGAGCTTGCCGAGGAGGACGAGTCGCTCGCGGACGAGTTCGCCGAACAGCTCGAGAGCGTCGAGGCGCGCCTCGGCGAGGCCGAGGAGCAGCGGCTCTTCGCCGGACCGTACGACGCCGGCGACGCGCTCGTGACCGTCAACGCCGGCGCCGGCGGCACCGACGCGCAGGACTGGGCCGAGATGGTGCTGCGCATGCTCCTGCGCTGGGCCGAGCGGCGCGGCTTCGCGACCGAACTGCTCGAGGTCAGCGAGGGCGAGGAAGCCGGCATCAAGTCCGCGACGTTCAAGGCCAGCGGCGAGAACGCGTACGGGCTGTTCGCCGCCGAGCGCGGCGTGCACCGCCTCGTGCGCCTCTCGCCGTTCGACTCGGCGCACCGCCGCCAGACGAGCTTCGCGGGAGTCGAGGTCGCGCCCGTCGTCGCCGAGGCCGGCGAGGTCGACATCGACGAGGACGACCTGCAGGTCGACACGTATCGCGCGTCGGGGGCCGGCGGCCAGCACGTCAACAAGACCGACTCGGCCGTCCGCATAACCCACCGTCCGACGGGCATCGTCGTGCAGTGCCAGAACGAGCGCTCGCAGTCGTCGAACAGGCAGACCGCGATGTCGATGCTCCGCGCGAAGCTGCTCGAGCGCGCCGAGCGCGAACGCGCCGCCGAGATCGCGCGCGAGAAGGGGGAGAGCCAGGACGTGAACTTCGGCTCGCAGATCCGCTCCTACGTCCTGCACCCGTACACCAACGTCAAGGACCACCGGACGGGCCACGAGGTCGGCGACGCGCAGCGCGTCCTCGACGGCGACCTCGACGGTTTCGTGCGGACGTACCTGCTCGAGTCCGCCCGGGAGCGCAGTGGAGAGCAGTGAGCTCGCGGCGCTCGTGCGCCGCGCCCTCGAGGAGGACATCGGTCCGGGCGACGTCACGACGCTCGCGACCGTCCCCGCCGACGCCCGCGGCCGCGCGACGATCACGCAGAAGCGCCCCGGCGTCATCTACGGCATACAGGCCGCGGAACTCGCGTTCCGCGAGCTCGACGCCGACGCCGCGCTGGAGCGGGCGACTGAAGAGGGCGTCTGGCGGGAGGCCGGGCCGGTGCTCACCGTCGAGGGCCGCACGCGGGCGCTCCTGAGCGCGGAGCGCACGGCTCTGAACCTGCTCGCGCGCCTCTCGGGCGTCGCGAGCGCCGCGGCGCGTGCGGCGCGCGCCGTCGAGGGCACGGGCGCAACGGTCCTCGACACGCGCAAGACGACCCCGGGACTGCGCGCGCTCGAGAAGGAGGCTGTCGCCGCGGGCGGTGCCGAGAACCACCGCTTCGGCCTCTTCGACGCGGTCCTCATCAAGGAGAACCACATCGCCGCCGCCGGGTCGATCGGCGCGGCCGTCGAGCGCGCGCGCGAGCTGCGCCCCGACCTCGCGGCGACGCTAGAGGTCGAGGTCGGCGACAGCCGACAGATCGATGAAGCGCTCGCCGCCGGCGCGCCGCGGCTGCTGCTCGACAACATGACGGTGCCCGAGCTGCGCGCCGCCGTGGAGCGCGTCGCGGGCCGCGCGCAGCTCGAGGCGAGCGGCGGCTTCACGCTCGCCGACCTGCCCGCGGTCGCCGCGACCGGGGTGCAGTGGATCTCGCTGGGGGCGATCACCCACTCGGCGCCGGCGCTCGACCTCTCGCTGCTGCTCGCCGACGCTGCCTGACGCGAGCTGGCGCGGACCGGCGAGGGCGCCCGCGTCAATACAATGGGCGCACGGGCGCGGCACCGCCGCATCCGACGAGCAAGAAACGGCACCCGCGCACCTGATGTCCCTGTTCCCGCCAGCCGCCGACGAGCTGTCGGTCGGCGCGATCGCACAACTGCAGGCCGAGGTGCGGGAGCTCGCGCACGAGCAGGGCGCGCTGATCCTCGCGCACAACTACCAGCTGCCGGAGATCCAGGACGTCGCGCACTACGTCGGCGACTCGCTCGGGCTCTCGCGCCGCGCGGCGCAGGCCGGGGCCGACACGATCGTCTTCTGCGGCGTCCATTTCATGGCCGAGACGGCCGCGATGCTCTGCCCCGGCAGCACGGTGCTGATCCCCGACCTCGACGCCGGCTGCTCGCTCGCCGCGTCGATCGACGCGGCGCAGCTCGCGCAGTGGCGCGCGGACCACCCGGACGCCGTCGTCGTCATGTACGTCAACACGACCGCCGAGGTGAAGGCGCTCACCGACTACTGCGTCACCTCGTCGAACGCCGTCGACGTCGTCCGCCACATCTACGCGACCCACGGCGACGACGTCGAGATCCTCTTCGGGCCCGATATGTGGCTCGGCGCCTTCGTCGAGCGCCAGACCGGGCGGCGGATGCACGTCTGGGACGGCGAGTGCCACGTCCACGCCGGCATCCGCCCGCGCGACATCGACTCGATCAGGGCCGAGCACCCGCAGGCACAGATGCTCATCCACCCCGAGTGCGGTTGCTCCACGAGCGTGATGGAGTACGTCGCGGCGGGCGACATCGACCCGGTCGGCGTGCACATGCTCTCCACCGGCGGCATGCTCGACTTCGCGCGCGGCGCCCAGGGCGGCGAGGTGGTCGTCGCCACCGAGATCGGCATGCTCCACGGACTGCGCCAGGCCGCGCCGGACGTCAGCTTCATCGCCGCGAACGCGGAGGCCTCCTGCCAGTTCATGAAGATGATCACGCTTCCCAAGCTGCGCGACGCGCTCGCGCACGGCCAGTTCGAGGTGACCGTCGCGCCCGACGTGGCGCTGCGCGCGCGCGTGCCGATCGACAGGATGGTCGCGATCGGCTAGAAGTCGGCGCTGTCGTGGGGGCCGACGCACGCCACGGCGAGCTCCTCGCTGACTCCGGCGGCGACGTCACGCACCTGCTCGAAGGTCACCTCGTCGAGCTCTGAGATCGCCACGTCCGGGTCGATCGACGCGCCGTGGACGATCCGCTGGCGAGCCGCGTTGCTCGCCACGGCGCGGCTGTTCTCGAACGCCAGCACGCGGCTTCCCGCCGCGTACGCGCGGGCCCGCTCGAGCTCCGCCTCGTTCGGCCCGTCGCTGCGCAGTTCGTCGACGATGCCGCGCATTCGCTCGTACGCCTCGATGCACTTCGCGGAGTCAAGGCCCGAGCTGAGCTGCAGGACCGCCGTGTCGCGCGCGACGATCGACGCTGCCGAAACCGAGTAGCACAGCCCGCGCCGCTCGCGTATCTCGTCGAAGAGACGCGAACCCATCGAGCCGCCGAGAAGCGTCGCGTAGATCGTCAGCGCGGCGCGCTGACGGCGATCCGTGACGTCGATCGCGGGCCGGTAGATCATGCGCAGGTGCGACTGGTTCGTCTCGCGCGGCTCGACGAGCACGCGCGGCTCGAACGAGCCCACAGGCTCTGGGTCGCCGGCAGCCGGGAGGGCCGGGAAGCGACCGAAGAGCTCCTGCAGGCGGCCCTCGTCGGGCAGTCGGTCGAGGTTGCCGGCGATGAACGCGCCGCCGCGGCTGCCCGACCAGCAGCGCTCGCGGAACTCGACGATCGCCTCGCGCGAGAAGGAGCGGAGGTTTTCGGCTGGGCCCAGCACCGTGCGGCCCATCGGGTGCTCGCCGAACGCAGCCTTGTCGATGAGGTACTCGGCGACGACGGCGGGCTGGTCGTACGCGCGGTTTATCTCCTGGATCACGACGCCCCGCTCGCGCTCTAGCTCCTCGGCGTCGAGCCGTGGCCGGCCGACGAAGTCCGTGAGCAGGTCGAGCGCCTGCTCGACGGCCTCGGCGCGGACCGTGATGTGAAACGCGACGAGATCCTGGCTCGTGTAGGCGTTCAGAACGCCGCCGAGCCGCTCGGCGGTCTCGTTCACATCGCGGTACGTCGGGTAGCTCTGGCCACCCTTGAACACGAGGTGCTCGAGGAAGTGGGCCATGCCGTTCTCCTCCAGGCGCTCGTTGCGGGCGCCCGCGTCGAACGCGACGAGCAGCGTCGCGGCGCGCGTGCCCGGCAGCGAAACGAGCGCCAGCGGCAGGCCGTTGGCGTCGATCGTGCTCGTCGAGATGGCCGCCATCGCCCCAGCAGCCTAGAGGCTCGCGCAGGGCGATTACTTGCGGAGGACGGCACCGCCTGCTCTAGGCTTGCCGGAGGATGAAGCTGCGCGGTGAAGGGCAACGGACGCTCATGGTGCTCCTCGTCGTGGTGCTCGCGCTCGTCCTCGGCCTGTACCTCGGCGGCCACCCCGATCGCCTGCCGGGCTTCGTCCGCGAAACGTTCGTCGCCAAGCAGCCGAACAAGCTCGTCAACGAAGCCGTCGAACGGATCGAGGACGATTACTTCCGGCCGGTCGGTGAACACCAGCTCGACGAAGCTTCGCTGTCGGGGATCATCGCGTCGCTCCACGACCGCTTTTCGCACTACCTGAGCCCGAGCGAATACGGCACGTTCATCGCGCCGCCGCACTTCACGGGCATCGGCATCGCGGTCGCCGCCACGCACTCGGGCCTTTTGATCGCGCGCGTCTTCAACTCCTCGCCCGCCCAGCACGCGGGCCTGAAGGACGGCGAAACGATCCTCGCCGTCGACGGCCGCAACCTCGTGCACATCGAGCCCGACAAGGCCGTGACGATGATCAAGGGCCTGCCCGGCACCGACGTCGTACTGACCGTACGCGACGGCGCGACCGGCAGGGTGCGTCAGGTCACGGTGCAGCGCGCCGTCGTCACGGAGCCAGTCGTCGCATCGGGGACACGCGAGTACAACGGCCACAAGGTCGGCATCGTCGCGCTGGCGTCCTTCACGCCCGGCGCGGCCGAGGAAGTCCATCAGGCGGTCGCGAAGGTCCTCCACGAAGGCGCCGAGGGAATCGTGTTCGACCTGCGCTCCAACGGCGGCGGCCTCGTTGCCGAAGCGCAGCGGATCGCCTCGATATTCATCGCGCACGGCCTGATCGTGTCGATGCGCGGGCGCGCCGTCGGCGAATCGCGCCTCTACGCCGAACACGACGCGATCGCGCCGACGGTGCCGTTGGTGGTCCTCGTCGACAGCAACACCGCGTCGGCGGCGGAGATCGTGACCGCAGCGCTGCAGGACGACCACCGCGCGACCGTCGTCGGGACACACACGTTCGGCAAGGGCGTCTTCCAGGAGGAGCAGCCGCTCTCCAACGGCGGCGCGCTCGACATCACCGTCGGCGAGTACTTCACGCCCGACGGGCGCAACCTCGGCGGCGGCGGCGTCCGTCAGGGCGCCGGCGTGATCCCCGAAGTCAAAGTGCCGCGCGGCGTCGACAGCGAAGCGGGCCTGAAGGCGGCGCTCGCGACCGTCGCCGCCAAGCTCGGTTGAGCGCGCGCCCAGGCGCGCCGCAGCGCCTCGTCGCGCTGCTCGAGAGGCGCGGGCGCTTCCTCACGGCTGCGCCGCTCTTCGATGGCGACGCGCAGGGAGCCGTCAGGATCGCCGTGCAGCTGCACGACGTTCGCGCCGACGCGGGCGACATCGCCGTCGTCCGCGTCGGTCGCCGCGGCCGCGGCGCGCGCGTCGAGCGCGTCGTCGGGCGACCCGACGTGGCGCGCGACGTCGTCGAGGCACTGCTGCTGGACCGCGGCATGGGCGAGGGCTTCGCGGAGGACATCGAGCGCGAAGCGCGCAGCGCCGCGGCGCGCGGCGGCGCGCAAGCCGAGCGCAGCGACCTGCGCGACCTCGCGACGTTCACGATCGACCCCGCCGACGCGCGCGACTTCGACGACGCCATCTCCGCGGCGCCCGCCGGGAACGGGGAGACGCGCGTCTGGGTGCACATCGCCGACGTCGCCGCGCACGTCCGGGCCGGCTCGCCGCTCGATGAGGAGGCGCGCCGGCGCGCGAACTCGACGTACCTGCCGGCTGCCGTCGAGCCGATGCTGCCGCACGCGCTGTCCAGCGACGCGTGCTCGCTGCGTCCCGGAGAGGAGCGGCCCGCCGTCACGGCCGAGCTCGCCTTCGACGAGAGCGGCGCGCAGACCTCCGTTCGTTTCTACCGCTCGCTGATCCGCTCCGACGCACGACTTGACTACGACCGCGTCCAGCGCGTCCTCGACGGCAAGGAGCGCGCCGAGGAACCTTGGGGCGCGCCGCTCGAGCTCGCCCAGCAAGTCGCCGACGCGCTGCACCGGGGTCGACTCGTCCGCGGCGCGCTCGCCGTCGACGCGCCCGAGCCCGAGTTCGCGTTCGACGCGGCCGGCCACGTCACCGGCGCGGCGATGCGCGAGCAGAGCGCGTCGCACCGGCTCATCGAGCAGCTCATGATCGCCGCGAACGAAGCCGTCGCCGGGCTACTCGAGCGGCGCTCGCTGCCGTGCCTGTACCGCGTGCACGAGCGCCCCGAGCCCGCCGCGGTCGAACGGCTCGCCGAGCAGCTCGCCTCGCTCGAGGTACCGACGCCGCCGCTTCCCGAGCCGCTGTCGCAGTCACAGGCCGCCGCGCTCGTCGGCCCGCTCTCCGAGCAGATCGCGCGGCACGCAAGGCGCGAGGGCCACGGCGCGCGCGCCCTCGGCGCGCTGCTGCTGCGTTCGCTCAAGCCCGCCGTCTACTCGCCCCGCAACGGAGGTCACGCGGGCCTCGGTTCGCGCGCGTACTGTCACTTCACCTCGCCGATCCGCCGCTACCCGGATCTCGTGTGCCACCGCGCGCTGCTCCAGGCCATCGGCGCCGAGGACTCCGCGCACGATGGCGCTGACCTCGCGGCGCTCGCGCTGCACTGCTCGGAGCGCGAGCGCGAAGCGATGCTCCTCGAGCGGCGCGCCGACGACATCGTCAGCTGCCTGCTGCTGGAACGCGAGCTCGTGGGCGGCTCGTGGGGGCAACGCCTGCCGGGGGAGGTCGTGGGCCTGATCTCCGCCGGCCCGTTCGTCGCCTTCGGCGCCGAGCTCGTCCACGAAGGCCTCCTTCCCGTGCGCTCACTGCGCGCCGCCGGCGACGGCGCGGCGCGGCGCGAGTGGTGGTCGCTCAACGACGAGGAGACCGTGCTGCGGGGCGAGAGCACCGGGGCGAGCGTCAGGCTCGGCCAGCCGCTGAGCGTGCGCGTCGAGCGCGTCGACGCCTTGCGCGGGCGCGTGGATCTGCTGCCCGCCGGATAGGCTCGGCCGATGGCAAAGGCCAAGCGCAAGGTCGCGCCGGGCGACGTCGCGACGAACCGCCAGGCTTCCCACCGTTACGACCTGCTCGAGCGCATCGAGTGCGGCATCGTCCTCGAGGGCACCGAGGTCAAGTCGCTGCGCACCTCCGGCGCGACGTTGAAGGACGGCTACGTCCTCGCGCGCGACGGCGAGCTCTACCTGAGCTCCGTCCATATCCCTCCGTACGAGCCAGCGGCGCGCGAAAACCACGAACCGGAGCGGCTGCGAAAGCTCCTGCTGCACCGCCGCGAGATCGACCGGCTCGAAGCCCGTGCGCGCGAGCGGGGTCTCACGATCGTGCCGACGAGGATCTACTTCAAGGGCTCACACGCCAAGGTCGAGATCGCGCTCGCCAAGGGCAAGGACGTGCATGACAAGCGCGAGGCGATCCGCGAGCGCGAGATGCGCCGCGACATGGACCGCGCGCTGCGTGAGGCGCGCCGTTAGAGCAGGCGGAACGAGTGCCCGCCGGCGCTCAGCACGTGCGTGTCCGCCATGCCGACGGCGAGGATCACGATCAGCGCCACATACGTCGCCCCGACGAGCAGGCGCTGGTGCGGCGTGACGCGGTAGTACGCGGCCTGCTCGAGCGAGCGCGTCGAACGCGCCTTCCAGCGCCGCCACGTGTCGAGCGCGCCGATGATCACTATCAACAGCAGGATCGGGTTCGGCACGAGCACGAGCATCGCGACGAGCACGCCAAGGCCGGCGAACCACATCCACGGCGCCATCGCAGCCATCGCGCGCCCCCCGTCGAGGGGCGTCACCGGCAGGAGGTTGAAGAGGTTGAGCATGAAGCCGACGTAGGCAAGGGCGCGCAGCATCTCGCTGTTCAGCGCTTCGGCGAGCAGAAGGACGAGCGCGGCGCCGATCGTGCCGAGGATCGGCCCGGCGAGCCCTACGCGCGCCTCCGCGACCGCGTTGCGCCCCAGCGACTTCGCCGCGATGACGGCGCCAAGGAACGGCACGAACGTCGGCGCGCTCGCCTTGATCCCCTCGCGCCGGAGCGCAATCACGTGCCCCATCTCGTGGATGAAGAGCAGCAGCACGAAGCCGGCGGCGAAGGGCCAGCCCCAGAACAGCGAGTAGGCGGCGATCGAGAGCAGAGCCGTGCCCGACGTCGTGAGGAGCTTGGCTTTGGGCAGCAGGAAGACGAGCGCTTTGATCTGCGCAAAGAACTTCGCAACCGCCGCGCCGACCGCCGTGAGAGCGCTGGCGATGCGCTGGCGCAGGCGCCGGCGCACCGGCGGCCTCGTCTCGGCCGCGGGACGCCCGAACGGATCCTCGCCCGCGACGATCATCGGGTGCACTTCATCCATGGAGCCATTGTGGCAGGCGGGATTAACGCGCAGCAAAGCGGCGCCCTCGGCCGGCGAGCCACGCGGCACCAGTTTTTTTCGCAGGATGCGGGTTGGGCCGCGCCGTAGGGCTTGCGCGGCCGCCGGTCTGCGCGTACGTTCCCGGCAGACGCGGAACCAAGCCGCGAAGAGCGAGGCCAACGAGGTGTGAGGCCGCGCCACCCAACCGGGCGAAGCCTTCGGGCGGAGCCACTGGGGGTTCCTCAAACGGCTTGGGGCCGCGTCTTCTTTTGTCCGCGGCCGTCCGCGGCGCGATACGATGAACCCACATCAGCGGGGACGACAGGCTTCGACGCGGTCGGTTCCGTCCTGGTGGTTGCGAGTCGAGGTCCCGGGAGGCCTCGTAAAACACCCGGGAACCAATAAGTGCGGACTCTCACGAGTACGCCCTCGCCGTCTAGCACTAACTAGACCGTGAGGTCTCGGACCCCGCCCGCCTGCGGCGGGGAGACCCGGGATCAGATAGCAGGCTCACCCGGTGAGGAACGCCCTCGCCGATCCGGGGAAGCTTCAGGAGGGCTGGTCCCCCGCAACCCGGCCGGCGAGGCGAGCGGAGGACGAGATCAGAGCGCCGGCTACGCTCGTAGAGGCCATCTCGACGCGGTCGCGGACGTGGGTTCGATTCCCACCGTCTCCATTTTCCTTTACTTCTGAGCTGGTAGAGTAAAGGCATGCCCAAGGTCTCCACGAAGAATCAGGTCACGCTGCCGGTCGAGGCGATGCGCGGCGCTGGGCTCCACCCAGGCGACGAGGTCGCGATCGAGGCGCTCGGCGAAGGAGAGATCAGGATTGCCGCGCGAGGCTCGCGCGTGCGCCACAACGCCGGAATCGCCAGCGGCATCTACCGCCGCGGCGAACTCGACCGCCTGCGCGACGAATGGAAGCGCTGATACTCGATGCCAGCGTCTTGATCGGACTGCTGGACGGCGCCGATCCGCATCACGAGCGCGCCGTAGAGGAGGTGGCCGCGGCGGACGTCGCTGGAAGAGCGCTCATCACTCCCGCGAGCGCTTACAGCGAGTCGCTGGTGGCGTTCGCACGGGCGTCACGCACCGCCGATGCCCGCGAGGCGATCGCTGCGATGGGGATCGCGGTCGCGCCTCTGACCGCGAGCATCGCCGAGCGCGCGGCGACGCTCCGCGCCGAGCACGGGCGGCTCCGGCTGCCCGACGCGATCGTTCTCGCCACGGCCCATGAGCTCGACGGCGATCTCCTCGCCTACGACGAGCGCCTCGATTCGCTGGCAGGGAAACGCCGGCGCAACCGCACGTGAGATCGAAATGCCGATGCGGCCGCAGTTCTGACTTACGGGCGTGTCGAACTGCGCGCTGGAACCTTGTGCACGGCTCTCAATCGTCTGCGCGCAGAAAAGCTGATCGAGGCCGAACGCGAGGAGATCGTGGACAACCTGGTTGAGATCGTCTTGGCGTATACGCGCGATTATGTTGGGTTCATGCCGAGCGCTGACAGCGACGGTGTAAACATCCATTACGAGCTCGCCGGCACGGGCGACTCGTTGGTTCTGATCGGTGGGCTCGGCGTCCACACTGGCGAGTATCGACCGCTGATCGACGCGCTGGCCCGTCACCATCTGGTACTCGCCGCCGACAACCGTGGTAGTGGCTTCAGCGACAAGCCCGACGAGCCCTACAGCTACGCGCTGATGGCGGCGGACACGCTCGCGGTGATGGATGATGCTGGCGTTGAGGCGGCCGACATCGTCGGTTTCTCGATGGGGGCGTGCATCGCCCTCGAGTTTTGCCTGGCCAGCCCGGAGCGGGTCCGGACGCTGACGCTGATCGCCGGCCGTTGCGCCGGTCGCTCTCGCCGGCGCGTGAGGCTGTTGACAAAGTTCGCCGCCGCTGCCGAGCGCGAAGGCGGGCACGGTATACGCCGCCAGCTCGATGCTGGGAGCGGCTACGACGTTAGGGGGCGTCTGATCGACATCCAGATCCCGACGCTCGTGCTGCACGGCCGGCACGACCGAATAGCACCGATCGCCGGCGGTCGCGAGCTCGCCCGCCTGATTCCCGGCGCCGAGTTCGATGCAATGCCGGGCGGCCATCTCGCCGTCCTGCGCACCCACGCAGTCGCATACGCCCAGCGCATCGACGCGTTCACCTCCAGCGCCGACCGCCCCACGCCATAATGCGCGCGAGCGCCGGGCCACCGGAGCGCGCGCAGTTTCCAGAACAGCCCGCGGCCACCGCACCCAGAAAGCACAGTCCCGTCGCTGACAAGCAACCCGGGCAGCACCCGGGGCAGATCTGCCTTCGCTTGCCGACGCGCCTCTCGCAGTCCGTGCCGTCAGTTGCGCTTCGCGCGTAAAGCAGGCGTTTCGTTCGGCGGCGATCTCAACCGCCAGCCGATGACGCGTTATCCGCGCTGAACGGCTGAGTACGTGCGCCGAGCGTACGCAGCTCCCCTCGGCCTGACCCCGCCACCCCGCATTCCAGAGCCGTTTCCAGCCAAGATTTCGCACCTGTCGAACCCACCGTCTCCACCTGCCATCGCGAGCGCCGGTTCGATCGCCCGGGCGGCTGATCCGACGCCGAGCCGTTTCCCCGGGCCGCCTGGGTTGCCTCGTGCGGCCGCACGGCGCCGCGGCTCAGCCGTCGAGCGATGGCTCGCGCTCCTGGAGCAGCGAGCGCAGGTGATCTTCGACGTTGTCGAAGCTCGCCTGGACGCCGTCGAATCTGTCGCCCATGTGGGCGCGGCCCGCGGCGTCGCGGAAAGCAAGCCGCCACGTCAAGGTGGTCACGCCATCAGCTTCGCTGAGAGCCGTCGTCTCGACCGCCTCCGCGTCCGGCCACCCCTCGAACAGCCATGTCTGGACGGTGCGCGTCGGCGGCTCGACCTCCAGGAACGTGCCGCGGAACGAGCACTCGCCTCCATCCTTCGTGGTGAAGGCGATGTGGTAGTCGCCGCCGACGCGCAGGTCGATCGAGCACACGGTCACCTCCTCGCCCTCAAACGGGGCGAAGGTCTTGCGTACGTGCTCCGGGTTCCAAAAGACGTCGAAAACGAGCTCGATCGGTGCGTCGAACTTGCGCGTTACGACGATCTCACGATCGTTTGGGAGCTCGACGACTCCCGATCCGTGCCTGTCAGCTGGCATCACCGTCTCCTTCTCGTTGAAGTTCCTTGATGTAGTCGTCCATACGGTCAAGCCGGGCATTCATCGCTCGCGCGTACTGCGCCAGCCATGCCTGCAGCGGCGCCAGGCGGGCTGGTTCCAGGCGGTAAAGACGGCGACGACCGTCGGCGCGGCAGGTGACGAGGCCGACGTCGCTGAGTACCCGCAGATGCTTTGAGACCTGGGGCTGCGGCAGCGCCAGGCCGTCGACGATCGCCGCGACCGCCTTCTCGCCCGAGATCAGCTCGTCGAGGATCGCGCGCCGGCGCGCGTCGCCGATCGCATTGAAGACGTCCGAGGTGGTGGCTGACCGGGCCACGCGCGGTTCATATTCCCATATAGAGATATGTCAAGTCGCCTCCCAGTCGGGTGACATGACATTTCACGCTGCCTCCGGGGCCCTCGGCACCGGACGCTGGTTATGCGCCGCACCGGTTTCGCCATCGATGGTCATGCCCGCCCTCTGAGGGCGAGCAGAGCGACCGGGCTATTGGGAGGCGGCCCACTCGCTGAGGCGGCTGTGGTCTCCCAGCGTCGCCTGCTCGACCTCGACGACCTCGTCCGCCGGGATGTTCGCCCGCTCCGCAGCAGCCACGATGGCCACGGCCGAGGGCGCCTCGTAGAGGCAGTAGGTGCGCCTGCGGTCCGCGCTCAGGAACGAGAACAACCAACGCACACCCTCGTCGGCGTTGACCTCCTCGATCAACCTGACGTCATCGTCGTTCAGCTCCAGCTGATCGGCGAACGTGCGCTCGATGATGAAGAGGGGCATGCGGAGCGATCCTAGCTCGGCCCCGGTGCGTCAACAAGGGTGTGCCGGTGCGCGTAGGAGGCCGCCTCGGTGCGGTTCGCGCAGCCGGTCTTACGCAGGATGCTGCGCACGTGGTTGGCGGCGGTGTGTTCGCTGATGAACAGCTCGGCACCGATTTCGCGATTGCTCAGTCCGCGCGCTACCAGGCGCAGGATCTGCGCCTCTCGCGCCGACAGGCCGTCGGGCAACCCGGGCGGAGCGGTGGGCGGTGCGCCGAGCTTGGCGATTCGCTTGCGAAGTGCTCCCATCCCGATCGTCGCGGCCAGCCGGTCGGCCGACCCGAGCAGCGTCCTGGCCTCGTCGTGCCACGCGGTCCCGCGCAGCAGCAGCATGCGGGCGTACTCGTGCTGCGTGTGCGCCAGCCACGTCGACGCGTCCATCCGGGCGTTGAGCTCGAGCGCCTGCTCGAAGTGCTCCTGCGCGCGCTCCCAATCCCCAAGCGTCGTGGCGAGCATACCGAGGTAGCGGTCGGCCGCCCCGTAGTAGGCGACCAGATGCCCAACCATCACGTTCGTGCCGGCCAGCTGCGCGAGCTCCGGGTAGACGAGTTCGGCGACCGCCTGGTCGCCGAGCGCCGTGCAGGCGTCGGTGATGTACGTGAGCGACGCGAGCCACAGCGACTCGCGCAGCGGGTCAAGACCCGCGGCGGCTATTCGCGCGAGCTCGCGTGCGGCCTCGGAATCCATTCCCAACTCGACCAGCAGGGACGCGAGGCCCGGGCGCCACGGGCCGTCCTCGCGCTCGTTTCCCGCGAGGATCCGGATCACGGAGGCGAGCTCGGCAAGTCGTCCCTGCTCGCGGCGCAGGCTGAACATCTGGATCCCGTAGGTGCCGGAGGCATCCCGTCCGGTCAGCGTTCGCCCCGCCTGCTCCGACCTCAGCGCCATCGCTTCGGCGGCGTCCAGCTGGCCGTCCGATAGCGCGATCGCCGCGCCGTACTGCTCGGCCACGTGGAGGTTGAAGGGTTGCCTGGTGACATCTGCGATCTGCCTCATCTCGGCCACCTCTGCGCGCGCGGACCGGATGTCGGACACGGCGACGAACGCCGGCGCGAGCCAGGACATCGCTTCGGCTTGGAGCTCGGCGTCCTCGAGCTCCTCGCCGATCGTGCGCGCCTCGGTCAGCATTTCGATGATCTCCTCGATCGCGGTCGTGCCGCGCGACCAGTACGAGCGAACGAGCACCGTCGCGAGGCCGGCGCGGTCGCCGAGCTCCCGGGCGAGTTCGGCGGCGTTCGTGCGGACGATTACCGCCCGCTCGCGCCTGCCCTGCATGTCGAGCGCACGCGCGAGCCCGCCCAGCAGGCCGACGCGCAGCTCAGAGTCCTCGTCGCCGAGTGCCGCGGCCGCCTCTTCCAGCAGCTCGATCGCACCACGCTGCGTCCCCGGCCGCCAGCTCGCCTCCTCGTAGCCGATCGCGGCGCGCGCGAGCAGCTCGTGATCGCCGAGTTCGCGGCCGAGCTGGGCCGCTGCTGTCAGCGCGTCCAGCGCGTCGAACGCCTTGCCCGCCTTGTGTCTTGCGAGGCCCAGCTCGAGTAGCACCGCGCCGCGCCGCGCGGGGTCGTCGATCCCCAGCTCGAGGGCGATCGCGAGCATCGCGGCGGCGTCATCGAAGGCCAGCGCGTCGGCGGCCGCGCGCGCAGCCAGGATGTTGTATTCGACCGCTCGCTCCGTCTCGCCGAGTGGAGCCGCCGCAGCGAAGTGATGGGCGAGGTCCGCAAGGACGCGCGGCGATCGGCCGGCCGACGCGTCCAGGGCCTCGGCAACGCGCAAGTGCAGCTCGGCCTTGCGAACGCCCGGCAGACGGTCGTAAACGGCGCGCCGCACCAGCTCGTGCGCGAACCGGTACGACAGCTGACGGCCGGGCAGCTCGACGATCATGCCGCTCCTGATGGCCTCGTCCAGAGGCTCAACGAGCTCGCGCTCGCCGACCTCCAAGCCTCGCCCCACGATCGCCGCATTGAACTCGGCGCCGGCGGTGGCGGCGAGCTCGAGCAGCATCGTGGTCTCTGGCGCGAGCCGCGCGAGGCGACCGTTGACGACCTCGCGGACGCTCTCCGGTGTTCCGAGGTCCGCCAGCGAGCCCGACAGCCGCAGCTCGCCGTCGACCGGCTCGATCACCCCGGTCTCCGTCAGCGCCCGCCAAAGCTCGCACACGAGAAACGCGTTTCCACCGGTGAGGTCGAAGATCGACTGGGCGAGCTCGGGCGCCTCGTCGCCGAGGCCACCGTCGGACACGCGCGTGACGAACTCGCCGACCTCGCGGTCTGAGAGGCCCGTCAGGCTGAGCCGCACGACGTCGTCGGCGCGGCGCAGGTCGGCGAGCGTCTGCGAGAGACCGTCGGGGACCTCGGCCTCGGTGTCCCTGAAGGTCGCGAACAGCAGCACGCGCCCGGCCCACGGCGCCTGAGCCAGGTGACGCAGGAGCAGGAGCGTCGGCGCGTCCGCCCACTGGCCGTCCTCGATCACCAGCACGACGGGTCGCTGTCGGCTGCTCCAGTCCAGCAGGTCTGTCACGGCGCTGTGCAGGCGATGGCGCTCGGTGTCGGGGTCGGCGCGAGTCGGCGGCGCGAGCTCCCCAAGCAGCTCTCCGAGGCCCGGCAACAACCGTGTGAGCTCGCCGGCCGACGGGCCGAGAGCCGCTCGCAGCTGATCGGGATCGGCTAGCGCGGTGAGGCGCTCCAGCGCCTGTGTGAACGGGCCGTACGGTGAGTGCACGACGGCGTCACACGCGCCATACAGGACCAGCGCGCCGGCCTCTGCGGCCTGGGAGGCGAACTCCCGCACCAGCCGGCTCTTGCCCGAGCCGGGTGCGCCCCCGAGCAGGACCACGCGGCGGCCCTCGCCCTCGGCCGCCGGCAGGAGCAGGCGCAGCTTCTCAAGCTCGGCCGACCGTCCGACGAACGGGAAGGGCGAAGGGACGCGCAGCGCTGCGGGAAGCTCTTCCACCGGTATCCGCGCGGTCACGATAGTCAGATCTGATCACCAGTGCGTTCGTGTCGGGCTCTCCAATGATGTGAAAGTGGGTCAGTCTGCGTCATGACGGTGGCGCGCTGAGGTTTTACGGTGCGGTTCTGATCGGCACTTCCAGATCTTCGAGTAGGAGAGGAACATCATGAGCGCCACCGTCGAGCCCGCACAAGCCGCCCGCCAGCAGCTATCCCACTTCCAGGGAGCGCTCATCGGCCCGGAAGACGGCGACTACGACCAGGCGCGGGCTGTGTACAACGCGATGATCGACCGCAGGCCGGGGCTGATCGCGCGCGCCGCGGACCCCGGCGACGTCGCCGCGGCCATCGGCTTCGCCCGCGCGCAGGAGTTGCCGCTGGCCATACGGGGCGGCGCACACAACGGCGCCGGGCTCGGCACGGTCGACGACGGCGTCGTGATCGACCTGTCGTCAATCAACGGCATCGCGGTCGACCCCGATGCCCGCACGGTCCGCGTCGGCGGCGGGTGCACCTGGGGCGAAGTCGACCGGGCCACCGGCGAGCACGGGCTTGCAACGCCGAGCGGGATCATCTCGACCACGGGCGTCGGAGGTCTCACGCTCGGCGGCGGGCTCGGCTACCTGACCCGCAAGTTCGGCCTCACGATCGACAACCTGCTCGAGGCGGATCTCGTGCTCGCCAGCGGTGAGCAGGTCCGCGCCAGCGCCGACGAGCACCCCGACCTGTTCTGGGCGATCAGGGGCGGCGGCGGCAACTTCGGCGTTGTCACATCGTTCCTCTTCTGCTTGCACGACGTCGGCACCGTCATCGGCGGGCCGACCTTCTGGCCCGTCGAGGACTCCGTCGAGGTGCTCTCGGCTTACCGCGACTTCCTGCCCAGCGCGCCGCGCGAGCTCAACGGCTTCTTCGCCTTCCACACGGTGCCGCCGGCGCCGCCATTCCCCGAGGAGATCCACCTGCGCGAAGTGTGCGGGATCGTTTGGTGCTACCTCGGCCCCGAGGAGGATGCGCGCGCGGCGCTGGCGCCGCTGCTCGATTCGGTGCCTGAGCCCCTGATGCACGGAGTGCAGGCGATGCCCCACGCGATGCTGCAAGGCCTCTTCGATGGCCTGTACCCGCCCGGCGACCAGTGGTACTGGCGGGCCGATTTCGTCACCGAGATCCCTGACGATGCCGTCCAGCTGCACGCCCGCTTCGGCGCCGACAGGCCGAGCCTTCAGTCGACGATGCACATGTACCCGATCGACGGTGCAGCTCACGACGTTGAGCCGACCGACACGGCCTGGAGCTACCGTGACGCGAACTGGGGAGCGGTGTTCGCCGGCGTCGACGGCAACGCCGCCAACGCGGACGCGGTGCGGCGCTGGAGCGTCGAGTACCAGGAGGCGCTTCACCCCTACTCGGCGGGCGGTGCGTACGTGAACATGATGATGGACGAGGGGGAGGAGCGCGTCCGCGCGAGTTACCGCGAGAACTACGGCCGCCTGGCAGACGTCAAGCGGGCCTACGACCCCGAGAACGTTTTCCGCATCAACCAGAACATCCGACCGGCCGCCACGTAGAGCGCGCGGCTTTCGCGCTGCGGCCGCACCGTCGATTGGCGCGGGCGCACGCTCCTTCGGACCAGCGGCCGGGCTGTAGGGTGGAGGCGATGACCCTCCCCGTGCCGGGCTACCAGCTCAGTCGGATCTCGCCAAAGGCTTACGAACACCCCGCCGACCGCGCGGCGACCGCGGCGCTGAAAGCAATCCCGCACCTGGACTCGGTCGTGCGCAAACTGATCGAGTACGGCTACGAGAGGGCGATGCGCCGCGGCATTCTCGGCTCCGCGGTGCGCCTCGGCGACGACCAGCTGCCGAGCGTGTGGCGCGCCCATGCCCGCGCCTACGCGACGCTCGACATCGAGCCCGCGCCCGAGCTGTACCTGACGCAGTACCCGTTCGCGAACGCGATGACCATCGGCGCGGGCCGTCCCATAGTCGTCCTGAACTCCGAGCTCGTGCGGCTCTCCAGCGAGCAAGAGATGCGCGTCGTCTGCGCCCACGAGGCCGGGCACGTGCTCTCCGACCACGTCCTCTACCGCACCGCGCTCGTGATCCTGATGCAGCTCTCGTTCAGCGTGCCCGGCATTCCGGTGCCGATCTTCCCCCTGAAGATGGCGCTGATGGAGTGGTTTCGCGCCTCGGAGCTGAGCTGCGACCGTGCGGCGGCGCTCGTCGTGCGCGACCCGCTCGCCGTCTGCCGCACGCTGATGGTGCTCGCCGCTGGCGCCGAGGCGACCGACCTCGACCTCGATGCGTTCGTCAGGCAGGGCCAGGAGTACCGCGAGAAGTCCTCGCCGTTCGACCGCCTCTCGCGCCTCACGGTGGACCTCAACCTCACCCACCCGATGTCGGTGCAGCGCGTTCATGAGCTGATGAACTGGGTCCGCGCCGGCGACTACGACCGGATCGTCGGTGGCGAGTACGTCACGCGCGATGAGCCGCCGAATCCGAGGAGCGACGCGGCCGACGCGGTCAACCACTACGCCGAGCGGCTGCGTTCGACGCTGGAAGGGCTCGGCGAACCGATCGACGAAGCCGCGCGGCGCGTGAGCGACTGGCTGCGCAAGTCGCGCGACGAGGGCGAGTAGCCAGGCCCGCTGCGGATCAGGCGTCGTCGGCGCGAGCTGCGAGCGCGCAGATGCAGTTGATCCACGGCTCCCGCGCGGTCACGTGCTCGACGTAGGAAGGCTCCCACCCGGCAGCCCTGAGGGCCGCGAGGAGCGCGCCCTCGCGCCAGTAGGTGAAGAAGCGCGGCCGTGCGAGCTTCGCCGATGTCCACGCGTCGCCGTCGCCCTCCTTCATGGTCAGGGCGAGGAGTCCGGGCGCCGTCACCGAGCGCGCGGCCTTCTCGAGTGCATCGGCGAACTGAGTGCGCGTGAGGTGAAGCAGCACCGCGTTGGCGTACACGCCGTCGTAGCCGGTCGGTAAATCGTCGGCGGTGACGTCGAGCAGGCGCGCCTCTTGGCCGGCGTCCCGCATGCGTTCGACGAAGGCGCGCGTCGCGTCGCTGCGCGTGACGGCGATCCCTTGCGATTCGAAGTAGAGGGCGTCGTCGCCGGGGCCGCTGCCGAGCTCCAGCAGTCGCGCACCGCGTCCGAGACGGCGCGCGACCTTGCTCCTGAACGCACGGATCGTCGGGCTCTCCGAGTAGTTAGCGAGGTACTCCGCCATCCCGCGCTCGTAAGAGGCGACCGTCCGCGTCACGTTCTCCGGGGCCGTTCGCTTCACCGTCGCTCTTCTAACACGACCGGCGGCCGCGGCGGGAGCGTCGGGCAGGAGCGGTAGGTTGCTTGCGGCCGCACGCGAACGAGCCAACCCGATGGCATACCCGGTCAACTTCAGTGCCGACTACGCCGAACGGCGCAGTCGGCTCTCAGTGTTCTTCAGGCTGATCCTTCTGATCCCGCTGACGGTGGTGCTGTACGTCTACAGCCTGATCGCAACTGTCGCAGTCTTCATCGCGTGGCTGGTGATCGTCCTCACGGCGCGCTACCCCGACAGCCTCTTCGATTTCGTGGCCGGCTATACGCGCTTCGTTGCGCGTTACACGGGATACGGCGCGCTGCTACGCGACGCGTACCCGCCCTTCTGGGGAGGTGAGGACGCTGCGTATCCGATCAGGCTCGAGTTCCACGGCCCGCTGCCCGAATACAACCGGCTGAAGACCTTCTTCCGCGTGATCCTGATGATCCCGCTCGTCGTGCTGCGTTACGCGATCACCGTGCTGCTTGAGATCGTCGCCATCGCGGCGTGGTTCATCCTCGTTTTCAGCGGCAGCATGCCGCGCGGGCTCTTCGACGTGATGGCGATGGCGAACTCGTACATAGCTCGCAGCGACGCTTACATCTTCCTGCTCACCGAGACCTACCCGCCGCTCGAAGAGCAGCCGGCCGCCGGCGGCGGCCCGCAGACCGCCGCCATCGAGACCGCTCCCGCGGCGCCCGCGCCAGCCGAGCCTGCTGGCGACGCGCCGCCGGACGGTCGCTCCGCGGGGCCCGGCGCGCCGCGGTAGCGGCGCCGCCGTCGGCCGTCAGCCGCCCTGCGCGGTCTCGTACTCGTCGTGCAGGCGCCACCACCCGTAGGGCTCGCTCTGCGGGTAGCCGGCGGGCGAGTCCTCCCAGCTCTCCTGACGGCCGAACGCGGTGATGTCGAGGTAGGCCCACGTGCCGCCCATCGCCTCGTCGCCCCGGTTGTCGATGAAGTAGGTGCGGAAGATTTCCTCGCCGTCGCGGACGAACGCGTTCGTCCCGTGCCATTCGTCGACGCCGAAGTCGGCGTCGAAGTCGTCCGTGATCGTGTACCACGGCATCGGCCAGCCCATGCGCGCCTTCCAGCGTTCGATGTCGGCCTGCGGCGCGCGCGACGCGAACGCGAGGGTGGTGTCGCGGGCGTTCAGGTGGGCGAGGTTCGCGACCTGGTCGGCGAGGAACGAGCAGCCGCCGCAGCCGCGCTCGGGCCAACCCTTCACTCCCGGCTCGAAGAAGAAGCGGTACACGATCAGCTGGCGGCGTCCCTCGAACAGGTCGAGCAGGCTCGCCTCGCCCTCGGGGCCGTCGAAGCGGTACCGCTTCTCGACCCGCATCCACGGCATGCGCCGTCGTTCGGCCGCGAGCGCGTCACGCGCGCGCGTGAGCTCCTTCTCCTTCGCGAGGAGCGCTTCGCGTGCTGCCTGCCACTCCAGCGCCGGGACAACTTCAGGCGTATCCATCGCGTCGACCCTCTCTTCGGTTGGGTGCGCGCGGACCGCGGGCAGCTACGCCCGCTTGGCCGGCGCCTTCGGCCGCGCCTTCGGCGCGGCCTCCTCCGCGCTCCTTTCGGCGTCGTCCTGATCGCGTTCGGCGGCTTTGCGGAAGCGGCGTTTGCGGGCCGGCCGCGCCGCTTCCCAGCTCGGCCGCAGCGGCATCCCCGAGTCGCCGCTGGCCGCAGTGTGCACGCCGAGAACCTGGTGGATCTGGATGCGGTTCGTTTCAAACCCGATCCGCGACAGGGCGAGGTAAAGTCGCCACACGCGGGCGCGCCGCTCGCCGACCTCGGCGACGGCCTCCTCCCAAGCGTGCTCGAGGTTCGCCGACCATTCACGGAGCGTCATGGCATAGTGCTCGCGAAGGTTCTCCTCGTGGCGGACCTCCAGCCCCCCGTCGTGCATCGCGCTGACGACGGTGCCGATGCTCTCGAGCTCGCCGTCGGGGAAGACGTAGCGGTCCACGAACGCACCGGCGCGCACACCCTGGCGTCCCGTCGGTCGCGAGATCGCGTGGTTGAGCATCCGCCCGGCCGGGCGAAGGCGCGCGGCCATCGCCGCGAAGTGAGAGCGCAGCGACGCCTTGCCGAAGTGCTCCATCGCGCCGACGGAGGCAACCGCGTCGAACTTGGAGGAGTCGAGGTCGCGGTAGTCGAGCTGGCGCACCTCAGCCTGCCCCGCAAGGCCCTCGTCGGCGATCGCCCGCGTCGCGAACTGCGCCTGCTCGCGTGAGAGCGTCACGCCGAGGGCGCTCACGCCGTAGTGCGCGGCCGCGTGGCGCACGAGGCCGCCCCAGCCCGCGCCGACGTCGAGCAACCGCTCGCCGGCTTTCAGGTCCAGCTTGAGGCAGATGAGATCGAGCTTTTCGCGCTGCGCCTCCTCCAGCGACGCCTCCGGCGCCGGGAAGACCGCGCACGAATAGACCATCGACGGGCCGAGCATCAGCTCGTAGAAGCGGTTCGAGAGGTCGTAGTGGTGGGCGATCGCGTCCTCGTCGCGTTTTCGCGAGTGTCTTCGAAGGCCACGGCGCCACGGCGCCGGGAGCTCCTCCTGGGGTGTCGGCGCGGGCCGCAGCATCCAGCGCTTGACGTGGCCGAGCAGGTCGAGCGCGTTCAGACCGGGGCGCCGGTGCGCCTCGAGCTCGCGCAGCGCGGCGTGCACATCGCCGTCGATCTCGATGTCGCCCATGACGTAGGCGCGCGCGAGCCCCAGCTCACCCGGGGCAGTCGCGAGGTAGCGCAGAGCGCGGGGTCGGCGGACGTCGACGGTCGCCACTTCGCGCTCGCGTTCGACGGCACTGCCGTCGTACGCACGCAGCCCCACCGCCGCCCGGTCGTCGACGAGCTCGAAATAGATGTCGGCGAGTCGCTCTGCCATTGGAACCGCAGCGTGCGCCTGCGACCGAGTCTAACCGCGCGGGCGCGCTAGTGGATGACCGTGTACGCAAGGTGCGTTACCCCGTCTGAGGCGAGGAAATCGCGGAGCTCGAGCCGCGGCGCCGTCGGTCCGAGGTTCTCCAGGAGGCGCACGCCGCCGCCGAGCAGCACCGGCACGAGGTTGAGCTGCAGTTCGTCCAGCAGCCCCGCACGGATGAACTGCTGCGCGACGCTCGCGGCGCCGACGGCGACGGCGCGCCCGCCCGCGACGGCGCGCGCCGACGCGAGCGCGTCCTCGATCGTGCCGGCCACGGCGTGGCCGTCGGTTCCGGGGCCGACGTGCGCCGGCACCGGCCGGTGCGAGAGCACGAAGAAGGGCACGCCGAGGGGGTGCTGGCCGCCCCAGCCGCCCGCGATATCGAACGTGCGGCGCCCCGTGATGACCGCGCCGACGTCGAGCATCCGTTCGACGAACGGGAGGCTCGCCGCCGGCGGCCGCAGGCGCTCGTCGCCGCGCAGCGCTACCTGGCCCGCGGACCACCACGCGAAAAGGGCGGCGCCGCCGTCGCCGAGCGGGTTCCCCGGTCCGTCGTTCGGGCCGGCGATGTAGCCGTCAAGCGAGACGGTGAGGTTGACGACGACGCGGCTCACGGGCTCGCACGCGCTCCGACGCGGCGTGCCCGGCGGCGCCCGGGCTTCGTGGACGGATATTGCGCGTGCGCTGCTTGCCGGTGCTCCGGGACGGCCGTACCTTCGGCGTGCATGGATTGCGAACCTTCCCGAACGGTTTCAGGGATCTCGCGACCGGACTCCCCGTCGTGGTCGTTCAGCAGCGCTGCCACGCACGGGGTGCCTGCCGCCTGCCGCAGCCAAGCGTAGGCGGTGGCCGCCGCCGGGGCGCGTGCGCGGCGCCTCGGCGGCCGAGTTTCGCGCCGCCGCGCGGCCGCTTCTGCCATCGTGGCGCCGTGAGCGACGGCGCACCCCGCATAGTGTGGGTCACCGGGCAGGAGCAGTACCGCGCGGCGCTGGCGCTGCGCGAGCAGGTTTTCTGCGGCGAGCAGGGCGTGCCGCCGGACGAGGAGATGGACGGACTCGACGAGCAGGCGCGCCACGTCGTCGCGATCGACGACGGCCGCGTCGTGGGCACGCTGCGACTGCTCGTCCGCGGCGAGGTGGCGAAAATCGGCCGCGTCGCGGTCGAGCCCAGGTGGCGCCGCCGCGGCATCGGCCAGGCCATGATGGATCTCGGCGTCCAGGGCGCGCGGGAAGCGGGCTGCGCCCGCGCGATCCTCGCCTCGCAGACGTACGCGACCGAGCTTTACGAGAAGGCGGGGTTCATCGTCGATTCCGACGTGTTCTACGAAGCGGGCCTGCCGCACGTTTGGATGGTGCTCGCGCTCTGAAGCCGTCAGGAGGGTGCGAGGACGACCGCGGCGCGCGCCGCATGGTCGCGGATCGCGCTCGCGACGGCGGCCGGGTCGTCGTAGAAGGGCACGTGGCCGGCGCCGAGCGTGAGGTGCTCGGCGTCGGGCAGCTCCGTGCGGGCGCGCGGCGCCTGCAGCGCGAACGGCAGCAGCGCGTCGCGCCGTCCCCACGCGATCGTCACAGGCGTCCCCTTCAGCTCGTCGCCGTCGTGGAAGCGGTACGACGAGAATGCGCGCAGAGCGCTCTTCAGGGCGGGAGCCGCCCACGCGTCCCGCAGCGTCCCGACCGCCTCGTCCGCCGGCAGGCGGGCGGGGTAGCCGAACGTCTGCGAGAAGAGCGCGACCCGCCCCGCCTTCGTCGCGGCGAGCCTTTCGAGCAGCGGCCGCAGCGGCTGCGGCGTGGAGCCGAGCAGGCCGAGGGAGGAGCGGCAGTATGCGAGCTCTGCGGGCGTCCAGAAGCCGGCGGGCGAGAACGCGGTGACCGACGCCGCGGCGTGCCGGCGGCCGAGCTCCAGGGCGATCGCGCCGCCCATGGAGTTGCCGGCGACGTGGGGACGGTGCAGGCCGAGCTCGGCGAGGAACCACTCGAACGCGTCGGCGTACGCGACGATCGACGGTTCGATGCCGGGAGTGAGCGGCGCCGAGCGCCCGAAGCCGGGCGAGTCGGCCGCGATGACGTCGAACTCGCCTTCGAGCCGCTCGATCACGGGCCGCCACGCCTGCCAGTGGTGACCGACGCCGTGCAGCAACAGCAGCGGCGGCCCTTCGCCACGGCGCTCGTAGTTGATGCGCAGGCTCACGGCGATGCGCGGATCAGGTCGGCGGCCTTCTCGGCGATCATGACGGTCGGCGCGTGCGTGTTGCCGCCCGTGATCGTGGGCATGATCGACGCGTCGACGACCCTCAGCGCCTCCGTCCCATGGACGCGCAGGCTCGAGTCGACGACGGCGCCGTCGGCGCTGTCGCTCATGCGGCACGTGCCGGCGGGGTGGTAGATGAGCATCAGGCGGCGGCGCAGGTCGCCTTCGATCTCCTCGCGTCCCTGCACCGAGGCGCCGGGCTTCAGCTCGCTGACGACGATCTCGCTGAGCTGGTCCTGGGCCGCGATCTCGCGCGCCATCTGCACGCCCGCGACGAGCGACGCGACATCGTCCGGCTCGGCGAGCGTGTTCGTAAGAATGTGCGGCGGGTCGGCCGCGTCGGTGGAGCGCAGCCAGACGCGGCCACGGGACTTCGGCGAGACGAGCGTCGGCGCGATCACGACGACATCGCCGTCGTACGTCTCCTGGCCGTGGTCTTCGAAGTACACGGCACCCATGTGGAACTGGATGTCCGCGGCCGGCAGGCCGCCGCGCGTGCGCGTGAACGCGCAGACCTCCGCGACGGTCGAGGTGAGCGGGCCGCTCTTGCGCAGGAGCCACTCGGCGAGGGGCTTCGGCTTGTCCGCGCCGTAGAGCGTGTTGCCTTCGCTGACCTCCCACATCACCGTGACGAACGGGTGGTCCTGCAGGTTCTCGCCGACGCCCGGGAGGTCGACGAGAGGTTCGATGCCGACGCCGCGCAGCGCGTCGGCGGCGCCGATGCCGGAGAGCAGCAGCAGCTGCGGCGACCCGATCGCGCCGGCGGCGAGGATCACCTCGCGCTCGGCGCGGATGACGTCCTCGCCGCCGCGGCCGGCGACGCGCACGCCGACGGCGCGGCGGCCGTCGAACTCGACGCCGCGGACCTGTGCCTTCTTGCGCACCTCGAGGTTCGGCCGCGTCATCGCCGGTCGCAGGTACGCGTCGGCGGCGCTCCAGCGCCGGCCGCCGCGCTGCGTCACCTGGAACACCGATACGCCGTCCTGCTCGGGGCCGTTGTAGTCGGCGATGCGCGGGATCCCGAATTCGGCGCTCGCGCCGAGCAGGCGGCGGTTGACCGGCCGCGGCGAGCGCTGCTCGACGACTTCGAGCGGGCCACCGACGCCGTGGAACTCCGAGGCGCCGCGGACGTTGTTCTCGGAGCGCTTGAAGTACGGCAGGACGTCGGCGTAGCCCCAGCCCGGTGCGCCCTGTGCCTCCCAGCCGTCGTAGTCGAGCGGCCGGCCGCGGACGTAGAGCATCGCGTTCATCGAGCTGCAGCCGCCGAGCATCTTGCCGCGTGGAATGAAGAGCGCGCGGCCGTCGACGTGCGGCTCGGGCTCGCTGAAGTAGTCCCAGTCGAGCTTCGTGTGGAACTGCTGCGGGAACGCGGCGGGAATCTTGACTTTGATCGAGCGGTCGCTGCCGCCCGCCTCGAGCACGAGAACGCTTACGGCTGGGTCCTCCGAGAGTCTGTTCGCAAGCACGCAGCCGGCCGAGCCCGCGCCGACGATCACGTAGTCATACACGGGCGCCTCCCGCGATTTCCGCCGGGACCGGCGCCGCCTCGGGCCGCGGCACCAGCTCGTAGTCCTCGGCGTCGAGGACGCGTGTGGCGGCGACGTAGTCGCGCATGTAGCCCGGCCAGTTCGCGACTATGCGCCCGTCCTCTTGGCGGTACCAGGAGGCGCACTGCTCCCACGCCGTCCCCGCGAAGCGCGCCTGTACCGCCGCGTCGGCGGCGTCCTCGACGTCGGCCTTCACGTCGACCGCCGCCGCCCCGCTCGCGCGGACGTGACAGAGCGCCTGCGCGATATAGGCCGCCTGCGCCTCGAGGTAGACGAGGATCGAGCCGCCGGAGGTGTTGGTGTTCGGGCCGTACATCAGGAACATGCTCGGGAAGCCCGGCACCGTCATGCCGAGGTAGGCGCGCGGGGAGGCGCCCCACGCCTGCTCGAGCGTGCGGCCCTGTCGCCCGGTGACGCGCATGGGAAGGACGAAGTCATGCGTGCGAAAGCCGGTCGCCCAGACGATGCAGTCGACCTCGTGCAGGCGCCCGTCGGCGGTGAGAAGCCCCTCCGGGCGGACCTCGGTGATGGCCTCTGTTGTCACCTCGACGTTTGGTCGCTGAAGCGCCGGCAGGAAATAGGAGCTGAAGAGGACGCGCTTGCAGCCGAAGGTGTAGTCGGGCCATATCCGGCGCCGGAGCTCGCCGTCGCGGATCTGCGAGCGCATGAAGAGGGCCGAGCGGAGCGCCGCGAGTCGGCCGAGCGTCCGCGGATGGCGGATCGTCATCGTGAGCCCTTCCGTGTAGTAGAAGATGAAAAGGCGCCGCAGCTCCTGCACGATCGGGAGCGTGCTGACGGCGGCGCGCAATGCGCCCGGGTAGGGGCGGTTGCGCCGCGGCAGAAACCAGTTGCCGGTGCGCTGGAAGACCTCGAGCCTGCCGACCTTGGGGGCGATCTCGGGGACGATCTGCACGGCGCTCGCGCCGGTGCCGACGATCGCGACGCGCTTGCCGCGCATGTCGTAGTCGTGGTCCCATTCGGCGGAGTGGAAGCTCACGCCGGCGAAGCTCTCGCGGCCCTCGATCCGCGGCAGCGCCGGTTTGTGAAGCTGGCCTGTCGCAAAGACGACCGCGTCGGCCTGGATGCTCTCGCCGTCCGTCACCTCGACGCTCCAGCGGCCGCGGCGCTCGTCCCAGGTGCAGCCGGTGACCGTCGTGTTGGCGCGGACGAGGCGGTCGACGCCGTGCCGTCGCGCGACGTCACGCAGGTAGTCGAGGATTTCGCTCTGCAGCGAGCACAGGCGCGACCAGTTGCGCCGCTGCTCAAAAGAGTACGAGTAGAGGTGGCTGGGGACGTCGCAGGCGCAGCCCGGGTACGAGTTGAAGAGCCACGTGCCGCCGATGCCCGGGCCCTGCTCGAGGATCACGATGTCTTCGAACCCCTTGCGGCGCAGTTCGATCGCCGCGGCGATGCCGCCGAAGCCGGCGCCGACGATCACGACGCGCATCGCGCGTGGCCCGTGCCCGTTGGCTGTCCCCATCGACCTACCTCCCAATAGCCCGCCCGCGAAACCTAGTCGCTCGGCGTCGCAGCCGTCAGTCCGAGGGGACGTAGGGCGCGAGCTCGCGCCGTGCGATCGAGAGCTTGTGCACCTCGTCCGGGCCGTCGGCGAGCCGCAGCGTGCGCAGGTGCGCGTAGGCGCTCGCGAGCCCGAAGTCCTGGCTCACGCCGCCGCCGCCGTGGACCTGGATCGCACGGTCGAGGACCTTCAGCGCGACGTTCGGCGCGGCGACCTTGATCGCGGCGATCTCGGTTCGCGCGTTGCGGTTGCCGACGGTGTCCATCAGCCACGCCGCCTTGAGCGTCAAAAGGCGCGCCATCTCGATTTCGACGCGCGACTCGGCGATCCAGTCCTGGATGTTCCCGCGCGTCGCGAGCGGCCGCCCGAACGTCGAGCGCGCGACCGCGCGTTCGCACATCGAAGCGAGAGCGCGCTCCGCGGCGCCGATCGCGCGCATGCAGTGGTGGATGCGCCCCGGGCCGAGGCGCGCCTGGGCGATCATGAAGCCGTCGCCCTCGCCGGCGATGAGGTTTGACGCGGGCACCCGCACGTCCTCGAAGTCGACTTCGGCGTGGCCCTCCTGGTCGTCGTAGCCGAACACAGTGAGGTTGCGCAGCACCGTTACGCCGGGCGTGTCGAGCGGCACGAGCACCATGCTCTGCTGGCGGTGCGGCGGCCCGTCCGGGTCGGTCTTGCCCATCGCGATCATCACGCGGCAGTTCGGGTGGTAGGCGTTGGAGGTCCACCACTTGCGCCCGTTGAGCACGTACTCGTCGCCGTCGCGCGCGATGCTCATCTCGATGTTCACGGCGTCGGAGCTCGCGACGGCCGGCTCGGTCATCGCGAACGCGGAGCGGATCTCGCCCTCGAGCAGCGGGACGAGCCAGCGCTCGCGCTGGTCGTCGGTCGCGAAGAGGTGCAGCACCTCCATGTTGCCGGTGTCGGGCGCCGAGCAGTTGAACGCCTCCGAGGCGATGTGCGAGCGCCCCATGATCTCGGCGAGCGGCGCGTAGTCGGCGTTGGCGAGCCCCGCGCCGTCTTTCTCGTCGGGCAGGAAGAGGTTCCAGAGGCCGTCGGCGCGCGCCTTGGCCTTCAGTTCCTCCATGACGGCCGGATGGTGGTGCGGGTCTCCCGACTCGGCGACCTGGCGGTGGTAGACCTCCTCGGCCGGGTAGATGTGCTCGTCCATGAAGGCCTCGAGCTGCTCTTTCATCTCGAGACACCGCTCGCTGTGCTGGAAGTCCATCGCGCCGCTCCTCTTCCCCGTGGGTACGGCGTAGGATCATCGCCGATGGGCGAGAAAGGTGCGTCCTACCGCGAAGCCGGCGTCGACTACGAGACGCTCGACGCCGGCAAGCGCGCGGCGATGACACTCGCCGCGGCGACTTCGGACCTCCTGGTCGCGCGCGGCGCGACGCCACGCGACGACTCGCGCGGCGAGCCGGCGTTCGTGTTCGAGCTCGCGGGGCGCGAGTTCGCGTTCGTCGTCGAGGGCCTCGGGACCAAGTCGGTCATCGCGCGCGCCGTGCTGGAGGAGCTCGGCGTCGACCGCTTCGCGGACGTCGCCTACGACGCGGTCGCGGCGATCCTCGGCGACCTCGCCTGCGTCGGCGCGCTTCCACTCGTCTGCAACGCGTACTTCGCTACCGGCGACGCCGCGTGGTACGAGCACGAGGAGCGCGCCCGCTCGCTGATCGAGGGCTGGCAGCGCGCCTGCGCCGACGCCGGCTGCACCTGGGGCGGGGGAGAGTCGCCGACGCTCGCGGGCCTCGTCGACCCCGCCGAGATCGAGCTAGCGGGCGCCGCCGTGGGCGTCGTCCCGCAGGGGGCAAGCGCGCTCCTCGGCGAGCAGCTGGCTCCCGGCGACGAGATCGTGCTCGTCGCCTCGACCGGCCTGCACGCGAACGGCGCGTCGCTCGCGCGGCGCGTCGCGGCGGGACTCGCGCGCGGCTACGCGACGCCGCTCGCCGACGGGCGCACGTTCGGCGAGGCGCTGCTCGACCCCGCCCCGATGTACGCGCGGCTGGTCTCACGCCTACACGAGATCTCGGCGCCCGTCCACTACCACAGCCACATCACCGGGCACGGCCTGCTGAAGCTGATGCGCCCGCGCCGCGAGCTGACGTACAGGATCGACGTGCTGCCCGAGGTCCCACCGGTCCTCGAGCTGATCGTCCAGCAGTCGGGGATGGACGCGGAAGAGGCCCATTGCACGCTCAACATGGGCACCGGCTGGGCCGTCTACTGCGCCGCCGGCGCGGGCGAGAGCGTCGTCGCGGCGGCCCAGGAGACGGGGCTGTTCGCGCTCCGCGCGGGCGCCGTGGAGGAGGGGCCGCGGCAGGTCATCCTGCAACCGCTCGGCGTCACGCTTACGGGTGAGCAGCTGGACCTCGCGCCGTGAGGACCGCAACTGTGGGCGGCGCGGGCGGTTCCAGCTTGTAACGCAAGGGCGTGTAGCTATAGGGTTATCGGCCGATTCGCAGGGGCATGCCGCATGGGGTGCTGCCGCCTGACTTCGGACGGTGGCTCGGCTGCCGCAGCCGACACCAGAAACTGGAACGAGGAGAGATCATCAAGATGCGCAGAGCAGCATCCACTTTCATTGCGATTGCCGGGCTTGCCGTCTTGGCGATCCCCGCCACAGCGTCGGCCACGCCGAACGTGAAGTTCAAAGCGACGGCCGTGCCCATCCCGGGCTTCAAGCACACCGGCAACTTCTTCGGCGCCGGCGCCGCCGTCAACGCCGAATACACGATCACCGGCACCGAATACTACGGCGCGCCGGCGCCGCTCGAACACGTCAACTTCTACCTGCCACAGGGCTCCGAGCTACACCCGAAGGGGTTCACGACCTGCTCGGAATCGCTCATCAACCACAAACTGGCGGCGCGCTGCCCGAAGGCCTCGAAGGCCGGACCGCAGGGCTACGTCGAAGGAAGCGTGCAGTTCGAGAAGGAATGCCCCGAAGGCATCTCGGGCCCCGAATGCGAAGCGTACGAAGCGCACGAGAAAGAACTCGTCGAAAAACACGAATACCACGAATGGGAAAAGGTGCGCGAGTGGTACGGACCGCACCCGGCCGCCGGAAAGCCCTTCCGGTCGCCGATCCAGGGCTACTACACGTCCCGCGGGCTGGAGTTCGTGACGATCGGCCAGCACCCGGTCGAACTCTACATCGCCTCCGCCGGCAGCTTCAAAGACCTCCACGGCGCAGGCGGGCACGGCCCGGTCTTCAGCGGCGTCGTGCCGCTCGTCGAATCGCTGCCGGGAGCACCGTACGCGTCGGTGGAAGCGATCTCGGTGAAGACGGGGTCGGCCTACAAGAAGGGCCGCAAAACCTACTACTACGGCACGGTGCCGAAGAAGTGCCCCAAACACTACCTCCCGGTCAAAACCGAACTGACGTTCGCCGCGGTCGAATACGAAGGGACCGAGATCCCCCGGGAGACCGTGAAGAAGGAATACCACGCGCCCTGCCCGCGCAAGTAACGCTGCTAACTGCGGGGCCTTCGCCCGATAGGGCGTAAGCTCCTAATCACGGAAGTGCGGTCAGCGACCCCACCGGTGTGGGGTCGCTTCCGTGAAGGGCCGAAGTTTGGGAGAGGGAAGGGACGCTGTGAGGGAACGGATCCGCAGCAGCAGAGCTGCCGCGCTCGGCGCGGTCGGGGTTCTGCTGGTCGCGCTCGCCCTCGTCTTCTCCGTCGCCGCCGGCGGCAAAAACCACTCCTACATCGTCCGCGCGATCTTCGACGACGCGGGCAATGTCATCTCCGGCGAGGAGGTGAAGATCGCCGGCGCCGACGTCGGCACGGTCGGTGCCGTCACGCCGACGCCGCAGCAGAAGGCCGCGGTCGAACTGAAGATCGAAAACGAGGGCTTCCAGAACTTCCGCCAGGACGCGAGCTGCATCATCCGCCCGCAGGCGCTGATCGGCGAGAAGTACGTCGACTGCCTGCCGACCCAGCCGCGGCCTGAAGGAACCCCGCTGCCGCCGCCGCTGAAAAAGATCCCCGAAGGACACGAAGGCGAAGGCCAGTACCTGCTGCCGGTCACGAACACCCACAGCCCCGTCGATGTCGACCTGCTCGGTGATCTGCAGCGGCTGCCCGAACGTGAGCGCTTCACGATCATCCTCAACGAACTCGGCGTCGGGCTCGCCGAACGCGGTAGCGACCTGAACGCCGTCATCCGCCGCGCAAATCCCGCGCTTCAGGAACTCGACCGGGTGCTGCAGATCCTCGCGAGCCAGAACAAAGTGCTCACGAAACTCGCCGTCGACTCGAACAAGGCGCTCGCCCCGTGGGCCGGTGTCCGTGACCAGTTCGCGAACTTCATCGCCGAAAGCGCGAAGGTCTCTCAGGCCTCGGCGAACCAGAGCAAGGCGCTCGAAGAAAACCTTGCGCTCTTCCCCCGCTTCCTCGAAGAGCTCGGCCCGGCGATGGATCGACTCGGGCACTTCGCCGACGAAACGACGGGTGCATTCAGGCCACTGCTCACGGCGGCCCCGTCGATCTCGAAGCTCTTCGAGCAGACCCCGGCCTTCTCGGCGGCGTCGGAAAAGTACACCGTCGACCTCGGCAAGGCCGGCAAGGAGACCGGCCCCGCGCTCGTCGCAACGCTGCCGCTACTTGATCAGCTCGAAAAACTCGGTCGCGCTGGACTGCCGACCGCTACGAATCTTGCAGGGCTTCTCACGAGCCTGCGGGGGACAGGTGGCCTCGAGCGGATCATGGACTTCATCTTCCTCGGCGCCGGAACGGCGAACGGCTACGACAAGCTCGGCCACTTCCTGCGCTCTGAAGGTGTTGGCACGGCCTGCCTGAAAGTCGAACTGACCGAAAAGGTTGGCTGCGGGCGGAAACTCTTCAACGAAGGCCGGCCCCCGACCGGCACGAGCGCGTCAACTGCGTCGGCGCACGAAACGTCCTCGGCTCTCGCGCGCACGCTCGCCGACATCGACGGCAGGCCTGCCGTCGGCGGACCGGGTAGTGCGGGCAGCGCGGACGGGCCCCTTCTCAACTACCTGTTGGGGCGATGACGCGCCGAGCGAACACGCAACGCAATACGGAGCGTCTTGGCGACGACTAGCCCCCCACCCGTGCCGCCGCCCGCGGCTCCTCCGCCTCCGCCCCCGCGCGTGCCGCCTGGCTCACCGCCTCGGGGCGTGCCCTGGGGGCGCGTGGCCGGCATCGGCGCGCTGGCGCTTGTCGTGTTTGGTGCTGCGCTTCTGATCTTCGGCAGCTCCGGCTCCGCGACTTACAACCTCATGTTCGCCGAAGCCGACCAGCTCGTCCGCGGCGACCAGGTTCAGGTCGGCGGCGTGCCAGTCGGCTCGGTCACACAGATCACCCTTACCAAGGCCTTCAAAGCACGCGTCACGATCGAAATCGAATCGTCGCTCGCGCCGCTGCACCGCGGGACCACGGCGCAAGTCAGGGTTCCATCGCTGTCAAGCGTGGCCAACCGATACATCGCTCTATCGCCTGGCCCAAACAACGCTCCAGACATAGCCGAAGGCGGCACCCTCCCCGTCGGCGCGACGAAAGAAGTGACCGACCTCGACCAGCTCTTCGACACGCTGAACCCCGCGACGCGTAAGGGGTTGCAGCAGTTCATCCAGGGCATGGCACAGCAGTACGAAAACGAGAGCAAGCCGTTCGGCGAATCGGTCGAATTCTTTTCGCCCGCGCTCAGTGCCACCAGTAAGGTCTTCGCCCAGCTCGTCCACAACGAGCCCGTGTTCACGCGCTTTCTGATCGAAGCGGCGAAGGCCGTCACCGTCGTCGGCGCGCGCAGCGAACAACTCGAAGGTTTGATCTCGAACGGTGCGACGACGTTTGAAGCAGTCGCCGCCCATCAGCGCGAACTCACCGCAGCGTTCACGCAGCTGCCGATCACCCTGCACCAGGGCAATGAAACCTTCGCTGACCTACCTGCGACGCTGGATGCCCTCACGAAGCTGATCGAAACGTCCAAGCCGACAACGCCGGCTCTGATCACGCTGCTACAGAAGCTGCGCCCGCTCGTGCACACCGCCACGGGTCCGGTCAGCGACCTCGCCACGGCGTTCAGCAAGCCCGGAAAGGACAACGACCTCACTGAACTCGCGCGCGCAGTTCCCGCGCTCCTGAAGCAGCTCGAGACAACGTCGCCGGCTTCCGTCAAGGCGCTCGAAGAATCCGTGCCGATCACGGCCTTCTTCGGCCCCTATTCGCCTGATCTCGAGGCCGCAACCCGGACATTCGCACAGGCGGGCTCCTTCTACGACGCGAACGGTCACTACGCGCACGTCGAGCCGGTGTTCCCCGACTTCAACTACGGCGCGGGCGAAACGCTGCGTCCGGCCAACTCGACCACCGAAGTCCTCGAAGGCCTGATCACCAACCAGCTCAAGCGCTGCCCGGGTGGAGCGACCGAACCGTCCGAAGACGGTTCCTCCCCCTTCGAAGACAGTGGGCTCCTTTCCTGCGATCCGCTGGAGACGCCGAAGTGAGCCCGCGGCGCTCGACATCGCTCGCCTCCAACCCGCTCCTGATCGGCGCGGTCACGACGCTCATCATCGTCGTCGCGGTGTTCCTCGCGTACAACGCCAACAACGGGCTGCCGTTCGTGCCGACCTACGACATCAACGTCGAACTGCCCGAGGCATCTGGGCTTATCAAGGCGAACCAGGTCCGGATCGCCGGCACGCGGGTCGGCCTCGTCACGTCGATCACGCCCAAGGAGTATCCCGCGACCGGACGGGTGGTCGCGGTCGCGCACCTGCAGCTCGAAAAGAAACTGGAAAGCCTGCCCGCGAACACCCACGCAATCGTGCAGTCGGTCTCGGCGATCGGGCTGCGGTACCTCGAACTCGAAAAGGGCAACTCGGTCCGGAAGATCCCATCCGGCGGCACCCTGCCGTCGAGTCAGGTCCGCGAAACGGTCGCCATCGACGAACTCTTCAACATGTTCAACAGGCCGACGCGCGCCGCGATCAAGGTCAACTCCAACAACTTCGGCGACGGCCTCGCGGCCCGGGGGAGAGGCCTGAACGAAACGATCGCCGAACTCAAGCCACTCGTCGAAAAGGCGATCCCGGTTCTCCACAACCTCGCGAGCAAGGAAACGAACCTCAAGGGCCTCTTCAAAGCGCTCGACCGCGCGGCGGAGCAGGGAGCAAACGTCGCCCAGCAGCAAGCGCAGTACTACGTCGACCTCAACACATTCTTCACGGCCTGGGCGACGGTCACAAAGCCGCTGGAAGAAGCGACAGCCGAAGGTCCCGCTTCCCTGCGTCAGGCGATCTACTCGCTTCCCCATCAGGCACCGCTGCTCGAAAAGGCGGCGACGTTCATGCACTTGTTGCGCCCGAGCGCGGAATCGCTTACCACCGTCGCGCCGGAACTCGCGCACGCGTTCACCGTCGGCACCAAGAACTTCAAGACCGCTGAGTCACTCACCAAATTCACCACGGCGACGGCCAAGTCGCTCGAGAAGTTCACGAAGAATCCGATCGTCATCTTGGCGTTTGAAGACTTCACCCGGACCGCGGAACTTGGGGCGCCCTTGCTCGCCGGGATCGCTCCCGAGCAGGAGAAGTGCAACTACCTAACGCTAACGTTCCGCAACCTTGCGAGCCTCGAGTCGGAGAACATCGGCGTCGGAACGCTCGCGCGCTCCGCGTTCCTGCTCTCCCCCCTGGGGCCGAACAACGACGGGTACCCAGCTTCCGCCCCCGCCAACGGTCACTCGCAGGAAAAAACACCCGACGGCCAGATTATCCCCAACAACTATCTGCACGCGAACCCCTATCCGAATGTCAGCGGCGCCGGGCAACGCCAAGTTTGCGAAGCGGGCAACGAGGCCTACCTAAAGGAAAAAACGGTGGACTCGAACCTTCCCGCGTCTGACGTCGAAAACAACCGCGAATTCACGTCACGGTCGCAGGACCTCTACGGCGAAAAGTATCCGTCGTCGGTGCAGAAGGCGCTCGGCCTGAAGGGCGGCTCGTGATGGCCCTCAAATTCGGCCGCCACTCCGACGTTCCCGTCCGCGAACTCCAGCGTCGCGTCAAACCCGTCCGCATCGGCGTCATCACGATCGTCGCTCTGATCGTGATCTCGTACTTCGCGATCACGAAGAGCATCCCGTTCACGCACAACTTCCAGCTCAAGGCGCAGTTCGAGTCCGCAATCAACATCAAATCCAAGTCGCCGGTGCGCATCGCAGGGGTCGACGTGGGCGAAGTCACGTCGATCAAGCGCGAAGGGTCGACTGCACTCGTTTCGATGGAAATCGAAGAAAAGGGCCTGCCCATCCACGAAGACGCGACGCTGAAGATCAGGCCACGCATCTTCCTCGAAGGCAACTGGTTCGTCGAACTGCAGCCCGGAACACCTTCCTCGCCGTCGGTTTCCTCCGGACACACGATCCCGATCGACCAGACCGCAGACCCGGTTCAACTGGACCAAGTTCTCGATGCGCTCAACACCGACACGCGTCACAACCTCCAAGTCTTCCTCATTGAATACGGCGCCGCACTCACGAAAAAGCCCACAGCCGCCGAGAATGCCGAACAAGAAGCCGAAGTGCGCGGCCTCGACGCCTCGCAGGCTCTAAACCGGGTCTACAAATTCGCCCCTGAAGCCGAGCGTGGAACGGCGATCGTCAACCAGGCTCTTGGCGGAGTCAACGGCGAAGATCTCACCAAGCTCGTCGCTTCAATCGGCAAGGTCACGGCGGCGCTGAACGTCCACGAGCAGGCGCTCGGCGAACTGATCGTCAACTTCGACACCTTCTTCCGCTCGTTCGCCAACCAGTCGGCGAGTCTCGCCCGCACCGTCCAGGTCCTTCCCGGCGCGCTCACGAGCGTCGACCACGGCCTCTCCGAGCTCCAGGCGTCGTTCGGGCCGACGCAGCGGTTCGCAAAAGACATCCTGCCCGGCGTCCGCGAAACGCCGGCGACCGTCACTGCGCTGCTGCCCTGGATCAAGCAACTCCAGGCGGCACTCGGGCCACAAGAGCTCGGCGGAGTGGCGTCGGCGCTGAAGGAGGCCGCCCCGACGCTCGCGGAGCTCGAGGCGCAGCAGATCCCGCTCTACAAGCAAACCGAACTCTTCAACCGTTGCCTCACGAAGCTCATCTACCCCGCGGGCAACACCAAGCTCCAAGACGGCACATCGACGACTGGTGAGGAAGCGTACAAGGAATTCTGGTACGGGCTGACCGGACTAGCAGGGCTCGGCCAAAGCTTCACCGGAAACGGGTCCGAGGCACGCTTCCTCCTTAGCTCGGGCACGATCACGCTCAAGAGCAAACCAACCCAGATGCTCGGCTTTCCCGATAGCTCCTCCCACGCGCGCCTGCTCGCCCACAGCGCATTCCCGCCGCTGGGAACGAGTCCCGCCTACCCATCGAAGGAGCCGCCCTACGAGCCCAAAGTCCAATGCGACAAGCAGAAGTTGCCTGACTTCAACGGGCCCCTGGCCCACGGACCCGCGGACGGAAGCTGATGGCGGTCGACGACCACACGGCGAAAACGGGGGGCTCCGGTCACGGCCTATCCGTACGCGAACAGATCGAGAGGTACCGCTCCGCGTTTATCGCGGTGGTCGTGATGATCCTGATCGCCGCCGGCGTAGCCGGCTACATTCTCGACCACGAGAACCTCTCCCTGCCCGGCTGGGTTCCGGTCATCGGCAGCGAATGGTTCATCCTCCGTGCCGACTTCGAAACGGCCCAGGCCGTGACACCGGGCCAGGGGCAAGCGGTGACAATTGCAGGCGCGAAGGTCGGCGAAGTTGAAAGCGTCGACCTTGAACACGGCATCGCGGTTGTCGCGATGAAAATCAAGCCCGAATACGCGCACTTTTATCGCAACGCGACACTGCTCCTGAGACCTAAGACGCAGCTTCAGGACATCACAATCGAGGTCAATCCTGGCAATCCGAGGTCCGGGGAACTGAAGAGCGGCGAAACGGTACCGCTCGCCCAAACCGCCCCTAACGTCGATTTTGACCAGTTCCTTGCGGGCCTCGACGGTGATACCCGTTACTACCTCCAGCTGCTGCTGGCCGGAGCGGCGGGAGGGCTCGAACACAATGCCGCCAATCTCTCGGCGGCACTGAAGCGTTTCGCGCCGACAGCCCGACTCGGCGAAGAAATCACGCGTGAACTAAAAACCCGGAACGTCGACATCCGCGACTCGATCCACAACTTCCGCCTCATCATGGAAGCGCTCGGCGGCAAGGATAAGCAGCTAGCCGAACTGGTCGACTCGTCCAACACGGTCTTCCGCGCATTCGCCAACGAGGATCGGAATGTCGAAGCGCTCGTACACAAACTTCCACGGGCCCTCGAATCGACGCAATCGGCATTCGGTAAGGTCGCGACTGCGTCGTCGCTCGTCACCCCGACGCTGAACGAGCTCGACCCGTTCGCGAAATCGCTCCAGGCCGCCCAGCGCGCAAGCGCCAAGCTCGCGCGTACGACCGCGCCAGTGATCGAAAAAGAAATTCGCCCCTTCGCGAAGGAAATACTACCGGTTGTGCGCAAGCTCACGCCCGCAACGACGGATTTCTCAAAGGCTATTCCTCAACTGACGACGAGCTTCGGCGTTCTCAACGAATTCTTCAACGAGCTCGCATACAACCCGGGCCACAACAAGGGCGGGTTCCTCTTCTTCCTAGATTGGGCGAACCACGACCTGAACAGCGTCGTTAGCTCCGCCGACGCCGATGGGACGTTCGGACGGTCGATTATCTACTTCAACTGCGACTTTCTCGACGTGCTGAAGCAGGCGGCATCGGCCAACAACAGCGTCAAGCTACTAGAACAGCTTCTTAAGGCCCCGTCGAAGGAAGAATGCAAAAAAGAGGGGCTGAGCGAATGATGCACACGGATGGAGGGCGCGGCTGATGCAGAAGCGGGCGCCGACGATCGGCAACATCCTGGTGATCATTCTTTTCGTCCTCAGTTGCTTCGGGCTGCTGATGTTCCTCTGGGCGTCATTCGGGGGCCCTCTGCCTCTAAAACCGAAGGGGTACCGATTCAACGTAGGTTTCACGCGTGCTCTCGCGCTAACCGAACAGTCCGAAGTCCGCATCAGCGGAGTGACCGTCGGACACGTGATCTCGGTCCATCTCGGACCAGAAGGACGGTCGGTCGCGACAGTCGAAGTCGACGGCCAGTACGCGCCGATCCGACGCTCGAGCGAAGCGATCCTGCGCCAGAAGACGCTGCTCGGCGAGACGTACGTCCAGCTAATTCCGAAGCTGCCGCAGGCCGGACCCTACATCCGGGACGGCGGCCGCCTCCCCAACTCGCACGTGAAACCGTCGGTCACGCTCGACGACATCATCTCGACGTTCAACGCGGAAACACGGCAGGCTTTCCAGACGTGGCAGAAGGACGTCGCACTCGGCATTAATGGGCGCGGTGAACAGATCAACTCGGACTTCGCAAGCCTGCACCCATTCGTTGAAAACGCCAACGCGCTTGTGACTGTGCTCGAGCAGCAAGAAGGCGCGGTACGCGCGCTAGTCCGGGAAACCGGAACCGTCTTCAACGCGCTCGCCGGACGCAACAATCAACTCGAACGCTTCATCGCAAGCGGCGCGGCGACATTCCACGCCGCCGCCGCCGCAAGCGACTCGTTTGCCCAGGCGTTCCGAGAACTACCGGAATTCGAGCGACGCTCCTCGCAGGCGTTGCGCGAACTCGACACGTTCCAAACCACCGCCGTCCCGTACTTCGACGAATTCAAGAAGGCCGAGATTGAACTCGCGAGGCTGCTTCACGAGGCCGAGCCATTCGCCCCGCAGTTCAATCGCCTTCTGACCGACCTCGGGCCGCTGTCGGCAGCCGCTAAGACCGCGCTTCCGGACATCGGCAAGTCCCTGGCGCTGACCGAACCCGTGCTGGAAAACCTGAGGCCGGTGCTCCACAACCTCGATCCGTTCCTCCAGTACAACAGCGAATACGTCCGTGAGCTCCAGGCATTCTTTGCCAATCTCACAGCGGCCAGCACATTCCACGGGGAAAACAGCAACGTCGAAGGCGCTCCCGAATCACGTCTTCTCACCGCAATGTCGGTCGTCACCCCGGAAAGCCTCTCGGTCTTCAAGGAAGCGCTGGGCTACTCCAGGCTCAACGCATACCCGCTCGCAGGCACGTATCGGTCGCTGCTTAGCGGACTGCCCGTGTACCAGTCGAAGCACTGCACCGCCAAGGCGCCCTACGTCGAAGGCCCGGCGAACGAAGTTGTCTCCGCAGAGACGATCCAGCTCCTCGAAGAATTCAAAGTCGTCAACCCCGCCGGCTCGAGCGAAAACCACGTTGGCATCCCTGCCTGCAACCAGCAGGGCAAGGCTAAATTCAACGGCGAAGAATCGCAGTTCCCGCACGTGACCTACAAGCCCTGATGAGCCAGACCGACGACGCCCAGTCCGACGACTACCGCTGGCACCGCAGCGACCTCGCCCTCGCGGGGGATCCCGAGACCGGCGACTGGTCGATCCGCTGCATCGACGTGGTCAAGCGTCTCGGCGGCGTCCCCGTCCTCAACGGGCTGAACGTCGCCTTCCCCGAGGACACCATCACCGTCGTGCTCGGGCCGTCCGGGACGGGCAAGAGCGTGCTCATCAAGCACATCATCGGCCTGATGTTCCCCGACTCAGGCGACATCGTCGTGCACGGCGAGTCGGTGCCGAACCTGAACATGCACGATCTGCTCGAGCTGCGGCGGCGCATCGGCGTGCTCTTCCAGGACGGCGCGCTGTTCGGCTCGATGTCCGTCTACGACAACGTCGCGTTTCCGCTGCGCCAGCACACCGACATGCCCGAGAGCGAGATCCGCGAGCGCGTCGAGAGGCACCTCGTCGACGTCGGACTGGGGGACGCGATGGACGTCGCCCCGTCGCAGCTCTCCGGGGGCATGCGCAAGCGCGCCGGTTTCGCCCGAGCGCTCGTGATGAACCCGGATGTCGTGATCTTCGACGAGCCCGACTCCGGGCTCGACCCCGTTCGCACCGCGCTTTTGTGCGAGCTCATCCAGGAGATGCACGGCATCCACCACGGGACCTACATCGTCGTCACGCACGACATCGCGTCCGCGCGGCGCATCGGCGAATACATCGCGCTGCTCTGGCGCGGGCGGATCGTCGAAGCGGGGGACGCCGAGCGCATGTTCTCCTCCGAGAACGACTTTGTGCGCCAGTTCCTGGCCGGTGCCGCGGAGGGGCCGCTGACCATGGACTAGACGCCGCCACTATGCGAACATATGTTCGTATGGTGGTGTGCGTCCATCTGCCCCGTTTCGAGCTGCTCGTGGCCGCCGGAGGTGCCGGCGTGCTTGCCGGCAGGGCGCTCGCCGTCGCGCCGGCGACCGAGCGCGCGGGGGCGACGGCGCGCATCGGCGAGGTGTCCGGTGCCGCTGAGGCGCAGGGGGTGGAGCGCGGGATGGCGCTGGGAGAGGCGATCGCGCGCTGCCCCGGCCTGGAGCTCGTGCCCGGCGACCCCGGCGCGGTGCAGCGCGAGTGGGAGCGGGCACTCGCCGCGCTCGAGGGGGTCGGCGCGGCGGTCGAGCCCGGAGCGCCGGGCACCGTCTACCTGAACAGCGACGGTCTGCACGCCATGTACGGCGGTGTGCGCGGCGTGATCGCCGTGCTCCGCCGTGCACTCGCGCGGCCGGTGCGGATCGGTGCCGGGCCGACGCGTCTGTGCGCGCTCGCGGCGGCGCTCGCGACGCGCCCGCGCCGGGCGATGATCGTGGAGGGAGCCGAGGGGCGACTGTGGCTCGCCGCGCGGCCCGTGACGCTGCTGGAGCGAGACGAGCGGACGGCCTGTCTCGTCGAGCCGTTGATGCGCCTCGGCGTGCGCACCCTCGGCGAGCTCGAGCGGCTCGGCCGCGCCGCCCTCGCTGACCGCTTCGGGCCCGCGGGCATCACCGCGCACCGGCTGGCCTGCGCCAGCGATGAGCCGCTGCGCCCCCGCTCCGCACGGGAGCTGCTCAGCGAGACCGAGGAGGTCGACGAGGCCTGCTCTGGCCTCGCGCTGGGCGGACTGGCCGAGCTCCTCGTCGAGCGTCTTCTGGCGCGGCCCGAACGCCGCGGGCGCACACTACGCGCCGTCCGCCTGGCCGCCGCGCTGGCCGCCGGCGGCGGCTGGAGTGAGCGCGTGATGCTGCGTGAGCCGCTTGCCGAGAGCAAACGGATCTGCCTCGCGCTTACGCCGCACCTCGCTCTGCTACCTGCGCCGGCCCGCTCGCTGACGCTGACCGTGGAGCGCTTCGGGCCACCCGACGGGGACCAGCTGGCGCTGCTGGGGCAGGCCGACAGCGCACGCCGGGCGCGCCTCGCCGAGGCGGTAGAGCAGGTCCGCACCGCGGCCGGGCGCGACGCGGCGCTGCGCGTGCTGCTGGTCGACGTCGACTCGCGCGTGCCCGAGCGGCGGGCGATCCTCGCGCCCGTGGCGGGCCGATGAACGAGCCGCGCCCGGCGAACGTCACCTGGGGCGCGGGGGCGCCGCGGCGCGTCGACGGCGAAGACATCGAGCAGTTGCGCGAGTCGTGGCTGGTCGAAGACCGCTGGTGGACGTCCTCGCCGCTGCGCAGGCGCTACTGGGAGGTCGTCGGCGTGCGGGGACGCAACATCGTGGTCTTCCGCGACCTCTGCACAGGCCGCTGGTTCGTGCAGCGGGCCTAGGGGGAGATCGTGGGGACGGCGCCCTACGTCGAGCTGCACTGCCATTCGGCCTACTCCTTCCTAGACGGCGTTTCGCAGCCGCACGAGCTCGCCCGACGCGCAGCAGAGCTCGGTCACGGCGCCCTCGCGCTCACGGACCACAACTCGGTCTCCGGGTCGATGGAGCTAGCGTTCAGCGCGCGCGACTGCGGTGTGCGGGCGATCCACGGCGCGGAGGTCGACGTGCGGGTCGCGGGTGGTGCGCACCTCACGCTGCTGGTCGAGAACGGCGAGGGCTGGCGCAGTCTCTGCCGCATCCTGACTGCCGCGCACGCGCACACGCGTGAGCGCGCACAGCAGCGCGGCGAGCCCTCGCTGTCGCTGGACGAACTCTGCGCTCACAGCACGGGGCTCGTCTGCCTGACGGGCTGCGCCGAACGTTCCGCGGCGCTCGCCGGCGGGGAGGGCGCCGTGCGTGCCCTGCGCGAGGCGTTCGGGCCCGAGCGCCTCTACGTCGAGCTGCAACGCCCCTTCCACCGCGGCGACCGGGCGCGCAACCGCGCGCTCGAGGCGCTCGCACGGCGCCTTGGCCTGCGCACCGTCGCGACCGGCGACGTCCACGCCCACGACGCTGCGCGCGCCGAGCTGCAGGACGCCTTCGTGGCGATCCGCCACGGCGCGACGCTCGAGGCCTGCGAGCCGCAGCGCCGCGGCAACCACAGCCACGTGCTCACCACGCCGCAGGCGATGGTCGCCCGTTTCGCCGACCACCCGTGGGCAGTGCGCGAGACGCTCGCGCTCTCGGAGCGCCTCACGTTCGACCTCACGCGCGACCTCGGCTACCGCTACCCCGGGGCCGAGGACGGCGACGCCGAGCGCCGTCTCGCCGAGCTCTGCAGGGCGCGTCTCGGCGAACGCTATGAGCCGGGGAGGGCCGAGGCACGCCTGGAGCAGGAGCTCACCGTCATCTCGCGTCTCGGTCTCGCGGGCTTCTTCCTGCTGCACCACGACATGCTCGAGCTCGCGCGCGAGGTCGCGGTCGAGGTGCGCGGCCCCGACTCGGCCCGCGCGCTGCTCGCGCCGGGCCGCGGCCGCGGCTCGTCCGTCTCCTCACTCGTCTGCTACCTGATCGGCCTGTCTCACATCGATCCGGTCGCCGGCGAGCTCGCGCTGGGGCGCTTCCTGCACGAGGACCTGACGGGCCTGCCCGACATCGACCTTGACTTCCCCCGCGACATCCGCGAGCGGCTGATCCCGCGCGTGCACGAGCGTTACGGCCGCGAGCGCTCGGCGCTCGTCGCGGCCTTCCCGACGTTCCGTGCGCGCGGCGCGATCCGCGAGCTCGGCAAGGTGCTCGGTCTGCCGGCCGCCGAGATCGAGCGTCTCGCGCGCGGCGCCGACCGCTTTGACGAGGGCCCGGTCGGGGCGCTGCGGGGCAGGCACGGCGTCTGGGCGTGGCTCGGGCGGCTCGTCGCCGAGGCGCAGGGGTTGCCGCGGCACCTCTCGCAGCACTCGGGCGGCATGATCGTCGCCACGCGGCCGCTGATCGACTGCTGTCCGGTGGTGCCCGCGGCGATGGAGGGACGGCAGATCGTCCAGTGGGACAAGGACTCGTGCGCGGACGCGGGGTTCCTGAAGATCGACCTGCTCGGCCTGGGGATGCTCTCCGCGGTGGAGCGCTGCGTCGCGGACATCGAGCGACAGCGCGGCGAGCGCGTCGACCTCTCGCGCATCCCGCTCGACGACGAGGAGACCTTCCGCGCGATCCGCGACGCGGACACCGTCGGCGTCTTCCAGATCGAGAGCCGTGCGCAGATGCAGTCGCTTCTGCGCACGCAGCCGATGAACCTCAAAGACCTGACGATCCAGGTCGCGATCATCCGCCCCGGGCCGATCCAGGGCGGCGCCGTGAACCCCTATATCGAGCGCCGCCGCCGGCTGCTCGCCGACCCCGGCTACCGCATCCCCTACGACCACCCGGTGCTCGAGCCGGTGCTCGGCGAGACCCTCGGCACGATCATCTTCCAGGACCAGGTGATGCAGGTCGCGGAAGTCTTCGCGGGGCTCAGCCCCGGCGAGGCCGATGGTCTGCGGCGCGTCATGAGCCGCAAGCGCGGCGCCGAGGAGATGCAGGCGCGCCGGGAGCGTTTCATCACCGGCGCGCAGGAACACGTCGGCGCGGAGCGCCCCGTCGCCGAACGGGTATGGACGATGATCGAGGGGTTCGCCGGCTTCGGCTTCCCCAAGTCGCACAGCGCCGCCTTCGGCCTGCTCGCCTACCAGTCGACGTGGCTGCGCGTCCACTATCCCGCGGAGCTGCTCTGCGCGCTGCTCAACGAGCAGCCGATGGGTTTCTACGCCCCGGACAGCCTCGTGCACGAGGCGCAGCGCAGGGGCCTCGAGGTGCTGCCCGTGGACGTGAACCGCTCCGCGGTCCCGTGCGCGGTGGAGCGCGGCGCCGTGCGCATCGGCCTGAACCAGGTGAAGGGGCTCTCGCAGCAGGACGCGGCGGCGCTCGTCGAGGCCCGCGCCGGCGGGCCCTTCACCGGCCCCGCCGACCTGGCTTCGCGGTCGGGTCTCGGGCGCCCGGCGCTCGAGCGTCTCGCGTGGTCAGGTGCCTGCGACGAGCTGACCGGCGGCGAGCGGCGCGTCGCGCTGTGGCAGCTCGGCGTCGCCGCCGCCGCGGGACCCGCGGGGCAGCTCGCGCTGGACCTGGAGTTGCCGCAGGCCCCGCGCCTGCGCGCTCTCGGCCGCTGGCCGCGCCTGCTCGCCGACTACGCGACGACGGGTGTGACGCTGCACGAGCACGCACTCGCGGTGCTGCGGCCGCACCTGGAGCTCGCGCGCCTGGTGACGAGTGCCCAGCTCGCACGGCTGCCGTCGGGCGGGACCGTCGCCCTCGCCGGGCTCGTGATCGCGCGTCAGAAACCGCAGACCGCGAACGGCACGATGTTCCTGCTGTTCGAGGACGAGTTCGGGACCGTCAACCTGATCGTGCCGCAGGACGTCTACGAACGGCACCGTGCGCTCGCGCGCAGCGAGCCGCTGCTGCTGGCACACGGCCGGCTCGAGCGCTCGCAGGGGCCGGCGACGCCGGGCGAGGCGCCGCGCCAGGTGATCAACCTGCTGGTGCGCGAGCTCGAGCCGCTCGCACGCCATCTGCCACGGCGCATCTCGGGCGAAGCGGAGCCCGCGACCGTCAGCACGATCGGCGGCGAGAGTGGCGGCGCGGACGACCTTGCGACGGTCGCGCCGCCGGTACAGAGCTTCGCCTCCGGACGCCGGCGCTAGCCGTCCAGGCGGTCGTACCCCCAGAGGGTGACGAGGTCGCGGTCCAGGTACTCGCCCAGGGCGTGGACCTCGGGCTCGTAACGGCGTCGCAGTTCGAGCATCAGCTCCTCGTCGGGCGCCTCGGGCGTCGCGTACAGCAGCCGCTCGTGTGTCGTGCGCAGAGCGCGGCGACGCAGCGACCGGGGCGCGACCGCCTTGATCGCGCGGTTCACGGCGCCGCCGACCGACCCCCTCCCGGCCGCGACCGAGTCGACGACACGGCTCATGCGCGCGTTGCGCGTGCGCACCGAGCGGTTCGTTTCGACGGCTTCGAGTGGCACGTCCGCGTCGACGCCGATGAAGTCGAGGACCTCGCGCACCGTGCCCGCGTTGTCGGCGCGGTAGTCGTCGTAGATCAGGACCAGCAGCTGTTCGCGGGGGAAGAAACGTTCGTAGCGGCGCAGCTGCTCGACGTAGCGCACGTGGTCCGAGTAGCGCAGCCGCTCGCCGCCGGCGCGCGTCACGGCCTCGTTCTCGAGCGCCTTGCGCAGGTCGAGCTCTGACTCGACGCCGGACTGCACCATCTGCATGTGCAGCGAGCGCACGAAGCTCGCGGGCTCGCGCAGGATGCCGACGATCAACGCGTCGGGGCGGTAGGAGGCGATCGCGCCCGCCGCGCGCTCGGAGCGCAGGTACTGCGGCGAGGCCTCGCCGACGCTCTGGTCCGCGCGTGCGGGCGCGAACAGCGCCACGTACTCCTCGATCGTCGTCGGCAGTCCCGCGGGCGTGTCGCCTTCCATGCGGCTCGGCAGATCGCTCGCGAAGAACTTGGTCTCCTTGAGCTCCGGCATGTAGACCTGGGGATGGCGGCGCAGCATCTCGTAGAGCGCCGTGGTGCCGCTCTTGTGCTGGCCGGCGATGAAGAAGTCGGGCAATCGCCCGGGCGGCCCGTCAGTCCGGGCTGTCATAACCCCACTCGGCCACGAGGTCGCGGTCGAGGTACTCGCTGAGCGCGACGACCTCGCCGCGGTAGCGCAGGCGCAGCTCGCGCTCGAGTTCCTCGTCGGGGCCGCCGGGGGGACCCACCGCGACGCGGTGGTGAACGGTGTGCAGTGCGCGGCGCCGCAGCGCCTGCGGAGTGACGGCCTTCACGGCGGACTTCACGGCGCGCGACGTGGGGCCCGTGCCGACGGACACCGAACGCGTCAGCGAGTGCAGCGGCTGCGAGCGCACGCGGACGGTGCGGTTCGCTTCCTCGGCCTCGATGCCGACGTCGTCGTCGACGCCGAGGAAGGCGAGCATCGCGCGCACCGCGGCCTCGTTGTCGGCGCGCAGATCGTCGTACACGGCGACGTGGATGTGCTCGCGCGGGAAGAACTCCTCGTAGCGGCGCAGCTGCTCCACGAAGCGCACGTAGTCGGAGTAGAAGAGAACCTCGGGGCGGAACTCGACAAGGTTCGGCAGGTTCTTGCCGCGCCGGCGTTCGTCCTCCATCGCGAGCGAGCGGCGCAGGTCGTTGCAGGTCTCGACGTACGACTGGACGTGCTGCATGTGCAGCGAACGCAAGAGGCTCGCCGGCTCGCGCACGATCGCGATGATGCGCGCGTCCGGTGCGACCGCCGCGATCTCGCCTGCGGCGCGGTGCGAGACGAGGTACATCGGCGAGGCCTCGCCCGCGTGCTCATCATCGCGCGCGGCCGCGAAAAGCGCGAGGTACTGATCGAGGTCGCGGGGCAGCGGCGGCTTGCGTCGCTCGCCCGTCACGTGGATGTCGGAGCCCATGAAGCGGGGCTCCTTGAGCTCGGGCATGAAGACCTGCGGGTGCGTGCGCAGCATCTGGTGGAGCGCGGTGGTTCCGCACTTCGGATGCCCGACGAGGAAGAAGTCGGGGACGCGCCGGCCGCTCTGGTCGTACGCGGCATGCCACGACTTCGAGCGCAGACCATTCTCCGGCTGACGCTCGACCCCCTCGTTTCGGGCGTTCGGCTCCACAGCCAAAATCTATCGACTGCGCCCGGCCGCGCCGGTGGGGTGCTAGCGCGACCCGCGGACGAGGTCGCCGCGGTACGCGGCGTCGATCGCTTCGCGCAGCGACACGAGGTCACCCGTCGCGACGACTTCGCCGCTCACGCCGCGCTCGATGAGCTCGCTCATCCCCGTGTCGGCGCTGACGAGCGCCGGGACGCCGCACGCGAGCGCCTCGGCGGGCGCGTACGCGAAGCCGTCCTCGTACGTCGGGTGCACGCACAGCGAGGCCGCGCGGAGCACCGGCAGCGGGTCGCCGGGGGCGGCGGTCATGCGCCCGTCGGCCGCGAGCGCCGCGTCGAGCCAGCGCCGCATGGGGCGCGTTTTCGGCGCGCCGACGAGCTTCAGGCGGAGGTCGTCGTGGTCGAGGCCGCGGAAGGCGTCGACGAGCAGCGGCACGCCCTTTGCGACGCTGAGCGCGCCGACGTAGACGATGTCGAACGTGTCGCTCCGCTGGGTGCCCGGCGAGAAGCGGGGCTCGGGCGTCAGCGGGAAGAGCGGCAGTCGCCCGGGGTCGAAACCACGATCGGCGAACGATTCGAGCGTGTAGCGCGAGGCCGGGTAGATCGCGTCGGCGCGCGCGTATTCGTCGAGCAGCCGTTGCGGAACCTGCGCCGCGAACGATTCCTCGATCGGGTAGGCGCGCAGCGCTGCGGCGTGGCGTTCGGCGCGCAGCGCCGCGTGCGGGCTCGCGGCGACGAGCCCGCGGTGGCGGTAGCCGGCGGCGCCGGCGGCGGCGAATTGCGCGAGCGCCTGGCGGTTGAATGCGAGCAGGCTGTCGGCCCGCGGGAGCCCTGCCGCGACGCCGCGGTCGAAGCGTTCGGCCGTTGCGATCGAGCGGGCGACCGGCGTGCGAGCGGACAAGAGCCGCCAGAGCCGTCCCCTTCGCCGCGCGGGCACGGCGCCCGCGTCGAACGTCGCGCAGTCGTGGCCGCCCCGCGCGGCGGCCTCGGCGATCTCGGCGAGATGGCGGCCGAGGCCGCCGGCGCCGAGCGGCGCGTCGCACGTCACGACGATGGCGCCCTCCGGGAGCACGTCCTCCTGGGCGCGGAGCGCGCGCGCGCGGAACCCCGGCGGGAGCAGTCCTTCGCGGGCGCCGTCGTCGGGTGGGGCCGTTTGCTCGCTCATGCTCGTGCGGGCGCCTCGGCGGCCCGGTGAACCACCTTAGCCGCGGCCCCTCAGGCCGTGAATGTGAGGTGTTCGCCGTCGGGGCCCGTGACGTCGACCTGTTGCGTGCCGTGCGCGTCGCCGGCGGCGAGCAGCGGCGCGAGGGCGTCGGCCGTCGCGAACGAGAACGCGACGTTGCGCAGCCCCGGCGTGTCCTGCGCGGCGCGCGGCGCGCCGCGGCTTTCCCATGCGTTCAGCCCGACGTGGTGGTGGTAGCCGCCGGCCGCGACGAACGCTGCGCCGGGAAGCGCCGCCCTCTCCTCGAAGCCGAGCGCGTCGCGGTAGAACGCGAGCGAGCGCTCCACGTCGGCGACCTTGAGGTGGACGTGGCCGATCACCGTGGCGGGGTCGATCTCCGGCGCCGGTTCGCCTTCGCCCGCGTCGAGCAGCGACGCGAGGTCGAGCGGGGCGGTGAACATCGCGACGGAGCCGTCGGGCGCCTGCGGCCAGAACTCGCGCGGTCGGTCGGCGTAAAGCTCGATGCCGAGACCGTCCGGGTCGGACAGGTAGAGCGCCTCCGACACGCCGTGGTCGGACGCCCCGTCAAGGCGCCAGCCCTCCTTGACCAGGCGGCGCAGCGAATACGCGAGCGCGGCTCGCGTCGGGTGCAGCCAGGCCACGTGGTAGAGGCCGCTCGCGGTCCGTTCCGTCGGACGCGGATCCTCGATGCCGTGCAGCTCGAGCGCGCCGGCGGGGCCGAGCAGCGCGCGACCGGCCTGCTCCTCGACGACTTGCATGCCGAGCGCGCGACGGTAGAAGTCGGTCGAGCGGTCGAGGTCGCCGACGGCGAGCGTCACGCGGTCGATCTTCAGTGACGGGTCGATCATCCTGGGCTAAGCTCCGCGACGATGAAATACCGAAAACTCGGCTCGAGCGTCTTGGACGTGTCGGAGATCAGTCTCGGTTCGTGGCTCACGTACTCCGGGGGAGTGTCGCGCGAACAGGCGTCGGCCTGCGTCGACGCGGCGTTCGAAGAGGGGATCAACTTCATCGACACGGCGAACATCTACGGCCGCGGCGCCGCCGAGTCGCTGCTCGGCGACGTCCTCGCCGGCCGGCCGCGCGAGTCGTACGTCCTCGCGACGAAGCTCTACTTCCCGATGTCCGACACCGATCGTGGCCTCTCGGCGGCGCAGATCCACAAGCAGATCGATGCCTCGCTCGAGCGCCTGCGCACGGACTACGTCGACCTCTACCAGTGTCACCGCTTCGACAGCGAAACACCGCTTGAGGAGACGATGACGGCGCTCGGGGAGGTCATCGCGGCGGGCAAGGCGCGCTACATCGGCTTCAGCGAGTGGCCGGTCGAGGAGGTCGAACGGTCGCTGCGCATCGCGGGTGCGCCGGAATGGGTCTCCAGCCAGCCGCAGTACTCGATGCTGTGGCGCAAGCCCGAGGAGGCGCTCTTCGCGCTCTGCGCGACCAACGGCATCTCGCAGATCGTCTGGTCGCCGCTCGCGCAGGGCGTCCTCACCGGCAAGTACCAGCCCGGCAGCCCGCCGCCCGCGGACTCGCGCGCGGCGAGCGACGCGATGAACACGTTCATGTCGGAGCTGACGAGCGACCCCGTGCTCGAAGCCGTCCAGCGCCTCGTTCCGCTTGCCGCCGACGCCGGCATGACGATGGCTCAGCTGGCGCTCGCCTGGGTGCTGCGCGAGCCGAATGTCGCGTCGGCGATCACCGGCGCCTCGCGGCCCGAACAGGTCCGCCAGAACGCGGCGGCGTCGGGGAAGGTCCTCGACCAGGAGTTGCTCGACGCGATCGATGCTGCGCTCGGCGACGTCGCCGTGCGCTGAGCGCGCACGGCGACCCACCGTCAGTCCTGCTTCTGCGCCGAGATCTCGACGAAGATCTTCACCTGGTCGCCGACGACCTTGTTGCCGGAACCGAGTGCCGCGTCGAATTTGATCTCGAAGTCCGAACGGCTGATCTTCGTCGTCGCGGACACGCCGATGCGCTCCTTGCCCTGCATGTCGGAGGGCTCGTAGCCTTCGAGCTCGGCCTCGAGCGTGATCGGGCGCGTGACGCCGTGGATCGTGAGGTCGCCCTTGACCTCGAACTGGCCATCGGAGACCGGGGTGATCTCGGTGGACGCGAACGTGATCTGCGGGTACTTCTCGACCTCGAAGAAGTCGGCCGAGCGCAGGTGGTCGTCGCGCTGGCTCTGGCCGGTGTCGACGCTCGCGGCCTCGACGGTCCCCGACGCGCTCGCGCCGGAGTCGGTGACGACGAGACGGCCCTCGAACTCGCCGAACTCGCCGCGGACGTTCGCGATGCCCAGGTGTTTGACCTGGAAGCCGATCGAAGAGTGGACGGGGTCCACGACCCACGTGCCCTGGGGGAGCGATCCGGCCGCCACGGCCTCGCTGTACGTCTCTGCCATCTCTCGATTCTCCTTCTGTAAGTGGGGGTCCGCGATCTGCGGCTCACGAAAAGCCTAGCACAGTTGCTTGCGCACGCAAGTATTATCGTGGGCCGACGACGAGAGCCTGATAGCTCCAGGCAACCGGGCCCTCGACGTCGTGCAGAACGCTCGCTGTGAGCGCCGTGCCGCCGTCGACGGCGTGGCTGCCGGCGTCGACACCGATCCACTCGCCGCGCGGCACGCGCAGGAAGTGCAGCGCGAGGTCGGCGTTGATGAAGAGGTAGTCGGCGAAGGGCAGCGGCGCGGCGACGCCGTTCGCGAAGTCCGCCGTAGCGGGGACCCGTGCGAGTGGCGAGAGCGCGCGTCCGGGGAGCAGATCGCGCCGCGGGCGCATCCAGACGCGCGCGGGACCGAGCTGCGCGGGATCGTCGAGCCAGCTCATCTCCATCGCCGCCGGGAAGCTCGGCGCGGACGGCCCGGCGCTCTCGTCGAGGGCGAACTCGACGCGGCGTCCCGCCGTGGGCCCCTCCAGGGGAGCGGGCAGCGGCGCCTGCGCGGACGGCAGTCCCGAGGGGACGGCGGCGAGGAACAGGGCGTCCGCGCGGCACACCGTCTCGCCGTCGCTCGCGACGACGGCGGCGAGCTCCACGACGCGCCGGCCGGGGCGGGGAACGTCGAGCGAGAGCGACAGCGGCGCCATCGGCACGGGGCGCACGAAGTCGAACGTCAGGCGCGCGCAGGAGAGCTCGAGCACCGCCGCGTGGCGCTCGAACGCGTCGGTGAGCAGAGCCGCGACGGCACCGCCGTGGAGCGCGGCCGGATCCCAGGGGCCGCGCGTGTGCGGGCCGGGCACGAACGCGCCGTCGTCCTCGGTGAAGAGCGGCTCGCTCACGCGGGCAGGGCCGCGATGAAGTCGGCGAACCGGCCCGGGTCGCGCAGCGGCGCGCCGTGTCCGAAGAGCACGACCGCCGGCCGCAGCTCGGCGAGCCGCCGCGCCGACGCCCGGTTGCGCGCCGGGTCGCGCGTGAACTGGGCCGGTGGCTCGTGCAAGCCGGGCACACCCGTTCGCAGGTCCACGTTCGTGAGGACATCGCCGATGATCAGCGTGCGGTCGCGGGCGCGGAAGTACGCGACGTGGCCGGCGCTGTGCCCAGGCGTGTCGATGACCTCGAAATCCGCGACGTGCTCGCCCTCGCGGAGCGCGCGCGAGACGCGTTGGGGGGGACCCGCGGCCCAGGATTGGACGGCCCGCATCGCCGGCGAGCCGAGGCCCGCGGTGATGAGGCGCGGGTCTTCCACGGCGGCTGCGTCCGCGGCCCCGCACGCGAGCCCGACGCCGTAGGCGACGCAGACGGCGCGGCTCGCGCCCTGGTGGTCCGGGTGGGCGTGGGTGAGCGCGTGGGCGGACAGCGCGCGACGGCGCAGCTCGCGCATGATGCGCCGGCGCGCGAGCCGTGTCCCCGCGTCGATCAGCACGTCGCCCGCGAGGTAGACGTTGATCGCGTTCGGCGGGAAGCCCGCGAGCTGGTGGACTTCCGGCGCGACCTCCCTCACGCGCGCCGCTGCTCCCAGGTGAAGCCGCGCACGGCGAAGTAGACGCCGAAGAGCGCCCAAAGCACGAGCACGGCGAGCGAGTCGAGATTGGACGAGACCGACACGCCGGTCGACATCGCGCCGTAGAGGCCGTGGATCAGCGGGTAGAGCGGCAGGGCTTCGGCGATCGTGCGCAGAAAACCCGGCGCGCTCGCGGAGTCGAAGACGTAGAAGGAGATGAAGACGAGCGGCAGGAACACCGCGTTGACGTACGCCGCCGTCGACTCGAAGTTCGGGATCACGTGAGCGAACGCGACGCCGAGCGACGCGAAGCAGACGACGCCGACGGCGACGAAGACGACGAGCGAGGCCGGCTCCGGCGGCCAGCCGATGCCGAAGATGAGCTTGCCGACGAGCACGACGATGACGATCTGCAGCGCCGTGTTCGTGACGGCGTTCGCGGCGACGCCGCCGAAGTAGGCGCCGGTCGGCAGCGGCGAGCCGTGGATCCGCTTGAGGATCCCGCGCTCGCGCAGGAAAACGATGTTGTAGGCGAGCGCCGTGAACGTCGTCGACATCACGCTCATGCCGGCGATTGCGGGCACGAGCTTCTCGAGCTGCGAGTGGTTCGACGCGAGGATCGCGCCGCCCGCGGCGAGCAGCGCGAGCGGCAGGACGAAGTTGAAGAACGCCGCGCTCGGGTTGCGCCAGAAGAGGCGCCGCTCGAGCCTGTACTGCCGCCAGGCGAGCGTCAGCGAGTCACTCATCGGCAGTCAGTTCGAGGTAGACGTCCTCGAGCGTCGGGCGCCCGACCGCGAGCTCGGTGAGCGTCTCGCCGCGTTCGAGGGCGCGCCCGGTCAACTCGTGCAGCAGCTGCGTCGGCTCGTCGGTCTCGAGCTCGACGAGCTCGCCGGCGCCGTCGCGGTAGGAGATGGTGTAGTGCGCCGCGCCGACGCCGAGCTCGCGCGGCGGCCCGACGGCGAGTACGCGGCCGTCCTTGACGATCGCGACGCGGTCGGCGAGCGCCTGCGCCTCATCGAGGTAGTGCGTCGTCAGGAGGATCGTCTTGCCGAGCGCGCGCAGCGAGCGGATCGTCTCCCACGCGGCGCGACGCGCCTCGGGGTCAAAGCCGGTGGTCGGCTCGTCGAGGAAGATGAGTTCCGGGTCCCCGACCAGCGCGAGCGCGAGGTCCAGGCGACGCAGCTGCCCGCCGGAAAGGCGGCGGCTGCGCTCGTCCGCCTTCTCGGCGAGGCCGGCGAGCGCGAGGACCTCGTCGACGTCGCGCGGCGACGGGTACATGGCGCCCCAGTGCGCGAGCGCCTCACGCGGCGTTATGTGGCTGTAGATCGAGCCTGCCTGGAGCACGATGCCGATCCGACGGCGCAGCTCCAGCGAGCGCTCCGCCGGGTCGAAGCCGAGCACCGAGACCTCGCCGGCGCTCCGCGACCGGTAGCCCTCGAGGATCTCGACGGTCGTCGTCTTGCCGGCGCCGTTCGGCCCGAGCAGGCCGAACACCTCGCCGCGCTCGACGGCGACGTCGATGCCGCGGACGGCCTCGTACTCGCCGTAGCTCTTGCGCAGGCCGCGAACCGTTATCGCCGGGCTGTCCGCCACCGGGCGATCATCGCACGGCGCCGCGTGGCTACCAGTGGACGCCGCGGGTGAGCGTCGCCATTGCGATCTGCTCGAAGGAGACGTGCTCCTCGCTCGCGGACTGGCCGCGCGACGCAGCCGAGTCGGGGAAGATCCGGTACGCGAGGTGCAGCAGCCGGTCGACCATCGACGGCGACAGCGAGTACGCCACTTCGCCGAACTTGCCGATGCGGGTGCCCATCTCCTTCGGCCGGCTGCGCATCGCCTCGAGGATCATGTCGGCCGCCTCGTCGGGGCTGATCGCCGGGAACGCGTCGTACATCTTCGTCGGCGCGATCATCGGCGTGCGCACGAGCGGCATGTGGATCGTCGTGAAGGTCACGCCGTCGCCGATCACCTCCGACGCCACGACGCGCGTGAACGCGTCGAGCGCCGCCTTCGACGCGACGTAGGCCGAGAAGCGCGGCGGATTGGTCTGCACGCCGATCGACGAGATGTTGACGATGTGGCCGAAGCCGCGTTCGCGCATGTGCGGCAGCAGCGCGAGGATCAGCTTCACGGCGCCGAAGTAGTTCAGCTGCATCGTGCGTTCGAAGTCGTGGAAGCGGTTGTAGCTGAGCGACACCGAACGGCGGATCGAGCGGCCGGCGTTGTTGACGAGCATGTCGACGGAGCGGTGGTCGGCGATCACCTTTTCCGCGAGCAGCTGGATCGAGTCGACGTCCGACAGGTCGGCCGCGTAGACGTAGGCGGTGCCGCCGCTGGCGATGATTTCGGCGCGCACCTCCTCGAGCTTGTCGACCCCGCGCGCGACGAGCAGGGGGATGCCGCCCGCCGCCGCGACCTTCAGCGCCGTCGAGCGCCCGATCCCCGACGAGGCGCCCGTGATAAGCACCGTCCGTCCCGACATCGCCTGGCGCAGCGTGCGCCGGCGGCGCAGGTCGGGCTCCATCTCGCGCTCCCAGTAATCCCACAGGCGCGGCGCGTACTGCTTGATCGAAGGCGGGCGCTCGAACGGCGAACCGGCGAGCACCTCGCCGGTCTGCTCGGTCGCGAACGTCGGCACGAGTTCCAGGTGCGGCAGGATCTGGCGCGGGATGCCGAGGTCGCGCAGCGCGAGGGCGCTCAGCTGGCGCCACGGCGGCAGCGCGAGCGTGAGCTTCAGCGGCCACTTCGGCAGCGGGTCGACGAGTGACTTGTCGATCGCCACGGTGAAGCGCGGCGCGTGCGCCGCCTGCGCGATCTCGTTGAGGACCTCGTCGACGCGCTGCGGGCGCGGGTCGGTCAGGTGGAACGCGCGGCCGTCGACGCCGTCGACGTGCGCGATGTACTCCAGCGCGCCGGCGACCCAGTCGACGGGCACGATGTTGGTGTTGCCGAGGTCCAGGCCGACGAGCGGCACCCACTCGGGGACGAGCTGGCGCATCCGCTGGATCGTGCGGAAGAAGTAGTAGGGCCCATCGATCTTGTCCATCTCGCCGGTGCGCGAGTCGCCGACCACGACGCCGGGCCGGTAGACGCGCCACGGCACGTAGGGCTGGTCGCGCACGACGCGCTCGGACTCGAACTTCGTCTGGTGGTAGGGCGAGGGCAGGCGCTGCCCCTCGTCGAACATCTCCTCGGTGAACGTGCCGCGGTAATCGCCCGCGACCGCGATCGACGAGACGTGGTGCAGCGTGCCGGCGCCGAGCGCGCGCGCGAGTTCGACCGCGTGCGTCGTGCCGCCGACGTTCACCGCCGTGTTGCGCTCAGCCGGCGCCGTCATGTCGTAGACGGCGGCGAGGTGGAAGAAGTGGTCGATCGATCCGCGCAACTCGGCGATGCGCGCCGCGTCGACGCCGAGCAGGGGCCGCCGTAGATCGCCCGGCACCGGCTCGACGCGCTGCCCGACGTCGCTGCCGGACGCAAGGCTCCAGCGGCCGATCAGTTCGTCCAGGCGCGGCGCCGATTCCTCGCGCACGAGGACGTAGACCGTGCCCTCGCGCTGAAGCAAGAGGCGTTCGATCAGGCGGCTGCCGATGAAACCCGTCCCACCCGTGACGAAGTACGCCATCGCCCGCGCAGCGTACCCGAATCGCCTTTGCGCGCGCGATCAGGCGCCGGCGCCGGCGCCGCCGCGTCCCTCGCCGGCGACGAAGCGAAGCGCGCCCTGCGCGCCGTCCGCGAACACCTCGGGCCCGGCGCGCGCCTCGAGCGCCAGGGCGTCCGCGAGCGGCAGCCCGAGGCCCTCGATCGCCGCGCGGCGGTCCGCGAGCATCGTGCGCTGCGGAAACGAAGCGAGACCCTCCGCCAGCGCGAGCGCGCGCGTCACGTGCTCGCCGGCGCCGACGACCTCGGTGACCAGACCGAATTGCAGCGCCTCGTCGCAGTCGAGGAGCCGCCCGGTGAGGATCATGTCGAGCGCGCGGCCGAGGCCCACGATCCGCGGCAGACGCTGCGTGCCGCCGTCGATCAGCGGCACGCCCCAGCGGCGCTCGGGATAACCGAACGTCGAGCCGGTCGCCGCGATGCGCAGGTCACACCAGAGCGCGATCTCGAGCCCGCCGGCCAGGCACCAGCCGCCGACCGCCGCGATCGTCGGCTTGCTGGGCGTCAGGCGCGTGAACCCCATCGGGCCCTCGGCGCTCATCAGGCGGTCCGTGAACGTCGCGGTCTCCTTGAGGTCCGCGCCGGCGCAGAACGCGGCGTCGCCCGCGCCCGTGACGACCATCACGCGCGCGTCCTCTTCGCCCTCGAAGCGCAACAGCGCCTCGTGCAGCAAAGCGGCGGTCGGCCCGTTCACGGCATTGCGCCGCTCCGGCCTGTTGATCGTCACCAGCGCCGCCGGGCCGCGGCGCTCATAGAGGACGGGCCCGCCGGCCACGCCGGCCGCTACCAGCCGCCGCGCCAGCGCGCGTCGTGGCGGATGACCTTCTCGCCCGCCATCCGCTCTTCCTTGCGCTTCTCGAGCCTCGCCTGGATCCAGCTCAGGACGAACGCGAGGAGCGGGAAGAAGATGATCAGGCAGAAGAAGACCGTCACGACCATTTTGTCGTTCGTCGCCCCCGCGAGGCCACGGCCGTCGTTTTCGGCGGCCGCCACCGGCGCCAGCACGAGGGTGGCGAAGAGCGCGGTCGTGAACGCTGCCGCGGCGAGCCTTGATCTCATCGGCGCCATCGTAACGAAGGCCGGGGCGACGTTGCGGCGCGCACCTACGATGGGCAGCCGTGGCGCTGATAACGGCATCGTCGCTGGTGAAGGAGATCGCGGGACGCCCGCTGCTGAGCGGCGTCTCGTTCAAACTGGAGCGCCGCGAACGGCTGACGATCGCCGGTCGCAACGGCGCGGGCAAGACAACGCTGCTGCGGATGATCGCCGGCGAGAGCTCGATCGACGGTGGCGAACTCTCTGTCGCGAAGGGCGTCCGTGTCGTCCTGCACGACCAGCGCCCGCCGCGTGAGCGCTCGCTGACGCTCGCCGAGTACGTGCTGTCGGCGTGCACCGAGGAGCTCGCGATCGAGGCTGAGCTCGCGAGCATGGAGCAACGCATGTCGGCGGGGGAGAGCGACGACGCGCTCCTGGCGCGATACGCGCGCGCCCAGGCGCGGCTCGAGGCGCGCGGCGGCTACCTCTGGCGCGGGCGCGCACAGGTGATGGCGTCGGGGCTCGGGTTCGCCGAGAACGACATGTCGCGCGAGCTCGCGACGTTCTCCGGCGGCGAGCTCACGCGCGCGTCGCTCGCCCGCGCGCTCGCCGCCGGCGCCGACGTGCTTCTGCTCGACGAGCCCACCAACCATCTCGACATCGATTCGCTCGAGTGGCTCGAGCAGACGCTCGTCGACCTCGACGCGGCCGTCGTGCTCGTCGCGCACGACCGCTGGTTCCTCGAGTCCGTCGCAACCGCGGTGCTCGAGCTCGAGGCGGGCAAAGCGCGCTATTTCGCGGGCAGCTGGCACCAGTGGCGCCGCGAACGCGCCGCGCGCGAACTGGCCCTTGGCCGCGCGATCGAGGCCCAGCAGGCCGAGATCGCGCGCATGGAGCGCTTCATCGCGCGCTTCCGCTACAAGGCGACCAAGGCGCGCCAGGCGCAGTCGCGCGTCAAGCGGCTCGAGAAGATGGAGCGGATCGAGCGCGATCCGACCGACGGCGCCTCGCTGTCGTTCAAGTTCGCGCGCCCCGAGCGCTCGGGCCGCGTCATCTTCGAGCTGCAGGATGCGCGCGTCGCCGTCGGCGATCCCGCCGTGACGCTCCTGGACCACGCCGGCCTGTGGCTCGAGCGTGGCGAGCACGTGACGCTCGTCGGCCCGAACGGGAGCGGCAAGACGACGCTCATCGATGTCCTCGCCGGCAGGGGAGAGCTCGCTGCCGGCCGCCTCTCGCGCGGCCACAACGTCAAGCTCGGCTATCTCTCGCAGCACGCCGACGAGCTGCTCGCGGGCGCGCCGCCGACGCGCTCGGTGCTGGAGGCGACGCAGCGCGCCGCCGGCCTGACGCCGAACCAGGCCCGCTCGCTGCTCGGCCGCTTCCTCTTCTCCGGCGAGGAGGTCGACAAACCCGTCGTCGGCCTCTCCGGCGGCGAGCTCCGCCGCCTCTCGCTGGCGGTGCTCGTCAGCTCGAAGGCCAACGTCCTGATCCTCGACGAGCCCACGAACCACCTCGATCTCGAGAGCCGCGAGGCACTCGAGGACGCGCTGCTCGCGTTCCCGGGCGCGATCCTGCTCGTCTCCCACGACAGGGCGCTGCTCGACGCCGTCGGGACGCGCACCGTCGGCGTGATGGACGGGACGCTGCGCAGCTTCAACGGCGGCTGGAGCGAGTACGCCGCCGCGCGCGAGGAGATGCGCTCCGCGCCGGACGACGCGTCGCAGCGCCCGCCGATGCCCGAGCCCGAGCCCGAGCCCGAGCCCGAGCCCGAGCATGACGCGCGGCGCGAGCGTAGGCGCGGCGACGGGCCCTCGAAGAACCGCATCGCGGCGCAGGAGCGCGCGACGCACGAGGTCGAGCAGGCCGAGCAGGCACTCGCCGCGCTCGAAGAGGAACTCACGCAGCCGGAGGCGTGGGCCTCCAAGTACGAGGCGGCGAAGTCCGAGGCGCGCCACACCGCCGCGCGGCGCGCGGTCGAGGACGCCTACGCGCGCCTGGAAGCGCTCATGCAGTAACGACCTAGAATCGGCCCGTGGGCCGTTACACCGCTGTGCGCAACGTAGGCATCGTCGTGCTGATCGCCGCCGCCGTGTACGCGCTCCCCAGCGGCGGGACGCTCGCTTCGACGGTCGGCGCCGTGCTCGGCGTCGCCCTCGGCGCCGCGATCGCCCTGCTCGCGCTCCGCGGCTACCGCGAATACCGCGAGCGGATCTACCTCCTCGGCGACCGCCACCGCGCGCTCTTCTACGGCTCGCTCGCCCTCGCCGTCTACCTCTACGTCGCCCACACGAGGATGTGGCGGACCGGCACCGGCCAGCTGCTCTGGATCCTGCTGGCCCTCGCGGCGCTCTGGGGGCTGGTGGAGGTATACCGTCGCTACCGCGCCTATTGAGCGCGCCGGGCGCCTTCGTGACTGACGGGCAAGACGGGCAGCGGGCGACGGTCGACGCACTCGCGGCGCAGCGCCGTGCGCTGCCCGACCAGCCCGGCGTCTACCTCTTCCGCGACGGCGCAGGAACAGTCATCTACGTCGGCAAGGCGAAGTCCGTGCGCAAGCGGGTCGCGTCGCACTTCGCGCCCGCGCGCCCGCAGGAGACGCCCGGGCACGCCGAGATGATCGACCTCGTCGAGCACATCGAGTGCGTCGTCGTCGCGAGCGAGGCCGAGGCGCTGCTCGCCGAGCAGGCGTTCATCAAGCAGTACCGGCCGCGCTTCAACATCCGGCTGCGCGACGACAAGTCCTACCCGTACATCGCGGTCTCGCTCGACGAGGACTTCCCGCGCGTCTACTTCACGCGCGAGCGCCACCGCGCCGGCCGCGTCTATTTCGGGCCCTACTCCAACGCGAAACGGGTGCGTGGCACGCTGGAGGTGCTCGCGAAGGTTTTCATGACGCGCTCCTGCACGGGCCCCGAGCCCGGCCGGCGCAGCGGCAGCCCCTGCCTCGACTACTACATCAAGCGCTGCGGTGCGCCATGCGTCGGCAAGGTCTCGCGGGAGGAGTACCGCGCCGCCGTCGACGGCGTCATCGACTTCCTCTCCGGGCGCTACACGGCGATCGAGCGCGAGATCGAGGGCCGCATGCGCGCCGCTGCGCAGGCGCAGGAGTTCGAGCAGGCGACGGTCGAGCGCAACCGCCTGCTCGCGGTGCGCTCACTGCTCGAGCGCCGCCGCGTCGGCGGCGAGGACGCGGCGAGCTACGACGCCGTCGCCGTGGCCGTCGAGGACCGCGACGCAAGCGCCCAGGTCCTGCAGGTGCGCGACGGGCTTCTCTCCGACCGCCAGTCCTTCTACCTCGCCAACGAGACCGCGCGCGACGTCGCCGAGGTCGCCGAGGAGTTCATGCTCCAGTACTACGCCGCGCACACCGCGATCCCGGCGCTGCTAGTGGTTCAGCCCGGCGTCGGGGAGGGCGGCGCGCTCGCCGACGCGCTCGCGGCGCGCCGCGACGGTCCGGTGGAGCTGCGCGCCGCCGAGCGGGGCGAGAAGCGGCGCATCCTCGGCCTCGCGGAGCGCAACGCGGCGCTTGCTCTCGGCCAGGAGCGGCTGCGCGCCGAGCGGCGCCGCCAGGCGCGCGCGGAGGCGCTCGAGGGGCTGCAGGACGCGCTCGCGCTCGAGGCGCCCCCCATTCGGATCGAGTGCTTCGACATCTCGAACCTCGGCGCGACGCATACCGTCGCGTCGATGGTCGTGTTCGAGGCGGGGGTGCCCAAGCGCTCGGACTACCGGCGCTTCAAGATCCGCTCGCTCGACGGCGCGCCCGACGACTACGCCTCGATGGCGGAGGTGCTCGGCCGGCGCTTCGCGGCGTGGGAGCACCAGCAGGACGTCTCCCCCCACGACCGCGACTTCGACGCGAGCTTCGCCGCGCTGCCGAACCTCGTCGTGATCGACGGCGGCAAGGGCCAGCTGGCCGCCGGGCTCGGCCCGCTCGAAGGCTTCCGTGAACGCGGCGTCGCGGTCGTCTCGCTCGCCAAGCGCATCGAGGAGGTCTTCCGGCCAGGAATCAGCGAGCCGCTGGTGCTCGACCACTCCACGCCCGAGCTGCAGCTGCTGCAGCGCATCCGCGACGAGGCGCACCGCTTCGCGATCACGCACCACCGCGCGCGGCGCGACGGCGCCATGACCGGATCGCTGCTCGACGCGCTGCCCGGCGTCGGGCCGGCGCGCAAGCGCGCCCTGCTCACCTACTTCGGGTCTCCGGAGGCGCTCCTCGCCGCCACCAGCGAAGAGCTGCAGTCGGTGCCGGGGGTGCCCGCGAAGGTCGGCAGGGACCTCTACGGGCACCTGCACCGCGCCGGCTGAGGGACTGTTTTCCGGGCGCGTCGGAGCGCGGCGGCACAATGGAGGCGCAATGGCCGCAGCGGAGAGCCAGCCGGCGCAAGAGGAGGACCCCGAGCTCCAGGACGAGCGCGCCGGTCTCGAGGACCTCGTCGTGATAACCGGCTTCTCCGGCGCCGGCAAGTCGACCGCGCTCAACGTGTTCGAGGACGCGGGGTATTTCTGCGTCGACAACCTGCCGCCGGAGATGATCCGCTCGCTCGTGGAACTGTTCGTCCACGGCGGCTCGAAAGTGCGGCGCGCCGCAATCGTCTCCGACGTGCGCGGCGGCGTCTACTTCGAAGGGCTGCGCGAGGTGGTGCGCGACCTGGACGTCCTCGCCGTCGGGCATCGCCTGCTGTTCCTCGAAGCCAGCGAGCAGGCGCTCGTGACGCGTTACAAGGAGACGCGCCGGCGCCACCCGCTTGCGCCGGAGGGAAGCGTCGCCGCGGGAATCGCAGCCGAGCGCGCGCTGCTCGAGCCGCTGCGCGAGATCGCCGACGTCGTGATCGACACGACGGGCATGCCGGCGGCGCTACTACGCGAGCGGATCGCGGACGAGGTGCTCCCCCGCAGCGGCGCGACGCGACTCGGCCTGACGTTCATGAGCTTCGGTTTCAAGCACGGGCCGCCGCGCGAGGAGGACCTCGCGTTCGACGTGCGCTTCCTCGCGAACCCCCACTACGTGCCGGCGCTGCGGGAGCTGACGGGTCTCGACGACGAGGTCGTCGAGTACATCGCCGCCGACGGCAGGCTCGAAGAGTTCTACGGCCTGATCCATGCGCTGCTCGACTTCCTGATCCCGCAGTACGTCGCCGAGGGCAAGTCGCACATGGTCATCGCCGTCGGCTGCACGGGCGGGCGCCACCGCTCCGTGGCCGTTGCCGAGGAGCTCGCGGAGCGCTACTCCGGTCGCGAAGACGTCGATGTCGCGGTGCAGCACCGGGACATCGCGAAGGGACTCGGTCCGGCCTGACCCCGCCCGCCCTCCGCGGGCCGCTGATAGCCTCCGGGCGCGCCCCAGCGGAGCGAGCCGCGTGGCGCCCGACACTCGTTCACGAGCTCGCAGGAGGACCGGATGCCCACACGCGTTGCGATCAACGGCTTCGGCCGTATCGGCCGGAACGTGCTCCGCGCCGCCAAGGCGCGCGACCTCGGCGGCGAGATCGAATGGGTCGCCGTGAACGACCTGACAGACGCCGCCACGCTCGCCCACCTGCTGCACTACGACTCGAACCTCGGGCCGTACGAAGGCACCGTCGAGGTCTCGGGCGACACGATCGTCGTCGACGGGCGTCCGATCCGCGTTCTCGCCGAGTCCGACCCCACTGCGCTGCCGTGGGAGGAGCTCGGCGTCGACGTCGTCATCGAGTCCACGGGCCGCTTCACGGCGCGCGAGGACGCCGCGGTGCATCTGCGCAACGGCGCGAAGAAGGTCGTGATCTCCGCGCCCGCGAGCGACCCCGACGCGACGGTCGTGATCGGCGTCAACTTCGACGAGGTCTACGACCCCGCCAAGCACGACGTGATCTCGAACGCGTCCTGCACCACCAACTGCCTGGCGCCCGTCGCGAAGGTCGTCAACGACCTCGTCGGCATCGAGCACGGCCTGATGACGACGATCCACGCCTACACGTCCGACCAGCGCCTGCAAGACCTGCCCCACAAAGACCTGCGCCGTGCGCGCGCCGCCGCGATCAACCTGATCCCCGCGTCGACCGGCGCCGCCAAGGCGATCGGCGTCGTGATCCCCGAGCTCCAGGGCAAACTCAACGGCTTCGCTGTGCGCGCGCCGGTCCCCGTCGGTTCCGTGGTCGATCTCACGGTCGAGTGCTCGCGCGCGACGACCGTCGAGGAGGTCAACGGCGCGCTGCGCGCCGCGGCGGAGAGCGGCCCGATGGTCGGCATCCTCGCCTACACGGAGGACCCGATCGTCTCGACGGACATCATCTCCAACCCGCACTCGTCGATCGTCGACGCGAAACTGACCGCCGTCATAGGCGACACGATGCTGAAGGTCGTCGCGTGGTACGACAACGAGTGGGGCTACTCGAATCGCCTCGTCGACCTGGTCCAGCGGGTGCTGTGAGGAGCATCGACGAACTCCCCGTCGAAGGCCGGCGGGTACTGGTCCGCGTCGACTTCAACGTTCCGCTCGAAACCGGCGAGGACGGCGAACCCCGCGTCGAGGACGACACGCGGATCCTCGCGAGCCTCGAGACGATCGAAGAGCTCCGGGCGGCCGGCGCGCGCCTGATCCTCGTCTCGCACCTAGGGCGGCCAAAGGGCAAGGTCGACCCGTCGCTGTCGCTGGCACCCGTCGCGCGTGAGCTCTCGCGCATCCTCGGTGTCGAGGTGCCGCTCGCGCCGGACGTCGCCGGGACGGGAGCGCAGCGACTCGCAGAAGGCCTCGACGACGGCGACGTGATGCTGCTCGAGAACGTGCGCTTCGAGCCGGGCGAGGAAGCCGACGACCCTCACTTTGCCGCCGCGCTCGCCGCGCTCGCCGACTTCTACGTGAACGACGCATTCGGCACCGCCCACCGCGCCCACGCCTCCACCGCCGGCGTCGCGCGCCTTCTGCCGAGCGCCGCCGGGCGCCTGCTGGAACGCGAAGTGAGGACGCTGACGGGCCTCGTCGAAAACCCGGCGCGCCCGCTCGTCGCGATCGTCGGCGGGGCGAAGGTGCACGACAAGATCGCCGTCCTCGAGCGCTTCCTGCAGGCCGCCGACACGATCCTCATCGGCGGCGCGATGTGCTTCCCGTTCCTCGCCGCGCAGGGCCACAGCGTCGGCGACTCGCTCTGCTCGGAAGACGACACCTCGCACGCGGCGACGCTCCTGGCGCGGGCAGAGAGCCCCGGCAGCGCCGCCCTGGAGCTGCCCGAGGACCTCGTCGTCGCGGCGTGCCTTGAGCCGGGCGTCCAGGCGCACACAACCGACGGCGTCGACGTTCCGCCCGGCATGACGGGACTGGACATCGGCCCGCGCACGGTGGCGCGCTACACGGAGCGGATCGCGGCGGCGGGCACGATCTTCTGGAACGGGCCGATGGGCGCCTTCGAGGTGCCGCCGTTCGACGCCGGCACCCGCGCCGTGGCCGCGGCCGTCGCCGACGCGCCGGGTCTCACGGTCGTCGGTGGCGGCGACTCCGCCGCCGCGCTCGCGCGCTTCGGCCTGCAGGGCCGCGTCGATCATCTCTCGACCGGCGGCGGCGCAACGCTCAAGCTCGTCGAGGGCGTCGAGCTCCCCGGGGTCGCGGCGCTCGAGCAGTCCGCGGTCAGCGCGCCATGAGCCGCCGGCCTCTGATCGCGGGCAACTGGAAGATGAACAAGACCGAGGCGCAGGCCGAGGATTTCATCCAGGCGCTGCTGCCCCGCGTCGCGACGCTCGAGCAGGCCGACGTCGCGATCTGCGTCCCCTACACGGACCTGCGAGCCATGGTCGACAGCGCGCGCGGATCGCGCGTCGAGGTCTTCGCGCAGAACATGCACGAGCTCGACGCGGGTCCCTTCACCGGCGAGATCTCGCCCCCGATGCTCGTCGAGCTCGAAGTCGCCGGCGTCGTGCTCGGCCACTCCGAGCGGCGCGAGTACTTCGGCGAGAGCGACCGTGCGCTCGCGGCGAAGGTTCCGGCCGCGCTCGCGGCCGCCCTCACTCCCATCCTGTGCGTCGGCGAGAGCGAGGCCGAGCGCGACAGCGACGAGACCGAGCGGCGCCTGCGCCACCAGGTGAAGGAGGGGCTATCCGACGTCGCGCCGGACCGCCTCGGCGAGGTCGTCATCGCGTACGAGCCCGTCTGGGCGATCGGTACCGGGCGCGTCGCCGAGCCCGAGCAGGCGCAGGACGCGGCGGCCTTCATTCGTGCGCTCGTCGGCGACCTGGACGCCGGCGCCGCGGGCGCCGTGAGGATCCTCTACGGCGGTTCGGTGTCGCCCGAGAACGCGGCCGAACTGCTCGCGCTGGAGGACGTCGACGGCGCCCTCGTCGGCGGGGCGTCGCTCGACGCCGCCTCCTTCGCGGCGATCATCGCCGCCGCGTCGTGACGCTCGCAGCCGGCCCCTCCGCGCTGCCCGCCACGTCGGCGTGCCTCATCGTGCTCGACGGCTGGGGGCTCGCCGAGCCCGGCCCGGGCAACGCCATCTCGCTAGCCGCGACGCCGGTCTTCGACGAGCTCTGGGCGTCCTACCCGCACACGACGCTGACCGCGAGCGGTCGCGCCGTCGGCCTGCCCGAAGGCCAGATGGGCAACAGCGAGGTCGGGCACCTGAACCTCGGCGCGGGCGCCGTCGTGCGCCAGGATCTGATGCGGATCGACGACGCGATCGCGGACGGATCACTGCAGGCGGATGGGACGCTGCGCCGCGCGTTCCTCGGCGACGGCACCCCGCCGCGCCGCGTGCACCTCATCGGCCTGGTCTCCGACGGCGGCGTCCACTCCTCGCTCGAGCACCTGATGGCGCTCGTCGCGATGGGGCGCGACCTCGGCGTCGGCGACCTCGTCGTGCACGCATTCACCGACGGTCGCGACACGCTCCCGCACGCCGGCGCCGGCTTCCTCGCGCAGGTCGACCGCGCCGCCGGCGTGCGCGTCGGCTCGGTCGTCGGGCGCTACTACGCGATGGACCGCGACCGGCGCTGGGAGCGGATCCAGCTCGCCTACGACCTGCTCGTGCACGGTCGTGCCGCGCATCGCGCCGAGAGCGGCGAGCAGGCGCTCCGCGAGGCGTACGCGCGCGGCGAGAGCGACGAGTTCGTCGCCCCTACGCTCGTCGACGGCGAGGCGCGAATCGGGCCCGACGACAGCGTGATCGCGTTCAACTTCCGCCCCGACCGCATGCGCGAGATCAGCCGTGCGCTCGCCGAACCGCAGTTCGGCGAGACCGGCGAGGAGCTGCCCGGGTGGGGCGGGCGGGGCGGGGCGGAAGCCGTCGGTCGCTACACGACGCTCACGCGCTACGAGGAGGACTTCACCTTCCCTGTCGTCTTCGGCCCCGAGCGCCCCGCGACCACGCTCGGGCGGGTGCTCGCCGAGGCCGGCGCGACGCAGCTGCACGTCGCCGAGACGGAGAAGTACGCGCACGTCACGTACTTCTTCAACGGCGGCGACGAGGCGCCGCTGGACGGCGAGGAGCGCGAGCTCGTGCCCTCGCCGCGCGACGTCGCGACGTACGACGAACGGCCGCAGATGAGTGCCGACGCGGCCGCCGACGCGTTCGTTGCCGCGTGGCGCGGGCACCGGCCGCGCTTCGGCATCATCAACTTCGCGAACGCCGACATGGTCGGCCACAGCGGCGTCATCGCCGCCGCCGTCGCGGCCGTCGAAACTGTCGACGCGTGCCTCGGCAGGGTCGTCACCGCGGTGCACAAGACCGGCGGCGTGTGCGTCGTGACCGCCGACCACGGCAACGCCGACAACATGCTCGAGCCCGACGGCAGCCCCAACACGGCGCACTCGCTGAACCCGGTGCCGTTCATCGTCACCAGCAAGGCCGCGGCCCTGAGCCCTCAGCCGGGGATCCTCGCCGATGTCGCGCCGACGCTGCTCGCCGCGCTCGGCATCCCGCAGCCCGCCGCCATGACGGGACGCTCGCTGCTTGTTGCGTGAGGCGGCGCCGCTATGCTCATCGCGAGCCATGGATGACTCGCCGCCCGAGCAGGAGCGCCGCCGCACGCCCTGGGGCCTCGCTCTCTTCTGGGTCGGAGCGGGGGTCAACCACTTCCGCGCGCCGCGCTTCTACGAGCCGATCGTGCCGCCCCCGCTGCAATCTCAGGCGCGAGCCGTCGTGCGCCTCAGCGGCGTCGCGGAGATCCTCGCCGGCGCCGCCGTCATCGCGCCTGCCACGCGGCGCGTGTCCGGGCCGTACATCGTGGCGCTCCTCGCCGCGATCTTCCCGGCGAACATCTACATGGCGCTCAAGCCGGCGCGCTTCTCGAGCATCCCGCGCTGGGCGCTCTTCGCGCGCCTGCCGCTGCAGCCCCTGATGATGGTGTGGGCCTGGAGGGCCACGCGCAGCTGAAGGACCGGCCGGGTCCTCCTCGCGCTGCTATTTTCGGACGTGGAAGAGCTCACGCAAGTTATGAGCCAACTCGAAGCCAGAACCGCCGCAGAACCGCCCCTCGCGCCTGGCGCCCCTCGTGAGTTGAGGGCCTTCCGCGGTCTCCTGCGGGCACAGGCGAGCCTCTCGCGCCAGCTCGACGCCGAGCTCGAACGCCAACACGGCCTGCCGCTGAGCTCGTTCGAGGCGCTACAGCTGCTCGACGAGCAGCCCGCCGGGAAGATGAGGATGTGCGACCTCGCGGCCGAGCTGCAGATATCGCGCAGCGGCCTCACGCGCCTTGTCGACCGCCTCTCGCGCGACGGCCTGCTCGAGCGCTGCACCTGTGCGCACGACGCGCGCGGCGCCTACGCGTGTCTCACCGACGCCGGTCGCGAGCAGGTGCACGCGGCGCACGCGACGCACCTCGCGGTCGTGCAAGCCAACCTCCTGCCGCACCTGGACGCCCGCGAGCTCTCCGAGCTCGCGGAGCTCTGCGAGCGCATCGGCGCCTGAGCTCAGACTTTCTCGGTCTTCTCGCCGCGGGCGTCGCCCCCGCGGCGGCTGCGCCGGTGCCAGACGAACACGGCGACGATCGCGATGACGACGATCGCGAGCGCGGCGTAACCGGCGTCTTCGATGATCTTGATCGCGGCGTTGCCGACGTAGTAGGCGGCGAGCCCCACGCCGGTCGCCCAGCAGATCCCGCCGAGCGCGTTCCAGAGGAAGAAGGAGCGCCAGCGCATTTCCGTCGCGCCGGCGAGCCACGACGCCCAGATCCGCAGCACCACGATGAAGCGCCCGAGGAACACCGCCTTCGGCCCGTGGCGTTCGAAGAACGGTTCGCCGCGCCGCAGCGTCGCCTGGCGCTCCTCGTACCAGCGGCCGGGCCGTTCGAGCAGGCGCCTGCCGCCGTGTTTGCCGATGAGGTAGCCGATGTTGTCGCCGACGATCGCCCCCGCCGCCGCGACGACGATGACCCACTCGATCTGCAGGATGCCGCGGCTCGCCGCGATGCCGCCCGCGGCGAGCGCGGTCTCGCCGGGGATCGGCACGCCGGACGACTCGCCCATCACGATCAGGAAGAGCAGCGGGTAGCCCGCGACTTCGACGATGTGGGAGACGCTCAGCGCGAAGGCCATGGCGTCACGGTTGGCGGACCTCCCGCACCGGCGGCCGCTAGCGCGTGTTTTCGCTGACGAGCTGGTGCAGCGCTTCCGACGCCTGTTGCACGTCGGAGTAGACGACGTTGCGCAGCACGACTTTCGAGCTCGGCGGCGCCGTGAGCACGACGATCGCGATCACGGCGAGCGCCGCCGCCAGCACGGCGAGCAGCGCCAGCGCGAGGCGGCCCGAGCGCCGGCGCCGCGCGGGCCGCGCGTGCGCCTGCGCGCTCGCGGCCGGTGCCGCCGGCGGCGGCGGCGCGGCACGTTCGGGCGCGGGCGCCCTGCGCGGCGTGAGCGGCGCGCGCTCCCCGCGCGGCCGCGCGCGGCGGCGCCCGCCGCCGTCGAGCACGGCCGTCGCGCCGGTCGCGGCCGCGGCGAGCGGACGCTGCGGCGAGACGCCGCGCAGGCCGTCCCTGATGCCCATCCCCATCTCGCGCGCCGTCGCATAGCGTTCCTCGGGCTGCAGCGCTAGCGCGATCGCGACGGCATCGGCGAGCTCGGGCGTGACGGCGGCGACGAGTTCGTCGAGCCGCGGAGGAGTTTCTCGTTGCTGCATCAGCGCGAGCTCCGTCAGCGAGCTCGCGTCGTACGGCAGGCGTCCGGAGATCAACTGGTAGGTAACGACGCCGAGCGCGTAGATGTCGGCGGCGGGCCCGGCGTCCTCGCCGCGCGCCTGCTCGGGGGCCAGGTAGGCGGCGGTGCCGACGACGGAGCCGACCTGGGTGATGCTCGATTGCTCCGTGGCCTTGGCGATGCCGAAGTCCGCGAGCTTCACCTCGCCTTCGCTGGAGCGCAGGAGGTTCCCCGGCTTGACGTCGCGGTGGACGATGCCGTTGCGGTGCGCGTAGTTCAGGCCCTCGCAGGCCTGTTCGATGATGCTGGCGGCCTCGTCGACGTCGACCCAGTGTTCGTCGCGCAGGATCTCGGCGCACGAGCGCCCCTCGATGTACTCCATGACGATGAAGTACTGCTCGCTCGGCTCGTCGAAACCGGAGTCGAAGACCTGGACGATGTTGCGGTGCACCAGGCGCGCGGCGGCCTGCGCCTCGCGCTGGAAGCGCGAGACGAACGCCGGTTCCTCGGCGAGGTGCTCGGCGAGGAGCTTCACGGCGACGCGCCGCTCGAGCCGGCTGTCCGTCGCGAGGTGGACGGTCGACATGCCGCCGATGCCCAGGCGTCCTTCGAGCAGGTAGCGGCCGCCGATCTCGGTCGTGCTCACCCGGGTTCCTGACCGCCCGTCGGTGAGCCGCCGCCGGGCTTGTTGCCGTTTTCCGGCGCCGAGCCGCCGTTGTTGGGTCCGGTTTCGCGTTCGTGTTCCTGTTCTTCCGGCGGCGGGGTGCCGCCGTTTTCTTCGGTTTCGCTGTTCGTCGTGGTGTTCGTCGTACCCGTCTGTGACGTGTGCGTTTCGGTCGTCGTGGTGGTGGTGCCCGGGCGCGAGCACTCCGAGATCGCCTGCGTGCGCAGGTTGTGGATCCCTTCTTCCAGGCGCCGGCGCAGGCGGTCGTCGACGCTCGCCGGCAGGCGCGAGAAATCACGTTCGGTTTTTTCGATCGCCGTTTCCGTCGCGCCGCAGTTGCCGTTGGCGGACTGTGCCGCTTCGGCCACCGCTTCGAAGTCGGACTGCAGCGGGCCGGCGTCCGAGAGCGGGATCAGGCCGTCGCTTGAGGAACCGCACGCCACGAGCAGGGCGCACGCGACGCCGCCCGCCGCCGCCGCGGCGGCGCGCCAGGCCCCGCCGCGCCTCAGCATCCGTGCTCCAGGCGCTCCGCGAGCGCCACCGGCAGCCGGGCCGCGCGGATCGCGTCGGCGGCGCCGTCGACGTCGTAGTCGACGCGGAAGAAGCGCGCGCTCATCAGCTCGAGGTCCAGTTCGAGCCATGCGGCGCGCGGGTCGTTGTCGCGCGGCTGGCCGACGCTGCCGGGGTTGATCAGCCACTCGTCCTGCGAGAGGTCGAGCCGGTCGCCGTCCTCGCGCCGGTCGCCGCGCGCGTTCTCGCCCTCCGGGCGCTGGTAGGCGAGCGCGACGTGCGTGTGGCCGACGAGGCTTACGCGCTCGCTCTGCGAGTCGAGGCACAGGTCCGCGAGCAGCGCCGACGTCACGTACTCCCAGATCGGGTCGCGCGGCGAGGCGTGGTAGAGGCCGATCTCCCGCTCGCTGGCGAGCGGCTCGAGCGCCTTGAGGAAGGCGAGGTTCTCGTCGGCGATCACTTCGCGCGTCCATTCCGCGGCGACGCGCGCGCCCATCACGAAATCGCCCATGTCGATCCCGCCCGTGACGGCGAGGTCGTGGTTGCCGGCGAGGCAGACAGCGGCATGCTCGCGCGCGAGTTCGACGCAGGCGTCCGGGTCGGCGCCGTAGCCGACGAGGTCGCCGAGGCACCACAGCTCGCTGGCGTCGGTCGCGGAGATGTCGTCGAGGACGGCTTCGAACGCCTGGCGGTTGCCGTGGATGTCGGAGACGACAGCGACCTTCACCGGTTCACCTCGGCGCCGTGCAGGGGCAACGGAGCCGGCTACTCCCCGCCGGCGCTGTCCTCGCCGCCAAACTCCGGCAGGTTCTTGATTCCCTCACGGGTGCGCCACTTGGAGTAGTTGTCCTCCATGGCGTCGATCAGCTCGCGCATGAAGCGCGAGGAGAGGTTGATCCGCGAGACGACGACGCCCGGTACCTCTTCCGCCTCGACCTCGTGGTCGACGCGCGCGAACGTGATCGTGAACTCGTAGTCGGAGTGGCTGACATTGGCGAAGTTCGCGTACACGCCGCCCATCAGCTCCGGCGACAGATGGATGTTTATGTGGCGCTCCGCGCTTTGGTCCTCGTCGTTCACGCGGCCTAGTATCGCAAGTCGGTCGGCCGGTTATGGCATAAGAGCTGGGATTCCGGCTGCTCTGCGCGCACTCTGCGCGCGCAGAGCAGCGGAGCGGGGCTAATCTCCCCGGCCCGTGGCGAGGACGCCGGTGCATCAGCCCGATATTGCAGGCGAGCTCGCCCGGCGCGTGGTCGACGCGGTGGCGCAGCTGACGGGGCAGCAGATCGACGAGGAGGCGGCGGCGATCCGCGAGGCTGCGCCCGAGCACGGCGCCGAGTATCAGAGCAACGCGGCGCTGGCGCTCGCCAAGCAGCTCGGACGGCCGCCGCGCGAGCTGGCGCAGGAGATCGCCGAGAACCTGCGCGTCGAGGACATGAGCGAGCCGCCGGTGATCGCGGGCCCCGGGTTCATCAACCTGCGCCTGCGCGAGCAGTGGCTCGAGGCACGCCTCGCCTTCCTGCTCGACGACGAGCGACTCGGAGTTCCGACCGTGAGCGCGCGCGAGCGCTTCGTCGTCGACTACAGCGCGCCGAACGTCGCGAAGGAGATGCACGTCGGGCATCTGCGCAGCACGATCATCGGTGACGCGCTCGTGCGGATGCTTCGCTTCGTCGGCGAGGAGGTGATCGCGCAGAACCACATCGGCGATTGGGGAACGCCGTTCGGGATGCTGATCGAGCAGCTGGTCGACGAAGGCTGGGCGCCGACGGGCGGCGCGGCGGGCACGGACGGCGGCGCGGGCCATTCGATCGCCGACCTCAACGCGTTCTACCGGGCGGCGAACGAGCGGTGGCGCGAGGATCCGGCCTTCGCGGAGCGTGCCCGTGCGCGCGTCGTCGCGCTGCAGGGAGGCGATCCGCCGACGCGGACGCTCTGGCGGCAGCTGGTCGCGGAGTCCGAGCGGCATTTCCGCGAGGTCTACGAGCTGCTCGGCGTGGAGCTCTCGGATGCTGACATCGCGGGCGAGAGCACTTATCAGGACGAGCTTGCGGAGGTCGTCGAGGAACTCGAGGAGCGCGGGCTGGCGACGCTCAGCGAGGGTGCGCTGTGCGTGTTCCCGAAGGGCTTCACGGGGCGCGACGGCGAGCCTGTGCCGCTGATCGTGCGCAAGAGCGATGGCGGCTACAGCTACGACACGACCGATCTCGCGGCGATTCGGCGCCGCACGCGCGAGCTCGGCGCGCGTGAGCTCCTTTACGTCGTCGGCGCGCCGCAACGGCTGCACTTCGAGATGGTCTTCCAGGTCGCGCGCGAAATGGGCTGGATCAACGGGAGCGCTCGCGCCGAGCACGTCGCGTTCGGGTCGGTCCTCGGCGAGGACCGCAAGATGCTGCGATCGCGGACGGGGGCGCCGGTGCTGCTCGTCGAGCTGCTGCGCGAGGCGATCGACCGCGCTGCGCAGGTGCTCGCACAGCGCGGCATGGAACCGGACGCCGAGCTCGCACGGGCGATCGGGATCGGAGCGGTCAAGTACGCCGACCTCTCGAGCGACCGCGAAAAGGACTACGTGTTCTCGTGGGCGCGGATGCTCTCCTTCGAGGGCAACACGTCCGTCTACCTGCAATACGCGAACGCCCGCGCCCGCTCGGTGCTGCGGCGGGCCCTCAGCGAGGGCGCGACGCCGGGAGCGCGGATCGTGCTCGAGCGCGATGCCGAGCGCGAGCTCGCGCTGGCGCTGCTGCGCCTGCCCGCGGCGATCGACGCGACGCTTTCGGACTACCGGCCGCACAAGCTCTGCGGCTACCTGCACGGGCTCGCGGTGAGCTTCTCGGGCTTCTACGAGGCCTGTCCGGTGCTCACGGCGGAGCCGGCGCTGCGCGACTCGCGCCTGGCGCTGTGCGAGCTGACCTCGCGCGCGATCACGCTCGGCCTCTCCC
>DATJNQ010000013.1:0-32357 GCA_035507895.1 Solirubrobacteraceae bacterium | reverse complement strand
GCGAGGCGCTCGTGCGCTGGATGCACCCCCGTCACGGGCTCGTACCGCCGCTGGACTTCATCTCGATCGCCGAGGAGACGGGCCTGATCATGGAGCTGGGACGACACGTGCTCAGCGAGGCGTGCGCGCAGGCGAGCGCCTGGCAGCGACGCTTCGATGCCCCCCTGCAGGTGTTCGTGAACGTCTCCGGCTGCCAGCTCGCCAACCCCGCGTTTCCCGCAGAGGTTTCGGACATCGCCGCGCGCAGCGGCCTGCTGCCGGGGACGCTCGGCCTGGAGGTCACGGAGAGCGTGCTGATCGAGGACGATTCGGCGCTGGCCGTGCTCGGCAAGCTGCACGAGCGCGGCCTGCGACTCGTGCTCGATGACTTCGGCACCGGCTACTCCTCGCTGAGCTACCTGCGCCAGTTTCCCCTCGACGGCGTCAAGGTCGACCGTTCGTTCACCGACGGCCTCGGCGCCAGCCCGCGGGACGCCGCGATCATGCGCGCGATCGTCGAGATGTGCCGCGCGCTCGACCTCGCGGTCGTGGCCGAGGGCGTCGAGTGCGCCGCGCAGCTGGAGCAGTTGGAAGAGCTCGGCTGCGAGCTGGTGCAGGGCTACCTGCTTTGTCACCCGATGCCCGCCACAGAAGCCGGCGAGTTCCTCGCGCGCCGTCTGGAGTCCTTCGATCTGGACGCCATCCTCGGCGCGCCGCGCGCCTCGCTCGCGGGCGTCTAGGCTATGAGGCCGTCATGGCCTCCGCCAGCCCCCCGTCCACGCCGCCCGCCTCCACCAACGGACGATCCGCGCGGCGCCCGCGCGAGCGCGATCTGCGCGCGCTCTACGACAAGCACTTCTGCGACCGGCGCAAGGAGCGCCAGCTGCTCTCGACCGGATCGTTCTTCGTGACCTTCGCCGCCGTGCGCGCGATCACGCACGCGATCCGCGCCGAACGGGGGCCGTTCAGGAACATCACGCCGGGCGGGCGGCACATCCACCACATGACCTTCGGCATCGTCGGCCTGCTGAGCGTCGGCTACCTGTGGCTGCTGGAGATCGGCATCAACGAGGAACGCGGCTCCTCGCGGCTCACCTCGCTCACCTACGGCAGCGGCGCGGCGCTCACGCTCGACGAGTTCGCGCTTTGGCTGAACCTCGAAGACGACTACTGGAGCAAGCAGGGCCGCGAGAGCATCGACGCCGTGGTGCTCTTCGGCTCGCTGCTGATCATGAGCGTGATCGGCCGCGGCTTCCTCGCCGACGCGTTGCGCCTCGCGCGCCGCCGCAGGCGCGGAAGCTGACAGCGCCCGCCGCTGGGCTCACGGCGCCGGGACGCCGGCGAGCTTGTCGGGGTTGCGGACGATGTCTATCGCGGCGATGCGCCCGGCGTCGAACGCGAACGAGATCACGCTCAGCCGGCCGTCGGCGTCCTCCGTGACGAGCCCGATCACGCCGTTGATCTCCGCGACGTAGCCTGCGACCACCTGTCCGCGAGCGAGGGCCAGCAGCGCACGTGCGACCTTCTCTGCGCCGCGCTGCACGCGCCGCGCAGCATTCGCCTTGCCGCCGCCGTCGCTGCGCCAGACGACGTCGGGGTCGAGGATGGACACGAGCCGCGTGAGGTCACCCTCGTCGCACGCGGCCACGAACGCGCCGACTAGCTCCAACTGTTCTGCTCGACCGACCTCGAATCGCGGGCGCCCCTCGTCGACGTGGCGGCGCGCGCGCTCGGCGAGCTTGCGGGCGCTGGCCGGCGATCGCCCCGTCGCGTCCGCGGCCTGGTCGAACGTGAAGCCGAAGACGTCGTGCAGCAGGGACGCGGTGCGCTCAGCCGGCGAGAGGCGCTCGAGCACGATCAGCAGCGCCATCGATACGGACTCGTCGAGCGTCGCGCGGTCCGCGGGATCCTCGCCGGCTGCGCCGGCCGGGCTGCCGTCGAGCAGGCGGCTGCGGGTCACGATCGGTTCGGGGAGCCACGGCCCGACGTACTCTTCGCGCCGCACTCGCGCGCTCTCGAGCGTGTCGAGCGCGACGCGGCTCGCGACCGTCGTGAGCCAGGCGCGCAGGTCGCGGATCTCGCGGCGGTCCGATACGCGCAGGAGGCGCAGCCATGTCTCCTGGACGACGTCGTCGGCTTCGGTCAGCGAGCCGAGGATCGCGTAGGCGACGCGCCGCAGGTGCGCGCGCTCGCGCTCGAACTCGGCTGCGAGCGGCTCCGTTCCCGCGCCCGCTTCGGTCAAGCGACCGATTCGAGGTCGCCCTCGGTGTCGGCGAACAGGCTCGCGCGGTCCTCGGCGCCGGCGGTGACCCGGCGGCGCAGATGGCCGCTGCGCAGAGCCAGGCGTGTGAGCCGGGCGCCTGCGGGGCCCACCGGTCCGGGCCGTCCGATCGCGAGCAGGGCGTCCGTGTTCGAGCTGTGCGGCGGGTAGATGACCGACCGGTTGATGTAGCGCTTGAAGTCCTTCGCGTGGGCGCCGGTCGCGAGCACGGTGTCGCGGTCGAAGCCGCACGTGAGCAGTGCCCCGTGCGCGCCAAGGTCAAGGCACGTCAGATAGAGCGGCTGGGTGTACGCGCGTGCCGGGGCGCCGAGCGCGGCGCGGGCGGCGTTCTCGCCCGCGCGCCGCCCCTGGGGCATCGCGTGCTGGCAGGACATCACCGCGTCGTGCGAGCCGTCGACGGGCGCCGCTGCGACGTCGCCCGCAGCCCAGACGGCGCCGACGCCGCTGGAGAGAGTCGCGTCGACGCGCAGCCGCCCGAGCCGGTCAAGCGGAGCCCCTATCTGGCCTGCCAGCGGCGAGGGGCGCGGGCCGGCGGCCCAGACGACGAGGTCGCCCGCGACCAGCGAGCCATCATCGAGGCGGACCCCGTCCGCAGTCACGTCGCGGACCGCGACTCCGACTCGCGTCTGCACGCCGAGCGACTCGAGCGCCGAGCCGATCACGGCCCTGGCGCGCGGGCCGAATTCGGGCGCGATCCGATCCTGGCTCTCGAGCAGCGTGACGTGTTCGTCGCCGGCGATCTCGGCGGCGAGCTCGACGCCCGTGAAGCCCGCGCCGACGATGATCGTCCCGCGATCGCGCGTTCCGCGCTCGCGCAGCGTGCGGTGGAACTCCGCCGCGCGCGCGTAGTCGTCGACGGCGTGGACGTTTCGCCCGGCGGGCGTCGTCACGCTGCTTCCCGCCGCAAGCACGAGCTGCCCGTAGGCGACGGGGTCCGGCTCGCCTTCGATGCTCGCCGTGCGCCCCGCCGCATCGATCCGCAGCACCGATGAGCGGCGATAGGCGACACCGATCGGAGCGAGCAGGCCTTCCAGCGGGATGCGCGCCCCGGAGAGATCCGACTCGTAGAGCCGTGGCCGGATCGTGAGGTAGGGGTCGGGGCTGACGAGTTCCACGCGGATGTCGTCGCGCCGCCCGCGCAGCGTCGCGGCGGCTCCCGCCGCCGCGTGCACGCCGGCGAAGCCGCCACCGACGATGAGGATCCGTTTCTCGCTCATACCCTTTAGACGACGCAGCCGCCCGGACTGTGACACCACGCGTGATTCAGAGCGCGCGCAGCGAGAACGTGTAGCTCGAAACGCTGCCGCGGTCGTCGGCCCGCACGAGCACGGTGTAAAGGCCCGCGCGCGGTCGCGCGCCGGTGAGCCGGATTGTGTTGGCGCCGCGGCGCGAGCGCGCGCTCGCGTGCAGGATCACCCGCCGGCGGTGCTCGACCGTGACCGTGACGCGCGCGGCCTCGCTGAGGTCGAACTCGATGTCGCGGCCCGACCGCGTGAGGCGTGCGTGGGTCACGCGTGGGCGCGGCGGAGCGACCGTCGCGCGCGCCGACGTGGCGGCGGGACCGAAGCCGCTCGCGTTCGACGCCGTTTCGGACACCTCGAGCACGGCGCCGGCGTCGGCGGACGGCACGGTGAACCGGCGTCCGCGGGCACCGCCGACCGGTTCGCAAGGGCCGCTCTGCCCCTGGCAGCGCTGCCACTGCAGTTCGAGCGCCGTCGGTGAGTTCAGCCAGCTACCGGGGGAGGCCGTGATCGTCGCGCCGGCTTTCAGCCGGCCGGTGATGCGCGGCGCCACGCTGTCACGCGGCGCCCCCGCGAGCGAGAACGCGGACAGCCCGATCGGGCTTCCCAGCCCCGTCGGACCGTCGTAGCCGACGCGCGCTTCGCACTCGGACGCGCCGCCGCACTTGCCGTTCGCTCCCGACGTCACGTCGCGGAAGGCACGCCGTTCGCCGGCGTGCTGATAGAGCGTCAGCGCGGGCGGCCACACGCCGCGCGCGCCGCCCGCGAGCGCGTACTCGGCCGCGACGATCGGCGCGGCCGCCGAGGTCCCGCAGGCCTCGGCCCACCCCGTCGCGGTGCCTTCGTACCAGTCCGGCGCCGGGGTCGTGTCGTACGCGCTGAGGCCGGGGTCGCAGCTCGCGACCGCGGCGACGTCGGAAATCGAGCGGTGCGCGCCGCACCCCGTCGCCGGCCATTCGGCGAGCGCGGTCTGCCACGCCGGCGCCGCGAAGTCCTTCGCGCAGCCCGAACCCGAGTTCAGCCAGGCGTAGCTGCGCCAGCTGCCGGCGACCTTGAAGATCGCGGTGCCGCCGACGGCGACGACGTCCGGCAGCTTCGCGGGGTACCCCGGGTAGTTCCAGGGACGCCCGGTGCACTTTTCGCCGAGTTCGCTGCCCAGCGCCGCCTCGTTGTCGTAGCCGCAGTCGCCGGAGCTCGCGAGGATCACGGTGCCCGGGTGTTCGAAGTACTTGGACTGCAGTTCGGCGAGTTCTTCGGCTTCTTCTTTTTCTGTGCCGTCAGCGAAGTATTCGTAGGAGACGCTGATCTCGGTGGCGCCGGCATCCGCGGCCGCGTTGACGCCGCGGGCGAGTTCGATCACTCCGTCCGCTTCGGCGTTGCCCTCGACGACGAGCAGGTGACAGTCCTCGCATACCGCGCGCGCCATATCGACATCGAGCGATACCTCGCCGGTGTTGGGGCTTTTCGACGGCAGGCTGGACCCGCCGCCGGCATTGATGAGCGCGAGACAGCCGTCGCCGCGTGTGCATGCCGGCAGGCCGTACTCGCGGTCGAAGACCGCGAGGTCCGATTCAAGCGTCGGGTCGCCGCCGAGCTCGACGAGCGCGATCGTCTGGCCGGCCGACGCGTGCGTGGTCGGCGGGAGCTGGTAGGCGTCGCGCAGATCGCGCGGTGTGAGCGCGTAGGGGTCGGGCGTTTCGTAGCGCGGCCCGGCGCGCCGCGCACCGGGCGCGAGCGGCGCCGTCACCGGCGCCACGGGCTCGCGTGCCACCGGTTCCCGCTGACCCGCGGCGGCGGCCCGGAGCGCCGAGGCACCGGCCGGCATCGCGCACAGGAGAGCGGCCGCCAGCGCGGGGATGATCGTCAGCGTCGGCGGGCGCCTGCTGCCGCGGCCCGCCGCGAACACGGCGCTTACCTCGCCCTCGTGGCGCGCTGTTGCGGCGCCGGATGACCGCGATGGGCCCCCGAAGTTCCCCACGAGTGCAAGGTAGCGGGCCGCGCGGGCCGCCGGGCTCGCCGCACCTCGCCCCGGCGGCCCCGCGGGGTCGCGGCGCGCTTCACGCGCCGGTCGGTGCGGCCCCGCCACGCTCTCGCGGGACCGCACGGCGCTACTTTTTCTTCTTTTCCTTGATCTTGACGGTGCCACTCTTGGTCAGGCCACGGAGGTTGACCGTGTAGCTGTCGCCGGTGTGTATCTCGGCGTATTCGCGGTAAGCGGAGCCGACCGTGAAGGCCACTTCGGTTTCCGTGTACGTTTTGAAGGTCAGCCCGATGCAGTCGCCGGGCCCCAGGCCCGCCTGCCAGCCTGCCGTGCTGTCTTCGATGTTCGCGGCGCTGCCGAAGTCGTTGCCGAGCCCCGACGGTTCTTCGCCGAAGCAGTTCGGTGTTTCTTCGGCGTCTTCGACGGGAAGCGAGCCGAGCCCGATGCCCTTCACCACGATCAGCGGTTCGGCGGGCGTCCCCTTGAAGCTCACCGATTTGATGGCTGGTGGTTTCGTCTTTGCGGCTGCCACCCCCGTGAAGAGCGCCATTCCGGTGATGGCCGCTGCGGCGAGAACGCCGAGCGTTGCGAACGCCTTGCGCATGGACGGTCCTTTCTCGATCGCCGTGGCCGGGCCACACTCCTCGCCCGGCGCAAATCGCCGGAGTGTACAGGCCGCCGCCCGGCATCGTTGTCGCCGACGGGCGGCCCGCCGATTGCCGCTGCGCGCCAGCGGGTAGTCACCTCGATGTTGAAGAGCGAGCCCGGCTTCGGGCGCTTGGAGGTAGTGACATGGCATGGATTCTCGTCGTGAATGCGGTACTGGGATTCGCACTCTTGGCCGCTGTGATCATGAGCGTGCTCGGCACCTGGCGCTTCACGCCGGAGCGCACCGAGAGGACGGGGAGCGCGCGCGAGCGGGTCGTCGGTTCGGTTCGCGACCGTCACCTGCCGGTTGCGGACCGGCGCGACACCGCCGCCGCCTGAGGACGGCGCCCGCTCCTCAGCGCCAGTACACGCCCGGGTCCGCGAGGATGAACTCGAGCCGCCGGCCGTCGGGGTCGCGCAGGTAGAAGCTCGTCGAACAGGCGTTGTGCGCGACCGGCCCGCGGACGTCACAGCCGAGACCGTTGGCGCGCCCCAGCACGTCGTCGAAGCCGGCACCGTCGACGTCGAACGCGATCTCGTCCGCGTCGGGCGCGGCGCCGGCGTCTTCAGACGGGAAGAACACGATCAGGGTCTGCCCGAGACGGATCGGCTCGTGGTCGCCGTCGAGCGGTTCGGCGCCGGTGAGGTCGAGATAGAAACGACGAAGCGCCGTAGCGTCCGGTGTGCGCAACGCGAGGTGGTTCACGCCGATGACACCCACGCCGGCGACTGTACCGCCTGATGCGATGCTGTCGGCCGTGGACCTGGACGCGCTCGCGCGGCTGCAGGAGACGAGCTTCGAGCTCGCCGGGGAGGGTCTGCGCTCGTCGTGGCCACCAGAGTCGGCGATGGACGCGGCGCAGCTCGGGAAGTTCTTCGAAGAGCACCGCTACTGCGTGCTCGCGACCGCGACGCGCGACGGCCGGCCGGTTGCGCGGCCCGTCGCGTATACGGTCGTCGGCGCCTCGTTCTGGCTCGCGACGGTGCGCGGCAGCCGGCTGCGGAACCTCGAACGGACGCCGTGGGTGTCGCTCGTCGTCAGCGACGGCGACGCTGGATCGCACCGCGCGGTCGTTGTCGATGGTTCCGTGACGGTTGTCGACGGTCCGCCGGCGGACGTCGCGCGGGCGTGGCAGGTGCGGCACGGTTCGCCGGCGCAGTGGGCCGATGCCTGGGTGCTGCTGCAGCCCGGGCGCCTGCTCTCTTACGCTGCGCCCGACGCGCGCTAGCGTCGACGACCGTCCAGCAGCGCGGCGTACGGTTCCGCGTCGCCGAGCGACGTCGCCGACGTTCCGCGCCGCACGACTCGCCGCCGTCGGGCCAGCGCGTCATCTACTGGTCGTTGGCTCGCTCGCGGCGGAGTCTCCCCACCTCACGTCGAGGCGCGTGCCGCTTCGCCGTTTGTTAGACAAACCGCGCGCTGCGGGCGAACCGTGGGCTATCAGAGAGCCGGCGCGGCGGGGCGGTACGTGCTGCGCCCGACGCCGAGCGCCCGCGCAGCGGACCAGGAGAACGCGAGGTGCACGTCGTTCCTGGCGAGCGCGATCAGTGTCGTGTAGGCGCCGCCGTCGACCGATGGCCCGGCGGCGATGCCGATCGCGATCTTGTAGCCGCGCCCTCTGAGGGACAGCAGGATGTTCCGCCGGTGACCCCAGCACCCTGCGGCAGCCGGACGCCGGCAGTCGAGGTTCCCGCCGCCGAAACCGTCGTCGTACATCCACAGGTAGTAGCCCTCGAGCGCGTTCGGCGCGGCCGCGAAGTTGCTGCCCCACGGCGCCTGGAACGGCCCGGCCGGCAGCAGCGGGTCCTCGCTGCGTCGTGCGGCGCGCGCCGCGGCGCTGTCCAGCTGCGCCACCATGCCCGTCGCGACGGGCAGCCTGTAGGAGGTCCGGTCGAGGTTCGAGAGCGCGAAGATCTGGCGCGTCGCGGGAAAGCGCAGGAAGGCCCGCGGCACGGCGTACGCGGGCAGGCCCAGGCGCGAACGCGCGCGGTCGAGGTAGTAAAGCCAGGCCGACTCGCATTCTTCGCCCTTCGGCGCATCGGCGCACGCGTCTGGCAGCTGGCCCCAGGCGATGTTCGACCGCGGGGTGCGCAACGCCGCGCGCGCGCCGGCGGGGAGCGCGAGCGCCAACGCGGTGCAAGCGAGCGCGACGCATCCGGGCGTCAGCATTCGCCGTCGTACCGACAGCCCGAGGCCGCGTGCGGCGCGCATCTCGACGGGGATCCTACCGGCGCCCCGTGCTGCCGGCGGACGTCGGCTGGCGCTCGGTCCTTTCAGCGCGCGCCACCGGCGAGCTGCCCTCGACGGCGAAGCGCCGGCACGCGCCCGTCCGTCGAGAGCCAGGAACCCACGAGGATCAGCACGAGGCCCGCGAGAGCGCTCACGCCCGGCTCCTCGCCGAGCAGCGCGACGCCGAGCGCGACGGCGACGACCGGGTTGATGTACGTGATCACGACGGCACGTTGCGCGCCCGCTTCGATGATCAGCGCGCTGTAGACGACGAAAGCGAGCGCCGTGCACACCAGCCCCAGCACCACGATCGACGCGATCGCCCCTGCGCTGGGCGGGTGCTCCGGCGCCGTCAGGAGAGCACCGGGCGCCAGCAGCACCGCCGCCATCGCGAGAGCCACCCCCATCGTCGCGCGCGGATCGAGGTCGGCGAGACCGTGCTTGACGATCATCGCGCCGATCGCGTAACCGGTCGCCGCGCCGATGACTGCGAGCGCGCCGAGGAGCTCGCCGGGGCGGTGCGCGACGTCGATGCCGACGAGCGCGACGACGCCGGCGAACCCCATCAGCAGGCCCGCCAGCTGCACCGCGGTCGGGCGTTCGCTCCGGCCGCGAAGCCACGAGAGGACGGCGACGATCAGCGGCACGGTGGCGATCAGGATCGCCGTCAGCGACGAGGGGAGCCGCTGCTCGCCGAACGCGATCAGCGGGAACGGAATCATGATCTCGATCACGGCGAAGGCGAAGATCACTCCGAGGCGGCCCTTCACTGTGCGCAGCAGGCCCGCGCGCGCCGCGAGGGCGAGGACGACCACGGCGGCGAGCGCGACGCGCGCCCACGCAAGGCCCAGCGGCGGCACGCCGCCGTCGACGGCGATCTTGATGAAGAGGTACGGCACGCCCCAGATCACCGACATCGCCGCGAATGCCACCCACGCGCGGGTGGTCATGGGCTTGACGTCGGGTTCGGCTGCGCCGTTGCGCGCGGTCGCCATCGCGGACATCATGCCGCCGCGAGGCGTGCCCGCTCGTCCTACTACCTCACATGCCGCGCGCCGGCGGGGGGCTCAGGGCGCCTTTCACCAGGCGACAGAGGCGCTCGTTTCGTGCGTGAGTCCCTCGTTGATGTCGGCCTCGCTGTGAACGTGGCGCGGCGGCGTGTAGAAGGTGGCGTAGGGTCGCAGGCGCAGCGCCACGCGCTTCTCGGCGCGGGCGCCCTCTTCGACCATCGGCCGCACGTCGTCCGACATCGGCGAACCGGCCATCACGCCGGCGATCCGCATCATGACGTCGACCACGAAATCGAAGTCGGTGTCGACGCGCGCGTCGCAGTAGACCTGCAGGTAGCTCGGGGGCCACTGCTCATCCAGGACGCAGAGCGCGACCTTCGGGTTGCGCGCGACCGCCTTCGCCTTGGCTCTCTCGGCCATCGTCGACACGACGATCTCCTCGGGGTCCGCCGCGTAATAGACGATCGACATCGCCGGCCCGTGCTCGGCGCGGGCGTAACCGAAGACCGCGGTGCGGTGGTCGAGCACGAATTGGCGCCGCTCTTCCGGTGTCATGTGTGTTTCCTTTCTCCTAGAGACAGAGTGCTTCCAAGGCCGTCCGACGGCCGACTTGCTGGGGTTCTGCCGCGCCGAAGACTTCTGCGACCGCGGGCTGCGGATCGCCGCCCGCGCCGTCGGGCCGCTGCGCGAAGGACGAGTCGCTCGGTCAACGCCTGCCGCCGGCGCTCATCTCTTGCTCCCCAAGAGACGGCAACGGCCGCCGTGCGATCTCCGCCGCCTCTGCGGGCGCGACGCCGAAGCTCCGCAGCACGCCTTCGGCGTGGGCGATCGCGGCGTCGTTGCCGAGCTCGCCGAGCAGGCGGGCGCGGATCACGGCGACGAGCGCGCCGCCACTTGCCTGGACGGCGACGCGGGGATCGCCGGCGGTGAGCCTGCCCGCCTTGATGCCGGCTTGGAGGTCGCGCATCGCTGCGACCCCCATCGCCGTGTTGATCACGCGATGCGAGCCGTCCAGGCGCACGATTAGCCACGCCCACTCCGGGTCGTCCTCCACGAGCGCGATGAGATGGCGGTGCGCCACGCTGATCGCCTCGGCGGGATCGTCGACCTGCGCCTGGCGCCGGCGCAGCCGCTGGAGCTCGTCGGCGAGGCTTTCCTCGATCAGCGCGACGAGCAGAGCCTCCTTGTCGTCGAAGTAGTTGTAGACGGTGCCGACCGCCGTGTCGGCTGCTTCGGCGATCTCTGCGATCGATGTCGCGTCTGGCCCCCGTTCCGCGAAGAGCGTCCGTGCGGCGTCGAGCAACGCGGCGCGCGTTCTCGCGCGGCGGCGCTCGTTGCGTGTGGGCGCGGACGCTTGCGTCGCAGGCATGTCGCTCAAGGTTACCGGTCCGGCCCCCTACGATGATGCGTCCTTCATAGTTGACGACAGATTCACTTTCGTGTACGGTGCCGCCGCAACGGTGAGGAGCGAGAGGAAGGAGTCGGTCGGTGCCAACTGACGAGAAGGTCCAGGTTCTGATCGTCGGCGGCGGCGGCGCCGGGCTGACCGCGTCGATGCTGCTGTCCGGGCTCGGGGTCGATCACCTGCTGATCAGCGCGCTGCCCGAGACGTCGAACCTCCCCAAGGCGCACGTGCTGAACATGCGCACGATGGAGATTCTGGAGGATGCGGGCGTCGCGGCCGCGATCGCGGAGAGGAGCACGCCGCCGGGGCAGATGGCGGCGACCGCGTTCTACGCCGGGTTCGCCGGGCGCGAGGGCTACGGACGCCTGCTCGCGAAGCTCGAGTGCTGGGGCGCGGGCGGCGCCGACGAGAACTGGCGCGCGGCGAGCGCCTGCGTCCAGCGCAATCTGCCGCAGATAAGGCTCGAGCCCGTGCTGCGCGAGCACGCCGAGCAGCTCGCGCCCGGCCGCGTCCGTTTCAACCACGAGCTCGTCGACCTCTCGCAGGGCAAGGAGTCGGCGTCCGCGGTCGTGCGCGACAACGGGAGCGGCGAGACGTATCGCGTCGCGTGCGACTACGTCGTCGCGGCCGACGGCGGACGCACGGTTCCCGGTCTGTTGGGCATCGGCTACGAGGGCCTCGGGGTGGTGACGCAGACCGCGACGATCCACGCGACCGCCGACCTCAGCCGCTGGGCGCGCGACGACGACGTGCTGCTGCGCTGGATCTTCTCGCCGCAGTCGGGAACCTTCGTCGTGCTCGTGCCGATGGGGCCGGACCGCTGGGGTCCGGCCTCCGAGGAGTGGGTGATCCACATCAACTACCCGGTCGACGACCCGCGGGCGCTCTCGGACGAGCAGGTCACGACGGACGCGCTCACGGCGCTCGGCGTAGCCGACCTCGACATGGAGGTCCACACGATCCGCCGCTGGTCCGTCGATGCGGTGCTCGCCCAGTCGTTCCGCGACCGTCGCGTCTTCCTCGTCGGCGACGCTGCGCACCGCCACCCTCCCACCGGCGGGCTTGGCCTCACGAGCGGGATCCAGGACGTCCACAACCTCTGCTGGAAGCTCGCGGCCGTGCTCGACGGCCACGCCGGCCCCGGCCTGCTCGACTCCTACGAGCCGGAGCGCCGCCCGGTCGTCGCCGAGAACGCACAGCGCTCGCTCGAAAACGCCCTGAACCACATGGCGATCGGCGGCATCCTCGAGGTGGCGCCGGAGAACGGCGAGGCGAAGAACTGGGAGAACATCTCGCGCGCCTGGAGCGAGGCGCCCGCTCACGCCGAGGTCCGCGCGCAGGCGCGCCGCGCGATGCGCGCCGCCTCGATGGAGTTCGGCGAGCTGAACATCGAGTACGGCTACGCGTACGAATCGTCTGCCCTCGTCCCGGACGGGTCGCCCGCGCCCGAGCCGCTGGAGGCGGTTCGCGTCTACGAGCCCTCGACTCGCCCCGGCGCGCCGCTCCCCCACGCCTGGCTCGACACGGGCGACGGTGAGAGGATCGCGATCAAGGACCTCGTTCGCCCGGGGCGTCTGCTGCTGATCGCGGGCGAGGAGGGCGGATCGTGGTGCGACGCTGCTCGCGAAGTGGCCGCCAGCGCCGGTGTGCCGCTCGACGCGGCGCGGATAGGGCACCTCGACGGCGATTACTACGACCCGCGCCTCACGTGGCTTCGCCGGCGCGAAATCGCCGCCGACGGCGCGCTGCTGGTGCGCCCGGACCGGTTCGTCGCATGGCGCAGCGTCGGGCCGTGCGACGGGGACCCCGCGCGCGAACTCACAGACGTCGTTGAGACGGTCCTCGGGCGACGCGTGCCGGCAGCGGCCTGAGGACCCAAAGCTGACTGTCCAGTCACTATTGACAGGATCATCAGTTTTGACTACGGTGGCGCGCGTGGAAGGGGAGCAGGGCGGGGAGATCGACGTCGCGGTCGTGGGCTACGGCCCGGTCGGCCAGGCACTCGCCTGCCTGCTCGGGGCCGCCGGTCACCGCGTCGCCTGCTTCGAGCGTCACGGGGAGATCTACCGCCTGCCGCGCGCCGTCCACGCCGACCACGAGGTGATGCGGCTCCTGCAGCGACTCGGCATCGCGCACGACCTCGCGGGCGAGATGCTGTCGCTGACCGACTACCACTGGTTCGGCGCGGACGGCGAGACCCTCATGGTGCTCAGCCAGCCGAGCCCGGGGGTCTCGGGCTGGGAGCCGGACTGGCTGTTCTTCCAGCCGACGCTCGAGGACGCGCTCGACCGGCGCGCAAGGTCGCTGCGCGGCGTGAGCGTCGAGTGCGGTTGGGATGTCGAGGGCCTCGAGCAGGACGACGGCGGCGTGACGCTCTCGCTGCGCCCCTTCTCCGAGGACCCCGCTGCAGAGCCGGAGGCTTCCGTACAGCGGCCGGTGCGCGCGCGTTACCTGATCGGCGCCGACGGCGCGAACTCCACCGTGCGCGCGGCGCTCGGCGTGCCTCAAAGGGACCTTGGATTCCGTGAGCGCTGGTTCGTCGTCGACGTCGTCCCCCACGACATCGACGCGCTCGACCTCCCCGCCGCGTGCCAGTGGTGCGATCCGCGCCGCCCCACGACCCACGTTCGAAGCGGCGTCGGCCACCGGCGCTGGGAGTTCATGCTGCTGCCGGGAGAGAGCGAGGACGAATTCGACGAGCGCCGGGCGTGGGAGTTGCTCGCGCCGTGGCTCGGCCCGGACGACGCGGTACTGCTGCGCCACACCGTCTACGAGTTCCGTTCGATGGTCGCCGAGCAGATGCGCGAGCACCGTGTCCTGCTCGCCGGCGACGCCGCACACCTCACGCCGCCGTTCCTCGGCCAGGGGCTCTGCTCGGGGCTGCGCGACGCGGCAAACATCGCTTGGAAGCTCGACCTCGTGCTGCGGGGAGTCGCCGGCGACGCGCTGCTGGACACCGTCACGCCGGAGCGCCAACTCCAGAACGAGTGGATCATCTCCTTCGCGATCGAGCTCGGGAAGGTGCTCTGCGAGCTTGACCCTGACAGGGCCGCGGAGCGCGACACGAACGTTCGCGGCGCGGGACCGCCGCCCGTGATCGCGCTCCCGCCGCTGCAGGACCAGTCGGACGGCGAGCGCGCCCCGCTCGCCGGAGAGCTCTCCGTCCAGGGAGTCGTCGCCCTCGACGGTCGCGAGGGGCTGCTCGACGACGTCGCCGGCGCCGGCTTCACGCTCATCTGCCGCGGCGGCGCAACGGACTGCCTCGACGAGGCGCAACGCGGCCTGCTCGACCTCCTCGGCGTCAGCGTCGTCGACTTCGGCGCCGGCGCCCGCGACGTCGACGGGCGGACGACCGCGTGGCTTGACGAGAACGCCGTCGACGCGGTGCTCGTGCGCCCCGACCTGTACGTCGTCGGCGGCGCCGCCGACGGACCGGCCCTCGCCAGGCTCCTCGACGATCTTCGCGCGCGGCTCGGCACGCCGGCCGCGCAGGCACACTGACCAACCCGGGAAAGGAGCCGGCCGTGGCCACGACCGACGTTATTCACCCCAAGTTCCACCACTTCAACCTCAAGACGACGCGATTGCAGGAGATGATCGACTGGTACTCGCTCGTCGTCGGCGCCGACGTCCTTTTCCAGGACGCGCAGGGCGCCTGGATGTCGAACGACGAGGCGAACCACCGCATCGCTCTTCTCGCGTTCCCCGGCTTCGTCGATGACCCCGAGAAGGGCACGCGGACCGGCATGCACCACAGCGCGTTCGAGTACGGCGGCTTCGGCGAGCTCAACGCGAGCTACCTGCGCCTGCGCGATGCCGGCATCGAGCCCGCGATGTGCCTCGACCACGGGATGACCCTCTCCTACTACTACGCCGACCCCGACGAGAACTTCGTCGAGCTGCAATGCGACACGTTCGGCGACTGGTCGAAGTCCTCGGAGTACGTGCGCTCGAGCGAGGTTTTCCACGCCAACCCGATCGGCGTCTTCGTCGACCCGGCTCGCGTCGCCGAGGCCGCCGCGGCCGGCGACTCGTTCGCGGACATCCACGCCCGCGCGATGGCGGGCGAGTTCGCCCCCGAGCAGGCGCCGATCGAGATCCCGACGGAGGACTGACGGTGCGGCTGCTGACGTACACGGACGGCGGCGGGCCGCAGGCGGGGATCCTCCTCGACGAGGAGATCGTGCCGGTCAGCGCCCTCGGCGCGGGCGACGCGTCGGTTCGCGGACTGCTCGCGGAGCACGACGCCGCGGGACTCGCGGAGCTCGGCCGGCGGGCCGAGGCGTCGGGCACGCGCTTGCCGCGCGCCAGCGTGAAGCTGCTCGCACCCGTGCCCGATGCGCAGAAGGTGATCTGCATGGGCCTGAACTACCGCGACCACGCCGAAGAGAGCGGCCAGGAGATCCCCGAGTACCCGCGCTGGTTCGCGAAGTTCGCGAACTCGCTCGCCGGCGACGGCGAGGACGTGATCCTCCCGGCGGCGCATCCCGACTACGTCGACTACGAGGCCGAGCTCGCCGTCGTGATCGGCCGCGCCGCCCACCGCGTCGCCGCGGCCGACGCGCTGGACCACGTGGCGGGCGCGATGCCGTTCAACGACGTGAGCGCGCGCGACCTGCAGCTGCAGAACCCGCTCTGGACGAGCGGCAAGGCGATCGACACGTTCGCGCCGTGCGGGCCCGCACTCGTCACGCTGGACGAGGCCGGGGACCTGCAGAACCTCGCACTGAGGACCCGCATCGATGGCGAGATCGTGCAGCAGGGCAACACGCGCGACATGATCTTCTCCGTGGCCGAGACGATCGCGTGGCTCTCACGGACGCTCACGCTCGAGCCCGGCGACATCATCGCGACCGGCACGCCCGCGGGCGTCGGCGGCGCCAAGGGCACGTTCCTGCGCGCCGGCCAGACCGTCGCGGTCGAGGTCGACGGGCTCGGCGCCGTCCACAGCCCGATCCGCGCCGAAGCCCCGTGAGCCGACCGCTGCGATCCCACTCACGCGATGGCTAGCGGCAGCCCCGCGCCGACACGCCAGGACAGGCGCCGCGAGCGCACGCGCGCGCGGCTCCTCGGCGCGGCGCGCACCCTCTTCGCGCGCCAGGGGGTGGAGGAAACGCGGATCAACGAGATCACCGAGGAGGCCGACGTCGGCTTCGGCTCCTTCTACAACCACTTCGACTCCAAGGAGGCGATCGTCGAGGCCGTGCTCGCGGACAGCCTCGGGGCACAGGGCGCCGCGCTCGAGCGCGCCACCCGCGAGCTCGAGGACCCGGCGGAGGTCGTATCCGTCGCCCACCGGCACTTCGTCAGGCTCGCGCGCACGGACCCGGACTGGGCGTGGCTGCTCGTGCGTCTCGAGGTCTCGCACAACGTGATGGTCGCCGCGCTCGGCCCGCACGCGCAGCGCGACCTCGAACGCGGCATCAGCGACGGCCGCTTCGCCGTGCCCAACGCGCGCGTCGCTTTCTTCGCGACGGGCGGCGCGCTGCTCTTCGTGATGCGCGCCGTGCTCGACGGCGACGCACCCGCGTCCGCGGAGCGCGACCACGCCGAGGGCGTCCTGCGGATGCTGGGCCTGACGGCGGCGGACGCGGCCGAGGTCGCGCGGCGACCGATGCCGAGGATCCGCGTCGCCGCGTAGCCGCAGCGCTACTGCCGCGCCATCGCGACGCGCCAGCGCTGCTCGGGCGTGATCAGGTGCGCCACGTTCTCGGCGTCGTCGCCGACATCGATCTGGACCCAGCGCACACGGCCGCTGAAAGCGTTCGCGGCGCCCGCCGCATAGTCGTCGCTGACGGGGCTCGCGGTGTCGACGCCGACGTCGGTCGTCTCGTCGCCGGAGAAGACGAGCGGCGCCGTGACCTCCAGTCGCCCCGAGCCGACCTGTGCGCCGTCGACGAAGAGGCCGATGTCGCCGCCCTTGGCGAGGCCGCCGCCGTCGTAGCTGAACTCCATGCGGACCTGGTGCTCGCCGGCGGCTAGAGCGTCCTCGCCCGAAACCTTGACGCGGGCGATGCCGAGCAGGTTGTAACAGTACGTCGGCCGGCCTTCGTGCAGGTAGAGCGCCCAGCCGCCAAAGCGCCCGCCCTGCGCGACGATCACGCCGCTGCCGGGGCTTTCGCCGAGCTCGACGTCGGCGGTCACGGCGTGCGACTTGTTCTTCACGCTGATCACGCAGTGCTCCGTGAGGCGCCCCATGCCGGCGAACAGGGCCTGCGAGTTCCCGGTGATCAGGGTCGGCCGGCCCGCGGTGACGGCGTCGAAGCGCTCGATGCGCCGGTCGTCGAGCGGCAGCACGTTGTTGCGCGCCGCCTCGATCAGGAACATGCGCTGCAGCTCGCGGAGCTTCTCGGGCTGCTCGGAGGCGAGGTTGCGCGCCTGCGTCCAGTCGTCGGGGGCGTAGAGCTCCCAGACGTCGTCGTCGAGCGCAGGCATCGCCTCCATCGCCCACGGCGTGCTGTGGCGCGTCACCGCGGTCCAGCCCTTGTGGTAGATGCCGCGGTTGACGAACATCTCGAAGTACTGCGTGTCGCGGTGCTCGGGGGCGCCGGCGTCGTCGAAGGACGCGGTGATGCTCGAGCCGTGCATCGGCATCTGTTCCACGCCGTTCACGCTGCGCGGCTGGGGCAGGCCGGCGGCGTCGAGGATCGTCGGGGCGACGTCGATCACGTGGCAGAACTGCGAGCGGACCTCGCCCTTCGCGCGGATCCGTGCCGGCCAGTGCACGACCGTGCCGCCGCGCGTTCCGCCCCAGTGCGACGCGACCTGCTTGGTCCACTGGAACGGGGTGTCCATCGCGTGCGCCCAGCCGACCGCGTAGTGGTTGTAGGCGTCGGGGGTGCCGAAGTCGTCGATGTGCTGCGTGAGGAGCTCCGCGCTCTCGAGGTGGCCCGCGCCGTTGAAGATGAAGTTCTCGTTGAAGCTGCCGTTGATGCCTCCCTCCCCCGACGCTCCGTTGTCGCCGATGAGGTAGAAGACGAGCGTGTCGTCGAGGACGTCGAGGTCCTCCAGGCAGCTGACGACACGGCCGATGTGGTGGTCGGTGTGCTCCATGAAGCCGGCGTAGACCTCCATCTCGCGCGCGAGCGTCGGCTTGAGCTCCTCGGGCATGTCCTCCCACGCGGGGATCTCCGCCGGGCGGTCCGTGAGCTGCACGTCGTCCGGCACCACTCCGAGCGCCTTCTGGCGCGCGAAGATCTCGTCGCGCAGGCTGTCCCACCCTCCGTCGAACCTTCCGCGGTAGCGCTCCGACCACTCCCCCGGCACGTGAAGCGGCGCGTGCGTCGCTCCGGGCGCGAAGTAGACGAAGAACGGCTTGTCGGGCATCAGCGCCTTCTGCTGGCGGATCCAGTCGATCGCACGGTCGGCCAGATCCTCAGTGAGGTGGTAGCCCTCCTCGGGCGTCCTCTCCGACTCGACCGGCGTCGTGCCGCTGTAGAGCGCCGGGTAGTACTGGTTCGTCTCGCCGCCGAGGAAACCGTAGAAGTGCTCGAAGCCGCCGCCGCCTGTGGGCCACGCGTCGAACGGCCCCATCGGGCTCGTCTGCCACGTCGGCACCTCGTGACACTTGCCGAACTGGGCGGTCGCGTAGCCGTTCAACCGCAGTGTCTGCGGCAGCGGCGCGGCGCTGTCGGGCCGCACGGCCGAGTAGCCGGGCGCGGACGTGGCTAGCTCGGTGATCGCGCCCATCCCGACCGCGTGGTGGTTGCGGCCGGTGAGCAGCGCCGAACGGGTCGGCGCGCAGAGCGCGGTGTTGTGGAAGCGGTTGTACTTCAGGCCGTTCGCGGCGAGGCGCTCCGCCGTCGGCGTGTTGCACGGGCCGCCGAACGCGCTCGAGGCGGCGAAGCCGACGTCGTCGAGGAGGATGACGAGGACGTTCGGCGCCCCCGCGGGCGGCCGCAGCGGGACCGTCGGCTCGAACTTCGCGTCCGGGTCGCGTGCGTCGTACGGCGTCGGCCCCGCGTAGGGGCGCTTCGCGATCGGGAGCGCCGCCCGGTCGGCAGCGTTGACGTCGTCCACTTCTCCTCCTTTGCGCGCGGCCCTGGCTCCGCGCACCGCGTTCTCCGATAGGCCGCGCCGCGGCGTGGCCGCCGGAGTCTATGCGTCGGATCGAACGGCGGGCAGGACGCTGATCGCCTGCTTACCTGGCGCGGTCGCGTGGACCGCGCCAGGGGATCTCGCGTCCGAGGTTCCGGTTCGACGTGCCGGCCTCAGGACCCTTCGTTTTCGTACGCCTCGTATTCGCGGCAGGGCTCGTTGCGAAGGCTCGGGCAGGCCGGCAGACCGGTCGGCACGCTCACGCCCGGCACGACCGGCAGCGTGACGTTGCTTTCGGTACCGGGGCCGAACTCGAGCGACACCCTCGCCGTCGTGCCTTCCGGCTGGGTCTGGTCGAAGGACCAGATCGGCTGCGTGCCGTTGGGCGCCGAGATCGTGACGCGGATGCGTGAGCCCGCCCGGTAGACGTGACCCTCGAAGTAGAGGGGGATCGTGACCGGCACGAATTCGTTCGCCGGCATCGGCTGCACGTCGGACGCGAGCAGCGTCGGGATCGGTTCCAGCGCCGTCGGCTCCTGGTCGAGGATGTTTTCCGACGTCGTGGCGAGCTTGCGCTCGCTCGCGCGCAGCCAGCCGTCCTGCACGAAGGTTTCCTTGCCGTCGGGGCGCACTTCGCTGATCGTCGCCTGGAAGTCGACGTTGGGCGTAGAGGACTCCGCCCACAGGTTCACGGCGCCCGCGCCGATCACGGTCGTGTTGTCGGCGAGCGGCGCGGTCACATAGGAGGCCGCCGTCCCGGCCGCGGGCTGCGTCCAGTTCCATTCCCACTGCGACGCGACGCCCCACAGGCCACCCGGGCCGGTGTTCGTCGAGTAGTCGCTCAGGGGCGTGGATTCCGCGTTCGAGGTGTACGAGTCGACCCCGTGCGAGGGGGCCGGCGTTTCGCCGAGCGTCCCTTCCGCGCCGAGGTACCAGGTCTGAGCGGTCGTGCCCGGGATCGGGAACGAGGAGAACGACTTTTCGAACGCGGGATACGGATTCCCGGGCGTCGTGTTGTCGTTCGGCGACGTTCCCGCGCCGTTGTCGAAGAGGACGCGGATCTCGGGTAGCACCTTGAACGCCTGGAGCGCTTCCCTGAAGTTCGACATTTCCTGGATCGGGTCGGCCGGCAGCGTGAGTTCGTCGCCTTTGGGGACGCCGAACGCCGCCGAGTAGACGGTCGGCGCCGCGAGATGCAGGATGCCGGCGTGTTCGATCGGCGCCTTGCGCGCGACGTACAGCTCGAGGAAGTCGTAGAGCCGGTCGAGCGTGTACGGGTCGAGCGAGTCGATGTGGGCGCCGTTGGTGAACGTGAACCACTTGCGTTTCGTGCCCGTGAAGTGCTCGGCTAGGTCGGCGCAGTGGCCGCCGGTCTGCTCGTCCTCCCACTGGCAGGCCATGAACGTCGGCACGGTGATCTTGTGCACGAACGTGATCGGGTCGAGCGGGTCGGCGACGGGCGGGTTGTAGTACGCGTTTTCTTTGATTTCCGAGATCAGGCTCGGCGCCTCTTCATGCAGGGCCTGGTTTTCGGCGCACGTCGTGTCGCCTTTCTGGATCTGTTCGTACGCCCAGTGCTCGCCCGTTTCGGGGCCCGCCGCCTCGGCGTCGTACTGGCGCCCTTCGGCCCACGGCACCGCGAAGCCGGTGTTGAGGATGCCGCCCGGGTAGAGCGTCGCGGCCGTGGTGTCGAGCACGGACAGCGGCGCGATCGCCGCGAGGCCGTGCGGGTCCGTCTGCGCCGCGAAGAGCTGGCTGATCCCGCCGTAGGAGATGCCGAACATGCCGACCTTGTGGTGGAGCACCCATGGCTGTTTGGAGATCGTTTCGATGACGTCGTAGGCGTCGAGGCTCTGCAGCGGTTCGAAGTAGTCGAACGCGCCGCCCGAGCAGCCCGTGCCGCGCATGTTCACGTCGACGACGGCGAAGCCCATCAGGTTCGCGAGCTGCGCGAGCCCGCTTTCGGGGCCCGCCGGGTTGGCGTAGCCGTAGCCGGCGTATTCGATCAGCGTCGGGTAGCGCGCCGCTTTGATGGCCGCCGGGCGCTCCTTCGTGGAGATGACGCCGGAGAAGGGGCTCGCGTCGATGCCGGGCATGTGCACGTCGATCGCGAGCTTGGTGCCGTCGCGGGTCGTGATGTAGCCGTAGCCGCTGTCCGGGATCGACTGTTCGTAGCTGCTCGGGTCCCAAGGTTCGTCCGACTGCGTGTGGACGGTCAGCGGTTCGGATTCTTCGCCGCCCGCGCGGATGCGGTAGCCGGTGCCGGGAGTGACGTGGCGGAAGAGGACGCCGCCGAGCGCGTCCGCGGCCTGGGTGGAGAGCGTTTCGCCGCCCGAACCGAGCAGCGAGACTTCGGCGTGCGCGCCGAGTCCGGTCGCGTACACCTGTTCGACGCTTCCGTGCGCGCTGAACGCCGACGCCGAAGCGGCCGTCGCGAGGCAGGCGGCGCCCGCCGCGACCGCTGCGAGCAGGGCGAGGCGTACGCGCCGCCCCGGAGCGCGCTCGAGGTCTCGGCGACTCGAGCCGCCCGGTCCGTTAGACGCCCCAGAATCGCTGCAAGCCGGCTCCGTCCGCATTGTCCCCTCCGATCAGCGCTAATCCCCTCGCGCGACGCGCGCGTACGCGAAGTAAACACCAACGGTGGCTCCGCGAGCAACCCCGGCGTGGCGGAGCCTTCGGCGGCGACCTATGCTCGGGCGGAGCGGCGCACGGCGTTCAAGCGAGAAAGCGAGCCCCAGGAGGCGACATGGCGAAGGTTCTGTACACGGCTGACGCGACGGTGACCGGCGGGCGGGCGGACGGGCACGGCCGCACCAGCGACGGCGAGCTCGACGTGTCGCTCCGGCTGCCGAAGGAGCTCGGCGGCGACGGCGGCGGCACGAACCCGGAGCAGCTCTTCGCGGTCGGTTACGCGTCGTGCTTCGAGAGCGCACTCGGCGTCGTGGCGCGGAGGGAGCGAGCCGAGGTCGGCGACGTCTCGATCGACAGCCGCGTCAGTCTCTCCCCCAACGAGTCGGGTGGCTTCTACCTCTCGGTCGACCTCGACGTGACGCTGCCCCAGGTCGATGACGCGGAGCAGGCATCGAAGCTGGTCGCGGCGGCGCACGAGGTGTGCCCGTACTCGAACGCGACACGCGGCAATATCGACGTGAGCCTCACCGCGAACGGCAAAGCTGTCGGCTGAGCGCGGCGATCGCCGCGCCGCGGGCATCGTGCCGGCCTATCTGCGCAGCGCGCGGCCGGAACGCCCGGGAGGCGTGAAGGGTTCGCTGCCGCACGCGAAGAAGAACGGCAGCCGCTTCGCGCCGGCGGCGACGTTTCGGCGGGCCCCACGACCGTCGTTCCCGTTTCCGTGGCCCTATGAGATCCGCTCCCTGTCGCGCAAGCCACCGGCAGCGAGCGGCCCGGGACGCCCTCAGCCGCCCGCGCGCAGCGCGAGCACCCGCGCGGCTGCCGCCTGCGCCTGGAGTCGCGGTAGCCGCCGGGAAAGGATCGCGTTCTCGATCGCTTTCAATGCGTCGGCCCCAACGTCGGGGGACGCGTCGTCAGGCGCGGTCGACGCGCAGAGAATGAGGTCGGCGCCGGCGTGCGCTGCGAGGAGGGCGCGCTCGCCCGTCCTGCCGTAGTCCCTGAGCGCGCCCGCCGAGATCGAGTCGGTGATCGTGACGCCGTGGAAGTGCAGGCGGCCGCGCAGCTCGCCCTCGATCACGCTGCTCGACAGCCCCGCCGGGCGGGGTGAGAGCGCGGGGTAGGTGGCCCAGGAGAGCATCACGAGGCGGACGCCGTCGCCGATCGCCGTTTGATAGGGGAGCTCGTCGACGGTTCGCAGCGTCTGGAGCGGGAGGTTCAGCGTCACGGGCGCTTCGTCGGTGTTCTGCCTCTGCGTGGCGGCGCCGAGCCCGGGGAAGTGCTTGGCCGTCGCGGCCACGCCCGTCGCCTGCTGGGCCCTGATGAACGCGCCCGCGAGTTCCGCGACCTGTCCCGCGTTGCGCGAATAGGAGCGTTCGTACTCGTCGATGAAGTTGCCGGGCGTGCGGTAGACGTCGAGGACGGGCGCGAGGTTGACGTTTATCCCGACCCCGCGCAGGTTCAATCCGGCGCCGCGTCCCGCGGACGCCGCCGCGCGCCGCGGGTCGGCGCTCTCGCCGATCTGGCGCTCGGAGAGCACGGGTTCGCCGGCCAACCGTCTGACCTGGCCGCCCTCCTGGTCGGTCATGATCAGCAGCCGCTTGTGGACGGGGCTCGCGAGCGCCTCGCGCTGAAGCTCGCCGAGCGTCGCCCTCAGCTCACGGCGCGTGCCGACGTTGTCGGCGAACAGGATCACGCCCGCGGCTTCTGCGCGCCGGATCCTGCGCAGGAGCGCGGTGGGCGGCGCGAGCCCCCTGTAGGAGTAGACGATGCGTTGCCCCGCGAGCTCGGCCGGGGATAGAGCGGCGGCGGCCGACGTTGCCGCGGAAGTTCGCCGAGCGGGGGCCGCGCCGTGCGTTGCGTGGTCGGCTGTCCCTGTCGAAGCGCCGCACGAGCCTGCGACGACTGCCGTCGCGGCCGCGAGGGCGGCAAGGCCGGTGAGGCGGGTTGCCGCGAACACCCCTGGAAGTTACGTCCGCGCGAGGGCGGATGCGGCCGGAGCTCGCGCGGTCAGCTGCCCTTCACCTTCTTGAAGGTGAAGTCGGCGCCTGTGGAAGCGGGGTCGGTTCCGTTCGGTGTCGTCACGGTGACTTCCACCTTCCCGGGAGCTCCTTCGGGCGTGACGGCGGTGATCGAGGTGGGCGAGTTCACGACGAAGCTGGCGGCGTTCGTCGCGCCGAACCTCACGGCGGTGACGCCCGCGTAGCCCGTGCCGGTGATCGTCACGGTGCTACCGCCCGACGCCGGGCCCTTCTTCGGGGCGAGCTTCTTGATCGTCGGCTCGGGCGCCGCCGCGACGTACGTGAACTGGTCGCCCGCGACGCTGGTGCTCGTCCCGGTGGGCGTCGTCACGGTGACAGCCACGACGCCCGTGCCGGCGGGGCTGTCCGCGGTGATGGAGGAGGGCGACTGGACTTCGAAGAAGAGCGCGTCGACGAGGCCGAACTGGACTTCGGTGGCGCCCGCCAGGTCGGTACCGGCGACCGTCACGGTCGTCGAGCCGGACTGCAGGCCGGCGTCGGGCGCGAGGCGCGTGACGGTCGGCGGGCCCGCAGCCGTGGTGAAGGTCTGGTCGGCGCCGTACGCGGTGCCGCTCGCGTTCGTCGCGGCGACGCGAAAGTGATACAGGGTCTCGCCCGCGAGGCCGACGAGTTCGGCCGCCACGGCGACGGCTTCCCTTCCGGCGCCGGGCAGGGTCGCGCAGGGGACGCTCGCGCCGTAGCCGGTGCTCGGTCCGTATTCGAAACGGCACGCGGTCACGTTCTTGCCGTCGGGGTCGACGGTGGCGTTGAGCGTCGCCGTGCTCTGACCCACCGAGGAGGCGGGTTCGCTCGTCGCGCTCGGCGGGTCGGCCGCTTCGAAGGCGCGGATCCCGTCGGGCGTGCCCACCCCGCTCGGTCCGTCGTAGCCGGGCCCTGCGGTGCAGATCGCCCCATCGGAGCAGCTCGCGGCCTCTTCGGCGGTGGTGCACCTCGAAAGACCTTCGAAGTTGTAACCCCTGCTGCAGGCGCCGTTCGAGCCGAGCTGGACGTCGTGCAGCGAGCCGGGGTTTTCGAGCGCGTTTTCGTAGAGCATCTGCGCCGGGTGTGCGGCGCCGTGCGCGCCTCCCGCGAGTGCGAAGAGCGACGCGATCAGCGGTGAGGAGAGGCTCGTGCCGCCGACTGGCTCCCAGCCGGGCACCCGGCCTTCGTCGGGCACGGTGTCGTACACCGCGACGCCCGTGTAGGGATCGGCGTCCGCGGCGATGTCCGCGCCGCCGCGGTCGGCGCCGCAGCCGACTGCCGGCCAGTTCGAGAGTTCCGACTCCCAGGGGTCCGCGGCGAACTGCGACCCGGCGCATCCGCCGCCGGTCGCTCCCTGGCCGTTCCAGACGGTCTCGCTCTTCCAGGTGTTCGACGGGCCGCTCAGGGTCAGGCGCGTCCCGCCGACCGCCACGACGTCGGGTGAGGTCGCCGGGTAGTTCGCGTAGCCGCGTTCGTCTGCCTTCCCGTCCCAGTTCAGGTAGCCGTCGTCCCCGGTCGCTGCCGTGACGGCGATGCCCGGGTGGTCGAACGCGGGGTTTTCGGCGCCCGGCGGCGCCCCGCCCCACGAGTTCGATATCTCGGTCGCTCCCGCCGCCGCGGCGGTGTCCTCGGCCGCCTCGAGGTTCGTGAGCGACGAGTTCTTGGCCTCCACGAGCACGATGTGGCAGTTCTGGCACGTCGCGTGTGCGACCTCGATGTCGAGCGAGATCTCAAGCGACCAGCCGCCTTCTGTTGCCGGGAGCGGGCTCGTAGCGCCTTCCTGGTTCAGCTGCCTGAAGCAGCCGTTGGCGGCGGTGCACGCCGGCAGGCCGAATTCTTCGTCGTAGACCTTCAAGTCGTTTTCGGCTTCGGGGTCGTTGAACGCGTCGACGAGCGCGATCGTCTGATCCGCCGGCGAGGTCGTCGGCACCGAGTACGCGCTGTGAAGGTCGCCCGGCCGCAGGCCGTCCGCGCCTTCCGCGGCCGTTCCGGCGGTGATGGGTGTGCGGCGGGTCATCCCGATCGGGTTCCTGCGCGCTCGCGCGGCCGCGGTCTGAGCGACGAGCCGCACCGCGAAACAGCGCGCGTACCCCCTCGACGCCGTGGCGCACGCGGGGCGCACCGAATAGTTCGACGCCGGCAGCGGCGAAACGCCGTGGGCGTCCGCGGCCTGCGGGCCGCACAGCGCGATCGCGAGCGCGATCGCGCCGAGGCAGATGAGACGTTCCGTGCGCATGAGCACGCGTCGAGTGTCCCAGCCGGCCGCGTGTTGCCGGTGTTCGTGTGAGCAATCTTCGAAAGCGGAGGGTGCCGGCGGCGGCGCGCCGTCAGGCACGGCGCGGCGGTCGAGGACCGGCACGCGGCTGGTGAGCGGTGCACGCTCTGAACGCGAAAGCCGCGGCCGAGCGCCCGCGTGAGGGCGACGCTTCTAGTGTGAGGTGCGATGGGCGCACCCGAGAACGGCAGCGAACCGGCGCAGCGGCAGGCGCGGGACGTGCACGCCGCCGTCACGGTAGAGGGCCTCGTCAAGGTCTACGGCGACCTGGAAGCGGTCCGCGGCATCGACTTCGAGGTGGAGACCGGCGAGACGTTTGGCTTCCTCGGCCCCAACGGCGCCGGCAAGTCGACGACGATCAGCATGCTCTGCACGCTGGTCAATCCGACGCGTGGCGTCGCGCGGGTCGCCGGCCACGACGTCGTCCGCGAACGCGACGACGTACGGCGCAACATCGGCTTGGTCTTCCAGGACACCACGCTCGACGGCTATCTCACCGCCGAGCAGAACCTGCGCCTTCACGCCGAGCTCTACGGCATGCCGCGCGGCTCCGTCAGCGAGCGCCTTCAGCAGGTGATGGAGATGGTGGGTCTCTGGGAGCGCAGGGCGAGCCTTGTGATGACGTTCTCCGGCGGGATGAAGCGTCGGCTCGAGATCGCGCGCGGGCTGCTGCACTCGCCGCGTGTGCTGTTCCTCGACGAGCCGACGGTCGGCCTGGACCCGCAGACGCGCCGCTCGATCTGGAGCTACATCTCCGAGCTCAAGCGCGACGAGGACATCACCATCTTCATGACGACCCACTACATGGACGAGGCGGAGTACTGCGACCGTATCGCGATCATCGACCGCGGGACGATAGTCGCCCTCGACACGCCGGAGGCGCTGAAGGAGAGCGTCGGCGTCGACCGGGTGCAGATCCAGACCGACGACGATGAGGCAGCGATCGCCGCGCTGCGTGAGCGGTTCGCAATCGACGCGACCGTCGCAGAAGGGGCGGTCACGTTCGGCGTCGCGGCCGGTGAGCAGTTCGTGCCGCGGCTCTTCGCCGAGCTCGGCACGCCGATCAACTCGGTGAACGTCTCGCGCCCCTCGCTCGACGACGTCTTCATGTCCTACACCGGCACGACGATCCGCGATGCCGAGGAATCCGGTGACAACGACAGGCGCCGCGCAGTTGCCAGAATGATGGCGCGATGACGCGGGCGACGGCCGGCGAAGATCGAAAGGGCGTCGGGGCGCCGCTGCCGCCCTCGGCGGCGCAAGGATACGCGCGCGATGGCGACTGACACCCGCAAGACCGCTGCCGGCACGCCGCCCGCGGGCGACGGCGCCCCGCGCAGTCACGTCGTCGCGCGCGTCCACGTCCCGGCACGCAGCGTGCGCAGCGAGCTGCGCGCGATTCGTGTCGTGTGGAAGCGCGAGCTGATCCGCTTCAGCCGCGACCGGCTGCGGATCCTCACCTCCCTGATCCAGCCGTTCCTTTTCCTCTTCGTGCTCGGGACCGGCATCGCGACGCTCGCCTCGGGGGCGACGCACGGCGTCAACTTCAGGACGTTCATCTACCCGGGTGTGCTCTGCATGGCGGTCATGTTCACGGCCATGTTCTCCGCCGCCTCGATCGTCTGGGACCGCGAGTTCGGCTTCCTGCGCGAGATGATGGTCGCACCGGTGCGGCGCAGCTCGATCGTGCTCGGGAAGGTGCTCGGCGGGGCGACCGTGGCGACGTTCCAGGGCCTCATCGTGATCGCGATCGCCGGGCTCGTCGGCATCCCCTACAACCTCGACCTGATGCTCGAGCTGATCGCGCTCTCGCTGCTCGTCGCGTTCGCGATCACGGCCTTCGGCGTCATGTTCGCGGCACGCATCAGCCAGATGCAGTCGTTCATGGCGCTGATGCAGATGGTCATGATGCCGATGTTCTTTCTCTCCGGCGCGCTCTTCTCGGTCGCCCACCTGCCGCAGTGGCTCGCGGTCCTCAACCGCCTGGACCCCCTCACGTACGCAGTCGGCCCGATGCGCAGCGCGATCTTCGCGCACCTGGATATTTCGCCGGTCGCGCGCGAGGCGCTGAACCCCGGCGTCACCTGGTTCGGCTGGCAGGTCCCGACGGCGCTCGAGGTCGCGGTGATCGCGATCCTCGGCACCATCATGCTGTTCGTCGCGATCGCGGAGTTCTCCCGCTCGGAGTAGAGCGCGACCCGCGGCGGGCTCCGGCTCCTGCCGGATCGGCGGCGGCGTCCCGAGTCGCCGCGTCGCGCGCCCCCGACAGAACTGAACGACTTCTCATCCGGACTGCCGGCCAGCAGCCGCAACGCCGGTCGCTCAAGGTCTTCGCCGCGATTGACGATGCAGTGTCCGCGACGCGATCTGGCTGCTCAGGCCGGAAGTCTGCGGCGCTCTACGGAACACGACGTTGCCGCGCCGACCTAGCGTTTTATCGACGTCCCTGCGTCGCACTCGCTAGGCCCGGCCGCGCAGTCTCGCGCGCCGTTGAGGTTCGGCAAAGGTTTGCGGCGTAGGTTCGGACAGCAAGATGAAGACACCCAATCCCCCCGCCCGCACGCAGACCGCGAACCTCCACCTCCGACCCTCCCGACTTGCGCGATGAGCACCGTCGAGACGCCCCTGCTGCTCGAAGGCGCCGGCGATCACGAGCTGACGGCGGCGCGCTGCGCCGCCCTCGAGGCTCGCGCTATCCGCAAGAGCTACGGCGACCGGGTCGTGCTCGACGACGCGTCGCTCTCCGTCCACGCAGGGGAAGCCGTCGCGATCACGGGCGAGAACGGCGCCGGCAAGAGCACGCTGCTGCGGATCTGCTCGGGCCTGATCAGGCCCGACAGCGGACACGTCAGCGTGCGCGGCCGGGTCGGTTTCTGCCCGCAGGAGCCCGGCCTCTTCGACCTGCTCAGCGCCGACGAGCACTTCGCGCTCTTCGCTCCCGCGCTCGGCATGACGCGCGAGCAGGCGATCGGCGAAGGGCACGACCTGCTCGCCGAGTTCTGTTTCCCGACCGCCGAGCACACGCAATGCCGGCGCCTCTCCGGCGGCTCGCGCCAAAAGGTCAACCTCGCGCTGGCGCTGCTCGGCGCCCCGTCGGTGCTGCTCCTCGACGAGCCCTACCAGGGGTTCGATCACGGCTCGTACGTGAGCTTCTGGGAGCACGTCGCCCGCTGGACCGACGCCGGCCTCGGCGTGATCGTCGTCACGCACCTGCTCGAGGAGACCGCGCTGGTCGAAGACGTCGTCGACCGCGTCGTCGAGATGCGGATCGCGCGCTGCCAGGACGAGGACTGCCGACAGTGAAAGTGCGCCGCATCCTCGTCCCTGCGGAGATGACCGCGCGCGAGCTCGCGCGGCGCGGCGTCGCACTCGGCCTCCTGACGGCTCTCCCGCTCGCGTTCTACGTCGCCTCGACGCACTCCGGCGGCGACGCCGTCATCACGGGCGGCATCGCGATGGCGTTCTCGATCGCGGGCGCGTCGATCTTCATCGCGCTCACCGCGCGACCCGTGGATCAGCGCCTGGCGCTCGCGGGCTACCGTCCTTACGAGCTGCTGCTCGGCCGCCTGCTGCTGCTCGAGGTCTTCGGGCTGATCGTCGCCGGCGTTTTCAGCGTCGTGATGATCCTCGGCACCGGCCCCGCCGAGCCGTGGATGCTCGCCGCGGGCGTCGGGCTCGTCGCGCTCACCAGCGTGCCGTTCGGCCTCGCGGTCGGCGCACTCGTGCCGAACGAGCTCGAGGGAGTCCTGATCCTGATAGGCGTCGTCGGCGTGCAGCTGACGATGCAGTCGACGCAGATGCTCGCCAAGTTCCTGCCGTTCTGGGGCGCCCAGCGGCTGCTCCAGCACTCCGTCGAAGGCACCGTCTCAGTCGGCGCGGCCCTACCCGCGAGCCTCGCGTACTCCGCCGCCCTCTTCATGGCCGCGGCGTTCATCGTGCACCGCCGCGCGCCGACGCCGCTCGTCGCGGCCGCCTGACGCTGCTCCGCGCGGGCCAAGGCATCGCCCGACCACCGCGAACGTAGGTTCACCCACCAGCCCGAGGATGAGGTCGCGAGACGCCAGCCGCGCCGCCGCCGAGTCGCGGGCGGTCAGCTCGGAGCCAGAAGAACGAGCGGTATCGGCCGGGCGGTGCTCGCCTGGTAGCGGTCGTAGCGGCCGCCGTTGCGCTCGTTCATGAGCCGCCAGAGGCGGTCGAAGTCGGGGCCGTCCTTCTCGAGCACGGTCGCAGTCGCGTGGAGCTTCTCGCGTCCGATCTGCACCTCGACACTCGGGTCCGCTTCCAGGTTCAGCAGCCAGGCGGGGGGCGTGTCGTCGCCGCCCTTCGAGGCGACCACGACGTAGCGCCCCGAGTCGGCGAGATAGAGCAGCGCGTTGGTGCGCCGCGCGCCGCTGCGGCGGCCTTTGGTCACGAGGAGAAGCGCCGGCGTCCCGAGGATGCCGTGCCCGACGCGACCGTCGCTGTGCTCGTAGAGCCACTGGTGCGCTTTGAGGACGTAGCCGAGGGCGCTCACCGCGTGCAACCTACACGCCCGGCCGCCGCGGCCGGCGGCCGGGGGCGCAGGGCTATGCTCGGCACGGTGTCACAGGTGAGCGAGCGCGGGCCTTTCAGCGACCGAGAGTTCGGGGAGCTCGTGCGGGCGGCGCTCGACGAACTGCCGCCCGAGTTCGACCGCGCACTGAAGAACGTGGCGATCGTGATATCGGACCGCGGCGCCGAGCATCACGCCTACGGCATGTACGTCGGCTCGCGGCGGGGCGGCGTTCCCTACTTCGGCGGCGGCGGAATCCCCGACGAGATCCTGATCTTCCGCGACACGCTCGTGCGTGACTTCGGCGGCAATCCGGAGCGCCTGCGGCGGCAGGTCGTCAAAACGGTGCGCCACGAGGTCGGCCATCACCTCGGCTTCGACGAGGCGGGTGTCCGCGGCCTCGGGCTCTGACGCCGGCGCCGACCCGCGAGGGCCTATCTGCGCACGCGGAAGCGCAGGATCGTTGCGGCTCCCGCCGAGATGCTCGCGAGCGGCTCGAGGTCGGTTCGCGCTAGACCGGGGGCCGTGAAGCGCGTGCCGTCGCCGAGCAGCACGGGGATGACGTACACGAGTATCTCGTCCACGAGCCCGCGCCGCAGGCACTGCGTCGCCAAGTCGGCGCCGAGGACCTCGAGGTTCTTGCCGTCCGCGGCGTCGAGCGCCGTCGCGACCGCTTCGGCGAGGTCGCACGTGAGATACGTGACCCCCGGCGACGGCGGGTCGGGGGGCTCGTGCGTGAGGACGAACACGGGCCCGGAGAACGGATAGTCCTCCACCGGTTCGCCGGCGTCCTGCAGCCTCTTCGAGACCTCGTGCGTCCGTCGCCCGACGAGCATGGCCCCCGTCTCGGCCGCGATCTCGGGGAACTCGTCCGGCGCGACGAAGTCGAATATCCAGTCCATCGCGTCGCCGGGCGCGGCGATGTAGCCGTCCAGCGACATCGAACGGTTGACGACGACCTTCCCGGCCATCGCGCTAGGCGCCGGTCCGCTCGCGGTGTTTGCAGCCCGGCCAGCAGCAGGGTCGGCGTTTGCCTTCCTCGAGCTCTTCCTGGGTCCGCCGGATGCGGCGCTCGCGGGTCGCGCTGCGCTTGGCGTCCTCGACCCAGCAGATGAACTCGTTGCGGGCGAGCGGCGTTATGTCGTTCCACGCGCGGAGCGCGGTGGCGTTCGCGATCAGAGCGTCGTGCAGATCCGGGGGTAGCTCGTGCACAACGCCCCCGGGTAACGCGCGCGTGCTCATGAACCGATCCTAGTCGGCGGCGGCGCGCCCGCTTTTGCTGCTTTGCTTGTCAGGTGCTCGGGCTTCCCGACTCGGTTTCGGCGCTGCTGTTCGACCTGGACGGCGTGCTCACCGAAACCGACAAGGTCCACGCGCAAGCCTGGCGCGAAGCGTTCGACAAGCTCCTTCGCGAGCAGGCCGACGCGGAGGGCACGCATTTCGTGCCGTTCGATCCGGTCAGCGACTACGACGAGTACGTCGACGGCAAGCCCCGCCTGGAAGGCACCGCGTCGTTCCTCGAATCACGGCACATCAGCCTGCCGGACGGAACCCCCGGTGACCCGCCGGGCACCCAGACGATCTGGGGTCTCGGCAACGCCAAGAACGAGCTCATCGGGCAGATCCTCGCCCGCGACGGTGTGGAGGTCTACCCGGGCTCGACCCGCTACATCAACGCCGTCCGCGCGGCCGGCCTGCGCACCGCCATCGTCTCCTCCAGCGCGAACACCGAGGCGGTGCTCAAGGCCGGCGGTGTGAGCGACCTGTTCGACGTCCGGGTCGACGCGCACGTCGCCCAGGAACGCGGGCTGCACGGCAAGCCGGCCCCGGACACGTTCCTCGAGGCCGCCCGGATGCTGGGCGTGCCCAGCACGGCCGCCGCCGTCTTCGAGGACGCGCTGGCCGGCGTGGCCGCGGGGCAGGCCGGCCACTTCGCCTTCGTGGTCGGCGTCGACCGCGTCGGCCAGGCGGACGCGCTGCGCGCCCACGGCGCCGACGTGGTCGTCAAGGACCTCGCCGATCTGCTCTGACCTGCCCTGAACTAGCTGACGCCTCGACGGAGGGTCCCGTCAATGATCACCAACGCGCCCTACGGGGTTGAACCCTGG
>DATJNQ010000012.1:0-48165 GCA_035507895.1 Solirubrobacteraceae bacterium | reverse complement strand
CGAGCGCCCCGGCGCCGTCGTTGACACCGGGCGAGTTGCCGGCGGTGTGCGATCCCTCCTTGCCGACGAGGCCCGGCAGCGAGGCCAGCTTCTCCAGCGAGGTGTCGCGTCGCGGGCCCTCGTCGACGTCCACGGTGGTGTCGCCCTTCCTGCCTTTGACGGTGACGCTGACGATCTCATCGGCCATGCGCCCCTCGTCGGTAGCCGCGAGCGCGCGTTCGTGCGAGCGCAGCGCCCAGCGGTCGAGGTCGGCGCGGGTGATCTCGAGCTCGTCCCCCACCTCCGTCGCCTCGACGAACATCTGCTTGCCGGAGAAGGGGTTGGTGAGGCCGTCGTGGACCATCGCGTCGAGCATCTTCGCGTCGCCCATGCGGTAGCCGAAACGACCCTGCGGCACGAGGTAGGGCGCGCGCGACATCGACTCCATCCCCCCCGCGAGGCCGACCTGCACGTCGCCCGCGCGGATCGCCTGGTCGAGCAGCACCGTCGCCCTGAGGCCCGACGCGCAGACCTTGTTGATCGTCTCCGAGGAGACCTCCTTCGGGACGCCGGCCCTGATCTGCGCCTGGCGCGAGGGGATCTGGCCCTGGCCGGCCTGCAGGACCTGCCCGACGATCACGTGTTCGAGCTGCTCGGGCTCGACGGACGCGCGCTCGAGCGCGGCAACCATCGCGGTGCTCGCGAGCTCGGTGGCGTCGATCGACGCGAGGGTGCCGCCCATCTTGCCGATCGGGGTGCGCGCGCTGCCGAGGATCACGGTCTTGGCCATCAGGTCTCCTGGTGTCGGGGGTCCGCGTTGATCCTAGAGGAGGCGAGCCGTGTGAGAATGTCGGCCGTGCTGGCGGACCTCTCCCCCGAACACGAGCTGATCCGCCGCACCGCGCGCGAGTTCGCGGCCGGCGAGGTGGCGCCCCAGGCGGCGGAGCTCGACCGCACGAAGGCTTTCCCGTACGAGCTCGTGGCGCGCCTGGGCGCGCTCGGCATGATGGGGATCCCGTTCCCCGAGCAGTACGGCGGCGGGGGCGCCGACACGCTCGCCTACGCCCTCGTCGTCGAGGAGCTCGCGCGCGTCGACTCGTCCGTCGCGATCACGCTCTGCGCTCACACCTCGCTCGGCACGCAGCCGATCTACATGTTCGGCAGCGACGAGCAGCGCGAGCGCTGGCTGCCGGAACTGTGCTCCGGGAGTGCGCTCGGCGCCTTCGGCCTGACGGAGCCCGAAGCCGGCTCGGACGCCGGCAACACGAAGACGCGCGCGCGCCTGCAGGACGGCGAGTGGGTGATCGACGGCGCCAAGCAGTTCATCACGAACGCCGGCACCGACATCTCGGCGCTCGTCTCGATCACGGCGGTGACGGGCGACGCGGGCGACGGGCGGCGCGAGATCTCGAACCTGATCGTCCCGAACGGCACCGCCGGCTACGAGCCCGGCGAGCCTTACCGCAAGATGGGCTGGCACGCCTCCGACACGCGACCGCTCACGTTCACCGACTGCCGCGTCCCGGCCGAGAACCTGCTCGGCGGCCGCGGCGCGGGGCTGCGCCAGTTCCTGCAGATCCTCGACGGCGGCAGGATCGGCGTCGCGGCGATGGGCGTCGGGCTCGCGCAGGGGGCCCTCGACGAGGCGATCGCCTACGCGCGCGAGCGCAACGCCTTCGGCAGGCCGATCGCGAGCTTCCAGGCGATCCAGGGCAAGCTCGCCGACATGTCGACGGAGATCGAGGCGGCGCGGCTGCTCGTGTACAAGGCCGCGCTCGAGAAGGACGCGGGCCGCGATTTCTCGCTCACCGCGGCCCAGGCGAAGCTGAAGACCGGGCGGCTCGCGGTCCGCTGCGCGGAGGAGGCCGTCCAGATCCACGGCGGCTACGGCTACATGGAGGAGTACCCGGTGTGCCGCTTCTACCGCGACGCGAAGATCCTGACGATCGGCGAGGGCACCGACGAGGTCCAGCAGATGGTCATCGCCCGCGCCCTCGTCGCCTGAGTCAGCCGCGCCGCAGCAGGATCTCGGCGGCGCTCGCGGGGTCAAGGCGCCGCGCGACGACCTCGTCGATCAGCTCCTTGAACTCGCTGTCGGCGGCGAGCTCGCGCTCGAGGCGTCGGCGCATGCGCGCCGTGGCGAGCGAGAGCACCTCGGCGCGCAGGTTGCGTGCGCGGCGCTCCGTGAGCAGGCCCGCGGCGACGATGTGCTCGCGGTGGGCGTCGAGCGACGCCGCGAGCTCGGCGACGCCGGCGCCGCTGAGCGCGTCGGTGCGGACGATCGGCACGCTCCACGCCGCGCCGTCTGTGGCCCGGGCGTCGTCTGCGAGCGAGAGGACGGAGCGGATCTCGCGCACCATCGTGTCCGTCAGCGGGTGGTCGGCCTTGTTGACGACGATGATGTCGGGGATCTCCATCACGCCGGCCTTCAGCGCCTGGATCGAGTCGCCCGAGCCCGGCATCAGGACCAGCACGATCGTGTCGGCGTGGTCGATGATGTCGACCTCGGCCTGGCCGACCCCGACCGTCTCGACGAAGACGTCCTCGCACCCGGCGGCGTCGAGCAGCAGCACAGCCTGGAGCGCTGCCTCCGAAAGGCCGCCGAGCGCGCCGCGGTTGGCCATCGAGCGGATGTACACGCCGCTGTCGAGGTAGTGGTCCGAGAGGCGCACGCGGTCGCCGAGCAGCGCGCCCTGCGTGAAGGGGGATGACGGGTCGACCGAGAGCACGCCGACGGTGCGCCCGGCCGCGCGGCGCACCGCGGTCACGGCGCCGATCAGCGTCGACTTGCCGACGCCCGGCGGCCCCGTGAAGCCCACGACGCGCGCCGCTCCCGTGCGCGGGTAGACCTCGCGCACGAGCTGCCAGCCCTCGGGTCGGTCGTCCTCGACTAGCGAGATCGCGCGCGCGAGCGCACGCCGGTCACCGGCCAACAGCCGCGCGGCAAGGTCCGTGTCGCCCATCGGGCGCGCATCATCGCAGGGCCGGCTGACCGTGTCCGTCGCTTACCATTGCGCCGCGATGGACACAGTCGCCGGCGAGGACACGCAGTCGGCGGGCGCCGACGTCCGCTTGCCGCCGGGGCCGCCGCACGGCGGTCCGCTCACGCTGCTGCGCTTCCTCCACAGGCACCGCATGATCACGCCGTCGTACGCGCTGCTTCTCGCGCGGCTCGCGTACTTCAAGCTGCGCTTCGGCCGACGCCTGCAGACGGACGGGATCTGCTTCATCTGCCCGGGGGTGCGCCTCGAGATCGGCCGCCACGCGAGGCTCAGCCTGGGCCGCTGGAGCTGGCTCGGCAGCGGCACGAAGATCCGCGTGCACGAGGGCGCCGTCGAGCTCGGCGCGAAGAGCGTCCTCGGGCAGGACTGCACGATCTCCGCCTACCAGAGCGTGCGCATCGGCCGCGAGTGCATCGTCGCGGACCGCGTGATGCTGATCGACTTCGACCACGGCGTGACGGAGGTCGAGCGGCCGATCCGCCTGCAGGGGATCTACAAGCGCGACGTCAGCGTCGGCAACAACGTCTGGATCGGTTACGGCGCGTGCCTGTTGCGCGGCGTGAGCGTCGGCGACAACAGCATCGTCGGCACAAGCGCGGTCGTGACCGCCGACGTGCCGGCGAACGCCGTGGTCGCGGGCATCCCCGCGCGCGTGCTGCGCATGCGCGACGCGCCCGAGCGGCTGCGCTGGCGCTAGGCCAGCCCCGGCGCGAGCGACCGCGGACCCGCGATCCTCTCGCCGGCGAGCGCGGCGTCGAGCTCACGCAGGTGAAGCGCGTGGCGCTCGCGCCCGTAGGGCGCCGCGACGTCGCGCGCGACGGCGAACGCCCAGTCGCTCGACTGCAGCGCGAGCAGCTCGCGCAGCGCGGCGCCGCCCGCGTGCGCGGCGACGGCACGCAGCTCGGCGGCGCGCAGCGCAAACGCCATCTCGCTCGCGGGCCCCGTCGACCAGGTCGACAGGTCGTTGTGCATGCCCCAGCTCGTCGGCGGCAGGTGGCCGGGGGCGGCGGCGGCGTCGACGCCTTCGAGGGCGTCGTCCAGCGCGAGTAGCGCGAGTCCCTGGCGTCCGCTCTCGGCGACGACGGCGCCGAGCCATTGCACGCCCTCATGCCACCAGTGGCCGAGGAGCTCGGTGTCGAGGGCGCAGACGACGAGCCCGCCGCCGGCTCCGGCGAGCCGCGCGCGCACGCGCGCGACGAAATCGGCGGCGTGGACGGCGGCGAGCGCGGCGGCCGCGGCGGGATCGTACGGCGCGCCGTCGTTGTTCCACGGCCGGTGGTGCCTCGGCGTGAGGCGATGGCGGTCGCGGTAGGCGCCGGCCGCGGGGTAGCCGCCGGCGCCCCAGACGAGGTCGATGGTGGCGCGGTCGACGGGCACGAGCAGCGGTCCCGCGGCGCTCCGCAGCGGCGTGAGGTGGGCGCCGGCGCCGGCGCCGAAGAGAGCGGTCAGCTCGACGCACGTCGCGCGCACCCCCGTGTCGGCGAGCTGCCCGTCGAGCCACGCGGCGTGGGCGCACTCGGGCAGCCAGAAGCCGCCGCGCCAGGCACCGAAGCGTTCGCGGTGCGAGGCGACGCCGACGTCGAGCTGCACGCGCGTGAGCTCGTCGCAGCTGACGAGCGGCAGGACGGCGTGCGTCGCGGCCGACGTCCACGCGGCGTACGGCGCGAACGCGGCGCGCAGATCGCCGCCGCGCCGCTCGAGCGCGGAGGCGGCCGCGCGGTACTCCTCCCACGAGACCTCGATCTGCGCGGCGAGCGCTCCCTCTCCGGCGGCGAGAAACGCGTCGCGGTCGCTTTCGTGCGTCGCACGGCGGACCTCGCTCACGAAGCGCGCGAAGCGCGGCGCGATGTCCTCGCGGGCGAGCTGGTCGCAGAGGACCGGCGTCAGCGAGACCGTGACGGGCGCGCCGCCGTCGAGCAGGTCGAGCAGCGGCAGGTAGCACGTCGCGATCGCCTCCCACAGCCACTCCTCGCCGAAGGGCCACGTGCCGTAGCCCTCGACGTACGGCATGTGGGTGTGAAGGACGATCGAGAGCGCGCCGCCGGCGCGGCCGTCCCTCACGGGTGGCAGACCGCGACGAAGTCGAGCGCGCGGTCGAGGTCGGCCATGCCGACGGGCCGCAGGCGGAAGTCGCGGACGTCGATGGCCGGCGTGAAGCGCGCGTAGAAGCGCTCGGTGAGGCCGAGCCGTCGGTGCGCGGCGTCCCAGCCGCATTTCAGGGCCAGCTCGTGTGCGCGCAGCCGTCGCGCGTGGAACAGCCCGTACAGCTGCAGCGTCGAGAAGTGGCGCCGCAGGAGCCCTTCGAATTCACCCTGACGGTACTCGTGGACGTGCCACGGGTTGCCGGAACGCGCGGCGCCGCGCGGCGCGAGGGTGAGCACGTTCGGCGTCGAGACGTAGACGGCGCCGTGGTCACCGACGAGGCCGCGCATGTGGACGAGCGCCGCGTCGGGGTCCTCGAGATGCTCGATCGTCTGCAGGAACACGACGACGTCGGCAGGCGCGCTGAAGCGTTCGATCAGGCCGCGCTCGAAGCTGAGGTTCGCGGCGCGGTAGCGCAGCCGCGCGTGCTCGTGGGCCTCGGGGTTGGCGTCGACGCCGACGACGGTTGCGGCACCGCGCGCGAGCACGTCCGCGCCGTAACCCTCGCCGCACGCCATGTCGATGACGCGCAGGCCGGCGACGCGCGCCGCGATCCACTCGTAGACGACGAGATGGCGGCGATACCAGTAGTTCTCGGCCGGCACGTCGGGGAGCGTCCGCTCCCCCGTGAGCGCGAGCGGCGGCACGCCGTCGGGCTGGTCTGTCTGCAGATAGACGGCTTCGCTCATCGCTCCGGGCCGCGAGCCGCGGCCACGGCGGGCGAGTATATGGTGAGGCGGTGGCCGCAGCCCGCAGCGCCGAAGAGATCCGCGACGCAAACACGCGATACCACGACGTGGCGGCCTCGCACTACGACGCGAAGTGGGGCATCGACTTCGGCCCGAGCGGCCGCGCGCAGGTCCACGCGAAGGTCGTCAAGGCGCTGGGGCGCGAGCCCGCCCCGTTCGCGCGCTCGCTCGAGATCGGCTCCGGCACGGGGTACTTCACGCTCAACCTGATGCTCGACGGACTCATCGCCGAGGCGACGTGCACCGACATCTCGGCGGGCATGCTCGCGACGCTCGGCGAGAACGCGGCGCAGCTCGGCCTGAACGTCGCGACGCTCGTCGCGGACGCCGAGGAGCTCCCGTTCGCGGACGAGAGCTTCGACCTGGTGTTCGGCCACGCCGTGCTGCACCACATCCCCGATCTCGACCGCGCGATGCGCGAGCTCGCGCGCGTCTTGGAACCGGGCGGCACGCTCCTCTTCGCCGGCGAGCCCTCCCGCTACGGCGACCGGCTCGCGTCGCTGCCGAAGAGCGCGGCGAAGGCCGCGGCGCCGCTCTGGCGCCGCGCGATCCGCGCCTCCGCCGCGGCCGAAGGCGGCGACGGCGCCCGCCAGCACGACCTCGAGCTCGAGCGCGTCGTCGACGTGCACGCCTTCGCGCCGTCGCGGCTCGCGTCGGCCGCGCGCGGCGCGGGCCTCGCCGACGTGCGCGTCAGCGGCGAGGAGCTGCTCGCCAACTGGTTCGGCTGGGCCAACAGGACGCTCGAGGCGACGGCCGAGCCGAGCGATGTGCCGTGGCTGTGGCACCAGTACGCGTACCGTGGCTACCTGGTCCTCCAGCGCGTCGACGGCGTGCTGCTCGAGCGCCGGCTGCCGCCCGCGCTCTTCTACAACCTGCTTCTCAGCGCGCGCAAGCGCACCGGCTGACCGGCGCTCTTCCCGTGGCGCAGACGCGCGACTTCCCGCTCTTCCCGCTCGGGATCGTCGCGCTGCCCAGCGAGCGCGTCCCGCTGCACATCTTCGAGGAGCGCTACAAGGCGATGATCGCCCACTGCATGGAGTTCGAGGTCGGTGACGAGGGCCGCAGCTTCGGCATCCTGTGGCTGGCCGACCAGGAGCTCAAGAGCGTCGGCTGCGCGTGCGAGATCGAGTCGATCCTCGAGCGCCTCGACGACGGGCGCCTGAACATCCTCGTGCTCGGTACGCGGCCGCTGCGCGTGCTCGAACGCCAGGAGGACTTCGCCTTCCCGGCGGGCGTCGTGGAGTTCCTCGATGACGACGGCACCGAGGACCGCGCGGCTGCCGAGCGAGCGCGGGCCCTCTACCGCGAGCTCGTGTTGCGCGCCACCGAACGCGAACTCGAGCCCGACGAGCTAGCGCGGATGTCCGCGTACGAGATCGCGGCGACCGTCGAGTTCCCCGCCGAGCAGAAGCAGCAACTGCTCGAGCTGCGCTCGGAGGGCGCACGGATGCGCCTGCTGGAGTCGATGCTGCGCGACGCGCTGGCGCGCCTGCAGGTCGCGAACCTCGCGGAGGTCCGGGCGCGCTCGAACGGACGCGTCTGGTACGGCTAGGTGCCGAGCGCCCCCGCTGCAGCCCCTCGGGATCGAGTTGCCGGTGGCTCCTCGGCCTCCAAAGGGCGCCCCGGTGAACACCGACGAAGGTGGGCGGGATCTGCAGCTAGGCGGCCTCGGCGGCGCCGCCGCGGCGCGGGTCGCCGGCGCCTTCGATTCGCCCGTCGCGGCTGAGGACGGCCTGCACGCCGCCGAAGAAGAGGTTCGGCGCCGAGAAGTGGACGGTGCGCACGCCGATGGCGGCGGTGTCGATCCCAGGCTCGGCGTAGAGGACGTCGTCCTCGAAGTGGACGCGCGGCGCGTCGAGCGCCGCGTGGGCGTCGAGGCCACGGTCGGCGACGCCGACGATCACCTGCAGGAGCGCGGAGCGGATCCGGTTCGACCCGGCGCTGCCGAGAACGAGCTCGACGGCGCCGTCGCGCAGCACGACGGACGGGGCCATCATGCTCGGCAGACGCACGCCTGGCTCGTGGCGATGGAAGCCGAGCGGGTTCAGGTCCTGCTCGCCGAGCATGTTGTTCAGGTGGATCCCGGTGCCGGGCACGACGACCCCCGAGCCCTCGCCGTTGGTGCTCGTGACGCTGCACGCGAGCCCGTCGCCGTCGAGCACTGAGATGTGGGTCGTCGACCCGAGGTGCGCCTGCATGAACTCCTCGAGGAAGCCGGGGGCGGCGAGGCCGGCGACGAACTCGTCGGTGCGCGCTTCCTGCGCCGCGCGCATCGCGTCGACGATCGCCTCGAGCGTCGGCGGTGGGGGCGCACGGTCGAGCAGGCCGAGCGAGTACGCGAGCAGCGTCCCGCCGGCGGCCGGCGGCGGGTTCGTGAGCAGCTCGCGCCCGCGGTAGCCGACGCGTGCCGGGGCGCGCTCGATCGCGCGGTAGCCGGCGAGGTCCGCGGCGGTGAGGAAACCGCCGCGCTCCCACACCCACTCCGTGACGGCGGCCGCGACGTGGCCGCGGTAGAAGGGCTCGGCCCCCTCGCGTGCGAGCAGCGCGATCGCGTCCGCGAGGCCGGGGCAGACGATCCGCTCGCCCTCCCTGAGGACGCGCCCTTCGGGGGCCCAGATCGCGGCGCACTCCGGCGTCTCGGCGAGCAGACCGGTGAGGATCTCCGCGACGTACGCCTGCGGAGCGTTGAGCTCGACACCGTCGCGCGCGAGCAGTTCCGCCTCGGCCGCGAGCGCGGTGAGCGGCAGGCGCGCCCAGCGCTGCGCGGCGGCGCAGACCCCGGCGGGCATCCCGTACACGGCGCACGACGCGGCGCCGCCGTGGAAGTTCTGCACGGCCGAGCCGAACGACACGTCGACGCTGCGCAGCGCGGCGGCGCCCTCGTCGCGGCGCGAGGGCGACTCGGCGAAGAAGTCGAGCAGCGTCGGCTCGACGCCCGGCCCGGCGACGAGCATGTAGCCGCCGGCACCGAGGCCCGTCAGGAGCGGCTCTGTGGCGAACGACGCGAGCAGCGCGGCGATCGCCGCGTCGACGGCGTTGCCCCCGCCGCGCAGCGCCTGCGCGCCGGCGTGCGCCGTCAGCGGGTGGCCCGCCGCAACGACTCCGCCGGCACCGGTGTTCATCGCGGGCCCGCCCCGCCCGCGCTCAGCGCCCGGGCAGGAACTCCGGGACGTCGAAGTCGCGTTCGCGCTTCAGCGCCGGCGCCGGCGGCGCCGCGCGCTTGATCCGCACCTCGCCCGCGGGCTCGTGCATCGAGCGCACGCTCTTGCGCCGGCCGCGGTCGCCGTAGCCTGTCGCGACGACCGTCACCCACACCTCGTCGCTGAGCTTCTCGTCGACGGTGGCGCCGAAGATGATGTTGGCGTCGGGGTGCGCCGCGGCGGACACGGCCTTCGCTGCCTCGTTTACCTCCCACAGCGAAAGGCTCTCACCCCCGGTGATCGAGAGCAGGATCGAGCGCGCCCCGTCCATCGACGTTTCCAGGAGCGGCGAGGAGACCGCCTGCTCAGCGGCCTCGCTGGCGCGGTGCTCGCCCGAGCCGATGCCGATGCCGAGCAGCGCCGTCCCGGCGTCGCTCATGATCGTGCAGACGTCCGCGAAGTCGAGGTTGATCAGGCCCGGGAGCGTGATCAGGTCGGAGACCCCCTGCACGCCCTGGCGCAACACGTCGTCGGCGACGCGGAACGCCTCGACCATCGACGTCTGCTTGTCCAGCACGGACAGCAGCCGCTCGTTCGGCACGATGATCACGGTGTCGACCTCGTCGGAGAGCGCCTGGATGCCGTGCTCGGCGGCTTCGGCCCGCCGCTTGCCCTCGAACGCGAACGGCGTCGTGACGACGCCGACGGTGAGCGCGCCGACCTCGCGCGCGATGCGGGCGACGATCGGCGCGGCGCCGGAGCCGGTGCCGCCGCCGGACCCCGCTGTCACGAAGACCATGTCCGATCCCTTCAGCGACTCCTTGATGACGTCCGCGTCGGCGAGCGCCGCCTGGCGCCCGACGGTCGGGTCCGAGCCCGAGCCGCGGCCGCCGGTGAGCTCCTGGCCGATCGCGACGGTCGTGTCGGCGGCGGACTGCTGCAGCGACTGAAGGTCCGTGTTGACGGCGAGGAATTCGACGCCCGCGACCTCCGCCTCGATCATCCGGTCGACGGCGTTGGTCCCCGCTCCGCCGACGCCGACGACGCGCAGGACCGGGCCCTGCGGCTTGGCGCGAGCCGGAGCGTGACGGCGTTTGTGTGCACCGGGAACGACGGCGCCCGTCTCCGAGTTGAACGCCTTGCGCAGGCGCTCGCTCGGGCTCGGTGCCCCGGCCTCCTTCTCCTCCTTGTGCTCCTCGGTGTCGGTGCGGCTGAACAGGGCGGCGAGCGGGCCGTGGCGCATGCTTGCGCGCTTGTCACTTGCCATGACTTAGGACCTCCTGCGCGAGTTGGCGGTAGGACTGGGCCGCGGCTCCGTCGGGCTCGTACCTGAGCACCGACATGCCCTTCACGGGGGCCTCGGCGAAACGGACGGTCTTGCGGATACGCGAGGCGAAGACGCGGTCGCCGAAGTTCTCTTCGAGAATTTCGAGCGCCTCTTTCGCGTGGATCGTGCGGGAGTCGACCAACGTCGGCAGGATTCCCTCGATGTCTACGTCGGGGTTCAGGTTCTCGCGAATCATCTGGAGTGTGTTCTGCAGCTGGAGCAGCCCACGCATCGACAGATACTCGCACTGCACGGGGACGATCACCTTGTCGGCCGCCGTGAGGGCGTTGACGGTGAGCAGGCCGAGGCTCGGCGGGGTGTCGATGCAGACGAAGTCGTAGTCATCCTGGATCTCGCGCAGCGCGCGCTCGAGCGCGCGCTCACGGCCGATCATCGTCGACATCGCTATCTCGGCGCCCGCGAGGTCGATCGACGAGCACGCGACGTCGACCTCGCGGCGGCGGATCACCTCGCGGATCGAGAGCCCGTGCGCGAGGACATCGAACATCGACTTGGCGAGCGTGTCCGGGTTGATGCCCTGGGACATCGTGAGATTGCCCTGCGGGTCCATGTCGACACACAGGACGCGGTGCCCCTCCTCGGCGAGCGCCGCGGCGAGGTTCAACGTCGTCGTCGTCTTGGCCACGCCGCCCTTCTGGTTGGCGAACGCGATCACCTTGGCCATGGGGTCCCCTTGCTGGTTCGAAGCTCGTACTTCCTGCGGGCGATATTCGGATGACGCGGGCCGATTCCTGCCCGCCGATTAGGATCGTCCGATGGGCAGCGGCGACGGTCTTGCTGCGCACCTCGCGGGGCGCAGCGTCGTGATCTGCGTCGGTGCCGGGGGCGTCGGCAAGACGACGACCTCCGCGGCGCTCGCGCTCGGCCTGGCGCGCGGCGGGCGCAAGGTGGCCGTCGTGACGATCGACCCCGCGCGGCGGCTGGCCACCGCGCTCGGTCTCGACCGTTTGTCGGATGAGCCGCACAGGATCGCCGACGCCGACAGCGGCGACGGCGAGCTGTGGGCGATGATGCTCGACCCCAAGCGGGCGCTCGACGGCGCCATCGCGCGGCTCGCGCCGGACGAGCAGGCTCGCGCCGAGATCATCGGCAACGCGATCTACCGCGAGCTTTCGGGCGCCGTCGCGGGCTCACAGGAGCTGAGCGCGATCGTGAAGCTCTACGAACTGCACGAGGAACACGACTTCGACGTCCTCGTGCTCGACACGCCGCCGTCGCGTAACGCGCTGGACTTCCTCGACGCGCCGGCGCGCCTGCTCGGCTTCCTGGAAGGCCGCGCGCTGCAGATCTTCCTCGCCCCGAGCGGGCTGACGGCGCGTGTCTTCGGTCGCGGCTCGGCGCTGCTGTTCGGGATCTTCGCGCGCGTGACGGGCGTCGACCTGCTCGCCGACCTCTCGACCTTCTTCGCCTCGATGTCGACCGTCCTCGACGGCTTCGGCGAGCGCACGCGGCGCGTCGAAGCCCTGCTCCGTGAGCCGTCGACGGCCTTCGTCATCGTCACCTCGCCCGAGGCCGAGCCGGCGCGCGAGGCCGTCTTCCTCGCGCGACGCCTGGCGCAGGCGAAGATGGGCGCGCCGCGGCTCGTCGTGAACCGTTTCCAGGCGCCGGTGCTGGACGGCGTCGGCGCCGACCGTCTGGCCGCGGTGCTGAGCGCGCGCCTCGGCGCGGAGCTCGGCGGGCGCATCGCGCGAAGCGCGGCGGCCACCGAGCAGCTCGCGCTGCGCGACCGGCGCTCCGTCGAACGCCTGTCGGCGCAGATAGGCGGGGACCCGGTGCTCGTGCCGCAGCTCGCGCACGAGGTGCAGGACCTCGACGGACTCGCCGAGGTCGCCGCGCTCCTGTTCGCCTGAGCTACGGCCGCGGCACGGAGTCGAGCGCGCGGGCCGCGAGGAACGGAGCGCCGGCGTCATCGACGTAGCCGTCGTAGAACTCTTCGCCCGCGGGCGGCTGCCCTTCGCCGCCGGTAGCACCGTCGCCGCCGGCCTCCTCGGCGAGGAGCTCGTCGGCGAGCGCCGCGACGTCGGCGTCGAGGTGGCCGCAGACGATGTCGCGCAGCAGTGCCCTCAGCTGGGCCGACATCTCGTCCGCGAGCGCGAGCGCGGCGGCACGGTCCACCGCGGCGCCGTCGATGACGCTCCGCTCGAGCGCGATCGCCTCGCCGACCCGCGCGGCGAGCGCGCCGCGCTCCTCGCGGCCGGCGCACAGCACCGCAAGACGTGGCGCGAGCAGCCCGGTGGCTGGGCCCTCCGGCTCGAGCAGGACGCGCAGCGCGAGAAGGTGGTCGGTGAGGGCCTCGCCCGCGCGTTCGCGTTCGCAGCCGAGCTCGAAGCGTCGCATCGCCCATGCGGCGCGGCCTTCCTTCGGCGCGCGCCGCCCCACCAGCTCGCAGAACTCGCGCAGCTCCTGCTCCTGGTCGGCCGTCGCGAGCAGCGTGCCGCGCGGCCGGCCGCCGGCGCCGAGCGCGACCGGCGTCCAGGCGCCCGCGCCGTAACGGCACCATGCGAGCTGTCCGATGCAGACGCGGCCGTCGCCGAAGAGACGGAGCGCGCGTAGCAGGTCGAAGACGGCCTGGCGCGCGGCCGCGACGTCGCCGTCGGTGCTGAGCACGATCACCAGGTGTGGTTCCGCGCCCGCCTCGCGGGCGCCCTCGGGCAGACCGGCGATCGCCTCGGGGCGCGCGACACGCGCGCCGGGCGCGACGGCGAGCTCGGCGCTGGCGATCGACATGCCGCGCAGCGTCGCGACGAACGTGAGCGCACCGGCGCCCTCAACCGCCGCGTGGTCGAGCCGCTCGAGTGCTGCGCGCAGCCGCGACTCGTGCAGCTGGAAGTCGCTCTGTTCCTCGAAGACGTCGCAGAGCAGCGCGAGCAGCGCAGCGCTCGCCGCCCCCTGGGAGCCGGGCGCGGGCCTGGTGGCGGTCGCGGCGAGGTAGGCCTGCAGCCCGTCGAAGTCGGCGAGCGGCGCGAGCGCCGCGGCGTGCGCGTCGAGAGCCGCGAGCTCGCCGGCGCGTTCGGCGATGAAGGCGTCGGTGAGGGGCCTGTAGCGGGCCAGCGCAGCGCCGCCGGGGCCACTGCGGGCTCCCTGCTCGAGGTCGAAGGGGATCTCGGCGCCCGCGAGGACGTCGCGCTGGAGCTGGCCGGCGGCCGCTTCGACGAACGTCGTCAGGGCGCTCTCGAGCGCGATCGATCGCACGGAGCGTCATTCGATGGACCCACCCCGCCCTCCTGCAGCCGCGCGGGGGCGCAGTTCAGGCGACGGCGGCGGGCAGCGGCGCGACGAGCCACTGTTCGCCCCACGCGTACATCGATTCGATGACGGGAACGAGCGCACGGCCCTTGTCGGTCAGCGCGTACTCGACGCGGGGCGGCACCTCGGCGTGCGTCTCGCGCTCGACGATGCCTTCTTCCTCCAGCGAGCGCAGGCGCAGCGAGAGCGTGCGCGGGCTGATCCCCGGCAGCGCCCGCTCGAGGTCGCAGAAACGGGAGTGCCCGGCGTCCAGTTCACGCACCAAAAGGAGCGTCCACTTGCTGCAGACGACCTCGGCGGTGCGGCAGAAAGGACAGCTGTCGTCGACGGCCACAACCCCACTTTACCAAGTGAAGTTTTGGCGTTCGGGGCGTCAGGCGGCGCGCTCTGCGGCCGGCGCGTCGGCCGTCGCGGGCGGGGCCTCCCCGGCCTCGGTGTCGCGCAGGTCGTCCATCGTCGTGCCGCGCCGGCCGTCGGCCTTGACGAGCAGCTTGAAGTCGTGCAGGTTCGTCGCCGCGGCGAGCGCGTCGTCGAGGCTGACGCGGCCGACGCGGACGTGGTCGAGCAGCGCCTGTTCGAAGGTCTGCATGCCGTAGTAGCCGCCGTCGGCGATCACCTCGGGCAGACTCCCCGTCTCGTCGGGGTCGAGCACCATGTCGCGCGCGCGCCCCGTCATCAGCATGATCTCGCAGGCCGCGACGCGGCCCCCCTCGGCGGCAGGCACCAGGCGCTGGGAGATGACGCCCCGCACGGTCCCGGCGACCATCGAGCGGACCTGGTGGTGCTGGTGCGGCGGGAAGAACTCGAGCATGCGGTTGATCGACTCGGTCGCGTCGACGGCGTGGATCGTCGAGAACACGAGGTGACCGGTCTCGGCCGCCGAGAGCGCCGTGCGGACCGTCTCCTCGTCGCGCATCTCGCCGATCAGGATCACGTCGGGGTCCTGGCGCAGCACGCGCCGCAGGGCACGCGCGAACGACGCGGTGTCCATACCGACTTCGCGCTGGCTGATGGCGGAGCGCTTGTCGCGGTGCACGAACTCGATCGGGTCCTCGATGGTCACGATGTGACGGCTGCGGGTCTCGTTAATGTGGTCGATCATCGCGGCGAGCGTCGTCGACTTGCCCGAGCCCGTGGCGCCCGCCAGCAGGACGATGCCCCGCTCTTCTTCGGCGAGCGTGCGCACGGCCGGCGGCAGCAGCAGCTCGTCCAGCGTCGAGATGCGGTGCGGAATCGCGCGGCAGACGAGTGACGTCGTGCCGCGCTGGCGGAACGCGTTGACGCGGAAGCGGCCGACTTCGTCGATCTCGAACGAGAAGTCGACCTCGTTTTCACGCGCGTACTCCTCGCGCCGCTCGCCCTCCGGCAGCAGCGCGTGAAGCGCCGCTTCCGTCTGCTCGGAGCTGAGGATCTCGGCCCCGGGCACGTCGATGAGCGTGCCGTCGATGCGGCAGCGCGGCGGCGAGCCGACCTTCAGGTGCAGGTCGGACCCCCCCTGCTGCACCATTTCGCACAGCACGCCGTGGACATCGAACATGCTTGCCCTCTCGGGCCCGCGCGCTGCGCCCTTTACGGCGGGCGGCGCGGCTGGACGGATGGTCGACGCTCAGGCGACGTCGCGGAGCTTCTGCGCCTCGGCGAGGCTCTGCAGCTTCTTCAGCGACTGGTTCTCGATCTGGCGGATGCGCTCGCGCGTGACGTTGAACGTCCGCCCGACCTCGTCGAGCGTGCGCGGGTGCTCGCCGCCGAGCCCGTAGCGCAGCTCCAGGACGCGGCGTTCGCGATAGGAGAGGTTCTCGAGCGCTTCGCGCAGCGCCTCCTTCGTGAGGATCTCCGCGGCGCGCTCGTACGGCGACTCGGCGCGCTCGTCGGCGATGAACTGGCCGAACTCGGACTCCTCCTCGTCGCCGACGGGCTTCTCGAGCGACACGGGCGCCTGCGCCGAGCGCTTGATCTGATCGACCTCTTCGGGCTCGATACCGGTGACCTCGGCGATCTCGTCGGCAGTCGGCTCGCGGCCGAGCTCGGTGACGAGCTTGCGCTCGGCGCGGCCGATCTTGTTCAGCTTCTCGACGACGTGTACGGGGATGCGGATAGTGCGCGCCTTGTCGGCGAGCGCGCGGGCGATCGCCTGGCGGATCCACCACGTCGCGTACGTGGAGAACTTGAAGCCCTTGCGGTAGTCGAACTTCTCGGCGGCGCGGACGAGCCCGAGCGTCCCCTCCTGGATCAGGTCGAGGAAGGGCAGGCCCTGGTTGCGGTAGTTCTTCGCGATCGAGACGACCAGACGCAGGTTCGACTCGACCATCTTCTGCTTGGCGTCGAGGTCGCCGCGCTCGATGCGCTTGGCGAGTTCGACCTCCTCCTGGGCCGTCAGCAGCCGCACCTTGCCGATGTCCTTGAGGAACAGCTGGAGCGAGTCGGTGGTCATGTCGGGCTTCAGGTCCAGCGCCGTTTTTGCTTTGCGCCGGCCGCGACGGTCCGGCGCGCGCTCGACATGCGTGGAGGCCGCGGTCGCCGGGTCTATGTCCTCGACGAGCTCTATCTCGGCGCGCTCCAGGAAGCCGTGCAGTTCCTCCACATCCGACTCGTCGAGATCGATGTCCGACATCGCTTTGGCAATCTCCGTGTAGGAGAGCACGCCCAACTGCTGGCCCTTTGCGAGCAGGCCCTTAACCTCGTCCAGCTCCTGGAGCTCAGTTACCGACATCCCACTCCCGTTCTAGCTCGAATCAACGACAGGTCTTCGACAGTTACGGAGCACTCGGCGGCGCAGACCACCCCGCGCCGGCCGGCGCGGCCGCACCGGCCCATGCTAACGCCTTCAACGTCCCTATCGGTGCAAGGCGCGATGGCCTTGACAGTGCGCCTGGTGTAGTGTCGTCCGCGTGAACGCGCGCGAGGAACCGAGCGCCGCGGATAGCAACGGCGACGCGGGCCTGCTCGGCGGCCTGCCGCGCACAAGGCCGCAGCGGACCAGTCCGCGCCGCGCCGCAGCGCGCGCCGCGGCACCCGCCAAACGCGGCGCCACGACGCCGAAAAAGACTGCCAAGAGGCCCCCTGCGGCGAGCGCGGCGGGCGCCGAAAAGGTCGCGTCGCTGAACGGCAGCGCAGCGGCCGAGGAACACGGCAAGGGCCCCGCCAAGGCGGCGCGCACGCGCACCACGGCGAAGAGCACGCCGCGGCGACGCGCCGCACAGCCGAAGGCCGCGCAGCAGCCCCCCGTCCCGCCCCAGGGCTATGAGAGCGACAGCGAGCGTGCGCGCGGCTCGGTGCCCCCGCCGGGCGGCGCCGACTTCGCGGCTACCGCCTTCGAGGCCGTCACCGAGATCGCACGGGCGGGCCTTTCGACGGGCGAGCGCCTGGTGCGTGACGTGCTCGGCCTTCGCCGCTGACGGCCGCGCCGCGCCGGCCGCGGCTCGTTATATACTCCGCCCCACGCCGAACCGGAGCGTCTCCGAACGCGCCGGACGGGGGACCCGAAGCGAGGCAAGTCCTCGCAGGGGCGAGTCGGCCACAAAGGCCGTAGCGCAGCACCTGGTGCAGCGCGAGCCCGTCAGCTAACCCCGCAGGCGAACGGACATGAGAGCTTCACGGACAGCATTCACTGCCACGGCCTGCGCGCTCATAGCGCTCGCGTTCGCGGTACCGGCCGCCCAGGCACGCGCGCACCGACGTCACGCGCCGCGGACCGAGACAGCGATCGCGACGTGGTACGGCCCCGGGCTTTACGGCAACTCGACGGCGTGCGGCCAGACGCTCATGCCCGGCACCGTCGGCATCGCGAGCCGCACGCTCCCGTGCGGCACGCTCGTGCGCGTCAGCTACCGCGGCCGCAGGGTGACGGTGCCCGTCATCGACCGCGGCCCCTACAGCTTCGCCACCTGGGACCTGACGAGCGGCGCGGCGGCCGCGCTCGGGATCGACGAAACGGTCAAGATCACGACGCGCATCGTCGGCCACGTCCGCAACACGCCGACGCTCGGCGAGTCGCCGGCCGAAACCGCCGCCTCCTCCAGCGGCGGCGTCTCCGCCGACTGAGCGTCAGCGGCCGTCGGCCCGCGCTTGCGAGCGGGCGGCGAACATCGCCACGTCGGCCTGGGCGGCGAGCTCGGCGAACTCCTGCCCGTCGGGGGGGCTGACCGCCACCCCGACCACCAGCTCGACGCGGTCTCCGCGACCGTCGACGACGGTGCGCGCGGCGCGTGCGAGGCGCTCGGCGCTACGCCGGGCCGCCGCCCGGTCTTGGTCGGCGCTGACGATCCACCAGCGCCCTGGACGCTCGCCGACCGGCTCGCCGTCGTGCGGTGAGAGCTCGTAGGCGATCGCGTCGCCGACGGCCGCCGCGAGCCGCTCCATCGCGGGAGGGCTTTCCACGGCGCTCAGCAGCTGCAGGTCGATGAGCTCGGCGAGCAGCAGCGAGAAAGGCAGGCCTTCGGCGCGGAAACGGTCCATCTGCGCGCGGATCCTTGCGCCCCAGCGCGGATCCTCGCCGGAGCGCACGTCGCGCGCCCGCACGGGCGGCTCCTCTTCGCGGGCGGCGGGCGCCGCGCCGGCGGCCACTCGCCGCCCCGCGAACTCGTCGAAGATCACGAACTCGTCCGCGCCGGCCGGCGCGGCAGGCCCGTCGGCGGCGGACGGGTCGAGCGACAGGGCCGCCGCGGCGAGCTCCGCGCACGCCGCAGCAAGGCTGTCTGCGACGTCTTCGCCGCCCCCGGCGCGCCGCAGGACGCCCCAGCAGACGCCGCGCAGCAGCTCGCCGGCACGAACGGTCCGCGCCGCGTCGCCGCGGCCCGCACGACGCAGCGCGCGCGCCCCGTGCCCCGCGCAGCCCGGCGTCCCCACGAGCGCCCGACAGAGGAACCCGGCGTCGCCGGCGAGGTCGGCGAGCGGCAGGGAGGCGATCTGGTCCAGCGGCTGGGCCGCGACCACGGCGCCGAGCCACTCCCGCGCTACGACGGACTCGTGCTCGACGAGCGTCGCGAGCGCCGCGGTGGCCGCGTCGGCGGGTGCGGCGGACGGTTCGCGGCCTCGCTCTTCGGACACCGCCGTTGCATACCAGCCACGCAGGACGCGTGCAACACGCGCCGCTGGCTAGTCTCCTCGCGTGTCCAGCAGGGCGCGACACACCCAGGGCGCGGTGGCCCTCGCATCGGCTCTGGCGCTCGGCGCGGCGGTGGGCGCCCGCCTGGCCGCCCGGCGCCGCGCGCAACCCGAGCGGGCGCGCATCGACGCCCTCTTCGACCAGACCGGCGTCGGCGCCGACGGCGCCGTCCGCTCGGTCCAGGTCGCGGAGCTCACGATCGACGACGACGCGCTCGCAGAGCTGTGGTCGCCGATGTACCTCGAGCGACTCGCCCGCACCTACTGGCGTTTCCTGACGCGCGTGACGCTCGGCCTCGTGCGCGTCGTGTACACGCCAACCGAGCGGCGCGTTGTCCTGCTCGTGCCCGCTCTCCGCCTGCTCACGTTCGCCGCCCCCGAATACGAGCTCGACAGCGAGCACGGCCTGGTGCGCTGGCGCATCGACCGCGGCATCCTCGTCGCGCGCCGCGGGCGCGACGCCCAGGGACGTCTGCAGATCGAGGTCGAGCGCCTCGGCGCCGCCGCCGAGGCGGGGCGCAGCCGCCTGCGACTGACGGTCGAGGTCGCGAACTTCTACCCGTCGATTGCGAGCGCGGTCAGCACGCGGATCTACGGCGCGACACAGTCGCGGATCCACGTGGTCGTCGCGTTGGGATTCCTGCGCTCGCTCGTGAGACTCGACCTCGCGCCGTCGCGCGTGGGCCGCTTCGTCGCGTAGGCGCCATGCGACGGACGTAGAATTCGCCAATCGCACAGGGAGAGCTTTCACGCAGCGAGCTGCCGCGTCACCCCTCGCTCGACGACCGCGAGGACCCCGCATACCGCGTCGTCGAGTACGACCCGGCTTGGGAGGGAAACGCGACGCGGGAGATCGAGAGGCTGAGCGCGGGTCTCGTTGCCGTCGCGGTGCGCGTCGAGCACATAGGTTCGACGGCGGTCCCCGGCATGCTCGCCAAGCCGATCATCGACCTGCAGCTGTCGGTCGCGTCCCTGGACCCGCTCGCCGCCTACCGCGACCCCCTCGAGGCGCTCGGCTACGCGTTCATCCCCGACCCGCACCGCCCCGACTACCTTTTCTTCGCCCGCCCGCTCGAGCGTCCGCGCAGCCACCACGTGCACGTCTGCCGCGCGGGCGGCCTGGAAGAGCTCCGCCACCTCGCGGTGCGCGACTTCTTGCGCAGCCACCCCGACGAGGCAGCGCGCTACGGCGAGCTCAAGCGCGCGGTCGTCGAGCGCCGGCCCGACGACCGCATCGCCTACATCGAAGGCAAGGACAAGTACGTGAAAGACCTCCAGGACCGCGCGGTCGTCTGGGCCGGCGTGGACGCCTGAGCGCTCAGCGGCCGCCGCCGACCGCGCGCAGCTTCGCGCGGTCGTGTATCGCCTGGACGCGGCGGATCGTCCCCGACCGCGAACGCATCACCAGCGATTCGGTCGTCGCGCCGCCGGCCGTCGGGTAGCGGACGCCCTGCAGGACGTCGCCGTCGGTGACTCCGGTGGCGGAGAAGAAGACGTCGTCGCCGGCGACGAGATCGGCGCCGGTGAGCACGCGCTCGAGGTCGTACCCCGCGGCGAGCGCGGCCTCGCGCTCGGCGTCGTCGCGGGGCCAAAGGCGGCCAAGGAGCTCCCCGCCGAGGCACTTCAGCGCCGCGGCCGAGATCACCCCCTCGGGCGTACCCCCGATGCCCCACAAGAGGTCGACGGGTGTGCGTTCGGTCACGGCCTGCAGCGCCGCCGAGACGTCGCCGTGCGGGATCAGCCGCACGCGGGCGCCCGCGGCACGGATCGCCGCGATGCCGTCGGCGTGCCGCGGGCGGTCGAGCACGACGACGAGCACGTCGCTGACGGGGCACTCGCGGCGCCGCGCGACGAGGCGCACGGTCTCGCCGAGCGGGCGGTCGAGGTCGAGCAGGTCCGCGATGTCGGGGGCGCCGGCCATCTTTTCCATGTACACGCAGGGCCCCGGGTCGAACATCGTGCCGCGCGCGGAGAGCGCGATGACGGCGATCGCGTTCGGCATCCCCTCCGCCGCCAGCGTCGTCCCCTCGAGCGGGTCGACGGCGATGTCGACCTCCGGCGGGCTGCCGTCGCCGATGCTCTCGCCGTTGAAGAGCATCGGCGCCTCGTCCTTCTCCCCCTCGCCGATCACGACCACGCCGTCCATCGAGACCGAGTGGAGCATGTGCCGCATGCCGTCGACGGCCGCCTGATCGGCGGCCTCCTTGTCTCCCGCGCCGACGAGCGGCGCACACGAGAGCGCCGCTGCCTCCGTCACCCGCACGAGCTCCAGCGCGAGGTTACGATCCGGCTTCTGCCTGTTCAGGTGCTCGCTCATGCCCGCGCGGCGCGAACTATACGGGCGCCGCGACGACTACGATCCTTTCGTGCGAGCGCGCGGGGCAGCGGTGGCGCAGGACGCGGCGAGGTGACGCCGGCGGGCGACGTGGCGTCGCGGCGATGAGCGCGGCAACGCAGGCGGAGAACCCGCTGGCGGCGGGACTCGAGCGCCTCCCGATCGACCCGACGACGCTCGTCATCTTCGGCGCGACGGGCGACCTCGCGCGGCGCAAACTGCTGCCCGCGATCTACAACCTTGCGCACGACGGCGTCCTGCCGCAGCGCTTCAACCTCGTCGGCGTCGCGCGGCGAGAGCTCAGCGACGACGAATTCCGCGCGATCTGCACGGAAGCGATCGGCGCGTTCTCGCGCAGGCGCCCGGACCCCGACGTGCTCGCCGCCGTGCTCGCGTCGACGCGCTACGCCTCCGGCGTATTCGACGATGCGGAGCTGTTCGCGAAGCTCTCGACGCTGCTCGACGGCGTCGACGAGCAAGCCGGCGAACAGCTCGCGCGGACGTTCTACCTCTCGACGGGGCCGAACTTCTTCCCCGCGATCCTCGAACGACTGGGCGAGGCGGGGCTGCAGACACTCGAACACGCGCAGGTCCGCGTCGTCGTCGAGAAGCCGTTCGGCACCACGCTCGCCGAGGCGCAGGCGCTGAACCGCACGGCGCTGCGCTACTTCGACGAGTCGCAGATCTTCCGCATCGACCATTACCTGGGCAAGGAGACGGTCCAGAACATGATGGCGTTGCGCTTCGCGAACGGCCTCTTCGAGCCGCTCTGGAACCGCAACTACATCGACTCCGTCCAGATCACCGCCGCGGAGGACATCGGCATCGGCTCGCGCGCGGACTACTACGACCGCACGGGCGCGCTGCGCGACCTGATCCAGAACCACATGCTGCAGCTGCTGTGCCACATCGCGATGGAGCCGCCCGTCGCATTCAACGCCGAAGAGGTGCGCAACGAGAAGCTGAAGGTGCTGCGCTCGATCCACGAGCCGAGCGAGCGCGAAGTGACCGAAATGGCGGTGCGTGCGCAGTACGGGCCGGGCCACAGCGACGGCGAAGACGTCGGCGGCTACCTGCAGGAGGAGGGCGTACCCGAAGACTCGACGACCGAGTCGTACGCCGCGCTGCGGCTCGAAGTGGACAACTGGCGCTGGGCGGGCGTACCGTTCTACCTGCGCACCGGCAAGCGCCTCGCGCGCAAGGTCACCGAGATCGCCGTCACCCTGAAGCCCGTGCCGCACCTCGCGTTCAGCGACGCCGGCTCGCTCGGGATCCGGCCGAACCAGCTCGTGCTCACGGTGCAGCCGAACGAGGGCGTCACGCTGCGCCTGGGCGCGAAGATCCCCGGGACACGCATGGTGATCCGCCCCGTCAGCATGGAGTTCCTCTACGACACGGCGTTCCTCTCGCAGTCGCCCGAGGCATACGAGCGCCTGCTCGGCGACGCGATGCGCGGCGACGCGATGCTCTTCACGCGCGACGACGAGGTCGAAGCGCAGTGGCGGATCTGCGACCCGATCGTCAATGCCTGGCACGCGCTGCCGGGGCCGCTGCCGACGTACGAAGCGGGCTCGCAGGGCCCGGTGCAGGCGGACTCGCTGCTGCTCGGCGAAGATTCGTGGCGCGCGATCTGATGAGCGCGGCGCTGACATGGACGGCCGAAGGCGCGAGCGTCGACGAGGTCGAGGCGGCGCTCCGCGAACTGCTGCACCGCGCCCACGAGCAGGACGAGCACGTCGTACCCGCGCGCGTGCTGAACATGATCGCGTTCGTCGACCAGAAGCGCAGCACCGAGGTGATGACCCGGCTGCGCCACGTCGGCCGCTACAGCGCATCGCGCCTTCTGATCCTCGCGCTGCGGCCCGACCTCGACGAGCTGCGCGCCCGCCTGCAGATCGCGCCCGAAACCGGTGCGCCCCAACAGGACGCCGACGAGACCGCACTAGTGCGCGAGGTGGTGCGCATCGAACTCGGCGACCGACACCTGCCGGACATCCAGACGATCGCCGCGCCGCTCGTCGTCACGGACCTGCCGACACTGCTGTGGTCGCCGCACGGGCACCGCGCGGAGACGGAGCCGCTGCTCGCTCTCGCGCAGAGCGTGCTCGTCGACTCGGTCGACGACCACGACGCGGCGGCCGGCCTGGCGCAGGCGATCGAGCTCGCCGGCGAGGCGTACGTCGTCGACCTCGCGTGGCTGCGCTCGACGCCCTGGCGCGAGCGGCTGGCGGGCGCGTTCGACCGCAGGCGCGACGAACTGACGCGCATCTCGTCGGTCCAGGTTCGCCATCATCCCGACTCGACCGCCGCCGCCGCGCTCGCGCTCGGCTGGCTCGCCTCGCGGCTGGGCTGGCGCGAGGGGCGCCTGCAGTGCTCCGACAGCGGCTTCGGCGGCAGCGTGCGCTGCGGCGAACGGTCGATCGAGCTGACGATGACGCCCGACCCTGAGCTGCGCGTGCGCGGCCTCGCCGGCGTCGCGATAGAGACGACGTCGGGCTGGCGCCTGGCTCTCGATCGCGGACCGGGCGGGCTGCGGGCGCGGCGCAGCGAACGCGACGGCACCGCCCGCAGCTGGACGATCCCGGGTGCCTCGCGCGGAGAGTCGGGCGTGCTGGGCGAGGGAATCCGCCAGGCGCTGCTGCGCGACCCCACCTACCTGCCGGCGCTGCTCGCAGCCAAGGCGATGCTCTCGTGACCGAGATCGTCCGCTGCGCAGACCGTGACGAGCTCGCGCGGCGCGCCGCGCCGCTCGCCGCCGCCGCGCTCGAAGAGGCGCTCGCGCGCTCCGGCCGCGCGGCGCTCGCAGTCAGCGGCGGCACGACGCCGGCGGCGACGCACGAACTGCTCGCACGCGAAGCGGTGATGCGCGAGGCGGTCGACGTGTGGTTCGTCGACGAGCGCTGCGTGCCGCCGGACGACGAGGAAAGCAACTTCCTGCTCGCGGAGCGGACGCTGCTGGAACCCGCCGGCGTCGCGGCGGAGCGCGTGCATCGCATGCGCGGCGAGCTCGGCCCCGACGAGGGCGCCGGCGCGTACCGCGACGAGCTCGCGGCGGCGCTCGGATCCGAGCCGACGCTCGACCTCGCGCTGGTGGGCATCGGCCCCGATGGCCACACGGCGTCGCTCTTCCCCGACGCGCCGCAGCTCGCAGAGGTCCTCAGTTGCCTCGCGGTGTACGAGTCGCCCAAGCCGCCGCCGGAGCGCATCACCCTCTCGCTCCCGGTCCTGCGGCGCGCGCGTGCATGCATCCTCCTCGTCGCCGGTGCCGACAAGGCGGACGCCGTCGCAGCAGCGCTCGCAGAGCCCTCGCGGCACGTCCCGGCGAGCCTTCTCGCGCGAGAGCGCCTTACGATCGTCGGCGACACCGACGCGCTCGCGGCCGTCCCCCGCACTTAACCGCCGCAGGCAGGACGCTAAGGTTTGCGGCAGGTGGGCGCGGCCGAATCGACCACGCGAGGTGCCGAGGAGCTGCTCAGCACGATGGACGGTGCGAGGCGTCGGACGCTCGCGCTCGTAGCCGACGTCTCCGGCGAGCAGATGAACCGCGTCATCGACCCGCTCATGAGCCCGCTCGCCTGGGACCTCGGCCACATCGCGGCGTACGAGGACCTGTGGCTTGCGCACCGCTGCGGCGGCGCCGACCTGCTGGAGCCGGAGCTCGCCTCGCTGTACGACGCCTTCGAGACGCCGCGTGCCGTGCGCGGCGACATCGACGCCCTCGACGCCGAGGACGCGGTCGAGTACCTGGCGCGCGTCCGCGAGCGCACGCGCACGCTGGCGGCGGACGCCGGGACCGAGCCGCGCGATATCTGGGAGATGGTGCTGCGCCACGAGATGCAGCACCGCGAGACGATGCGCCAGACGCTCGCCATCGGCGGCCTGCTCCCGGCGGGCGAGCCGACCCTCGCCGCAGACGCCGGCGGCCTGTCCTGGGTCGATGTCGCGGCCGGCACCTTCATCATGGGAACCGAAGGGGAACGGTTCTCGTACGACAACGAGCGCCCCGCACACGAGGTCCACGTCGCCGCGTTCAGCATCGCGAGCCGCCCCGCGACGAACGGGGAATGGCGCGCCTTCGTCGCCGACGGCGGTTACGAGCGCGCCGAGCTGTGGTCGGACGAGGGGTGGACATGGCTGCGTGAGGAGGGCGCCGGACCCCATCCCGACATCGCGACGGGCGCCGAGGACGCCGTCGCGTGCCACGTCTGCTGGCACGAGGCGCAGGCCTTCGCGCGCCACGCGGGCGCGCGTCTGCCGAGCGAGGCGGAGTGGGAGAAGGCGGCCCGCGCCGGCGCCGGCGCGTGGGGCGCCCTCGGCGGGTGCGGACAGGTATGGGAGTGGACAGCTTCGAGCTTCGGCGGCTACCCCGGCTTCGTCGCGCACCCATACCCCGAGTACTCGGAGGTCTTCTTCGGCGAGCGCTACCGCGTCCTGCGCGGCGCGAGCTGGGCGACCGACGCGCGGGTGGCGAGCGCGACGTTCCGCAACTGGGACCTGCCCAGCCGCCGCCAGATCTTCGCCGGCGTGAGGCTCGCGAGGGACGCCTGATGGAGCAGGCCCAGATCGTGATCGAATCGCATCTCGACGGGGCCGCGCCGCGGACGCTCGCCGACGACGTCCGCGACGGTCTCACGAGGCCCTTCAAGGAGCTCCCGCCGAAGCACTTCTACGATCAACGCGGCGCCGAACTGTTCGACCTGATCTGCGAGCTCCCCGAGTACTACCCGACGCGAACCGAGCGCGCGATACTCGAGCGCCGCGCCGGCGACATCGCAGCGGCGACGGGCGCCGCTGAGCTCGTCGAGCTCGGCGCCGGCAGCGCGAGCAAGACGCGCGTCCTGATCGAGCCGCTGCTCGCCGCGGGCACGCTCGTGCGCTACGTGCCCATCGACGTCACCGAGTCGGTCGTGCGCTCGACCGCGGCACAGCTCGCCGAGGAGTACCCGACGCTCCAGGTCCATGGCGTGATCGCCGACTTCGAGCGTCACCTCGATCGTCTGCCGCCGCCGGCCGGACCGCGCCTCGTCGCTTTTCTCGGCGGCACGATCGGCAACTTCACGCCGCCGAGCCGGCGCACGTTCCTGCGCGAGCTCGCGGGGCTGCTCGGCCCCGAGGACCATCTGCTGATCGGCACGGACCTCGTCAAGGACAGGGCGCGGCTGCGCGCGGCGTACGACGACAGCCGCGGCGTCACCGCCGAGTTCAACCGCAACGTGCTGGCCGTCATCAACCGCGAGCTCGGCGCGGACTTCGATCTCGCCGACTTCGAACACGTCGCGCTCTTCGACGAGGAGCGCCAGTGGATCGAGATGCGCCTGCGCGCGCGGCGCGAGGTCGTCGTGCACATCAGGGACCTTGACCTCGAGGCCCGCTTCGCCGCCGGCGAGGAGATGCGGACCGAGATAAGCGCCAAGTTCACGCCCGAACGCGTGCAGCGTGACCTCGCGGGCGCGGGCCTAGAGGTCGCCTCGTGGATGCCGGACCCTGACGGGCTCTACGCGCTGACCCTGGCGCGGCCCGCCGGGTAGCATCCGGCCTCGTGCAGATCTCGGGCAGCAGGGCGCTCGTCGTCGGCGGGGGCTCCGGTCTCGGCGAGGCCACGGCGCGTGAGCTCGCCGCGCGTGGCGCGAGCGTGACGATCGTCGACATCGACCCGGGCCGCGCGACCGGCGTGGCGGAGGACCTCGGCGCCGCCTGCGCCGTCTGCGACGTCACCGACGACGACGCGCTCGCAGCAGCGGTCGAGCTCGCGGCGGGCGACGGCGAGCTTCGCATCTCGGTCTGCTGCGCCGGCATCGGCTGGGCCGAGAAGATCGCCGGCTCGCGCGGCCCGCACGCCGCCGAGCCGTTCCGGCGCACGATCGCCGTGAATCTCGTCGGCACGTTCAACACTCTGCGGCTCGCGGCGGCCGCGATGGTCGGCAACGAGCCGCTCGAGGACGGCGAGCGCGGCGTCTGCGTCAACACCGCGTCGATCGCCGCCTTCGACGGTCAGATCGGCCAGGTCGCCTACTCCGCGTCGAAGGGCGGCATCGTCGGCCTGACGCTCCCGGCCGCGCGTGATCTCGCGAGCGCCGGGGTGCGCGTCAACACGATCGCCCCCGGGCTCTTCGACACGCCGCTGCTCGCCGCGCTGCCGGAGCCAGCACGCGAAGAGCTCGGCGCGGGCGTTCCGTGGCCGCGCCGTCTCGGCAGGCCCGCCGAGTACGCCGCGCTCGTGTGCCACATCGTCGAGAACCGGATGCTGAACGGCGAGACGATCCGGCTCGACGGGGCGCTGCGGATGCCGCCGCGCTAGGCGAGCCGTTCGACGAGCATCGCCATGCCCATCCCGCCGGCGACGCACATCGACTCGATGCCGTACGTCGCGTCGAGCGTCTGCAGGTCGTTCAGCAGCGTGGTCATGATGCGCGCGCCGGTCATGCCGAACGGGTGGCCGAGCGCGATCGCGCCGCCGAACGGGTTCAGCTTCTCGTCGGGGATCCCGAGCTCCTGCTTGCACGGCACGATCTGCGCGGCGAACGCCTCGTTGATCTCGACCACGTCGATGTCGTCGATCGACATGCCGGTGGCCTCGAGCAGCATGCGGATCGCCGGGATCGGGCCGACGCCCATGACCTCCGGTTCGACCGCGGCGACGGTCGAGGCGATGATCCGCGCTTTCGGCGTGAACCCGTCGCGGGCCGCGCGCTCCTGCGACATGATCAACAGCGCCGCCGCGCCGTCGTTGAGCGGGCACGCGTTGCCGGCGGTGACGCTGCCGCCCTCCTTGAACGCGGGCTTCAGCGCCGCGAGCCCCTCGAGCGTCGTGCCGGGGCGCGGCCCGTCGTCCTTGGTGACGACGCGCTCGGGGACCTCTATCTCGTTGCCCTCACGGTCCGATTCGCTGTGCGCGGGCGCCGTGACGGGGACGATCTCGGCGTCGAAGTGGCCCGACTCCTGCGCGGCGACGGCGCGCGTCTGCGAGATCAGCGCCCAGGCGTCCTGTTCCTCGCGCGAGACGGCCCAGCGTTCCGCGACGTTCTCGGCGGTCATGCCCATCGGGATGTAGACGTCGCAGATCGAGCCCTCGGAGCCGTTGAGCAGCGGGTGGAATTCGAACGGCGCGCTCTGGCCGGCGCGCGAGACGGCCTCCACGCCGGCGGCGACGTACGTGTCGCCCTCGCCGGCCTTGATGGCGTGGAACGCCATGCGCGCCGTCTGCAGCGAGGAGGCGCAGAAGCGGTTGACGGTCGTGCCGGGCACCGAGACGCCGTAGCCGGCGAGCAGCGCCGCGTTGCGGCCGATGTTGTAGCCCGACTCGCCCTCGGCCATGGCGCAGCCCATCATCACGTCGACTACGGACCCGGGTTCCAGCTGCGGGTTGCGCTCGAGCAGCGCGCGCAGCGGCACCGCCGCGAGGTCGTCGGCGCGGACCGATTTCAGCGAGCCCTTGCCGGCCCTGCCGATAGGGGTTCTGACTGCGTCGACGATCACTGCTTCGGGCATCGGTCGCTCCTCGTGTCGGTGGCCGCGGAATCCTATGCGAAGGCGCCGCGCGGGCCTACAGGTCGTGCTGGCTGATGCCGAGCTCGTCGAGGCTGAGGTGCTGGGCGAGCTCGTGGCGGACCGTCCGCGTGACCTGTTCGCGCAGCTCGTCGCCGTCATCGCCGTAGTCACGACGCAGCGAATCGCGGAAGATGACGATACGGTCGTGGCCCGAGCGATGCGACTCGTAGCGCCCGTAGGCGCCGGCACGGCGGCCGCCGTCGGAGACGACGACCGTGATGTTGCGCAGCGCGTTGCGCAACAGGTCCGGCAGGTCGTCGAGCGCTTCGCGGATCAGCTCGTCGAAGTCGCCGTCGTCGAGCGGGTCGAGGACCATGAATTCCGCTTCTTCGGGCTCGACGGCAAGACCGTCGTCGGCGAGGCGCTCGGCGCGGCGCACGATGCGATCGAACTCCTGCTCGGAGGCGGGGTCGCGCCAGCCACCCATCCGTACCGCGAGGAAGGCGACGGAGCCGAGCAGCGCGGCGACGACGATGACGCCGAGCGCGATGTCCTCCGCGGCGCGCACGACGCCCTCGGAGCTGAAGCCCTGCGCGACCACGACGACGACCATGCCGATGGCCATGGCGATGATCGCCGCGACGCCGACGCGCCTGAGGTGGCCTTTCGTGCTCTTGCGATCGCGCATGCGCCCCCTTGCTCTCCGCCTACCTAAGAGTACGTGCAATCACGAGCCGTTGTATCTCGTTCGTGCCCTCGTAGATCTGCGTGATCTTCGCGTCGCGCATCATGCGCTCTACGGGGTACTCCTTGACGTACCCGTAGCCGCCGAGCACCTGGATCGCGTCGACGGTCACCGCCATCGCCGTATCGGACGCGAAGACCTTCGCCATCGACGAGTACTTCGCTGACAGCGGGTGCTCCTGGTCGGCCATCGCGCACGCCTTGTAGAGCAGCTCGCGCGCCGCCGCAGTCCTGATTTCCATGTCGGCGAGCTTGAACTGGATGCCCTGGAAGTCGTTGATCGGCTTGCCGAACTGGCGGCGCTCGCGCGCGTAGGCGACGGCGTAGTCCGTTGCGCCCTGCGCGATCCCGACGGCCTGCGCGGCCGCGCCCAGGCGCGTCCGTTCGAGCGTGCCGAGCGCCACGGAAAGGCCCCGTCCGACCTCGCCGATCACGTTCTCGGGCGGCACGCGCACGTCCTCGAAGATCGGCTGCCCGGTCGGCGAGGCACGGATGCCGAGCTTGTGCTCGAGCTTGCCGACGGAGAAGCCGGGCCGGTCCGCCTCGACCACGAACGCGGTGATGCGGCGCGACTCGCGGTCCGTCACCGCGAAGACGACGTAGAAGTTCGCGACACCGAGGTTCGTGATCCAGTTCTTCGTGCCGTTGATGACCCACTCGTCGCCGTCGAGCACGGCGCTCGTCTTCATCCCGGCGGGGTCGGACCCGGCGTCGGGCTCGGACAGCGCGAACGCGGGCGACCACTCGCCGCTCGCGCAGCGGGGCAGCAGACGGGCCTTCAGCTCGTCGCTGCCGTAGAGCTGGATCGGCAGCGTGCCGAGCTCCTGGACCATCAGGATCAGCGCGCAGGAGGCGTCGACCTTCGCGATCTCCTCGACCGCCATGTTGAGCATCAGCGTGCCGGTCCCGGTGCCGCCGTACTCCTCGGGGAACGGCAGCCCGAGTATGTCCTGCTCGGCCAGCAGGCGCCGGATGTCCCACGGGTATTCGGCCTTCTCGTCGATCTCGGCCGACCGCGGCGCGATCTGCTCCCGCGCGAGCTGGCCGATCATCGCGCAGAAGTCGAGGTTCTCGTGGGGGACGGTGTACGTGTCGCCGACGGCCTGCATCGCGCTTGATCGTAGTGGGAGCGCCCGCACGGCGCGCGCCAGTCCCGCGCCGCTAGGCTCAGCACAGTGTCCGAGGAGCAGCACCCGCTCGAGATCGACGCGGCGCAGGCCCAGCGGCGCCTCGCGGCGAGCGCCGCCACGCAGCTGCTGGACGTCCGCGAGCAGTACGAGCGCGACGGCGGCTACATCCCCGGCAGCCTCCACATCCCGCTCGGCGAGCTCCCGGCACGCGCCGGCGAGCTCGACCCGGAGGCTCCGGTGATCGTCTACTGCCGCGTCGGCTCGCGCTCGCTGATGGCGGCGCAGGCGCTCGACGCCGCGGGTTTCCAGGCGACCTCGCTCGCCGGCGGGATCGTCGACTGGGCCGCGGCCGGCGGTACGCTCGAGCCCGAGAACGGGTTCGTCGTCGACATGGAGCGCGGCGCGGCGTGAGCGAGACCGCGAGCGAGCACGGCAAGGGCTGGGCGGCGGCCAACCTCGCGGACCTCGGCGACGGGCCGGGGTTCCGCAAGATCCGCCGCGCGCTCGGGGTCGAGGCGTTCGGCGTGAACGCGATCGTCCTGCCGCCGGGCGTGAAGACCGGCTACCACTACCACGACCGCCAGGAGGAGCTCTACTTCCTGCACGCCGGCGAGGTCGAGATGCAGTTCGGCGACGGCGAAAGCGTGCGTCTTTCCCCCGGCTCCGCGGTGCGCGTCGACGCCGCGGTCCCGCGCCGGATCTGCAACGTCGGTGAGGGCGAGGCCGTCTACATCTGCGTCGGCGGGGAGGGCGGCTACGTCGGCCGTGACGGCCGGCTCGTCGAGGGCGAGGAGCGCGGCCCCTCCCCCGTCGACCGGCCCTAGGGGCGTTGGCCGGCGAAGCGGACACGCTGCGCGCCGCCCCCGGCGTCGCGATCCCGCTCGCCGAGATCACGATCCGCACGAGCCGCTCGTCGGGTCCGGGGGGACAGCACGCGAACGTCACCGCTTCGCGAGTTGAAGCGAGCATCGTGCTCGACGAATGCCGTGCGCTCGACGACGCGCAGCGCGCGCGCCTGCGCGAACGGTACGGCGAGCGCGTCACCGCGGTCAGCCAGGACGGCCGCTCGCAGGCGCGCAACCGCGAGCTCGCGCTCGCCCGCCTGGGGCGGCGGATCGCCGAGGGCCTGCACGAGGACCCGCCCCGACGCGCGACGAAACCGACCGCCGCTTCGCGCGAGCGTCGCCGCCGCGAGAAGGAGATCGGCGCGCAGCGAAAGCGCGCCCGCAGGCCCCCCGCCGCCGAGGACTGAAGGCCTTAGTGGAGCAGTTCGTCGACTTCGCGCTGGTGCTGGTGGCCGAGCGGCGTGCTTTCCGGGTACACGCCGAGCGCGCGCCAGACCGAGACCGGCGAGATGATCAGGTAAAGCCCCACGAGCAGGGCCGCCAGACGCAGGCGCCGTGAGGCCGCGACGGCCGCCATCGGCAGGACCCAGATGACGTACCACGGCAGCACCCAGCTGAGCGTCAAGAGCAGCGCGACGCTGACCCACCCCACGGGCACGAGCAGGTCGCGTCGCGTGTACGCCCACCACGCTCCCCACGCCACGGAACCCACGAGCAGCACGTCGGAGAGCAGGCGCAGGCCCGCCGTCTCGCCGCCGAAGCCGAGGCCGAGGCCGACGAGGTTCGGGATGCTCTCGGGCGTGACGAGCGAACTCTGGGCGCTGATGTTCGGCAGGTGCGGCCCGAACGCCGCGAGCGTCGCGGAGCCGAAGACGATGGCGCCGAGCGCCATGCCGACCAGCAGCTGCACGAAGGCGCGCCGCTCGCGCCACGCGTACGCGAGCGCGACGGGTATCACGACCGCCGCCGAGGCCTTCAGCGAACACGCCGCGACGAGCGCGAAGCCCGCCCCCGCGTAGCGCGGCGAGACGGGCCACAGCGCCGCGGTCGACGGCGCGCGCACACGCTGCTCGCGCAGCACCAGGTACAACGCGCCGAAGACGGCGAGCATCATGAAGAAGTCGTTGTGGCCGCCGCCGAGACCCCAGATGATGACGATCGGGTTCAGGCCGACGAACGCGACGGCGAAGACAGGGTCGCGTCCGAGGAGCTTCGCGCAGCGCCAGACGAGCGCCAGCAGCGCGAGGCTCGCCACCGTGAACAGCACCTTCAGCGCCCAGAACGTCCCCGCCACGCCGAGCGGGACGAGCGCCATCGTGAGGATCGTGAAACTCGGCCCGTAAGGGTCGAGCAGCTGGTGCCAGTTGCTGAGCAGGAACGCCGGATCGCTGTGGGGCTCGCTCGCGGCGATCGTCGTGTAGGGGTTCAGGTTGTGAACCGCCTCCATGCGCGCGTAGTTGATGTAGTTGAAGATGTCCGTCGTCGCGAGCGGCGGCGCGAGCATGTAGAGCAGCTGCACGAGCACGATCGAGCCGAGCACGACCTTCGTCGGCAGCGACGAGGCGCCGCGCAGCACGAGCAGGTAGCAGACGATCAGGGCGAGCAGCGACGTCGTGAAGACGACCCGCATCGCCGTTGCGCCGTTCGTCGCGCCGGGCAACAGCCCGCCGAGCGGCCCCGCCATCCAGCCGGGGAAGAAGCCTTCGTGGGTGACCGGCGAGAGGGTGCTCGGGCGGTTCGCCGCGAACAGCACGAGCGCGAGCGAGATGAAGATCATCGCGCCGAGGGCGACCGCCGCGGCACGGCGCCCCGGGGGCGCGAGCGAACGGATGCGACCGCTCCATACCGCCCGCTCCGGAGCGGCTGTGACGGCCGTCAGGGTTCCTGCGTCTGACGACATACGCGCGGCAGCACGTTACTACCGCGAAAGCGCGTTGAGGGCCCGCTACCGGAGCGAGCCCTCACAAGACTTCGCGCTCGATCAGATGGTCGTGACGTTGACGGCCTTGGGGCCCTTGTCACCCTGCTCGGGGTCGTACGACACCTTCGCGCCCTCCTGAAGAGAGCGGTAGCCGTCCGAGTTGATCCCGGTGTGGTGAACGAAGAGGTCCTTGTCGCCGTCGTCCGGCGTGATGAAGCCGAACCCCTTCTCGTCACTGAACCACTTAACGGTGCCAGTTGGCATGTTGCTGGTCTCCTCCAACATCTGGTGCGTGCTACACGGAGGAGGCCATTCGAACCTCCGACCTGCGAGCGCCTGCACTCCTTTTTACCGGCCGTCGGGCCGGCCACTCGCGATGACGGTAGCACGCGCACGCGCGGCGTTGTTGAAGGAATGTTGCCGTGGCCTCCCGTTCACTTCCCGGCGGTGAGGGCTACTCTCAGGCGATGACCGGGGGCGCGGCCGACGCGGGCACGAAGATCACGCGCCTGGCTGCCGGCGGCACCGTCGACGCGGACCGCTACCTGAGCGATCTCGGGCTCGATGCGCGCCGGGACGAGCGGCGGATCCTGCTGAACATGGCGAGCACCGCGGACGGCCGCGCGACGCTCGGCGGGCGCTCCGCGGCGATCGGGGGTCCGGCCGACAGGGCGCTCTTTCACGCGCTGCGCGGGCGCGCCGACGCCGTCCTGGTGGGCGCGGGGACCGTGCGCGCGGAGCGCTACGGGCCGCTGGTGCCCGCGGCCGGCGCGCGCGAACGGCGCGTCGCGCGTGGCCTTGCGCCGCAGCCGATCGCCTGCATCGTCAGCGGCTCGGCGGACCTTGACCCGTCGCTGCCGCTGCTCGCCGACGGCGACAGCCATGTCGTGGTGCTGACCGGCGGGGGCGGCGAGGTACCGCCGTGCGCGGCGCAGGTCGACTACGTCCGTGCGCCCGCCGCGCAAGGCGGCGTCGACATCGCCGCGGCGCTCGGCGAGGTCGAGCGCCGTTACGACGCGCGCGTCGTGCTCTGCGAGGGCGGGCCGCATCTCGCGGCCGAACTCCTCGCGGCGGGGCTCCTCGGCGAGCTCTGGCTGACGATCGGTGCCCGCCTGGCCGGCGACGACCCGGCCGCAGAGGCGCGGCGCATCCTCGCCGGACGGCGCTTCGGCGAGCCGATCGAGCTCGACCTGCTCGACGTCGGCCGCGGCGAAAGCGACCTCTTCCTGCGCTACGGCGTGCGCTCGCCCGCGGTCTCGCGCGCGACGACGGACTGAAGTTCGCCCGCCAGGACGTTGCCCTGCGAGGCGACGCGCGGCGTCGCAGCGATCGTCACGACGACCTCGTCGCCGTCGATTTCCTCGAGCGCAATGCGCGGCGGCGTGCGCGTCGGCGTCTTGATCTCGCCGAGGAGCTCCTGCAGGTCCGCCGGCGTCATGCCGGCCGGCAGGCGCGCGCGCAGGCTCACCCCGTCCGGTTCGTGCAGTGGCATCACGGCGACGTTCAGCACGACGCTGTTCGGCACCATGATCGAATCCTCGCCGCGCACGAACGTCGTGTAGAGCAGGCCCAGCGAACCCACGGTCCCTTCGAGCTGGCCGCCGATCGGGCCTCCCTGCAAGCGGACTTTCTCGCCGACGCGAAACGGGCGGGCGCTCAAAAGGACGGTGCCGGCGATGAGGTTGCCGAGCGTCTGCTGCGCCGCGAGGCCAAAGACGACAGCGGTGAGGGCGCCGCCGAACGCGATCGTCTTCGGGTCGACGCCGGCGACCGCCAGCGCCACGAGCACGGCGACGAAGAGCGTTGCGACGCGGATCAGGAAGCCGACCGTTCCGGCCGTGGCGGGGTCCATGCGTCGGAACAGCGACGGGCCGAGCGCACGGCCGATGTCGCGCGCGATCGCCCAGCCGAGGATGACGAGGACCACGATCACGGCGATCGTCACGAGCGTTCCGTTCGTCGTTTCGCTCACGGACCGGCCCCTGCCGACGACGAAGAAGTGCCTGCTGAAGATCTGCTCGCGGTGGTCGTAGATAACGACGATCGCGACGAAGACCGGGATCAGGAAGAGCGCCTCCAGCCGCGCGCGGCGGGCGGTGCGCGGGTTGATCTGGCGCAGCAGCCCGACCTCCTCCCAGGCCTCGCTCTGCGTTTCGAAGATTCTCGGCGGGTTGCGCGGGATCGTCATCGCTGACCCATGATGGTCGATCGGGGCGGGCCGGTCAGGTTTGCGTGTAAACGATCATGAAGCCGCCGAACACCAGGCAGTAGATCGCGAACGGCATCAGCGTCCGCGTGCGGAAGAAGCGCAGCAGGAAGCCGACGGTGAAGACCGCGGCGACGGCGGCGGCGATCGCGGCGACCAGCGCCTGGCCGCGGACGCCGTTGCCGAGGGGGCCAAGCAGGTCGGGGAGCTTGAACACCCCTGCGGCGAGGATGATCGGGGCTGCGAGCAGGAACGCGAAGCGCGCGGCGTCGCGGTGGTCCAGCCCGCGCGCGAGACCCGCGCCCATCGTCACGCCGTCGCGGCTGATGCCCGCGATCAGCGCCGTCGACTGCGCGATGCCGATCACGAACGCCTCGCGGTACTCGAGCGTGTCGAGTTCACGCCCGCCGTCGGGCTTCGCGCCCTCGCGCGCGGCGAGTTCGCGGACCTCGGCGCGGCGGCGGAAGCGCTCGGCGGCGAAAAGCACGATGCCGTTGAGGGTGAGGAAGATCGCGGCGAGTTCGGGCTTCGCGGTGACCGTGCGCAGGACGTGCTCGAACGCGAGGCCGAGCACGCCGGCGGGGATGCTCGCCGCGATGATCAGCCAGGCCATGCGCTCGTCCGGCGTCCTGACGCTGCGCGTGCGAAGAGTGCGGAAGAAGCCCTTCACGATCGCCACGTATTCGTGCCAGAAGTAGATGAGGATGCCCACTGCGCTGCCGACGTGCAGCATCACGACGAACGCGAGCCAATACGATTCCTGCTGGCTCTGGGACTTCACGACGCCCTCCCAGCCGAACAGCGTCGGGAAGAGGACCGTGTGGCCGAGGCTCGATATCGGGAAGAGCTCGGTGACTCCCTGGAGGAGCCCGAGGATGATCGCCTGCAGGTAGGTGATCGCGGCCGCGAGCGGCGGAACGAGCGTCGACATCGCACGCGAGCCTAGCGCCGGTCACGGCCGCTCACCGCGTACGCTGCGCCGCGTGGAACGCCCCCGCGTCGGCTTCGCCGTGATCGTGCGCCAGTGGCTGCGAATCGGCATCACCGGCTTCGGTGGGCCGCCGGCGCACATCGCGATGCTGCGCTCGCTGTGCGTCGAGCGCCGCCGCTGGATGGCACCGCGCGACTTCGAGCGGGCGGTCGCGATGGCGAGCGTCCTGCCGGGCCCGGCGTCCACGCAGGTCGCGATCTACTGCGCCTGGTGGCTGCGCGGCAGCGCCGGCGCGCTCCTCGGCGGTCTCTGTTTCATCGTGCCGGGCCTGGTGGTGATCATCGCTCTCGCCGCGGTCTTCCTAGCGTCCTCGCCGCCCACGGCGGTCCTCGCCGCGGGCCTCGGCGCCGGCAGCGCCGTCGCCGCCGTGGCCCTGCGCGCCGGGTTCGATATCGCACTGCCGCTCGTCCGCTCGTCCGCCGGCGCGCTGCGGCTGCGAACGATTCTCTACGCCGTCGCGGGCGCCGCCGCCGCGGCGACGCTCGGCCCGCTGCTCGTCGTGGTGTTGCTCGCCTGCGGCGCCGCGGAGCTCCTGCTCGAGCGCGCCGGCGGCGTAAGCGGGGCGCTCTCCTTGCTGCCGCTGCGGCCCGGCGCCGTCATCGCGGTCGCGGGTGGCGCCGGGGCGCTCGCATGGACGGCGCTGAAGGTCGGCGCGCTCTCGTTCGGCGGCGGTTTCGTCATCGTACCGCTGATGCAGGCGGACGCCGTGAGCGTCCACCACTGGATGACGCACGCGCAGTTCCTGAACGCCGTCGCGCTCGGCCAGGTGACCCCCGGTCCGGTGCTGCAGACCGTGTCCGTCGTCGGTTACGCCGCCGGCGGGCTGCCCGGGGCGCTGCTCGCCGCGGCGGTCGCGTTCGCGCCATCTTTCCTCTTCGTTCTCGCGGCCGCACCGAACCTCGAGCGCCTCGTCGAGGACCACCGCGTCGCCGCGTTCCTCGCGGGCGCGGGCGCTTCCGCCGCGGGCGCGATCATCGGCGTCGCCGTCCCGCTCGCGGCGGCGCTCACCCACGGCTGGCAGTTCGCTCTGCTCGCCGCGTCGCTCGTGGCGCTCTTCGTTGCGCGTCGCTCGGTGCTGGCGACGCTGCTCGCCTGCGCCTTCGCGGGCGTCGTGCTCGTCGCCGCCGGCGCAAGCGACGGCTGACGGCCACCGCCGTTCACGCAAGCTTCACACGATCGTCCCCGGTTCGTCACAAAAAATCGCAGTTTGCGGGGAACTCTTGATCCATGGAATGGATACCCAGCACTCCCGACGGGCAGGTATCAAGGGTCGACCTGCACTGCCACTCAGCCGCGTCCGAGGTCTCGCGTCTCGGCGTTCAGCGCGCCGTCGGGCTACCCGAGTGCGCGACGCCGCCCGAGGAGGTCTACGAACTCGCGAAGCGCCGCGGGATGGACTTCGTGACGATCACCGACCACGACACGATCGACGGCGTGCTGTCGATCGCGGACCGAGCGGACGTCTTCGTCTCGGAGGAGCTGACCGCGCGCTTCCGCGGCGAGCGCCAGGCAGTCCACGTCCTCTGCTTCGAGATCACCGGCGCGGACCACGAGTGGCTCCAGCGCTCCGCGCACGACGTCGAAGCGTGCGCCGAATACATGCACGAGCGCGGCTTGACGGCGGCTCTCGCGCATCCCTACTACCAGGTCGCGGCGCCGCTGACGGCGCGCCACCGCCGCCGGCTGGCTGAGCTCTTCGACGTGTGGGAGGTGCGCAACGGAGCCCGGGCGCCCGAGCTCAACCGGCCCGCCGCGACGTACGTCGCGACGCGCGACGGGATCGGTATCGCGGGCTCCGACGACCACGCGGGGACCGACATCGGCCGTACGTTCACGGAGACGCCGGCGGCCGCGACGCCGGCCGAGTTCTTCGCTCACGTGCGTGCCGGGCGTGCGGGCGCGTGCGGGGCGCAGGGCAGCGCCGCGAAGTGGGCGCACGCCGCAATCGCCCTCGCCGCACGCTCGCTCGCGCCGCGCGCTCGCGGCCAGGACGCCGCGAGGCCCGACCCCGCGCGCGTGCTGGCGCTCATGAAACGGCTCCTCGGCGAGGCCGACGCGCGCGAAGGCGCCACCCAGCTCGACTTCGAGCCCGCCGACGCGCGCTGCCTGCTGCGCGCATGGCTCGTCGCGGTCGGCCTCGGCGAGATCGACGAGGCCGGCCTGATCGCGCTGATGCAGGAGGACGGCTTCAGCCACGCCGCCCTCTACCGCCGCGCCTGCCGCGCCCACGAGCGCGGGCTGCGCGCGGCCGTCGAGGCGGCGCTCGCCGCCGTCGACGGCGACGCGGACCTGCCGGCGGCGGCGCAGGGCCTGTTCGACGCGAGCCTCGCGGCCATCCCCTACGCCCCCGCGGCGGCGTTCCTCGCCAGCGAGCGCCAGAAGATCGCGGCCATCCCCGGCCGCCACGACGACGGCGAGCCCGCACGCGTCGCGATCGTCGCCGACGGGATCGGCGCGACGCACGGCGTCAGCCGCACGCTCGAAGAGATTCGCGAGCGCGGCGTGCCGGGCTTCGAGATCGAGGTCGTCGGCACCGACGCCGACGTCGACCGCCGCCTCTCGAGCGCCGCCGAATTCGAGGTTCCCTTCTACCCCGGCCTGCAGATCGGGGTGCCGACGCTGCCCTCGACGGTGCAGGCCCTGACCGACGGGCACTTTGACCTGATCCACGTCTGCGCCCCCGGACCGGCCGGGGTGACCGCGGCGCTGCTCGCGCGGGCGCTCAGGCGCCCTCTCGTCGGCAGCTACCACACCGAGCTCGCGGCGTACACGAGCCTGCGCTCCGGCGACGAGCGGCTCGCGACGGCGATGGCGATGACCGTCGCGGCGTTCTACAGCGCCTGCGACGTCCTGCTGTCGCCGAGCGCGGCCTCGGACGCGATGCTCGCGTCGATCGGCATCACCGGCGAGCGGGTGATGCGGTGGGACCGCGGCGTCGACACGGCGCGCTTTGACCCGTCGCTGCGCGACGAGGACCTGCTGCCCGGCGAGGTCACGGTGCTCTACTGCGGGCGGATCACGCGCGAGAAGGGTGTCGGCCTGCTCGCCGACGCGTTCCTGCGGGCCCGCGAACGCGACGCGCGCCTGCACCTCGTCCTCGCCGGCGACGGCCCGGAGCGCGGGCGGCTCGCGGCGCGTCTCGGCGAGCACGCGACGTTCCTCGGCTGGCAGCACGGCGCGGACCTCGCGCGCGTCTACGCGAGCGCGGACGCCTTCCTCTTCCCGTCCGCGACGGACACCTTCGGGCAGGTGATCCTCGAGGCGCAGGCGAGCGGCCTGCCGGTCGTCGCCGTCGCCGAGGGCGGGCCGCTTTCGCTGATCGAGGACCGTGTCAGCGGGCGCCTTTGCCCCGCCGACGGGCGCGCACTGTCCGAGGCGCTGCTCGAGGTCCTCGGCGCGCCGCTGCTGCGCGAGCGGATCACGGCCGCGGCTCTGCGGGCGGCACGCGCGCGCACCTGGGAGGCGACGATGGAGCTGCTCGCTGACGCCTACCGGCGGGCGCTCGCGGGCGGGGCGAGCGGCGACGGGAGCGAGGACGATGCGGCGCGCGCGGCCTGACGTGAGCGCCCTGCGGGGCGCCCCGCCCGCCGCCCTGGCGCGCCGGCCCCTCACGCGACCGGCGCGCGTCACCGGACGCCGTGCGGCGCTCGCGGTGGCGCTGCACGGGGTCGAGCCCGCGTCGTTCGAGCGCGCGGCGCTGATGCGCGACTGGCTCTCGGACCACGGCATCGAGCGTGTGACGCTGCTCGTCGTGCCGGCGCGCGACCTGCACCCGATCGGGACGCGCTCGCCGGCGACCGTCGACTGGCTGCTCGAGCGCCGCACCGCCGGTGACGAGATCGGCCAGCACGGCTTCCGCCACCTCGGCGTGCGGACCCGCGCGCTGCCGCGCGCCGGCTCCCAGCGCGCGGAGTTCGGCCGCCTGAGCCCGGAGGAGACGCGGCGCGCCGTGCACGCCGGCTGGCGCGTAATGAAGCTCGCCGGGATCGAGCCGGAGGGCTTCGTCGCGCCGGCGTACGCGTACACGCCGGGCCTGCGCGCGGCGCTCGACGGCCGCTACAGCTGGACCGCGGACGTGATGGCCGTGCGCGGGCCGCGGGGCGACCGCGGCCCTCTCGCGCCGGCGTGGAGTCTCGCGCCGGGGCGTCTTGCGCCGCTGCTCGCGCCGGCGCTGGTGCGCGCGGGGGCGCGGCTGCCGTTCGATGCGCTGCGGCTGGACCTGCATCCGACCGACGTCGAGCATCCGCGTCTCATGGCGGCGCTCGAGCGCGTTCTTGCAAGCGCCGCGCGCGAGCGGCGCGCCGTCACGTACGGCTCGCTGGCGGGCGCCTGAACGCGCTAGTTGTCGGCGTCGAACAGCGCGGGCGAGAAGGTCGGCAGCGCCTTGTTCGCGGCGTAGCCGATCGCGGGCAGGCCGAAGAACTTCTCGATGGTGCGCAGCAGCGAGAAGTGGTTGAGCTCTTCCTGGGCGGCTTCGTTTGCTTCGTCGCCCTTGATGTACGGGGAGATCAGGAGCGCCCCGACGTCGCCGCCGCCGCTGACACCGCCGCCCAGGTTCGGGAAGCGTGGCTGTGCGCAGCAGGAGCCGGATTCGGCGAATTCGCCGCTGGAGGGCGCCTGGTCGACGGTGATCACGAGCAGCCCGTTTTCCTTGAACGCCTTCGATTTCGTGATCTCGGGCACGACGCGCTTCAGGAACGGTTCGCTCGCCGCGAGGCCCGCGGGCGCGCCGGGCCGGCAGGGCGTCGCGCTGCCGTCGTTGCAGCGGTCGGGGACGATGTAGGCGAGGTTCGGCGTGCGCGCGCCGCTGGCGAGGTCGCCCGCGAGCGCGGAGAGACCGACGTCGTCGCGCGCGCAGCTGGTGGAGCCCGTGATCGACGCGAAGTAGACGAAGGGGTTGCGGGCGGTCGTGTAGGCGCCCGGCGCCGGTTCCAGGCCGGCGTCGGGGTCGGCGTGGCCGAGCGCGGGGTGCGCGCACGCAGGAGGCGTCGTGGGGCCTTCGTCGATGCCCTGCACGTATGCGCGCCAGCTGAGGTTCTTCGCCGCGAGCTGGCCGGGGAGCGTCTTCGTCGAGGCCGGGTAGACGCAGCCGGCGCCGAGGACCTGTTCGTAGGAGCCCTTGCGGGCGCCCGCGATCGCGCTGTAGTTCGGGCAGTTGCGCGCCGTTTCCGCGGTCGGGCCCTGTCCGCTCACGAGGGCGATCGCGTTGGCGAGTTCGTTGTGCGCGACGGCGTAGTAGTTGCCGAGGATGATGCCCTGGGCGGTGAGGGTCTTGGCGAGGTAGGGCGCCGCCGAGATGGGCGTGAAGACGTTTTCGTAGGGCTGGTTGGCGAGCATCACGATGAAGACGTGCCTGACCGGCGGCAGTTTCGGGGCGGGGGGCTTCTTTTTCTTTGCGGCCGGCGGTTTGGCGGGCGGCGTGGACGGCACGGTGTTCGGCGTGGTCGGCGTCGTCGGCGTCGTCGGCGCGAGTTCCGGCGACGGTTCTTCGGCGGTCGTCGTCCCGCCCGTTTTCGGCGCGACGTGGCGGGAGGCGACGAGCACGCGCAGCGGACCCCGCTCGGCGGCGATCAGCGAGTCGATGGCGGCGCGGTGCGCGATCTCACCGAGCGCGACGCCCGAGCCCAGGAAGACGAGCACGAGGGCGACGGCGAGCAGGCGCGAGGGCAGCGGGATGAGCGGCAGCCGCCAGCGCCTCGGCGCCGTCCCCGCCGGGGCTCCCGCCGCCGGTGACGCGCGGCCCGACGCTCGCCGCATCAGCTCTTCGGCTTCGGGGCGGCGCGGGCCGGACCGCGCGCCGCACGAGACGCAGTACTGCTGGCCGAGCGACAGCGGGGCGCCGCAGGTGCTGCAGGAGATGCCTTCGCCGGCCATCGCTCAGGGCGTGCGGGAGCTTCCGTTCAGCTCGCCGTCGCTGGCAGGCGGCGCCTGCGCCGCGGGCGTCGCGGGGGCGGCCGCCGCCGCGGCGCTCGGCAGGCGCTCCATCAGCTGCCCGCCGCACTGCCAGCAGTAGATCGCGCCGCGGCTGTGCGGCGCGCCGCAGGTCGGGCAGTTGCCGACGATTCCCTCCTGCTCCATGCGCAGCAGGCGTTCGACCTCGGCCAGTTCGGCGTCGCGTTCCTGCAGCACCGCGGCGCGGCGCACCAGCACGTCGAGGCGGAAGTGGTCGCGGATCGCCATCTCGTAGGCGAGGCCGCCCAGGTCCCAGTGAAGCTCCGTGACTTCTTCGGCGAGCGCGCCGCGGCGGCGCGCGAGCTCGGAGTCCGCGGCCGTCGGCGCGGCGGCCGGAGCGGCCGGCGGCTTCGGCGGCCGCAGGGGCGGGCTGGGCGGCGTGTCGGCGGTGTCGCTCACCGCTATTCGACCACCACGTTGTCGGGCAGTTTTTCGCTTTCTTCCTGCTCGCTTTTCGGGTGGCCCGACTGTTTTTCGGCCTTTTCCAGCGACTCGGGCTTCGTGATCGCGTCGCCGGATTTCTTTTTCTTTTCTTCGGCGTTGCTTTCGGCGGGACCGCTGCTCGATTCCTTGTTCGACACTTCGATGACCTTGGCGCCCGGGAATTTCTTCTTCAGCGGCGAAAGCGCGGCGTTGGCCGCGGAGCGCGACGCGTACTGCCCGGAGTAGATGACGTATTCGCTGCCACCCAGGCTGCTGAATTCTTCGGCCTTGAGCGCCCCGACGCCGCTCGCGCCGGCGCTGGTCGCGGCGCTCTTCGCGGCCGCCACCGCGGCTGCGGAGCTGCCCGAGGGCAGCGTCTTCAGCTCCACCGTGTAGCCGCTCTTGCCGGACGGCCAGTCGCTGCTGAAGCCCGCTTCGGTCGCGGTGGGCGTTTCGCCGCCGCCACCGCCGCCGTGGCCTTCGACCTGGATCACCTTCGTCGGCAGCGTGGGCGTCTTGCCGGCTTTGCCGATCAGCACGCCCACGCCCATGGCGAGCAGCAGCACGCCGACGAGCCCGAGCAGCAGCCAGGCGCGGCGGCGCCGTTCGTCGCCGCTGTCGTCGCCCGCCACCGGCCGCAGCGGCGGCGCCGGGGCCCCGCCGCCGACGGCGGCACCGCCGGCGCCTGCGAAGAGGAAGTCGCTGCGCCCGATTTGCCGCTCGCCGCACTCCAGGCAGTAGCGCTGGTCAGCGGCGATCGCCGCGCCGCACGCGGGGCACGCCCGCGGCGCCTGGGCGGGTGGCGGCGCGAGCGCCGCATCGCTGGGCTGCGCCGGCGTCGCCGGCCCCTGTCTGCCGGGGATGATCGGCGGCGACGGCGCGCGGCCCGCCGGAACGGCCGGCGTCTGGCCGTCCGCGCTCGCGGGAGCGCCTGTGGCTGTGGGGTCGGTCGACAGGTTGGGCTCCATTCGTGGTTTGCGGCAGGCGGCGCCCGCGGGCCCGCGCTCGCACAGCATAAGGTTCTCGCGTGAACTCGCCCGTCAGGTGAGCAAAGTGTGAACGTCCGGGTGCAACGCGCGCCGCAACAATCGCGCGGCCGGGGCGTTATATGTGCAGTGCGGGAGCACGAAGCACCCATCTTTGGACACGGAAGCGAGGAGACCGGCGGATGACGAGACGACTTTTGGCGCCGCCGGCCGCCCTCTTCGCGCTCGCTGTGCTGGCCTGCCTCGCGCCGGCGGCGGGCGCCCGCAAAGCGAGCGAACCGAAGCCGTCGTGCTCCACGGGCGGCGTTCGCTACCTGGAGGCGAGCTCGGCGCAGCTCACCGGCGTCGTGCAGCCCAACGGCGTGCCGACGAGCTACTACTTCGCGTGGGGGACCTCCTCCGCGGGCCTGAACCGCGAGACGAACATCACCCCCGTCGGCAACCAGGTGACCAAGATCAGCGTCGGCCAGACGATCACGGGCCTCACGCCGGGGACCGTCTACTACTACCGGATCGTCGCGCTCGCCGAAAAAAAGACTTATGACGGGCAGATCCGCAGCTTCACGGCCAAGGGCAGCGAACTGAAATTCACGATCGCCAAACGCATCTCGGTGCCCGTCGGCGCGTCGTTCACGTACAGCGGCACGCTCTCCGGGACCGGCTCCGCGGGCGCCACCGTCGAGCTTCAGGAGACGACTTACCCGTACTCGGGTGTACCGACCGAGCTCGGCGCGACGACGACCACGAGCTCCACCGGCCACTTCGCGTTCCCCGTCCACGACGTCGCCCGCAATATCGAGCTGCGCGTCGAGGTGCTCACCAAACGGCCGATCTACAGCTCCTTCAGCGTCGTCCACGCGACCGTGCACGTGTCGTTGAAAACCCGTACGCGCAGCGGCGTGACGCGCGCCTACGGCACGGTGTTGCCCGCCGTGAACAGCACGGAGATCGAGATCCAGCAGGAGAAAACGGTGCGTTCCGGCCGCCGCGCGGGCTCGGTGACGTGGGTCACGGTCGCGGTCGCGCACGCCAAGCCCGCCGCGGTCGGCTCTCGGTACAGCGCCGTCTTCCGCGTTCCGCGCACGGGCCGCTACCGGGCGTACGCGCGCATCACGAGCGGCCCGTATTCGGCGGGCGAGAGCGCCTGGGTGCACCTCACCGCGGCGCCGCGCCACACGCGCCACCACCACCACTAGCGCCGACGTCGAGGGTTACAGCAGGCCGCGCGCGGCGAGGAGGTCCATGACGCGTTCGACCTCCTGCTCGACCGTTTCCGAGCTCGAGCCGAGCACGAGGTCGGGCTCGCTCGGGCGCTCGTACGGGGCGCCGACGCCAGTCATGCCTTCGAGCTCCCCGGCGCGGGCTTTGGCGTAAAGCCCCTTCGGGTCGCGCTCCTCGCACAGCTCGAGCGGCGCGTCGACGAAGATCTCGATGAACTTCAACTCGTCGGCGGCGTGCTGGGCGGCGACCGCGTCGCGGTCCGCCGCGTAGGGGCTCACGAGCGACACGAGCGCGATCGTGCCGGAGTCGGCGATGAGCTTGGCGACGTGGCCGGTGCGGCGCACGTTCTCGCGCCGCGCGCGTTCGTCGAAGCCGAGGTCGCCGTTGAGGCCGTGGCGCAGGTTGTCGCCGTCGAGCAGGAACGCGGGCCGGCGGTGCTGGATGAGCCGCTCCTCGACCGCCGCGGCCACCGTCGACTTGCCGGCGCCCGGGAGGCCGGTGAACCACACCGTCGCGCCCTCGTGGCCGAGGGCCGCCCGGCGCTCCTCGCGCGTGACGCGTGTCCCCTGCCAGCGGACGTTCGGGCTGCGCTCGCTCGGCGCCTCCTCGCCGCCCTCGACCTCGGTGTCGAGGACGACGCCGGCGGCGACGGTTTCGTTCGTCGCCTCGTCGATGACGATCAGGCTGCCGGTGACACGGTTGCGGCGGTAGGAGTCGAAGATCACCGGCTGGGCGAGCTGCAGGTGCACGCGCGCGAGGTCGTTGAGCTCGAGCGTCGTGACCGTCGCGTCGCGGCGCAGCGTCTCGACGTCGAGCCGGTAGCGCACCTCGATCGCGCCCGCTTTGACCATTCGCGTGGTGTGCTTGACGAGGTAGCGGCGCTGTGGGCTGAGGGGATTCTCGGACATCCAGCAGACCAGGCACTCGAAGCCGCTCGCGACCGTCGGCTGGTTCTGCGTGCGCACGATCATCGAGCCGCGGCTGACGTCGATGTCGTCCTTCAGGCGCAGGGCGACGGACATCGGCGGGAACGCCTCGTCGACCTCGTGCAGGTCCTCGCCCTCGTACGTGTCGATTGCGGCGACGGTGGAGTGCTGGCCCCCGGGGAGAACCACGACGTCGTCGCCGGGTCGCAGTACCCCGCCGGCGAGCTGGCCCGCGTAGGCGCGATAGTCGCCGGCGACGTTCGCCGGCGGCCGGATCACCCACTGCACGGGGAAGCGCGCGTCGATGAGGTTGCGGTCGGACGCGATGTGGACGTGCTCGAGGTGGTAGAGGAGCGGCGGCCCCTGGTACCACGGCATCCGCTCGGAGCGCTCGACGACGTTGTCGCCCTTGAGCGCCGAGATCGGGATGAACGTCACTTCGGGCATCTCCAGGCGCGCGGCGAAGGCGTCGAACTCCTCGACGATGTCGTTGAAGACGCTCTCGTCGTACTCGACGAGGTCCATCTTGTTGACGCACACGACGACGTGCGGGATGCCGAGCAGCGAGCTGATGAAGGCGTGGCGCTTGGACTGCGCGACGACGCCTTTGCGCGCGTCGATCAGCACGATCGCGAGGTCGGCTGTCGAGGCGCCCGTGACCATGTTGCGCGTGTACTGCTCGTGGCCGGGCGTGTCGGCGATGATGAAGCGCCGCTGGGGCGTCGCGAAGTAGCGGTATGCGACGTCGATGGTGATGCCCTGCTCGCGCTCGGCGCGCAGGCCGTCGGTGAGCAGCGAGAGGTCGAGCTCTTCGTGCCCCATGCGCTCGCTCGCCTGGCGCACGTGTTCGACCTGGTCGACGAGGACCTGCTTGGAGTCGTAGAGCAGGCGGCCGATCAACGTCGACTTGCCGTCGTCGACGGACCCCGCCGTCGCGAAACGGAGCAGTTCGGCGGGCCGCTCGGTCAGGCGGCGAAACGCCTCGGCGGCGTCGTCGCCGCCCTGCCGACCGTGCCCGTTGCTGTTCGCGTCGCCGTCAGCCATCAGAAGTAGCCCTGGCGCTTGCGGTCCTCCATCGCCGCTTCGGTCACCTTGTCGTCGGCACGTGTCTGGCCGCGCTCGGTGACCTCGGTGGCGGCGATCTCGGTGACGACGGCCTCGAGCGTCGCGGCGGTCGACTCGACGGCACCGGTGCAGCTCATGTCACCGACGGTGCGGTAACGCACCATCGCCGTGAAGGGCTCCTCCCCGTCCATCATTTCGATGTACGGGCTGACCGCGAGCAGCATGCCGTCGCGGCGGAACACTTCGCGCTCGTGGGCGAAGTAGATCGACGGCACCTCGAGGCGCTCCTCGGCGATGTACTGCCAGACGTCGAGCTCGGTCCAGTTGGAGATCGGGAACACGCGTGCGTGCTCCCCTCGGCGCAAGCGCCCGTTGTACAGCGCCCACAGCTCGGGGCGCTGGTTCTGCGGGTCCCACTGGCCGAACTCGTCGCGGAAGGAGAGCACGCGCTCCTTGGCCCGCGCGCGCTCCTCGTCGCGACGGGCGCCGCCGAAGGCGGCGTCGAAGCCGTGTTCGCGGATCGCGTCGAGCAGCGTCACGGTCTGTAGCGCGTTGCGCGAGGCCCGCGGACCCGTCTCCTCCACGACGCGGCCCTTGTCGATCGACTCCTGCACGCTGGCGACGATCAGGCGCTCGCCGATTTCCCGCACGCGGCGGTCGCGATACTCGATCGCCTCGGGGAAGTTGTGCCCCGTGTCGACGTGCATCACCGGGAACGGGAACGGCCCCGGCCGAAACGCCTTCTCGGCGAGCCGCAGCAGCACGATCGAGTCCTTGCCGCCGCTGAACAGCAGCACGGGCCGCTCGAACTCGGCGGCGACCTCGCGCATCACCTGGACGGCCTCGGCCTCCAGTGTGCGCAGATGGGGCAGGTGGTAGGTGGCTGTGGGCATCCTTGCGTGCTGACTCTGACTCTGAGGTTGGCTGCTGATCCGATTGGCGTCCAGAGCTGCCAGCTAACGCGCCCCCTCAGGCGCTGCGTAGTCCCCGACCCCGCCTACACGGTACGGAGCCCGGCCCGCTTTTGCAAGATCTGGACGTGTTCATATACGTCAAGCGTGGCGCGCGCATGTCGCTCGTTTGTGAACTGCTCCAGCACCCGCTCGCGGCCCGCCCGGCCCAGCCGCGCGGCCAGCTCGCGGTCTTCGTGCAGGCGCCGGATCGCGCTCGCCCATGCCGCCGGATCGCGCGGCGGCAGCAGGAAGCCGTCGACCCCCTCGCGC